>JAHHRX010000009.1 GCA_020025545.1 Oscillospiraceae bacterium | reverse complement strand
CCGGCGGTATCCGCCATCAGACCACGCATACCTGCCAGCTGACGAATCTGAGCCATAGAACCACGGGCGCCGGAGTCCGCCATCATGTAGATGGGGTTGAACTCATCCAAATTGCCCTGCAGGGCATTGGTAACATCAGCGGTGGTCTTTTCCCACTGCTGAACCACCAGACGGTAACGCTCGTCGTTGGTGATGTAGCCCTGACGGTAGTACTGCTCGATTTCAACCACCTTTTCCTCGGCGCCCCGAACCAGCTCATACTTAGCAGCAGGAACCACCATATCTGCAATAGACACGGAAATAGCGCCCTTGGTGGAGTACTTATAGCCCAGGGACTTGATCCGGTCCAGCATCTCCGTAGCAATGGTGAAGCCATGCTTGCGGATACACTTGTCGATGATCTTACCCAGCTGCTTCTTGCCAACCAGGAAGCTGACTTCCAGGTCAAACTCGTGTGCAGGATCGCTGCGATCCACAAATCCCAGATCCTGAGGAATGGGCTCGTTATAGATCAGGCGGCCGACAGTAGCGTTGATAATGCGATACTGCATCTCGCCGTTAATCTCCCTGCCGTAGCGGACAAGGATAGGAGCGTGCAGACCCACATCGCCGTCAGCATAGGCAGCAATTGCCTCATCTACGCTTGAATAAGCATGACGGGGAATGAAGGTTGCACCCTGCTTGTCTTCTGCCTTGAGTGCCTTATTGGCCGCCAGGAACTCGTCCGCATCCACAATCTGGCCATGCTCCCAGGCGGTATCGCCGGGGTTGTCAATGACCACTTCCTCTGAGCCCTTTTCTGCCTTGCCCAGACGGGTATAGGTCAGATAATAAGCACCGAGGATCATATCCTGCGTAGGCACGGTAACAGGCTTGCCGTCCTGAGGACGCAGCAGGTTGTTGGCAGAGAGCATCAGGATTCTGGCTTCTGCCTGTGCCTCTGCGGACAGAGGTACGTGAATAGCCATCTGGTCGCCGTCAAAGTCGGCGTTAAATGCGGTACAGCAAAGGGGATGCAGCTTCAGTGCACGGCCCTCTACGAGGATCGGCTCAAAGGCCTGAATACCCAGACGGTGCAGGGTAGGCGCACGGTTCAGCATAACAGGACGGTCCTTGATGATCTCGTCCAAGGCATCCCAAACTTCGGTTCTGTCCTTGTCGATCATCTTCTTGGCGGACTTTATGTTGCTTGCCAGGCCGTCGGAAACCAGCTTCTTCATAACGAAGGGGCGGAACAGCTCGATAGCCATTTCCTTAGGCACGCCGCACTGATAGAGCTTCAGTTCAGGGCCGACAACGATAACAGAACGTCCGGAGTAGTCAACACGCTTACCCAGCAGGTTCTGACGGAAGCGGCCCTGCTTGCCCTTGAGCATATCCGACAGGGATTTGAGTGCACGGTTGTTGGCGCCGGTGACGGCACGGCCACGGCGGCCGTTATCGATCAGGGCGTCCACAGCCTCCTGCAGCATACGCTTCTCGTTACGAACGATGATATCGGGTGCATTCAGCTGGATCAGTCTCTTCAGACGGTTGTTCCGGTTGATAACCCGGCGATAAAGGTCGTTGAGGTCGGAGGTAGCAAATCTGCCGCCGTCCAGCTGGATCATGGGGCGGATATCCGGGGGGATAACCGGCAGCACATCCATGATCATCCAGCTGGGCTTGTTGCCGGATTCCCGGAAGGCTTCCACCACTTCCAGTCTCTTAACAAGACGAAGCTTCTTCTGAGAGGAAGCGTTCTTGAGCTCTTCCCGCAGCTGGGCGGAGAGCTTATCAAGGTCGATCTGCTCCAGCAGTTCCTTCACTGCCTCAGCGCCCATGCCTGCCTTGAAGTCGTTCTCATACTTTTCGCGCATATCCCGGTATTCCTTCTCGGTGAGCACCTGGTTGCGGGCCAGGGGCGTATCACCGGGATCGGTCACGATATAAGCCGCAAAATAGAGGACTTTTTCCAGAATCTTCGGGGAAATATCCAGAACCAGACCCATACGGGAGGGGATTCCCTTGAAGTACCAGATATGGCTGCAGGGAGCGGCCAGCTCAATATGACCCATGCGCTCACGGCGAACCTTTGCTTTGGTCACTTCAACGCCGCAGCGGTCACAGATCTTGCCCTTATACTTGATTTTCTTATACTTACCGCAATGGCACTCCCAGTCCTTGGTGGGTCCGAAAATGCGCTCACAGTACAAGCCGTCACGCTCGGGCTTCAGAGTACGATAGTTGATGGTCTCAGGCTTCTTGACCTCGCCGTAAGACCACTGCCGGATCATTTCCGGCGATGCAATGCCGATTTTAATGGCATCAAAGGTGGCATCTGCCATGACTTCGCCTCCTTAATTCTCGTAAGTGTCGGCTTCGGCATCTTCATCCGCAGCAAACACATCCATAATATCTTCCGGGCTGTCCTCATCGATGACGAATCCGGCATCCAAAACATCGCTGGTCTCGCCCACTACCAGCTCATTTTCATGGGCAGTGTAGGTGATCTCATCCTCGTCGTCATCCTCCTTGAGCTCGATCTCGTTGCCGTTTTCATCCAGCACACGGATATCGAGACACAGAGCCTGCAGTTCCTTGACCAAAACCTTGAAGGATTCGGGCACACCGGGCTTGGGGATATTGGCACCCTTTACAATGGCCTCGTAGGTCTTGACACGGCCGCTGACATCGTCAGACTTAACCGTCAGGATTTCCTGCAGGGTGTAAGCAGCGCCGTAAGCTTCCAGCGCCCAAACTTCCATTTCGCCGAAACGCTGACCGCCGAACTGCGCTTTACCGCCCAGAGGCTGCTGAGTAACCAGAGCGTACGGACCGGTGGAACGGGCATGGATCTTATCATCAACCAGATGGTGCAGCTTCAGGTAGTAGGGGTAACCAACGGTAACCAGATTATCGAAAGGTTCGCCGGTACGGCCGTCGTACAGGACGGTCTTGCCATCTTCTCTGAGGCCTGCCAGCTTCAAAGTTTCACGGATGTCCTTCTCGTCTGCGCCGTCAAACACAGGGGTGGCAACATGCCAGCCCAGAGCCTTTGCGGCGTAGCCCAGATGGACTTCCAAAACCTGACCGATGTTCATACGGGAAGGAACGCCCAGAGGATTCAGAACGACATCCAGCGGCGTACCGTCCGGCAGGAAGGGCATATCCTCTTCCGGCAGAACACGGGAAACAACACCCTTGTTACCGTGACGGCCTGCCATCTTATCGCCCACGGAGATCTTTCTCTTCTGCGCAATATAGACACGGACGGACTTGGTAACACCGGGAGCCAGTTCATCGGAATTTTCCTTGGTGAATACCTTGACATCCACAACGATGCCGCTTTCACCATGCGGTACCTTCAGGGAGGTATCCCGGACTTCTCTTGCCTTCTCACCAAAGATAGCACGCAGCAGGCGCTCCTCGGGGGTCAGCTCGGTTTCACCCTTGGGGGTGACCTTGCCAACCAGATAGTCGCCGGAGCGAACCTCGGCACCGATCCGGATGATACCGTTCTCGTCCAGATCCTTCAGGGTATCCTCGCCCACATTGGGAATATCACGGGTGATTTCCTCAGGTCCCAGCTTGGTGTCACGGGCTTCGGTCTCGTGCTCCTCAATATGAATAGAGGTAAAGACATCTTCCTTAACAAGGCGTTCATTCAGCAGAATGGCGTCCTCGTAGTTGTAACCTTCCCAGGTAACGAAGCCGATCAGAACGTTCTTACCCAGAGCCACTTCGCCGCCGGAGCAGGAAGGACCGTCTGCAATGATCTGCTGGGTGTCCACACGCTCGCCCACTTCCACGATGGGTCTCTGGTTGATGCAGGTACCGGCATTGGAGCGGGAGAACTTGGTCAGGCGGTAGGTTTGCACATCGCCGTCATCATAGCGGACGGTGATATTGGTAGCAGAAACAGCGGTAACCGTACCGGGCTTTTCCGCCTTGATGCAGACCTCGGAGTCCACCGCAGCCTTATGCTCGATGCCGGTGGCAACGATAGGAGGCTCCGTGGTCAGCAGAGGAACTGCCTGACGCTGCATGTTAGCACCCATCAAGGCACGGTTAGCGTCATCGTTCTGCAGGAACGGAATGAAAGAAGTCGCAATGGAAATCATCATTCTGGGAGAAACGTCGATATAATCGATGACTTCCCGATCCACTTCGATGATCTCGTTGCGGTGACGGCAGGTGATACGGGCATTTGCGAGGCAGCCGTTTTCATCCAGCGGCTCGTTTGCCTGACCGATGTAGAAATCATCTTCCACATCAGCAGTCATGTACTCTACCTGCTCGGTAACCAGACCGGTTGCCTTATCTACCTTACGGTAGGGAGCCTCAATGAAGCCATACTCATTGATCCGGGCAAAGGTTGCCAGATAGTTGATCAGACCGATGTTGGGGCCTTCAGGAGTCTCAATGGGGCACATACGGCCGTAGTGGGTGTAGTGAATATCACGCACATCGAAGGATGCACGCTCACGGCTCAGACCGCCGGGGCCCAGAGCGGACAGACGGCGCTTGTGCGTCAGCTCAGCCAGAGGGTTATTCTGGTCCATGAACTGAGACAGAGGGCTGGAGCCGAAGAACTCCTTAATCATGGCGGTGACCGGGCGAATATTGATCAGGCTCTGGGGTGTAACAGCATCCAGATCCTGCACAGTCATGCGCTCACGGATCACACGCTCCAACCGGCTGAAGCCCACACGGAACTGGTTCTGGAGCAGCTCGCCCACGCAGCGCAGACGGCGGTTGCCCAGATGGTCGATGTCATCCGGCAGGCCTACGCCCATAGCCACGCAGTTGAGGTAGTTGATGGAAGCCATGATGTCATCCACAACAATGTGCTTGGGAATCAGGTCATCCATGCGCTCAGCAATGGCATCCTTCCAGCCGTCGGCGGGAACACTTTCCAGCATTTCCTTCAGAACGGAGAAGCAGACCTTTTCCTTAATGCCGTACTCAGCAGGATCAAAGTCCACGAAGTTGGCCATGTCCACCATGTTGTTGGAGAACACCTTCACCATGCTGTCGCCGATCTTGATGGTTGCCTCGTTGACGCCCCGTGCAGACAGCTCGTGGGCACGCTCGCGGCTGATGAACTCGCCGGGCATCACAAGGATCTCGCCGGTCATGGGATCGGCAATGGGCTCAGCGGCTTCCTGGCCGGAAAGTCTGGACCAGATGTCCATCTTCTTATTGAATTTATAGCGGCCTACCTTGCTGACATCGTAGCGGTGTGCATCGAACAGCAGGCTCTCGATATGCGCAATGGCAGTCTCAACCGTGGGAGGCTCACCGGGACGCAGGCGGCGGTAGATCTCCAGCAGAGATTCCTCTCTGGTCTTGCAGGGATCCTTTTCGATGGTGGCAAGAATCCGCTCATCCTCGCCGAACATAGCCTTGATCTGCTCGTCGGTGCAGACACCCAGCGCCCGGATCAGGCAGGTGATGGGCAGCTTACGGTTCTTGTCGATCCGCACCCAAAATACATTGGAGTTATCGGTTTCATACTCCAGCCATGCACCGCGGTAAGGAATGACCGTTGCCGTATAGGTGTGCTGGTCAGCCTTGTCCACCTCATGGCCGTAATACATGCCGGGGCTGCGGACGATCTGGGAAACGATGACACGCTCAGCACCGTTGATCACAAAGGTGCCGCCGTTGGTCATGACAGGGAAATCACCCATAAAGATTTCCTGTTCCTTGATTTCGTCCGTTTCTGTGTTGCGCAGGCGCACCCGAACCTTCATGGGTTTTGCATAGGTGGCATCCCGCTCCTTGCACTCCTCGATGGTGTACTTGGGCTTGTCGTCCATGGAGTAATCCAGGAAACTCAGCTCAAGCTTGCCGGAGAAGTCGGTGATGGTTCCGACATCCTTGAATACTTCCCGCAAGCCCTCTTTCAGGAACCACTGATAGGAGTCCTTCTGGATCTTCAGCATATTGGGGATTTCCAGGATCTCATTGTACTTTGCGTAGGATTTACGCATGGTCTTGCCGAACTGCACGTCCTTGACCATTGTCATATGGTTCATCACAGCCTTTCTTTCGGCCTAAGCCTAAATGTTGTGTTGCTTACACTCTTGATACGCTAGGATTGGTTGTTAAATTTGAACAAGTTTATACTTGACATTCCACATGATCCGTGCTAAAATGTCCATGTTAGGAAAGTCTGGCGATGGGCATATTATCACAGTATGGAACACCATTGTAACCCACATTTTCTGATTTGTCAATATTTTTTTAATAAAAACCGGGTCTTTCCCGGTTTATTTTTTTATTTTCCGCACATACCGTCCGACCCGTAAAAATGCCCCCATTTTTACCGGATCTGCTCAGATTCCGGCAAAAACGGGGGCTTTTATATGATTTAGAGGGTGGAATAGCCGTAGCTGTTCACCAAAGCATCCAGCTTCCTTCCCTGCTTGCAGTATGGGCACTCATTATAATCGTAACTGGCGTAATCCGGCAGATCCTTCAGATTATAGACCGAACGCACAGGGCATCCCGCCACATCATCCACGGCGCTGTAAATCGCCGCTACGCCGGCCAGCTTGCCGCCATAATAGTTGATAGCCTCCATACTCCGCCGTGCGGTGACACCGGTAGTGACCGAAGCCATCAGCACAAGCACATGTTTATCCCGAATCATGGGCTGGATATTGTCCCGGAAGATGATCTGGGAATTGGCATTGAACTCCGGCTCCACCACATAAATGGTATCGTGGGAGTTGATGGTGCGGAAGCCGGATTTGGTCAGCTCCTCAGCAAGGCAGGTGCCGATCACCGCAGTGCCGTCCAGACACAGAACGGTATCTACAGGCGTATTGTTGATAAAATGAGAAACCAACTGCCGTGCGCTGTCCCGGGCCTCGCTGAGGCGAGTTTTCTGGTAAGTAATATCAATATAGTAGTTGATGTGGCTGTGGTTGGTTGCAAAGTGGCCTCTTGCATAGCGAAGCGGAACATTTCCTCTCCGAACTGGAAGATGTGTCAGTTCAATCATAAATACGCCCTCCGTATATTGAAATAAAAAAAGAAAAGCGTTTTCAGCTCCGGCAACAGCGTTTTTGCCGGAATCACTAAAAACGCTTTTTTTCATTATACCCCATGCTGCACGGCATTTGCAAGGGAATACACGGATTCACATGGCCAAATTTTCCATTCTATTCTTGTATATTCTGCCGAACGCGCAAAAGCTCCTCCTGCCGCAGGAACTGGTCGGCAATAACCTGGCAGATCTTCCCTTCCCGGATTAGCCGGTGCACTTTGGAAAAATCCGCCCATTGCACATCATCCGTTTCTCCGGGGAGCAAAACGATTTCCGAAAGAGGTGTAGATCGCTGCACGCAATAAAAATCATAATAAGCATGCTCATCCCGGTCGGTGCCGATGTACTCAAACTCCTCCTCCGGCACCCGGATGCCGGTCTCCTCATACAGCTCCCGGGCCACCGCCTGACGGCTGTTTTCTCCGGCCTTGGCTGCGCCGCCGGAATTTTCCCATGTGCCGGCGAAACTCTTTTCCTTGGCCCGGCGGGTCAGCAGCAGGTGCCCCGCTCCATCATAGACCCACACACAGACGATCAGCCCGTATTCGCCATGCTTCCATGGCAGCCCACGCTGATGCACCCGCCCGGTGAAATTCCGGTTTTCATCGTAAATATCGTTAAATTCCATATCTGCACCCTCTCCGTGATTCTGATATCTGATTTTATCACACCTGCCGGCGTGTGGCAATAATAAAGATACGGAGCAGATATTTTTCTGCTCCGTATTTGTTTTATTCCTGTTCCAGTGTCGTTCCCTTGTCCCGATAGGGGCTTTCGAGCGGGCTGGCAGTATCCGCCTCCTGCTGGTAGCGTCCCACCACCTTGGATGCCAGCTCCACCGGCAGAATGGTTCCGGCGCCTGCCACACATCCGCCGGGGCAGGCCATGCCCTCCAGCAGATAGCCGTCATATTTTCCGGCCTTTGCCATGGTCATCAGTTTGCGGCAGTCCCGCAGTCCCTCCGCCCGGGCGGTATTGATCTGCAGATCCGGGTTTGTCTGACGGATTACATCTGTGACAGCTCCCGCCACGCCTCCGGACACCGCAAAGCCTCTGCCTGCGGCAGTGCCTTCATTCAGGTCGTACATGGGTTCAATGGTCTCAAAGTCAATTTCTTTGGCTTCAAACATGCCCTGCAATTCCTCGAAGGTCAGCACAAAGTCCACATCGGAACGGATGTCCTCCCGGATGGCCTCCAGCTTCTTGGCGGCGCAGGGACCCACAAAGACTACCTTGCTGTCCGGATATTTCCGCTTTATAAGCCGAGCCGTGAACACCATGGGGGTGAGGGTCATGGAAATGTTCTTTGCCTCTCCGGGGAACAGCTTATAGATCATGGAGTGCCAAGCAGGGCAGCACGAGGTTGCCATATACCTTTGCTTTTCGGGAACTTTTTCCAGAAAATCCTTAGCCTCCTCAATGGTACACATATCTGCGCCCACCGCCACTTCCACGACTCTCTCGAATCCCAGCTGCTTCATGGCTGCAATAAACTTTCCGGGGGTGGAATACTTGCCGAACTGACCGATAAAGGCCGGTGCCACAATGGCAATGACCTTATCCCCCTTCAGAATCGACTGGATTACCTGAAAAATCTGTCCCTTGTCCACAATTGCGCCGAAAGGACAGCTCACAAGGCATTGACCGCAGGACACACACTTATCCTGATTGATCACAGCCTTGCCGTTTTCGTCCGTACCGATAGCATCCATACCGCAGGCTGCCTGACATGGCCGCTCCAGATGAATAATGGCGTGATACGGGCAGGCTCTTTGGCATTTTCCGCACTTGATGCACTTGCTCTGGTCGATTTTGCTTTTGCCGTTGACGAAGGATATGGCCCCCCTGGGGCAAACCTTCTGGCAGGACGCCGCCAGACAGTTCTGGCAGCTTTCTGTTACACGGTACTGATTTCCCGGGCAGGCATGGCAGGCATAGGGAATGATGTTGATAAGGGGCGGCTCATAATACTGCTGCGCCACCGCAGCCTCGTCCATGCCGTCGGTCATCAAAGTACGGGTCTGGATAGGGCGCACGCCGAGGCCCATGGCAAGGCGCACCCGCTCACCGGCAATGGCCCGCTCAAGAAAAACGGATTCTCTGTGCAGAGGCTGGTCGCCGGGAACAATGATATAGGGCAGATCCTCTGCCTTGGTGTAGTCACCGCCGTTATACGCCATTCTGGCAACTTCGGTGAATACTTTTTTCCGAATGTCAGTAATCAGTGAAGGGATTCCGCGCATATGTTTTCCTCCGTATCAGTTCTTATGTAGTGCTCTTTTGAGGGTCGGTGCTGCCAGCAGAGCCACGGCACCGCCGATCAAAGCCGTAATGAGCTGAGGCCAGGTGAACATAGTGGGAAGCATTGTCAGCATGGGTGCTTTCAGAACCCCCCGCTCCAGCAGCACTTCCGATGCCACGCCGCAGATCACCATGGTTACAAGGAAATAGAGGATCGCAAATTTGCAAACCGCAGACACAAACCACGCCGCCACCTGTCTCCAAGCAGACTTTCCGTCGCCGCAGACAAGATACAGCACCAGCACGAAAGCCATATTTCCCACCATAATAGCCGGAACCGTCACCAGATTCGGTGCAATTCCGAAAAGATAAGCAAAAACCGGTGACAGTGCAGCCACCGTCACGCCGCTGCCAAGTCCTGCCAGCAGGGCAGTAAGTGCCAGCATTCCATTGACACAAGAGCCGGTCACCAGCTGTCCCCCCAAGGGCTTCGTAAGCCATTGCAGGACAATCAGCAGTGCCAGCATCAGTGCCGTTTGGGTAATCCAAAGTGTCTTTTTCCCCATAGCAATTCTCTCTTTCTATTGTTCTTACGGCTTATTTTACAAAAGATAGCCGCTTTCGTCAAGACACAGAATTCACCTGTTTTCTCCCAGCCTCTCCGGAAACGGAAAATAGCAGGACGGCACGCCGTCCTGCTATGGATATTATTTGCCGTAATAGGCATCCAGATACATCTGCTTAATCTCAGACATAAGAGGATAACGGGGATTTGCACCGGTGCACTGGTCATCGAAGGCCTGCTCTGTCATTTCGTCCAGCCGTGCAAGGAAATCCGCTTCCTCAACGCCGTAGTCCCGGATGCTGGACTTGATGCCGATTTTCTTCTTCAGATCCTCCACGGTCTCAATGAGCCGCTCCAGCTTTTCTTCGTTGGTGCTGCCGCCAAGCTTCAGATAATCTGCCACCTCAGCATATCTTTCCAACGTATGCGGATGGTCATACTGGGGGAAGGTGCCCATCTTTGTGGGTGTCTGCGAGGCATTAAACCGCAGTACATAGGAAATCATCAGCGCATTGGCAACGCCGTGGGGCAGATGGTAGAAAGCGCCCAGCTTGTGTGCCATGGAATGACATACACCAAGGAAGGCATTGGCAAAGGCCATACCTGCCATGCAGGCAGCGTGCGCCATATTCTCTCTGGCTCTGGGTGCGGCTGCGCCCTTTTCGTAGGCCTCCGGGAGATTTTCCAGAATCAGTTTCAGGCTCCGCAGGGCCAGCCCGTCGGTGTAGTCCGTTGCCAGCATGGAAGCGTAGGCTTCCAACGCATGGGTCACGGCGTCAATGCCGGAGGCAGCTGTCAGTCCCTTGGGTGCGTTCATCATCATGTCTGCATCCACAATTGCCATATTGGGCATCAGCTCATAGTCTGCCAAGGGGTATTTGATGCCGGTTTCTTCATCGGTGATCACCGCAAAAGGTGTTACCTCAGAGCCGGTACCGGCGGTGGTGGGAATTGCCGTAAAGTAGGCCTTTTCGCCCATCTTCGGGAAAGTGTAGATCCTCTTGCGGATATCGGCAAAGCGCATGGCCATATCCATGAAATCCGCCTCGGGATGCTCATAGAGCACCCACATAATCTTGCCGGCGTCCATAGCAGAGCCGCCGCCCACTGCGAGAATCAGATCCGGGCGGAAGGATGCCATCTGCGCTGCACCGGCTCTGGCGCAGGCAAGCGTGGGATCCGGCTCCACCTGATAAAAGGTGGTGTGAACAATGCCCATTTCTTCCAGTTTCTTCTCCACGGGCTTGGTGTAGCCGTTTTGATAGAGGAAGGAATCCGTGACGATAAACGCCCGCTTCTTATCTTTCAGCTCTGCCAGTGCCACCGGCAGGCAGCCTTTCTTGAAATACACCTTCTGCGGTGCCCGGAACCAAAGCATATTTTCCCTCCTGATTGCAACAGTTTTGATGTTCAGCAAATGCTTGATACCCACATTTTCCGACACGGAGTTGCCGCCCCAGCTGCCGCAGCCCAGCGTCAGAGAGGGTGTCAGCCGGAAGTTATACAGGTCACCGATGCCGCCCTGGGCAGCCGGGGTATTCACAAGGATTCGGCAGGCTTTCATGGAATGGGCAAATGCATTGAGCTTCTCGCCTTCCGTGGTATCATTCAGATAAACAGAAGCGGTGTGTCCGTAGCCGCCGTCCTGCACCAGCTTCTTTGCCTTCTGCAGGGCATCGTCGAAGCTTTCCGCCCGATACATGGCCAGCACCGGAGACAGCTTTTCTCTTGCAAACACCTCGGTTATGTCGGTGCTTTCCACCTCGGCAATCAGCACCTTCGTAGTTTCGGGCACTTCAATTCCCGCCGCAGCAGCGATGGTAAACGCGCTCTGTCCCACAATTTTCGAATTGAGGGAGCCGCCCGGGAACATGACGGGACGGAGCTTATCCGCCTCCGCTTCATTCAGAATATAGGCCCCCCGGCGGACAAACTCCTGCCGCACCCGGTCATAGATGTCCTCCAGCACCACCACACTCTGCTCGGATGCGCAGATCATGCCGTTGTCGAAGGTCTTGGAATGGAGCACCGAGGAAACTGCCAGCAAAATATCCGCGCTGCTGTCGATCACCGCAGGCGTGTTGCCGGGGCCCACGCCCAGAGCAGGCTTGCCGGAAGAATAGGCTGCCTTCACCATTCCGGGGCCGCCGGTAGCAAGAATCAGATCTGCCTGTGCCATAACTGCATTCGTAAGCTCGATGGAGGGCTCATCAATCCAGCCGATGATGTTCTCCGGAGCGCCCGCCTTCACGGCTGCCTCCAGAACTGTCTTTACTGCCGCAATGGTGCACTTCTTTGCCCGGGGGTGGGGGCTGACAATCATGGCATTGCGGGTCTTCAGGCAAATCAGCGCCTTAAAGATAGCCGTAGAAGTGGGATTGGTGGTGGGAATTACCGCCGCAATCACACCGACAGGCTCAGCAATCCGCTGAATACCGAAGGCAGTGTCCTCTTCGATCACGCCGCAGGTCTTCTGGTCCTTGTAAGCATTGTAAATATATTCAGATGCAAAGTGATTCTTGATCACCTTATCCTCCACTACTCCCATGCCTGTCTCTTCCGCCGCCAGCTTTGCCAGAGGAATCCGGGCCTGATCCGCAGCAGACGCTGCCGCCAGAAAAATCTTATCCACCTGTTCCTGCGTAAATTCTGCAAATTCCGCCTGCGCCTTCCGGCAGCGGTTCATGGTCTGTTCCAGCTCAGCGAGGTTGGTGGTGGGTGTATATGTGTTAGTCATATGGATCACTCCTATTCGATATTTTCGTATCGGTTTTTTCGTATCGATATAATATTCCCAATAAATTTATTTGTCAACCCATCTGTTTTACTTTTGGAAATTTGCACGAATTCAGTTGTCGATTAAAGCAAAATTCATGCAGAATTCAACATACCCTTTTGGAAAGCTGCGCCGGATGCTCTTCCCCAAAAGGCGATGCAGTACCAGATTTTTTCTGTTCCCCCTTTACTTTAGGCAAAAAATAGGATATGATACAGCTATCATATCCTTCGGAAGGAAGCATTCTTATGTGCGAAAAGAAAAGAAACGGTTTCTCAAAGAAACAGATCCTATATACTGTTCTTATTGGCCTGTGCAGCGTTGTTTTTTTAATCAGCGCATTCTATCTGGGCAATTATTTCTGGGACTACTACAAGCAGTCAAAGCAGCAGGATGATCTGGCCAGCATTGTGGAAAGCCACCGTCCTTCCCCGTCCCCGGACGGCAGCGGTTCTGTCCAGATTCCGAGCAAACCCGTTCCCGGTCAGCCGCCTCAGATCCTCCCCGAATACCAGCCCCTTTATGAAATGAACGATGATCTGGTGGGCTGGATCAGCATTCCGGACACCACCGTCAACTACCCCGTATTGAAAGCCACGGAAAGTCTGGACTTCTACCTGAACCGCGATTTCTACAAGAAGCAGACCCGTTCGGGTTCTATTTATGTGCGGGATGTGGGCGATGTGTTTGCGCCCTCCGATAATATCACAATTTACGGTCACCGCATGAAGACCGGCAATATGTTCACCACCCTCCACGAATATCTTAAGAAGAGTTTCTGGGAAAGCCACAAAACATTTTCTTTCGATACCCTTTACGAGCATCATCAGTATGAGATCTTTGCCGTGTTCAAAACCACTGGCACTGCCGGCGAAGGATTCCCCTACCATCTGTTTGTCGATGCCGAAAATGCCGAGGAATTTGATGAATTCGTCGCTGAAGTTAAACGGATGTCCTTCTACGATACCGGCATCACCCCCCAGTACGGCGATAAGCTGGTGTGCCTTTCCACCTGTGAATACACATTGAACAACGGTCGCCTTGTGGTAGTCGGCCGCCGCATTTCCTGATATCATATCGCAATCCCCGGCAGTTTTGAAAACTGCCGGGGAATTTTTTAAGGACAAACGAAGATACACAAGTACGAAGCCCTCGGTATTTTGCCACGCCGTTGCATGGATAAAAACAATACCCTCGTATCACACGGAGAATGCACTTAAGTCATGCATTGCCGGGATACGAGGGTATATTCACTTGAATCGATTGGCCGGCACGCAGCCGTCAGAAATGGGAAAACTTTCGGGATGCCGCCCCAATGGAATCAGTATCTTTCGTACTGCGCCACATCCAGAATAAACAGGACGATACCACCGCAGTTAACCGGGACTGTGACAGAAGTAATGGGCAGCGCATGGACAGCGTCCATGGTCGGCGTTACCGCCTTAATTTCCATTTCCGTGCGCTTTCCGTAACGCTTCAAAAGCTGCAGCACCTCGTCCAGATATTCATGGTTCAGGCCGATCATGATGGTCGCGTTGGGTCTTTTCAGGAATCCGCCGCTGGATTGAAGGACAGTTACATAAAAACCGTGTTCGTTCAGATCCGCAACGACTTCGTGATAATCGTCATTCTGAATGATTGCAATAATCATTTTATCGCAGTTCGTATTTTTCATAGCTTTTACTCTCCTTTTCAGATGCATTTGATGTTTTCGCTGCCGGATCGCAGCTGCTTTGCCCAGAAAGGGCAAGGCAGGTTTCCGGCTGCAGGCATGCCTGTCATAATGCCTGTGACGCTGAGGCAGAATCCGGAGCACCCCATCGTCTGCCTGAATAGTATCATATCAGCAGGGAAAATGCGATACTTTTTCTGCATTCTTCCCGCATATGCAGTAAAAAAACTGCCTCTCGTATGGAAATAAAGGGACAGCAGAAAACTCAGCCGTCCCTTGAAACGCAAAAGCATTCAAAAATCTCCCCCGGGCAAACGGGCGGCAAACTGTTCTTCAAAAAGCAGGCACCCACAGTTTGTGAGTGCCTGCTGCCAATTTATCAGTAAATATACAATATTTTACTGCCAATCGGCTTCTGTTACAGGGTCGCCGCAGTTGGGGCAGAAACGGGTGGAGGTATCCTCGCCGGTCCAGCCGCACTTATCACAGACCAGTTTTTTCTTCACGGCAGGTCTCTTGGCGCCGCAGTCCGAACAGAAGTTACCCTCGTTGACCTTTCCGCATGTGCATGTCCAGGTTTTGGAAGCAACCGGCTCCGGCTTTTTAGCACCGCACTGGGGGCAGAAGTTGCCGGTGGCTACATTGCCGCAGGAACACTTCCAGCTGTCTGCCGCCGGCTGCTGTGCCGGTGCTGACGGCTGGGGTGCGGGCGCTGCCGGCTGCTGCGGTGCTCCATACTGAGGAACCGCCTGTGCCTGCATATTGCCCAATGCGCCAATACCGCCGCCCATGGCCATGCCCATGCCGATGATACCGGAAGTACCGCCGTTCTTGCCTGCTTCCTGGAAGCCCTCTGCAATCTTGGACTGAATGGTATAGTTAGCCAGATTGATATTACTGGACTCGAACGCACGAACCTGCAGCTGCTTGATGGTTGCACGGTCTTCCTCATTCAGGATGAAGCCGCTGCCGCCTACTGCAAATTCATAGAAATCGAAGCCGACACGGGCCAGATCGGTATCCTGCATATGCTGGTTGACCATTTCCCGCAGCTCTGCCATATTGGCAACGGTCATGATCTCATTATACCGTACCGGCTTGCGTGCGCCCAGCTCGGTAATTGCCATGGCAATGGCTTCTGTAATTTTATTCTTGCTGGAAGCGAAGAAGGTTTCCAAAGAATCCAGCGTAACGACTGCATCGTTGTCGCCGCCTGCAAACTTAGCACCGTATTCGCTGAAGAAATCAGCAGGTCTGCGCAGACGGACACGGGCAGTACCGTGACCCTTCAGGGTGACACCAACTGCAAGCGGTGCACCGCCGGCTGCAAACTGCTCGGTATGCTGGAACTGAACATTGCCAACGCCCCACAGAATGGACTTATCCAGAATACCCATGTTGATGAAGTAAATACGCTGGGTATTTCTGCGCTGACCGCCCAGTTTTGCCTGTTCCCAAATTTCCTTTGCAACTTCCTTGACTCTTCCGCCAAAGCCCTCTTCTCCTGCGAAGAAGGAGGGGGCCAGAGAAGTATCGTACACAAAACGGCCGGGCTCCATACAGGCCTCTGCAATTTTACCGTTTTCCACGATAATCATGCACTGATTATTCTGCACATCAATTACAGAGCCGTTGCTAATGACATTGGAATCGCTGCGGGTATTGGTGGAGCCGTCCGGACGAATCTGTTCTGCTCTCTTCATCAGGATATCGCCTGCCATATTGCCGGAAGCGAAGTACTCCTGATGAATTGCCTGATGCATTACGCCGCCAAATGCGCCGGTCAGGCCGCCGGTTGCACTATTTACTACGCCCTTTGTGGCATCCACAGTTTTTCTAATCAGTCCCATTTTAAAAATTCCTTTCTATTACATAATCTTTCATCTTTATTTTTCCAGAATATCGGTAACTACCCAGTTGAATATGGTATCCCGGATATGCTTCATGCCACAGTACGGACAAATACCGTCCGCTTCTGAAATCGGTGCACCGCAATTTGCGCAGCTGATGAAGGCAGATGCATCATATTCATCTCTTAATTGTAGCGTGTATTCCACCTCATACAGTTTTTCTCTTCTTGCGCCGTTTTGGGTAAAACCTGCGGAAACACGATACCGCAGTGTAGCGGAATTCAGCGTCTTTTGATAATCGCTGATTGCAATGTGATTGATTTTCACATCCGTAACACCTGTGTGCACCTTATCCCCAATATTAAGCTTCACCTTGCTGGATACCTTTGCCTTTTCAAATTCCGGCTGTCCGCAGTATTTTACCTGCAAAAACTCCAAAATAAAGGTCTTAATATCCGTGTCGGCGTCTTCCGGATGAAAATCCTTAAAATCCTGCTGCACCTTGGCAAGGCACACAGCCGTTGCGCCGCCGGTCGATCGGACAACGGGTGTGGTTTCCTTCATTGCCTCCACAAAACCCGAAGTCAAATCCCGCGCGAAGGGTGAAAGCTCCTGCATAACAGCGTTTTCCGCCCGGCTGATCATCCGGCTTTTCAGCCGTCTGAGCTTCTTTCTGATCAGCTTTACCGCAACCAGAATGGCAATCACAAAGATAACCGCCATCAGCCATTTTATAATCTGGGGCAAAGCAGTTTGTACATCCATCAGAACCTGCGTCCTCCGCCGCTGTGGGATCTTCCGCTGCTGGAGGTATGACGGGAGCTGCTGCCTCCGCTGGAGGACTTTTTACTGTAATAGCCCCTCTGAACCGTCTCATAGGTTCTTACGTAATTCTCCTCTTTGTTTTTCACATTGTAGTTTTCCTGCGGGACATAGTTAACCGCCGGATGCGGTTTATTGGCCTTGGAATGCCGCGCAAGCAAAACAACCGCTGCAACTGCCGTTATGGCACCGGAAATAATAATGTGGCTGAATTTGTATGTACCCTTCAGGAATTTAGAGAAGAATGTCTGCGACAATTTGTCCAGGCAGTAGTCGGACATTTCCTGCATAGTTGCGCGATAGTTCCCGACTGTGATTTTGGAAAATGCCCGATCCAGTGCTTTGTCGATATCCTTATCCGACAAAATATCAACGGCGCTGCCCATTGTATTGATATAGATCTCGCGGTTATCCATATCAATAACAAATGCGATATTTTCATCGGTATCCGGAAACAGCTTATCCATATAGTCATCGCTGTAGACCATAGTGCTCTTTCCAGAAGTGTAATTTGTAGTCAGGAAGAGGATATTATACTGGGCTTTTTCGCAGTATTTGTTCACAGAATTCAGAATCTCTTTTTCTTCCGCATCTGTCAGCAGATCTGCAAGATCATGGATATAAACCGTTGATTTTCCGACCTCTTGCTGATAGGTCTTTCCTTTTGCCTCTGCGGTCACGGGGAATGCGGAGACTGCCGAAAGCAGAAGCACAAACAGCAAGGCAACGGCAGAAATTCCGGCAAGTAATTGCTTTTTCATAGCTCTTCCTCCTTATCACAGCAGCGCTGTAATCAGCGACAGAATCAGATCCACTCCTACGAAAGTGCCTGCAAGGATAGAAGCGAGTTTTACCTTGTCAATGGGAAGCTTTCCCGTGACCTTGCCGCTCTGCCCGTTAATTGCATAGGTATACTTTTTCCCGTTGTGATTGATATTCAGGAGCCATACCGGCATCATAACATACTCGGAAGTGTGATTGTCGATAGCGTTTATCTCATTTTTCAGCGTGACGGTGGAATAACCGGAAAATGCCTGCTGCGCTTTCGTTCTCATGCCATCCTCGACTCTCGCAACGGCTCTTGCATCCAGACTTTTCTTATCGTCGTCAGTCTGCTCCGCCGCAAATCCTGCCATATATGCCGGATTATAGGCTTTGCACTCGCTGTAATCGAAAGGCTCGATGGCTTCCATCATAGCGTCATCGATCCGGACGGAACCATCCGTCGGCACTCGCTCGAATTTACCGTCGGCCTCCAAAATCAGCTCGAAAACACGGTGGGTTGTCACACGGTCATCGCCTCTTCTTTTGTAACCGGTCTTCTCACCTTCAAAACGATGTTTTGCACGGTCGTCGATTGTGTGCAGATAGAAGGGTGCAAACAGTCCCTGACACTTTTCCAATGTATTTTCCAGCTTGAACTTTTTAGGGGTCAGGAAAGAGCGCTTTACGTATTTCTTGTAAAGCCGCATGGCATCCGCCTTATCCTTTTTGAACGGGATGCAAAGCTCCGGTCTGAACACGCCTGCTGATTTGGAGGTAATGGAAACAGCCTCACCGCAATAGGGGCAAATGGTCGCCATTGTGGTTTTCAGAGTGACAATTTCACCGCCGCAGTTTTTGCACTCGTAAACCGCCATATCCTCCTGGGGCTCCGTGTTGGTGTACTGCTGTTCCACCTCTTCGTTTTTCACTTCTTCGGTGGTGTCCGTGTAGTCCTCGAAGTCCGAAGGCTGATATTTCATTCCGCAGAATTCGCATTTCAGGCAGCCTTCGTCAACATCCCAATACAAAACGGCACCGCAATTTTTACAATTATAGTTTTGCATAATGTCCCCGGTTGTGCAGTTGCACAACATCTCCTTTCTTATTTCACTAACTGTGACAGTTCAAATTCTGTTCCACATTCTTCGCAGGTATATGTGTAATAATAGTGCTTCACATCGTAAAGGGACAGCTTCGGGCCGTCCGTTCGGTGCTGAAATCTGGAACCGTTCACGATCTCGCAGTACTTGTTCTTCGTCATTCTGCCGCCGCATTTGGGGCAGATCTTTTTTTTAAACAGCAGATATGCAAACTCTTTTCGTGTAAACTCATATACAAATCCTTGTGGTCCTTTGGGTCCTTTTGGCACCTGTCATCAACCTTTCTATTGTGTATGGCTCTAAAATTTTGCGACTGTCATATCATCCGGGTTTCGCCGCTGCGACGCATTTACAGCAGACGGGCCTCCATGTCCCGTATTGCCCAACGGGCAATCCCATGCGCAAGGCCTGCCGCATCCTATATTCCGACTTAATATGTGCGGATTATACCATATTTCCCTATAATAATGCAATCCGTTGCGTCAAATTTTACAATTTCCCTATTTTTCTACTAAGGAAGCATTTTCCGGCTGCAAAATCACTTAAATGGAAGTTGTTTCCAGAAACCCATGAATTTTCTTAAAAATTTTGCAATAAAGAAACGATCAAAAAGAATATATTTTTTATGGCTCACGCCATATAAAACGGCGGCAGACTGAAAAATACATCCCCGCAGCCCCGCCTCTGCGCCGGCACCATTGCCGCCCCCAATCGCCCATGAAAAGACTTTGTAAGAGACTGCAATATTATATTTGCCGGTGATGCATGACAATTCCCTTTTTGGTACAAAATACTTTATGTGCAGGAAAGCCCCCTATGCCGTCAGCGGCTTATCAAGACCCTAATTGACGCCTTCAGCGCTTTTCCGCAGCTGCCGCAGTGGCCTTCTCCCCGGGAAACGGCGCGGAAAAATTTTTTGTTAAATTAAATATATTCATATCGATATATATTGACTTATTGAAAATTCTATGTTAGTATGTCTGCCGTAAGGAAAACTTACCGATAAAAATTCTGTTTTACATATGGAGGTAACAACTATGAAAGGTTTTGCAATGTTAAGAATCGGTGCTACCGGCTGGGTTGAAAAGGAAATGCCCAAGTGCGGTCCCATGGATGCAATCTGTAAGCCTTTAGCACTTGCCCCCTGCACTTCTGATATTCATACAGTCTGGTCCGGCGCCATCGGCGACCGTAAGGATATGATTCTGGGTCACGAAGCAGTTGGTGAAGTTGTGGAGGTAGGTTCACTCGTAAAGGACTTTAAGCCCGGTGACCGTGTTTTGATCACCGCCATCACCCCCGACTGGAACTCTCTGGAGGCACAGGGCGGCTACCCCATGCACTCCAGCGGTATGCTTTCCGGCTGGAAGTTCTCTAACTTTAAGGATGGCGTTTTCGCAGAGTATTTCCATGTCAATGATGCTGACGGAAATCTGGCGCACCTGCCTGAGGGGATGGATCTGGGCGCCGCCGTTATGATGGCAGACATGGTCCCCACCGGTTTCCACGGTGTGGAGCTGGCTGATGTTCAGTTCGGTGACAATGTAGCCGTTATCGGTGTCGGCCCTGTGGGTCTGATGAGCGTGGCAGCCTGTGCAATCCGTGGTGCAGCTGAAATCTTTGCTGTCGGCTCCCGTAAGAACTGCACCGATCTGGCACTTGAGTTTGGCGCAACATCCATTGTTAACTATAAGGAAGGCGACATCGTCGAGCAGATCATGGCAAAAACCAACGGTCAGGGGGTTGATAAGGTCGTTATTGCCGGCGGCGACAATAACACCTTTGCGCAGGCCTTGGCTATGCTGAAGCCCGGCGGAATTATCGGCAATGTGAACTATCTGGGTGAAGGTGATTTTGTGCCCGTTCCCAGAGTTGAGTGGGGCTGCGGCATGGGTCACAAGCAGATCCGCGGCGGTCTGATGCCCGGCGGTCGTCTGCGTGCCGAGAAGCTGGCCCGTCTGATTATGACGAACCGTATCCATCCCGAGAAGCTCATTACCCACACCTTCCACGGTCTGGAAAATGTTGAGCCTGCCCTGATGCTGATGAAGGACAAGCCCAGAGATCTCATTAAGCCTCTGGTCATCATCGACTGATTCGGGGCATCATATCTGAAAACAAAGGGATTAAGCTGTCAAAAGGGCTTACCGTCTGCCAAAGCAGGCGGTAAGCCCTTTGTTGTTACCGGCAGAAATTTCGCCGGATTTTCCGTATAGAATTTTACAAAGCCGCAGCTGCCTGAGCTTCTCTTTCCATAATACTGTGCAGATCGGCGGCGACACGCTTCAGCGAAACGATTCGGCCTTCCTTAAGGAAAGCGTGCTTGGAGCTTGCCACAGCAACAAGCATTCCGTTTTCGGCATTTTTCATGGTATATCCGACTTCCAGCTTGACACCGGTATATTTTGTGATAAAAACCTCCACCAGCACTTCGTCACCGAATGTCACCGGATTTTTATAATCCACGGACACTGCCACAACGGGTGAAGCAATTCCCCGCTCCTCTACAAGCTGAAACGGCAGGTGGATGCTTTCCAGAAATGCGATTCTGGCCTCTTCCATCCATTTAATATAATTTGAATGATGGGTAATTCCCATCTTATCCGTTTCGTGATACTGAACTTTTCTGCGGTATTGAAACATTTTCTTATTTCCCTCCGAAATTTCATACTTTTTTACTGAATGCGGCTCCGCTTTCCCGCCACAGGCCTGGCCATGTGTCAGAGGGTAACCGCTTCGGCAATGCTTTTCTCGGATTTAATAGGCACTGATTTCCATAGATGCATCATCCTCGCCCTTTTCCACAGAGCGGATTTCCACAAAATACTGCATTTCAGGGCTGACAACCACCTGCACCCGGTCCCCGACCTTGTGGCCCACAAGCGCCTTGCCTACAGGGGACTCTTTGCTGATCAGACCTTTCAGCACATTCTGACGCAGCGTCGTGACGATTTGCAGCTTCATCTCCTTGCCTGTCATCTCATTGAAGATGGTCACCTTGTCAAACAGACCTATCCCCTCTTCGTCAGACTTGGCATCTATGACCTTTGCCGTTTTGATCATCCGTTCCAAATAGCGGATCCGGCTGTCGTTTCGGTTTTTGTCACGCTTGGCACATTTATATTCAAAATTCTCGCTGAGATCTCCAAACTCCCGCGTTCTTTGGACTTCTTCAATGAGCTGCGGGCGCAGGACTCTGGTCCGGTGCTCGATTTCCGCCTTCATTTTGTCAATATCCACCTGAGTCAGTTCGTCGTACATTTCCGTTCTCCTTTTGTTGGGCTGTCGGGGAAACGATTCCCGTTTCCAATGAAAGTGTATGCCATTCAGGGGAGAAAGTCAAGGGATTCCGGGGTGGGAAGGCTTTCTGAGGCAAAGTAATTTGCAGCAGGGCAAAGCATTCATTGCCTGCGGCTTCGGTTTGTGTTACAATACCCCTGAAAGACAGGATTTCAGGCTGCCGCAAGTGTAAGGATGGAGCAGGAATATGAAAAATGAAAAGCTAAAGGAAATTTTGAATCAAAACCAGATCCTATCCTACGGAGTCTGCGATTATCACGGAATTAGTGAATTTCTGCCCTGCCGGAACCGGGAACGGATCCCCAAAGAGGCAAAAAGCGTAATCGTCTGCGCATTTCCTTACTATACCGGAGAGCACCCAAACGCAAATGTCTGCAAATATGCCATGGTGCCGGATTATCATATTGTTGTCCGGCAAATCCTCAATCAGGCGGCAGAGGAACTAAGCCAAACCTTCGGGGCTTCTTTTGTCGGCTTTACGGATGTATCTGCCCTTCCGGAGCGGGAATGTGCATTGGCAGCCGGACTGGGCTTTCCCGGCGTGAATGGTTTGGTGATTCATCCTCAGTACGGAACATTTTTCGTGATCGGGGAAATCGTCACGGATTATCTGTTTGCATTTGACCATCCGCTGCCCCGGCAGATTTGTATGCAGTGCGGTCGATGCATGGCAAGCTGCCCTGCCGGTGCAATTTCCCCCGAGGGAATCGACTATACCCGGTGCCTTTCAGATATCACCCAGAGGAAGGGCGCTCTGACGGACAAGGAGCAGGCACTGGTTCGCAAGAACGGTCTGATGTGGGGCTGTGACAGCTGCCAGAATTGCTGCCCCTATAACAAAGATCTGCCGCTGACCTATCTGAAGGCATTTTCCTCCGATGTGCAGCCGGTAGTGACACGGGAAAACTTAAATTCCCTGTGCAAAACCAGAGCCTTCGGCTACAAGGGAAAAACGCTGTTAAAAAGAAATCTGGAGCTGACAGAATGCAGGACAGACGCCCCCGCAGAGATGCCGGAAAAATCAGTCACTGCCGATTGAAGCCGGCGCCGGAATCATGTATGATATAGAAAATGCGCAACACAAAGGAGACAGTTTTCATGATTACGCAAGAGACAACGGACAAGGTGCTCTCCTTTCGGGATGACCGAAATTGGAAGCAGTTTCACAACCCCAAGGATCTGGCAATCTCTCTGACTCTTGAGGCCGCCGAGCTGCTGGAGGTCTTTCAGTGGAGCGGCGCAGATCTGGAGTGCCGGGAAAAGACGGACAAAATTCGGGAGGAGCTGGCGGATGTGGTTTCTTACAGCATTCTGCTGGCGGATGCCTGCGGGCTGGATCTGGACGAGATCGTTCAGGCAAAAATGAACCGAAACGCCGAAAAATACCCTGTAAGCCTCGCCTACGGGCGCAGCGATAAATATACCGAACTTGCAAAAAATAAGGAGAAAAGCCACTTATGACATATCAGGAAGTTCTGGAATCCGCCCGTAACAGTATGGGCCCTTACTGCAGGGCCTGCCCCGTCTGCAACGGTGCCGCCTGTAAAAATGCCATCCCCGGCCCCGGCGCCAAGGGCATTGGCACCGGCTTCATCCGCAACTATCAGAAATGGCAGGAAATCTGCGTTAACATGGACACCATCTGCGAAAATAAGTCTGTGGACACCGCAGCGCATCTGTTCGGCAGAGATTTTAAGCTCCCCGTTTTTGCCGCGCCTGTGGGTGCCATGCAGATGCACTATGGCGACAAATACGACGATCTGCGCTACAACGAAATTCTGGTTTCCGGCTGTGCCGACACCGGAATTGCCGCTTTCACCGGTGACGGAATGAATCCCGCCGTCATGGAAGCCGCCGCTCAGGCACTGGAACGCAACGGCGGCTGGGGCATCCCCACGGTGAAGCCCTGGAATATGGAACTGATCCGTGAGAAGCTGGAACTGGTGAAAAGGGGAAATCCTCTGGCCATTGCCATGGACATCGATGCCGCCGGTCTGCCTTTCCTCAAAAATATGGAGCCGCCCGCAGGCAGTAAAACCGTGGAAGAGCTGGCGCAGATCGCCGCATGGGCGGAAAAACCTTTTATTCTCAAGGGCATTATGACTGTCAGCGGTGCAAAAAAGGCGCTGGCAGCCGGGGCTTGCGGCATTGTGGTTTCTAACCACGGCGGTCGGGTGCTGGATCAGTGTCCCTCTACGGCAGAAGTCCTCCCTGCCATAGCCGATGCGGTAGGCGATCGGATGACCGTTCTGGTAGACGGCGGCATCCGCTCCGGCATGGATGTGTTCAAGGCTCTTGCGCTGGGCGCAGATGGCGTCCTCATCGGCCGCCCCTTCGTCACCATGGTCTATGGCGGCGGTGCAGCGGGCATTGATGTGTTTGTCAAAAAGCTTCAGGAAGAGCTGGCCGACACCATGGCCATGTGCGGTGCCCATTCTCTTGCTGACATTCGCCGGAATATGCTCTACGGTTATTAAGTCATAAATATGGGGCACAGCAGGAATTTCCGCTGTGCCCTTTGTCTGCATAAAACAAAAAACGCCCCACTGTTTCCCCAAACAGCGTGGCGTTTTTCGTCTAGGAGTGGGCGTATTAACCGTGTGATCATACTATCACAGTTTCCCCGCCGCCGGAAGCCCCCTGCGGGGATATCGGATGCTTCTTTTACGGTATCCCCTCGGCGGGGTTAATTTGGAGTATTTCACAAATATTCTCCCTTTTTTGCCGTATTTCAGCGGATCAAGCCATGAGATTTCCTCTATTTCTTGTGCATTTCTCCAAATTTTCTCTTTTCTCACACCTGTATCCCCGTCAGCAAAGCATTTAAGCCCCTTGCGTATAGAAGCCTTGCGATCGGACCTCTTTAAGCCGTCATGCAATTCTACGCCGGTGATATTCACACTTTCCCTGAAAGGCACCAGAAAAACATTCCCGATTTTATTTAACCGCCAGCGTACGAACCATACGGGCGATTCCCCAGATCATCCCTGCCACAACCGCTGCCGCCATGATATACCATGCCGCTGTAGGAACCGCTGCCACAGCCTTCTGCAGCCACGGTATTTTATCCAGCTTCGTAATCAGCAGGAGGACTCCGAGCATCCCAAAATAACTGATGGCAAAATATCTCTGTCCGTACTTGTGATAAAGCATCCCATTAAGCAGCACGACCAGCAAATTGCCGCCAATCAGCCCAAGTGCAACCATGGGATGATAAAGGAAATTTAAATTTCCTTTCTGCGGAATGCCCGGGTACAAAGCAGAATAAAGAGCCATTTCTCCCTGATGAATCAGCAGCACCAGACCATAGCCCAGTACCAGCAGTATGGTCTGCCGCAGAAAATAATAGGAAATCACGCTGCGCCGTGTCTGTCCCATCGAGACAGACAATGTAAACTGTTTTGAAAAATTCGTGCCGTATATGATAATGGACATTCCAAATGTTGCCACCAGAGAAAGCAGCGTTCCCATGCAGAACCAGTCTTCGGTGTCCGGTACGATTATCATGATCACCAGCACAAGCAGTATTCCCAGTGCACCGCCGGCAGCGCCCAGAATCGGGAGCGCTGTCAGGCTGCCCGGATCTGCCTTCCACTCATAACGAAAATTGCGTTTCATAGTACGCCTCCTTACAGATTGACCGTATAGCGCCTAAGCAGGTTTTTATCCGCATTCCACGCAATCGCCTGCAAAAGAACGCCAATCCCCATAGCGCCGGCCGCACCAATCAAAAGTCTCTGCATATCCATTCCCTCATTGAACCATACAACATAGTTAAAAATTCCCACGCTCAGCATGCTGCACAGCATCGCCGCAAGGCGGAACCACCCAGCCTTACCTTTTTCCAGAGCGCAAATTCCAAGCAGCCCGCCCACAGCTCCGTTCACAAGCAGCAGCCCGCTGATGCACAGGGCCGAAAGCAGTCCCTCCAGGGCAGATATTCCGAAAGCCGCCGGCAGCCCGCAGCCCAGCAGCAGGCAGGCAACCGGTGGTACCCATCTTGCAAGCGCCAGCCCCCGCAGGGCAGTCTTCCGATCCGAGCCCAGACTTAATGTCAGCGGAAGCAGGGTCTTGTAAATAATCGTATGATACACGGCGACAAGAATCAGCAGCACATTCACAAAATAGCCGGTGCCCCACCGCAGGAGATATTTCACGGACTGACTATCCCCCGCCACAAGGATGCTGAACACCACTGCCATGGCAAGGCACATACCAACGCTTGTCAGCCCATATTTGAGCCAAAGCCGATACTTTTTCATTTTACTCAGACCTCCCTGCAAAGGGCAATGAACAGTTTTTCCAACGTCATGGGCTGTACGGTTACATCAAATCCGGATTTCAGCTCCCGGCCTTCCTCCAGCAGAACCACAGCCGCTTTGCTTCTTCCCATATTTTCGATATGGCATACAGTCGTTCCTGCGACAGCCTCCTTCACCTCCGAGGCAAGGCCGGTAACATAAACCGCCCGATCCAGCAGGCTCTGGGTGTTTTCCTGCAAGAGGATTTTGCCGCCGTTCAGGATGATAACCTCCTCCATAAGATCCGCAGCCTCCTCAATGATGTGGGTGGAAATCACAAAGGTGCGCCCGCTCTCGGTGTATTCCTCCAGCAGGAGCCGGTAAAACTGATCTCTTGCCACCACATCCAGTCCCGCCACCGGCTCGTCAAGAAAGGTAAATTCCGCTTTGCTGGCGAGAGCCACGATGATGGTTACCATGGAAAGCATGCCCTTGCTGAGCTTGCTCAATTTGGTTTTTTCCTCCAAACGGAAGGTTTCCAGCAAACGCTTTGCCATTTCTGCATCCCAATGGGGCAAAAACGCTTCCGCCGCCCGCAAATACGCCTTTACAGAGTAGCTGCCCAGACCGTTTTCGTTGTTGGGATTCAGCTCCCGTGCAAAGCAGATCCGGCTCAGCACCTTGGGATTTTCCCATACGCGTTCCCCGTCCAGCGTAATTTCGCCGCCGGATGACGGTGCGTGATTGCTGAGCATGGAAAGAAGTGTGGTTTTGCCTGCACCGTTTCGCCCGATCAAGCCATAAATCTTTCCGCTTTCCAGCGTCAGATTCAGATTTTCAATAACGGTTTTGTCTCCATAGGATTTTTTCAGATTTTTGCATACCAATTGGCTCATAATTCGTTACCTTCCTTCTCAATTTCTGCAATCAGTTCTTCCCGGGTAATTCCGAGACTCTTGGCCTCCGCCAGCAGCCCCTTCAGCTGCACACTGTAAAACTCCTGCTTCCGCTTGCTGCGGATCTGACGGACAGCTCCTTGTGCCACAAACATTCCAATCCCCCGCTTTTTATAAAGGATTCCCTCTTCCACCAGCAGGTTGATGCCCTTGGCAGCGGTGGCTGGGTTAATGGTGTAGATTTTCGCAAGCTCGTTGGTGCTGGGGACTCTTTCCTCTTCCAGAAGAATTCCCCGGAGAATATCCGTTTCAATCATCCGGCTGATCTGAAGATAGATGGAAACGGAGTCCGAAAACTGCTGCTGCATGATCATCCTCCTCTTGTTGGTTGGTTCATTACTTGTGTAACTAACCATACAACATAATCATCCTTTTGTCAAGAGCCTATTTAAAATTTTTTCATGGTTTGACACAGACCGGCCCAGCGCATATAATAAACTTGCGAAAAGGAGGCTTACGCCTATGGAAACAATCAAATCAGAAGCACAGGAAGTCATCCGGGAGCTGATCGATGCCGCCCGGCTCAAAAAAGGCGACCTTCTGGTCATCGGCTGCTCCTCCAGCGAGATGATCGGCAGCCGCATCGGCAAAAACTCCAGTCTGGAGGCTGCGCAGGCGGCATTTTCCGGCATCTACCCGATTTTACAGGAAAAGGGTATCGCTTTGGCGGTACAGTGCTGTGAGCATCTCAACCGGGCGCTGATTGTGGAGGAAGAGACTGCAGAGCGTTTCGGCTACGAAATCGTGAATGTCCGCCCCCAGCCCAAGGCCGGCGGCTCCTTTGCTACCACCGCATGGGAAGCATTCGATCACCCTGTAGCCGTGGAGCACGTTAAGGCAAAAGCCGGTCTTGATATCGGCGGTACTCTCATCGGTATGCACCTCAGGGAGGTTGCCGTTCCGGTGCGGCTGTCCCGCAGCACCATCGGCAGAGCCAACATTCTGTGCGCCCGAACCCGTCCCAAATTTATCGGCGGCAGCCGTGCTGCCTATGTTGACGAGCTCAGGTAACAAAAAAGCGCCGGGCCTCTGATATGTACCCTCCCCACCGGGCCACCGGTAAGGAGGGTGCATATTACGATCCGACGCTTTTCCTTTATTCCATTGGTTCCACACGGAGCTGAAGCTCCGTGAGCTGCTCCTCCACCCGGGAGCTGGTGTGAATATCGATCCAGAGAAGTTCCAGAATGTCCCCCGCCGGACGCAGGCGGTGCTCCCGGGCATAGTTTAACAGCTTTTGCGCCCAAATTCTGCTTTGACTGTATGCGCCTGCATAGCAGGCAGTCAGGTATGTGCCCCCGGGAATGATCTCCGGGCCGTTTTCATCAATGAGGAACACCGATGTATATCTGAGCTCTCCGTCCCGCCGGGCATTTTCCAGCGACAGGAGGCTTCCGATCTGGTTGTTGCCGATAACATAAAAGCGCTCCTTGTCGATATTGAGGAGTCGCTGGATCAGCACATCCATTTCATGCTGGTCACTGTATCCCTGCGTGGTGGCAAAGCACCGGCGAAGAGGGCGTTCTTCCACAGTGATGGTATCAAGACGGCGGTCCTGAGCCGTGCGAATGGTCTGCATCCGGTTCACAACATTTTTTTGCAGCCGGGAAAGCGTTTCCTGCTTTCGGGCGATGGCTTCCTGTTCCTCCGTCAAAAGCTCCAAGGTGGAGCCAACATTGTGGCAGTCAAGATATTTTCGGATTCTGTCCATGCTGAAATTCAGTTCCCGCAGTTCTCTGATTACATTGAGCCGCCATATATCCTGTATGCTGTAAAGACGATAGCCACTCTCGGAACGCTTGGGGTGAATGATGCCGATTTCCTCATAATACCGCAGAGAATCCACGCCGATGTGGTACAATTTTGAAATTTCACCGATTTTGAAAAATTTTTCCATAAAACACCGCTCCCCTCTTGACTCTGGTATGATACCAGAGTTTATACTGTGTTATATCACCGTTTGAAAGGATTTTTCCCATGTCATCCATTGCTTTGCGCACAAAAGAAAAATTTGCATCCCTCTTTACGGGTATCACGCTTCCCCGCTGCATCCTCACGGTGCTGAGCAGCGGCCTGCTGGCTTTCGGCCTTTACAATGTTCACGCCCAGTCCGGCGTAACCGAAGGCGGAATTCTGGGACTGACTCTGTGGCTGGAACATTTTTTCCATATCTCCCCCGCTATTTCCGGATTTATCCTGAACGCCATCTCCTATATCATAGCCTGGCGCATTCTGGGCAACAGCTTTATCGTCTATTCTGCCGTGGCTACCGGTGGATTTTCCATATTCTACGGAATTTTTGAGCAGTTTCCGCCCCTTTTCCCGGGCATCGGAGAACATCCGCTGATTGCTGCCGTGGTGGGTGCACTGTTTGTGGGCATCAGCTGCGGACTGTGTGTGCGGATGGGCGGCGCTCCCTCCGGTGACGACGCTTTTTCCATGACCCTTGCCAAAATCATTCACATCGATATTCAGTGGATCTACCTTCTGAGTGATTTGTCGGTACTGGCGCTGTCCCTCAGCTACATCCCGGTCAAACGGATTGCCTATTCTCTGCTGACCGTCCTGCTTTCCGGTCAGCTTATCGGACTGATCCAGAAAATCCCCTCAAAGCGGCAGAAAAAATCTGCCGGCACTTAACGAAACGGGCGTACCGATTTTTTCGGTACGCCCTGTTGTTTTTAAGAAATCCGAATGGCTTTTGCAACCTGCTTACAGATACTGAGTGCAATAAAGATCTTCACCAGATCCGGTATGATATAAGGAATCACGCAGGTGCTGAGGGCAGTCCAGAATCCCACAGGCCCCATTTGCTGAGCATGAACCACCACAAACCATACCGTTCCGAACAGGTAACAGAGGATCAGCCCGAGCACCATGGAAAGTGCCAGACCCCAGCGCTTCTTTCCGACGAACCTCTCCATGAGCCACATCGTGAGAGCCGCTACCTGAAATCCCACGATATATCCGCCGGTCATGCCAAGCAGTCTCCCGATGCCTCCCTGAAATCCGGCAAACACCGGAAGTCCCAGCACACCAAGCATCAAATACACAAATACCGCAAGGCTGCCCCGTCTGCCACCCAGCACTCCCACTGCCATAAAAACGCCGAAGGTCTGCATGGTAAACGGAATCGGGGCGGGAATGCTGAGCCATGCGCACAGAGCAATAACCACTGCAAACAAGCCGATAAAAGTCATATCCCGCACTGTGATTTTACTTTTTCCCATATTTACTCTCCCATTCAAAGCCGTATTTTGTCGCTGTTGTACATTATACACCCCTGTTTCTCAAAAATCAATCTTTACCGCTTGCTTAATCGGGCTTTTCCGAGTATACTGTCCTAAAAATACACTGAACGGAGAGAAAAATACCATGGATCTGCAAACTCTGAAGCGAAAAATGGATGATGCTCACTACATCTATGACGATACGATGGCAACCGTGCTTGCCGTTGCCCTGCAATTGGGCCGCCCCCTGCTGATCGAAGGTGCCGCCGGCGTAGGAAAAACGGAAATTGCCAAGGTCATGGCCTCCGCCTTAGACCGGGATCTGGTGCGCCTGCAATGCTATGAAGGGCTGGACGAAAGCAAAGCGCTCTACGAGTGGAACTACCAGAAGCAGCTGCTCTCCATTCAGGTCAACATGGGCACCAAGGACAGCGACGAACTGACAAAAAGCCTTTTCAGCGACGAATATCTTCTGGAGCGCCCTCTGCTGCGCTCCATTCGCTCCGAAAATCCTGTGGTTCTGCTGATCGACGAGATTGACAAAGCCGACGAGGAATTTGAAGCATTTTTGCTGGAGCTGCTGTCAGAAATGCAGGTTTCCATTCCTGAGATCGGCACCGTGAAAGCACGCTCCATCCCCTTTGTGGTGCTGACCTCCAACCGCGCAAGACCTCTTTCAGAGGCACTGCGCCGCCGCTGTGCCTATCTCTATATCCAGTACCCCGATATGGAAAAGGAGCTGGCGATTCTCCGTGCCAAGCTGCCCCACATTGATGACCGGCTCTGTGCACAGGTTGCACTGGCCGTGTCCAGACTCCGTTCCAACGAAGCCATTCTCAAAAAGCCTTCCATCGCCGAAACGCTGGATTGGGTCGCCGCTCTGGATGCACTGGGAATTCGGGAGCTGACTCCCGATGCGCTGCGGCAGACCGCAGGTTTCGTTCTCAAAAACAGCGAGGATTTTGCGGTTTTGGAAGGACTGGATGTAAAAACTCCGGAAACAGCGCAGCATCCTCACTGCGGAGGCTGTCACCATGGCTGAGCCGTCGGTCTATCTGGAAAAAATATCCGCCTTTTCCCGGATTCTGCGGATGGAGGGGCTTGCAATCGGGCCAAAGGAAACGGCCGATGCCTGTGAAATTCTGGTGGCTCTGGGGCTCACCGACCGTGCTCAGGTGAAAACGGCTCTGCAAACCGTCTATGCCAAATCCCGGGAGGAGCAGCTGATTTTTGACCGTGCCTTTGACGGCTTTTTCCTGTCAGAAGAGGCTATGCGCCGGCAGGCGGAAGATCAGGCCCGCCACGATTCCGAAATTCAGCAGAACATCCGGCAGCTGCAGGAAAGCGGGCAGGGGCAGGGCCTCTCCGAAGAACAGCAGTATATCTACGGCACCATGCCGGAGGAAGCCCGGGATAAGCTAAAGGAATTTATGACAAAATATCAGGCCAGCGCCCAGCGCAACCCCCAGCTTTACGACGGCTTCATCAAATCCGTGTTCACCAAATCCCTGCTGGAACAGCAGATCCGAATGGAGGATGCCGCTGTCGGTGCCGCCGCCACGGACCCGGAAATGGGTATGCTTTATCGGGATATTTCCCGCTTCAAAGAAGCGGAGATTCCAAAAGCCATTGTCATCATTCAGACCATTGCCCGCCAGATCAACGGCGAGCTTACCGCCAAGCGCAGCCGGGGAGGGCACAGCGGAAAGCTGGATTTTCGCCGCACCATCCGCAAAGGATTGGAAACCGGCGGTTCCTTCTACCGCCTGAACTACCGAAAGAAACGCAGCCGCAGAAAGAATCTGGTTCTGCTTTGCGATGTTTCCGGCTCTATGATGCAGTTTTCCGAATTTGCTCTGCGTTTCATCCAGTCTCTTAACCAGACTACGGAAAGCTCCCGGGTGTTCCTTTTCTCCGAGGAAATGTACGAGGCAAGTCCCTTCAGTCTGCAAAACATGGATTTATTCCGGGATTATGTCCGTGAGTGCGGCATATACGGCAAGGGCACCGACTTGGGTTCTGCGCTCCAAGCCCTAAGCGCCACGGAGCCCCCGGTGCTGAATTCCGCTACCAGTCTTATTATTCTGTCCGACACCAAAACCGTAGCGCAGGAGCGGGCAATTTCGGCTTTACAGGAAGCCAAACGGAAGGCAGGAAAAGTAATTCTGCTGAACCCGATTCCCCAGAGCCATTGGCCCTATATCACCAGCGCCCAGGCCTTTTCCTCGGTCTGCTCCATGGTGTCCTGCAGCACCCTCAGCGACCTTGCGGCGGCCTGCCGAAAGCTCACAATTTCCTAGCTTCCGCACATTGCATCTGCACCATGATACCGAGGTGCGACGGCCGGGGAGCCTTTGTCATGCTGCGCATCGTTTTCCTTCAACGCCATATTTATGCCGGTTGAGATTTTTGCCGGTGCCAAACACGGAAGCCTCTTTTATCATCCCGGCAGGCAGCATTTTCTATGTAAAATGTTGCCTGCTTCTTTCTATGCTTGACAGTCCGCCCCTTTCCCATTAAAATATACACTGAGAGTGTTATAATAGAAAGGACCTGTCATCCATGTCACAGCTGTGCGACCTGCATACGCATTCTGTTTATTCCGACGGTTCATGGACCCCCCGCCGGCTGATTGAAGAAGCGGAGCGGATCGGCCTTGCCGCCGTTGCTCTTACAGATCACAACACGGCGGACGGTCTGCCGGATTTTCTGGCCGCCGCAAAGGAACACCATGTGCAGGCTGTCTCCGGGGTGGAGTTTTCTACCGACTACCACGGCACTGAGCTTCATGTACTGGGGCTGTTTCTGCCGGAGGAGAGCTTTCCCAAAATTTCCGCTCTGATGCAAACCTATGCGAAACGGAAAGAGCAAAGCAACATCGACCTTGTAAACGCCTTAGCTGCAGATGGCTACGCCCTCGACTATGCAAAGATCCGGGATGCCACCCCCAACGGTCAGGTAAACCGTGCCTTAATTGCCGCAGAGCTTCTGCGGCAGGGATATGTCCGGGATCGTAAGGATGCATTTAAGAGGCTGCTCGGGGCAGAGTGCGGCTACTATGTACCGCCGGAGCGGTTCTCTCCATTTGAGATCATCCGCTTCATTAAGTCTATTGGCGGTGTCGCCGTTCTGGCCCACCCCCTGCTCAGTATGGACGAAGCCATGCTGCGCACCTTTTTACCGGAGGCAGTTGCCTGCGGGCTGGACGGTATGGAGACTATTTACTCCACTTACGACGAAGAAACCGCCGCTTTGGCGGCTTCCATTGCCGCACAGTTCCATTTGAAGCAAAGTGGCGGCAGTGATTTTCACGGGGAAAACAAGCCTGACATACAGTTGGGCGTGGGTCGTGGAAATCTGCAAATCCCGGCAGAGTTTTGCCATTGCTTAGCCCGGAGATAGCATCTCGTTCCCATTATTTTTTAGGAAACCATGTATCATCCAGCGATTTCTGCTCTATTTACACAAAAATTTTTAAAAAAATTGCAAAAATATGTGGATTTTTGTCAAGTAATGTGCTATAGTATAGTGCGCGGTTGGCGTAGTCTTTGATTATGCCTATTTTTCATCTTTTGGAAGGATTGTGACCCATGAAATTTGATATTCAAAAGGCGAGTATGTCTAAGCGGATTTCCGCATTTCTCTTCGATATTATTATACTTTCTGTCATTATTATAGGCGCGGCAGCCCTGATGTCCTACGCCCTGAAATATGACAGCTATTATCAGCAGTATAGCGCTGCCGTTGACAAATATACGACCGAGTTCGGTCTTGACCCCGACATGACCCCTCAGAAGTTTGAGCAGCTTTCCGAAGCCGAAAAGGCAGCCCATAATGCTGCCATCGAAAACGCTCAAAAAGCCCTGAGTCAGGATCAGGAATCCATGCATGCCTATTCCATGGTTATCTCCCTCACCCTGCTCATTGCATCCCTGAGTATCCTGGCGGGTTTTGTTATTTGGGAATTTGCCATTCCCCTCTGGATCGGCAACGGCCAGACCTTGGGCAAAAAGATTTTCGGTGTTGCACTGATGCGCACCGACGGAGTGAAAGTCACTCCCTTTATGATGTTTGTGCGTACCATCCTCGGTAAGTACACCATCGAAGTCATGATTCCTGTTCTGCTCTTTATTACCGCATTTTTCGGTATTGTGGGAGTGATCGGAACCTTTTTCATTGGGCTGATCCTGCTTATCCAGGTTATTCTTTTCTTTGCCACCCGCAATCACACCCTTATCCACGACATCATTTCCTGCACGGTTGCCGTTGATTTTTCGAGCCAGATGATCTTCGACACCGATACAGCACTTGTGGAGTACAAGAAGAGACTGCACGCAGAAGATGTGACCCAACAGGATTATTAAGGAACTGCTGCAATCCTCAGCCTGACACAGTCAAACAAATTTTTTATATAGGAAAGGGAATTATATGAAAGTTGTTTTGCAGAATTTAACAAAGATTTTCCCCAGCCGTAACAAGAAGTCTGATGAAGAAGTCGTTGCAGTAAACGATTTCAACTTCACAATCCCCGACGGCAAACTGGTTGGCCTTCTGGGACCTTCCGGCTGCGGAAAGAGCACCACGCTGTACATGATCAGCGGCCTGCAAAAGCCTACCGCCGGTAAGATCTTCTTCGGCGATGACGATGTTACTGAACTGACCACCGAGAAACGCGGTGTTGGTCTGGTTTTCCAGAACTACGCCCTGTATCCCCACATGACTGTCAAGCAGAACATTCTCTTCCCCCTGCAGAATCTGAAGGGTGCCGACAAGCTTACCAAGGAAGAGATGCAGGAAAAGGCATACCTCGCAGCAAAGCTGGTGCAGATCGACGGTCTGATGGACCGCAAGCCCAGTGAACTGTCCGGTGGTCAGCAGCAGCGTGTTGCAATTGCCCGTGCGCTGGTCAAGATGCCCCGTGTCCTGCTTCTGGACGAGCCTCTGAGTAACCTGGATGCCCGTCTGAGACTGCAGACCCGTGAGGAAATCCGCCGTATTCAGAAGGCAACCGGCATTACTACCGTCTTCGTTACCCACGATCAGGAAGAGGCCATGAGCATCTCCGATATTATCGTTGTTATGAAGCTGGGCGTAATTCAGCAGATCGGTGCTCCTCAGGATGTCTACGACGATCCTACCAACCTGTTTGTTGCCAAGTTCCTGGGTACGCCCCCCATCAATGTGTTCAACGGTACCGTCAAGGGCAACAAGCTCTATATCGGTGAGGACGCGGTTCTGGATGTACCCGGTGTTGCCGATCAGGAAGTTGTTGTCGGTATCCGCCCCGAAGGCTTCATTCTGGACGAGAACGGCCCCTTCCACTGCCATCTTCGCAGCGTAGAGGTCATGGGTCGTGATGTGAGCATCGTTTCCGAGAACGAAGCATCCGTCAATCCCATCATCCGCTCCATTATCAATGCAGACAACAAGGTGGATGCCAACGCCGAAACTGTCCGTTATGCGATCAAGCCCCACAAGATCTTCATCTTTAATAAGCAAACCGAAGAACGGATTCATTTTGAGGTGAAGTAATATGGTAGACAGTAAACAGCAATGGAAGGCATGGCTTTACCTTTCACCTGCAATTGTCTTATTGCTTGTGTTTACGGTTTGGCCTATTATTAACACCGTTCGCATGGCACTTTTGGAAAACTACAACGGTATGACTGCTGTCAGCGGCGCACATTTTGATGTTGGTTTTGCCAACTTTGCCACTGTTATCAATTATCCCCAGTTCCTTAACTGCCTCAAAACCACCGCAATCCTCTGTGTGGCAACCGTTCCGCTTTCCACATTCCTGGCTCTTGTGATTGCCGTGGCTCTGAACTCCATCCGTCCTCTGCAGCGCACTCTGCAGACCATCTTCTTCCTGCCCTATGTGACCAACTCCATCGCCATCGGCATGGTTTTCGCCGCTATGTTTAACATCGTCGGCAACCTGTTTGGTACCGAAAACGAGTTGATTGTTACCGCAGGTATCGTAAACAATGTGATTCAGCTGTTTGGCGGTGAGCCTGTCAACTGGATCAACGCAGGATCTACCTACTGGGCAAACATGACCGTTCTGATCATCTACATCGTATGGAACGCTCTGCCTTTCAAGATCCTCATTCTGCTGGGCGGCCTGCAAAGCATCAACAAGCAGTACTACGATGCTGCTAAAGTTGACGGCACCAGCCGCAGAAGAATTTTTGCAAAAATTACCGTCCCCCTGCTGTCCCCAATGCTGGCTTATGTTATCATCACCGGTTTTATTGGTGGTTTTAAGGAATACAGCAGCATCGTCGGCATTTTCGGCGACAACATGGGACCTGCCGGTGACGCCGGTCGGCTCAACACCATCGTTGGCTTCATCTATAAAGCACTGGAAACCAATAAACTGGGCCGCGCCAGCGCCGCTGCTCTGATCCTGTTCGGTATCATCTTTGTGGTTACCATGATTAATATGCAGGTCAGCAAAAAGCGCGTGCATTATTAAGGAGGTGCCTGTTTATGAGTGAAAATATCAAAACCATGCATGCGAAAAACATGCAGCAGGTAACCCTGCAGGCAAAAATCAGCAAATCCGTTGTGAAATTCTTTACCTACGCTTTTCTGATTTTAATGGCCGTGATCATACTGTTTCCCTTCTACTGGATGGTCATTTCCTCCCTGAAAACACTTGAGGAGTACCGTTTGAGCGTTCCCACCCTGTGGCCTCGCAACGTCATGTTCAGTAACTATGCCGAAGCCTTTACTGCGGCAAGTCTGGACAGACTTTTCCTGAACACCCTGTATGTCGGCGTTGTTTCCACACTTCTCAGTGTTGTTATCACCGTTCTGTCCGCATTTGCATTTGCACGGCTTGAATTCAAGGGCAAAGATACTTTGTTTGCAGCCCTGCTTGCTACCATGATGATCCCCGGCGAACTGTTCACCATCACCAACTATGCAACTGTCACACATCTGGGATGGCTCAACTCCTTCACCGTTCTGATCGTTCCGTTCCTGGTCAGCGTATTCTATATCTATCTGCTCCGGCAGAACTTCCTGCAGATTCCCAACGAGCTGTACCTGGCAGCTAAGGTTGACGGTACCAGCGATATTAAGTATCTGTGGAAAGTCATGATTCCTCTGGCCCTGCCCACGATTATCTCCATCACCATCCTCAAGATGATGGGCTCATGGAACTCCTACATCTGGCCCCGGCTGGTTGCAAACGATCCTGCCCACCAGATGATCACCAATGGTCTTCGCAATGCCTTTACCGACACCAGCGGAGATGTGAATATCCCTGTGCAGATGGCTGCTGTTGCCATCGTGTCTTTCCCGTTGTTCCTGGTGTTTGTCTTCCTGCGTAAGTATATTATGCAGGGTGTCAGCCGCAGCGGTATCAAGGGTTAACTGGTCTGTGGGGCATCTGCCCCACAGCCATTGACTATATTTCATCCACATCAGCATAAGAAAGGAAGGAAATTACATTTATGAAAAAGAAAATCATCGCCGGCATTTTGCTGGTAGCCATGGTTCTGAGCATCGGCATGCTGGCCGGCTGCAACGATGCCAAGCCTCAGGGAGGCGCTCAGGGTAACTTTGTCGTTCCCGAGAGTGGCTATGATGGAAGCGAAGTCACCATTACCTTCTACCACACCATGGGTGCGAACCTGAAGGAAAAGCTGGACCTTTACATTCCCGAGTTCAACAAGCTCTACCCCAACATCACTGTTAAGCATGAGTCTGTTGGCAGCTACGACGATGTTCGTGACCAGATCAGCAAGCAGATCCCTGTTGGCAACCAGCCCAACATCGCTTACTGCTACCCCGACCACATTGCCTCCTACAATCTGGCCGGCGCTGTCGCTACTCTGGACTCCCTGATCGACAGCAAGGTCGAAGTCAAGCGTGCTGACGGCACCACCGAGATTCTGGGCCTGACCGACGAGCAGAAGGCAGACTTCATCCCCGGCTACTACGAAGAAGGCAAGACCTTCGGCGACGGCCTGATGTATTCTCTCCCCTTCTCCAAGTCCACCGAAGTTCTGTACTACAACAAGACCTTCTTTGACGAGCATGACCTGAAGGTTCCCACCACTTGGGACGAGATGGAAGCACTCTGCCAGAAGATCAAGGAAATCGACCCCAAGTCCATTCCTCTGGGCATCGACAGCGAGGGCAACCTCTTCATCACCATGTGTGAGCAGCTGGGTACTCCTTACACCAGCGCCACCGGCGACCACTACCTGTTCAACACTCCTGAAAACCGTGCGTTCTCCAAGAGATTCGTTGACTGGTACAAGAAGGGCTATCTGACCACCAAGCAGATCTACGGCAGCTACACATCCGGTCTGTTCACCAACGAAAAGCCCGATGCTCCTACCAGCTATATGTCCATCGGCTCCACCGGTGGTGCAAACCATCAGCGTCCCACCAAGGATACCAACGGTCAGTACCGTTTCGAAGTTGGTATCGCCAGCATCCCCCAGGCTAACCCTGAAAAGCCCAAGGTCATTTCTCAGGGCCCCAGCCTCTGCATCTTCAACAAGTCCAATCCTCAGGAAGTCATCGCTTCCTGGCTGTTCGCAAAGTTCTTCACCACCAACGCTGAGTTCCAGGCCGAGTTCTCCATGACCTCCGGCTACGCTCCCGTTATCAAGTCCGTGGAGAAGATCCCCGCTTACGCTGAATTCCTTAAGAATTCCAACGGCGGCGACAACATCACCGCTCTGAGCCAGAAGGTTGCTCTGGAGCAGCAGAACGCTTACTACACCTCCCCCGCATTCAGCGGCTCCTCCGTGGCTCGTACTCAGGTAGAAGCTCTGCTGGCTAAGTGCATGACCGAAGATGTAGCAAAATATGGCGGCGATCTGGATCAGATGATCGAAAAGCTCTTCCAGAACGCTATTCAGGAATGTGAGTATCAGGGATAATCATGACAAACAAAGCATCTTTTAAGGCGGTTGCCTGGATTGCTCTGTTTTGTTTGGTTATCGGCTCATTTGCCGCATGTGCTCCCCAGAATCCGAATCCTACCGACAATGGCACCGAACCTCCCAAAGTGGAGACCGTTGACTATGTTGACCAGCTGAAGCTGGACATGAATTCGGATTCTCTCAAGCAGGAAGTCACCGTAAAATCCTTTGTGGACGGTGACACGACTCATTTCAATGTTCCCAAAGACCTTATTGGAACGGATGTATTCAAGGCCAGATATCTGGCCGTGAATACACCCGAATCCACAGGCAAGATTGAAGAGTACGGCAAAAAAGCTTCTAACTTTACCCGTGAAAAGCTTTCCACCGCAACTTCCATTATCATTGAATCCGATAATAACAGCTGGAACGCCGATTCTACCGGCTCCCGTTATCTGGTGTGGGTTTGGTACAAGCCCAGCGAATCCGGTGATTATCGGAACCTGAATCTGGAAATTCTCCAGAACGGCCTCGCCATTGCATCCAATTCCGGCAATAACCGCTACGGCGATGTTTGCATGAAGGCACTGGAACAGGCCAAGGCGCAAAAGCTCAATGTCCATTCCGGCGAAAAGGATCCCGAATTCTACTACGGCGGTGCCGAAGAGCTTACCCTCAAGGAGCTGAAGACCAACATCGAAGCCTACAAGGGCAAAAAGGTTGCCTTCAACGGCATTGTCACCATGAACTACAACAATGGCGTTTATGTGGAGTCTCTGGATCCCGAAACCAATCGCTCCTACGGTATTTATGTGTTCTACGGATTCAATCTATCCGGTAAGGGCATGGAAATCCTCAGCGTAGGCAACGAAGTCCGTATTGTGGGTTCCTGCCAGTACTGGGAAGGCGGCGGCTCTTATCAGATTTCCGATGTGAGCTACCGTCAGATGAAGCCCGATGATCCCGGCAACATTCAGAAGCTGAGCGACGGCCACAAGGCCCCCTTCCAGCTGACTGACCCCAAGACTTTTGCCGAAAGCTCCGTAGAAGTGGAAACCTCTGACGGCACCAAGACATTTCAGTATGCCGAACTGGCTATGGGCACTTCTGTGGAAATGAAGAATCTTAAGGTTAAGGATATCTTCACCACCAGCAAGGAAGACAGCAAGAACAAGGGTGCAATGACGCTGACCTGCGAAAGCGAGGACGGCACCAAGATCGTCATCCGCACCGCTGTTTTGCTGGATGCCGACGGTAATCTGATTACCGCCGATGCCTACAAAGATAAGACCATCGATGTCAAGGGAATTGTAGATTCCTTTGACGGCGAATACCAAATCAAAGTTTTCTCCGAAGAGTATATTACCGTTCACTAATTGAATGTAACAAGGAGTCAAACATGAAAAAGTTTATTGCAATTACACTTTTGCTGGCAATGAGTCTGGCACTGTTTGCCGGCTGTGCCGGTGACACTAAGCCCACCGAAGCTCCCAAGGCTTCCCAGCTGGAGTCCGCTAAGGCATATCTTTTTGATATGTACAGAAAGAACGACGGAAAGATCACCGCTAAGGACTACGAAGTTCTGGCCACTGTAAAAATTGGCGAGACCGTGTTCCCCGTAGAGTGGACCATCGAGGTTACCGCCGGCGATAAGGAAGCTGTTAAGCTTGGCGAAGCCAAGGATAACATGATCCCCGTCCAGATCGTCAACGCAAAGCCCGCCGAAGAGGTTCAGTACAAGCTGACTGCAACCGTCAAGGATGCAGACGGCAAGACCGCCGGCTTCTCTCTGACAAACCGCATCCCCGCTGCTGTCATTGTCGGTGACAGCAATGAGGATATCGTTAAGGCAGCTTACAAGCTTGAAGCAGGCATGCAGCTGGATGACCCCAAGAAGCTGACCGGTAAGATCATCAGCATCGACACTCCTTACAGCGAGCAGTACAAAAATGTAACGGTTACCATTCAGATCGGCGATCTGGCTGATATGCCCATCCAGTGCTTCCGTCTGGCCGGCGACGGCGTGGACAAGCTGGCTGAGGGTGATGTAATCACCGTTGAAGGCATCCTCAAGAACTACAACGGCACCATCGAGTTCGACGCAAAGTGCCAGCTCCTTGCAAAGGAAGGCACCGGCAGCAACAACGCTGACAATGGTTCCGGCAACGAGGCCCCCAGCGCTTCTCTGAAGGTTCAGGGCAAGCCCGAGGCTGGCAAGTCCTACAAGATGGCCATGACTCAGAGTAACTTGGGTAAGATCCTGTTCTTCACCGGCAAGCCCGATGCAGAGAGAGACTGGTATCTGGGCACCACCGAAAATTCCGCTGAAGCTGCTGATGTCTTTGTAGAGGCAGCCGATGGTGGTTTCAAGCTGTATATCAAGGACGGCAATACCAAGAAGTACCTGGGCATTGCTGAAACCAAGGGCAATGACGGTAATATGCACGTGAATGCTCTGATTGGCGAGGCAGAAACCGTATTTACCTGGGACGATGCCTGCAAGACGCTGGTTACTTCCGTCAACGATAAGGTATACTGCTTCGGTACCAGATCCGACAAAGAATTCACCACTATCTCTGCTTCCTATGCAGACAAGGCTTTCGTCTGTGAGTTCTACGCTTAACTCTTAAAACGAATTCCCACCGAAATCCGGTCAGAAGGGCCACACCAATTGGTGTGGCCCTTTTTTCGGCTGCTTATGTCCTGTGCGGAACAAACAAAAGGCGTACTGCAAAAAGGGCATACCCCATGCGGATCGTTTTAGAATATCCAAAAGCAAAATGGAGTGCATCCAGTTAGATACACTCCATTTTCTTTATAAACAGCTAGATTTATCCGAATTTATTTAGCACTTTTCATTTGTTATAATGTGATCCGATATCTCTCAGATGCAATTTGCTGAAAACCAACAGATAGAAACATTTTCTGGCTCTGCTTGTTGAAAGAATAAATCTCTGCATCTACCTTAGTCCAGCCAACCTGTTTGGCCCGCTTTATGAGAGCTTCCACGGACTTCCTGCCAAGATGACGATTCTGATATTCCTTACAGATCACAATGGCGATTTCACCGTTATACAGGGTAATGTCTCCAATCAGGCGGCTTCTTCCATTTTCACGGAATTTGATATAATAACATTCGCCCGCTCTTGACAAATATCGGTACATTTGGCTGAGTAGCTTCAGATCATAAGGACTGTCCCGGTTGTCCACCTGTTTACACACTTCCAGATCCTGATACCAAGGAAAGCTTCTTTTATAGTTCGGATAGTATTTCACGAGAGAAAGTGTGGAATCGATTACAATTTCTTTGGGCTGTATATAACTATCAATCATACAGGTTCTCCTTTCCGCGCCCTGCCGGAAGGCAGTGGCAGGTCTATCGGCATCTGAGAGCAGTCGCACAAACACTACCTGCAAGAACACCGGAAGAGCGTCTGTACGTTTTATACTCTGCAGGGAGCAGAAAACGTGCAGCCGTTAGAAAGAGGTTCCTAAACTTTTGGGGGAAATACAACCTTAGGGAGTATCCACCAAGCGCCGTACGCCTTTTTCTTTTTAGTTGAGTTTTCTGAGTTCTCTGAACACATCCATATTGACCCGGTTGCAGGTCATGGGTGAGATGGATATGTAACCGTGAAGGGTAGCGTCAGTATCCAGCTCCAGGTCGCCACTGTCCTGATAGACGCATTTTCCGTGGGCACGGTACATATTATCCCCCAGATTGTCAAAGTCGTCAGAGAAGTAAGGACCGCCCTGTCGGGTGATGCGGATGCCCTTAACCTCCAGCGGAATGTTCACATTGTAAAGCCTGTTTTTGCTCAGCAGATCATGCTTCCGGAAGAAATCCTCCACCGTATCCAGATGGGCCAGTGCGGAATCGAAGCTGTTAGGATCTGTGGAAACGGCGACGGCGGGAATGCCCATGGCCGCGGCCTCAAAAATAGCACCGGCGGTTCCGGAATACATGATATCCTGCCCCATGTTGAGGCCCCGGTTGATTCCGGAGATCACCAGATCGTATGTGCGCTTCATGCCAAAAACGGCGTAGCGCAGGCAGTCGGCAGGGGTGGAATCCACCGTGTAGGCCTCGATACCGGGAATCCGGTCAGTCTTGAGCACCTCAAATGCCTTGTGCAGCTCAATACCGTGGCTTTTACCGCTCTGTTCCACCTTGGGAACAACCACGGTCACCTCCCCCAGCTTGCTGGCCCATTGTGCCAGCGGTGCCAGCACAGAGGAAGATATGCTGTCATCATTGGTAATCAGAATCCTCATAGCCAGCCCTCGTGATTCTCCTTGTATTCCTTCACGCAGGCATCGGCCTCCTTGATGAGCTGACGCATTTCCTTGCGGCTGAACACGGTAGCACCGCTGGCAAAGGCATGGCCGCCGCCGTGGTGTGCCTCTGCCAGATGATTGATCGGCATGAAGCGGGAGCGCAGACGCACACGGATCTTGTCTTCCTCGTCCTGACTTTCGATGAAGGCCAGCCAGCAGATGCTGCCACGGATGGAATCCATAGAGGACACGGTAGCACTGGCAGACTCGCTGCTGAGGCCGAATTTTTCCTGCATTGCCTTATCCACAAATAGGTACGCAACCCCGTTTTCGGTGAGCTTCATCTTCTTGTAGATGTAGGCCTTGAACTTGAGGTAGTCAAAATCCTCCAGATAGAGGTTAGCAAACAGCACATCGGTGTCCAGCTTCTGATCCAGCAGGATGCCGGCATAGCGCATGGTGTCGCCGGATACGCTGTTAAAGCGGAAGCGGCCGGAATCCGTGACCATACCGGTGTAAAGATAGGTTGCAGCTTCCTTGGTGAGCTTCAGCTCATCCTTGAAGGTGTCGTAGAACTTTACTATCATCTCACAGGTGGAGGAACGCTGATCTTCCACCCAGGAGCAGTCGCCGAAGGGGTTTTTATCGATGTGATGATCGATCTTCACCACTTCCTTGCAGAGGGTGAACTTCTGGTTGGAAACCCGGTCAGCCGTACCGGTATCCAGCACGATTGCCAGAGCATCTGCATACTTCTCCTCTGCGATAATGGCATCCTCCGGGCCGAGAAATGCCAGGTAATCGGAGGAATCATTGTTCTGCAGCAGGATCTCCTTCTCGGGATAAGTTGCTCGGAGAATCGCCTGCAGGCCCTTGGTTGAGCCGATGGCATCGCCGTCGGGACGGAAATGCCGGAAAATAAGGATCCGATCATACTGTCTGATCTTTTCCATGATTTCGTTCATAATTTCCTGATTCATAATGCCTCCTTCGCCAGCTGATCCAGATCAGCCAGCATATGCATAGCTTCTTCCTTTGTGGCTACGCAGGCGCCGCTGGCCTTTGCGTGACCGCCGCCGCCGTATTTCACGGCGATCGGGTTAATGTTAAACTGATTGGAGCGCAGCTCGCAGAGCACACCCCTGTCGGATTCGGTGAAATTGACCCAAATGCTGACACCCTTGATGTCGGACATAGTGCCCACCATGCCGCGGGACACGCTGAAGGTATCCATCCCCAGCGCCTCCACCTCTTCTCTGGTGTTGTAGATATAAGCCACCTGATGCTCGGTAAAGCGGATTTTCAGGACGAACTGCGCCTTGGTTTTGATCTTTTCAAAATCATCGGCGTAGAGATCCCGATAAATGGCATTGGTATCAACCTTCTGCTCCATTAAGAATGCCACCCGGCGGAAGGTCTCAGCAGTGGTGGAATCATAGCGGAACCGGCCGGAATCTGTGACGGTGCCGGTGTAGAGGGACTGGGCAGCAAGGTCAGACAGCCGCAGGCCGCTTTCTCTTGCAAACTCCGTAATGAGGCCGCAGCAGCTTTCATAGGAGGTGTCCACCACTTCCACCTGGGCGATTTGCTCGCAGAAGATGTGGTGATCTACCCGGGCCGTACGCTCTGCCAGGGTGTAGCGGTCATCGCTGATCAGGTGTCTTGCGGAGGTATCGAGGATGATTGCCAGAGCGCCCTGATACTTTTCATCCGGCACTTCATCCATGATGCTGTCCGCCATAAAGCCATACCGGCCCGCGGGGTCACCCACCACAAGGACTTCCTTCTCAGGGAAGTTCTCTTTGATGATGTGCTTCAGACCGATCTGACTTCCCATGGCATCGCCATCGGGATTGGTGTGGCGGTGAATGATAATCGTCTGATGATCGACGATCTCCTGCAACAATTTTTCAAACATTGAGTTACCTCTCAGGTTATAAAATATTAGGGTGTAAGAAGTGTCTTACATTTTAGTATACTATATTTTTACAATCCATGCAAATAGTTTTTTGTATTTTCAAGAAAAATACCCCAAAATGCCAAAGTAAAAGTGCCATTCCCTCCCGCAGGCGGCAATGGCACAGAAAAGGGCGCACCGCAGGAAAATCCCGGTGCGCCCGATTTGTATTTACATGGTGTAGTTGTCGAAATAGCCCTGAACCAGAACCACCGGGGTACCCTTGTCACCGGAGCCGGAGGTAAGGTCACACAGTGAGCCGATGAGATCTGTCAGACGACGGGGCGTTGTGCCCTGAGAGGCCATGGATCCCGCCACATCGCCCTTCTCCCGGATCCGCTGCTCAACGGCTTCCTGCAGCTCCGCACCGGAGAGATTGCCGAAATCGTTGTCCGCCAGATACTTGAGCTTCAGCTCATTGGGGGTTCCCTCCAGACCGGGGGTGTTTGCTACGGAAACGCTGGGGTCGGCCAGCTCCCAGATCTTGCCCACGGGATCCTTGAAAGCACCGTCGCCGTAGACCATAACCTCAATATGGCAGCCGGTCTTTTCCAGGAGCTTCTGCTGGATCTCCATAACCAGATCCTTGCAGTCATTGGGGAACAGCTTAATGGTATTTTCCGTGGACTTGTTGGAGCCCAGCAGACCGAAGCGAGTGTTGAAACCGCTGCCGTCCACGCTCTCGTTCAGAATATCGTCCAGACCCAGCACCAGTTCTGCACCGGCAGCCTTCAGAATCCGCTTGGTGCGGGCACGGGTGTGGATATCGCAGGTCAGGACTTTCTTGGTATAGTTCAGAATGACACGGGGATTGTTGGCAAAAATGATTTCTGCCTCAGCACCGGACTCACGAATTAGATCGCCATAGTATTGCACATAATCCACATTGGTAAAGGGATGCCGGTTTTCACCGAACAGCTCCCGATACTTTTCCTCAGTCAGAACATCGCTGTATGGATTCACATTGGCTGCATCCAGATTGTCAAGACTTACCAGCTCATTGCCCACCTCATCGGAGGGATAGCTCAGCATCAGAACAACCTTCTTCGCTCCCTTGGCAATGCCCCGCAGGCAGATGGCAAAACGGTTCCGGGAGAGGATGGGGAAAATCACACCAATGGTCTCGCCGCCCAGCTTTGCTCTTACATCCTTTGCGATAGCATCCACGCTGGCGTAGTTGCCCTGTGTCCGGGCTACCACAGATTCCGTTACCGCCACAATATCTCTGTCATGGAGTCGGAAATCTTCACTTTCTGCTGCGCTCAGCACACTGTCTACGACAAACTTGCAAACATCGTCGCCTTCCCGGGCTATGGGGCAGCGGATGCCTCTGGATGTGGTACCAATTTTTCTTTCCATATTGCGTAAAACCTCATTTCTGGCATTCGGCATAAAGCCAAAATCGATGGATGGTAATTAACAACATTGTTATACCGCAAAATCCTGCTGTTTTCAAGAATTATTTTGATTCTGCTCCCTTTGCGCAGGGCTCCAATGTGCCAAAATCACGGTCAGGCCCGGCATTTTTTGCTTCCAAAGCGCACACAATACCGCTTTTTCCCTCTGCGGACGCCGATTTTTTCCCCATGCCGCAGAAAATGCCCCGTCATTTTTCCAGAGGATCCTGGCTTTCGCGGCGGCGCCCTGTGCAATTCCAACAAAAAAATCATTGCAAATTCTGGTAAACCGTTTGCGCAAACTTCCTTTACAATTCTGTGTCGCAATGATATAATTTTTACAGGCAAATGCAAGCCAAATATGTGCAATTTAGCAGGAGGAAATCAGTATGAAAAAACGTGTCCTTTCCTTTGTTTTAGCGGTTGCGATGCTGTCCGGTTTTCTGCTGGGCACCGGCGGTCTGCGTTTATCCGCCTTTGCGGCAAATGACATCACCATCAAGCTGCATTACCACCGCCCCGACGGAAAATACGACAATTGGAGCACCTGGTTCTGGACGGATCAGGGTACAGCCCATCCTTTTGAAGAAGAAAACGGCGAAATGGTGGCGACCTACCACTTAAAACCCGGCGCAACACAGGTTGGCTACATCGTCCGCCTGGGCGAATGGGAAGCCAAGGATGTGGAAGAAGATCAGTTCATCGATCTTGCCGGTGTGCTGGGCGGCACCGTCCATGTCTATGTGGAATCCGGTGTCAAGGGTCACAGAATTGAGTACGGCAGTGATGTGGTCAAAGGCACTGTCATCGTTGGTTCCAGATATGACGGCAAACTGAAAATTGCCGTCAAGCTTTCCGGCCCTCCCGAAAAAGAGCCCACCACACAAACCTTTACTGTCAGGGGTGCGGACGGCGAGTGCGCCATTGAGAGTATCAAAGCCGTTTCCAACTACTATTATCTGACCCTCAGGGAGCCTCTGGCTGCCGACAGGAGCTACAAAATCATTTTTGAAAACCGGGAGTACACAATCGAAATGCCAGATTATTATGCAAGTGCTGACTTTGAAAAGGAAAACACCTATACCGGCAGCGATCTGGGTGCCACCTACACCAAGGATCAAACCGCCCTGCGTGTCTGGGCACCTACCGCCAAAGCCGTTACCGTAAACCTCTACACCGACGGCGATCCTGCGAAGCAGGATAAGCCCGTGGAACAGGTCGCCATGACCAAGGATGTCAACGGCACCTGGGTTGCCACGCTGGAAGGCGACAAAAACGGCACCTACTACACCTATCTGGTGGATCTGGACGGCACTGTAAATGAAGCCTGCGATCCCTACGCCAGAACCACCGGTGTCAACGGGCATCGTGCCATGATTCTGGATCTTGCAGCCACCAACCCCTCCGGCTGGGACAGCGACAAGGATCCCAATGCCGGAAAGAATTTTACCGATGCCATCATTTATGAGCTGCATATCCGTGATCTGTCCTCGGATGCAAGCTCCGGCATCAAAAATACGGGCAAATTTCTGGGGCTCATCGAAACCGGCACCACTAACGCCAACGGAAACCCCACCGGCCTCGATCACATCAAGGATCTTGGCATCACCCACCTGCATATCCTGCCCGCCTACGACTTCGGTTCCGTAGACGAGACCAAGCTGGATCAGCCGCAGTTCAACTGGGGTTACGATCCCGTGAACTACAATGTTCCCGAAGGTTCCTACTCCACCGATCCCTATAACGGTGCCGTCCGGGTCAGCGAAATGAAGCAGATGGTGAAGGGGCTTCACGATAACGGCATCAGCGTGATCATGGATGTGGTTTACAACCATGTGCAGGATTCCGGCAGATTCTGCTTCAATCAGATCGTCCCCGGCTACTTCTCCCGCCCCGGTTCCAACGGCTCCGGCTGCGGCAATGACACTGCTTCCGAGCGGGCCATGGTCAGCAAGTATATTGTGGATTCCGTAAAATACTGGGCGGATGAATACCATGTAGACGGCTTCCGCTTTGACCTTGTGGGTCTGATTGACACCGAAACCATCAACACCGTAATGACTGAGGTTCACAAGACCCATCCCAATGTGGTGTTCTACGGCGAGGGCTGGTCTATGAATACCACCCCCACCAAACCCGGCTACACCATGACCACCCAGCAAAACGCTTCCAAGGTTCCCGGTTTTGCATTCTTTAACGATACCATCCGGGATATGCTGAAGGGCAGCGTGTTCGATCAGAGCACCGGATTTGTTTCCGGCGCATCCGGTAAGGAATTCGACCTCAAGCAGTGCTTCCTGGGTCAGCCAAACTGGTGCCGTACCCCTCTGCAAACCATAAACTATGCCTCCTGCCATGATAACAACACGCTTTTTGACCGAATTGTGCTTTCTACCCCCAATGCATCCCGTGACGATCAAATCCGTATGAACAATCTGGCAGCCGCCATTTATCTGACCTCTCAGGGGGTTCCCTTCATCCATGCCGGCGAAGAGATTCTCCGCTCCAAGCCTCTCGGCGACGGCACTTTTGAGCACAACAGCTACAGCAGGCCCGATGCCGTCAACTCCATCAAGTGGGACACCCTCAGCGATGCCCAGTATCAGGATGTCTATAACTACTACAAGGGCCTGATTGCCTTCCGCAAGGCGCACTCCGCTCTACGGATGACCGACGCAGACATGGTCAGTGAAGGCATCACCCCCGTAAACGGCACCCCTGCCAATGTGGTAGCATTCAACATTCAGGGCGGCATCAACGGAGATACCGCCGCTGACGGTATGTTTGTTGTATTCAATGCCAACAAGAACGAAGCTGAGATTAAACTGCCCGAAGGCAACTGGAATATCTACATCAACGGTGAAAAGGCCGGTACCGAGGTTCTCGGCTCCGTCAGCGGCACCGCCACCGTAGATCCCATTTCCGCTCTGGTTCTCGTGAAAGAAGCCGCTCCTGCCGGGGCAGAGTCTGCTTCCGCCGAAAAGGGCAGTCCCAATTGGGGGCTGTGGCTGGGCATCGGTGCCGCTGTCATTGCGGCGGCCGCCATTACCGCAGTTGTGATTTACAAAAAGAAATCCAAGTGATTGATGACGAAGTTTACATCTGCGACTGTGCATGGGAAGCGGAATACCGGGCTCAGCAGGGGCGCTACGATGTCAATATGTTCATGCTCCCCGCAGAAAACCATGCGCAATGGAATTATCCGTGGAAAAAGAACGGATAAGTTATGATTTTACTCCTGTAACCACAAAAACCGACTGCATAAGCAGTCGGTTTTTTGTTATACGTTGAATTTCGGCTCGCAGGTCACATTGACCCCCAGACGCTTGAATGTCTGTTCATCCACCTCGGAAAGAATCACTGTGGAGTGCATCTCACAGCCTCGCAGCTTTGAAAGCTGCTCCATGGCAAGCTCTGCCGTAGGATTGGTGGCTGCACAAATGGAAAGGGCTATCAGCACCTCGTCGCTGTGAAGCCGTGGGTTTCGGTTCCCCAGATGCTCCACCTTGAGATGCTGGATGGGATCGATGACCACGGGAGAAATCAGATGCAGCTTTTCCCGGATACCTCCCAGCTCCTTAAGGGCATTCAGCAGCAGCGCCGCCGAGGCTCCCAGCAGATTGGTTGTCTTTCCGGTGACGATCCGGCCGTCCGGCAGGTACATTGCGGTTGCGGGAAGTCCCGTTTCCTCCTCCCGTGCCAGCGCCGCAGCCACCACAGTCCGGGAGGACAGATCCACCGCCGCCTTTTTCATCAGCAGTTCCATCTTCCGCACCACTTCGTCAGAGGTTCTGCCCTTCTTGTAGTCGCAAAGTGCATTATAATATCTGCGGATAATTTCCTGACGGGCGGCTTCCCGGACTGTTTCATCGTCCACAATGCAGCTGCCCACCATGTTAACACCCATATCCGTGGGGGATTTATAAGGGCACTCCCCCAGAATCTGGCGGAACATCTCCTGCAGCACCGGGAAAGCCTCCACATCACGGTTATAGTTCACCGTCGTCTCTCCGTAGGCTTCCAGATGGAAGGGGTCGATCATATTCACATCGTCAAGATCTGCGGTAGCTGCCTCGTAGGCAAGGTTCACCGGATGATTCAGAGGCAGATTCCAGATGGGGAATGTCTCAAACTTTGCATAGCCCGCCCGGTTGCCCCGCTTGTGCTCATGATAGAGCTGGCTCAGGCAGGTAGCCAGCTTGCCGCTGCCGGGGCCGGGGGCCGTCACCACCACCAGCTCACGGCTGGTTTCGATGTATTCATTGCGTCCAAGGCCCTCTTCGCTCACCACATGGGCAGTATCGGAGGGATATCTGTCGATATCATAGTGGTGGTAAACCCGGACGCCAAGGCTTTCCAGACGGGTCTCAAAGGCTCTTGCCACCGCCTGCTCATGGAAGCGGGTCAAAACCACGCTGGAAACATAAAGCCCCAGATTTCTGAAAATATCCAGCAGACGGATCACGTCCCGGTCATAGGTAATGCCCAGATCCCCCCGGATTTTATTTTTCTCAATGTCGAAGGAATTAATGACGATCACGATTTCCACTTTTTCCTTCAGCTGCAGCAGCATTTGCAGCTTGCTGTCGGGTTCAAATCCCGGCAGTACCCGAGCCGCATGGTTATCGTCATACAGCTTTCCGCCAAATTCCAGATAGAGCTTACCCCCGAAGACATCCAGCCGCTGCTGGATATGTGCCGACTGGGTTTGCAGATATTTATGATTGTCAAAGCCTATCTTGCCCATGATCTTCACGCTTCCTTCTGTAAAAACTCCTTCTCATTTTAGCGGATGTATGGAAAAATAGCAAGGCTTTTTCCAAAAATCCTTAGGGAAAGCAGGGCCGTGCAAGCAGCCCTGCCATTCAGGCGAATTTGTAGGCGGTTTCGGAGTGATAGCGCTCCCCCGCTTTGGTAACCGGCTGCCGCCACTGGGGATGGTTGACCGCGTCCGGGGCAAACTGGGTCTCCAGACATACGCCACTCCTGCGGTGATAAATCACGCCGTCCTTGCCCTTCTCATCCTGCAGGAAATTGCCGGTATAAAGCTGCACGCCGGGGCAATCGGTGCTGACAGCCATAATTCTGCCGGAATCCCGGTCGGAAAGAATGGCACAGGGCGCAGCAAATGCCTCGAAATTGTGGTCATAGCCTGCCTGCAGCTTCAGGGCATCGTAATCTGCGTCAATGTCCCGGCCGATGGGCTTGGGCGCACGGAAATCCATGGGGGTGTTTTCCACAGAACGCAACTCGCCGGTAGGGATACTCTCGGCATCGGCGGCATTAAAATGCCGTGCGGGCATACTGAGAATCTGCTCCATGGCCTTCTCCGGGTGGTCATGGCCTGCAAGGTTAAAATAGCTGTGGTTGGTGAAATTAAAAACCGTATCCTTATTGCACTGGGCATCATAAATGATTCTGAGGGTCTTTCCCTCCTCCAGCTGATAGGTTACGGCAATAAAGGCATTGCCGGGGAAACCCTGATCTCCGTCCGGGCTTTCCAGTGTCAGGATCAGACGGTTTTCTTCATGGCGAATGACCGTCCAGAGTCTGTCTTTATAATAATTCACACCGCTGTGAAGATTGTTGCGTCCGTGATCGTTGGCATCCAGCGCAAAGTGTCTGCCGTTCAGGTCAAAACCTGCGCCGCCGATGCGGTTGGCATTTCGGCCCACCACTGCTCCCATAAAGGAAGTGCTGGTGGCGTACTGGTTAGGGTCGTCAAAACCCAGAACCACATCTGCAGGTTTTCCCATGGCATCCGGCACAAAAAGCTTTACAAGCGTAGCGCCGTAATCGGAAATAACTGCTGTGATGGGCCCGCTGGTTATCGTATAAAGGCTGGCCTCTGTGCCATCGGCAAGGGTACCAAATTTTTCCTTCATCGTAAAAGCTCCTTCCATAAAAACCATCAGAATGACAAAACATCCTGTCTGCGATTATACTACATTGTTCGAGCAAATTCAAATCTTTCTTTCTCATTGCACTTTATTTTGTAACTTTCCGACAATATCCCCCTTAAATTTCAGCATAGCGCAGTTGCATGCATTTTTGTGCATTATGATAGAAAATAGTTTATTTTGTGATTCGCTATTGAAAACACCACAAGATATAGTGTATAATGTGTGATACTTGCGCAAAGACACAATTTTTGGGAGGAAGGAAAGTGCTATGAAGATTATTAAAAGAAACGGTGCTGAGGTTGTTTTCGACGCCGAAAAGATATATACCGCTATCACAAAAGCCAATGCCGCAGTAGAAGAAAATGTCCGTATGACCCCCTTGCAGATCCAGCGGATCACCGAAAGTGTCCAAGCATCCTGCGATGAGCTGACCCGCAGCCCCTCTGTTGAAGAGGTTCAGGATCTGGTAGAAAAAGCCATTATGACGCACGGTGCCTTCGAGGTTGCCAAGGAATACATCACCTACCGCTACACCCGCAGTCTCCTGCGGCAGGCCAACACCACCGATGACCGGATCATGAGCCTCATCGAGTGCAACAATGAAGAGGTCAAGCAGGAAAACGCCAACAAAAACCCCACTATCAATGCTGTTCAGCGTGACTATATGGCCGGCGAAGTCTCCAAGGATATCACTACCCGTCTGCTGCTTCCGAGAGATATTGTGGAAGCGCACGAGGCAGGCATCATCCATTTCCACGATTCCGATTACTTTGCCCAGCATATGCACAACTGCGATCTGGTGAATCTGGAGGATATGCTCCAAAACGGCACCGTCATTTCCGGTACGCTGATCGAAAAGCCCCATTCCTTCTCCACCGCCTGCAACATTGCTACCCAGATTATTGCCCAGGTTGCATCCAATCAATACGGCGGACAGTCCATCAGCCTCACCCATTTGGCACCTTTTGTGCAGGTGAGCCGGGAAAAGATCCGCAAAATTGTGGATCGGGAGCTGAAAGTGCTGGGCATCACCCCCGATGAAGCTCAAATTTCAAAGGTTGTGGAGGATCGCCTGCGGGATGAAGTCCGCAAGGGCGTGCAAACCATCCAGTATCAGGTTGTGACCCTGATGACCACCAACGGTCAGGCGCCCTTCATCACGGTATTCATGTACCTCAACGAGGCCAGAAATGAGCAGGAAAAGCAGGATCTGGCCATGATTATCGAAGAAACCCTGCGCCAGCGCTGCGAGGGCGTCAAGAACGAAAAGGGTGTCTGGATCACGCCCGCCTTCCCCAAGCTTATTTATGTGCTGGAAGATGACAATATCACCCCGGATTCCCCCTACTGGTATCTGACCAGGCTGGCAGCGGAATGCACCGCCAAGCGGATGGTGCCCGACTATATCAGTGAAAAGAAAATGAAGGAGCTGAAGGTGGATGCCAACGGTGACGGCCAGTGCTACACCTGCATGGGCTGCCGCTCCTTCCTGACCCCCTATGTGGATGAAAACGGAAAGCCCAAGTATTACGGCCGCTTCAATCAGGGCGTTGTCACCATCAATCTGGTAGATGTGGCGCTTTCCTCCGGAAAGGATATGGATAAGTTCTGGCAGATCTTTGACGAGCGTCTGGAGCTTTGCCATCGGGCGCTTATGTGCCGCCACGAGCGGCTGAAGGGAACCCTTTCGGATGCTGCGCCGATTCTCTGGCAGTACGGTGCGCTGGCAAGACTGCCCAAGGGCGAGCCCATCGACAAGCTTCTCTACGGCGGATATTCCACCATTTCTCTGGGCTACGCCGGACTTTATGAGTGTGTCAAGTACATGACCGGCCGTTCCCACACGGATACTGAAGCAAAGCCCTTTGCCATTTCCGTCATGCAGCACATGAATGATGCCTGCAAGAAATGGAAGGCACAGCACAACATTGACTTCTCCCTCTACGGAACTCCGCTGGAATCCACCACCTACAAATTTGCCAAGTGTATGCAAAAGCGTTTCGGCATCATCCCCGGAATTACGGACAAGTCCTACATCACCAACTCCTACCATGTCCATGTATCGGAGCCGATCGATGCCTTTACCAAGCTGGCATTTGAAGCGGAATTTCAGCAGCTGTCTCCCGGCGGCGCTATCAGCTATGTGGAAGTTCCCAATATGCAGCAGAACATTGATGCCGTTCTGGAGCTGATGAAATTCATCTACGACAACATCATGTATGCGGAGCTGAATACCAAGTCCGACTACTGCCAGTGCTGCGGCTATAACGGTGAAATCCAGATTCAGGAGGATGAGGACGGCAAGCTCATCTGGGTCTGCCCCCAGTGCGGCAACACCGACCAGAGCAAAATGAATGTGGCACGGCGCACCTGCGGCTACATCGGCACGCAGTATTGGAATCAAGGCCGGACACAGGAAATCCGGGATCGGGTACTGCACCTGTAAGCAAATATTTTAAAGCGGCTGCTTTCGGGCAGCCGCCTTTTTATGGGAAGTCCATTGCATTTTTGGGGTTCCTATGATAAAATAAACATATAATCATATTGATACGCCATCCCCTATATAACTTCATGGAATTACCGGAGGTATTCCCTTTGGGAATGACCTCCTGATTTACGAGAGGAGACTATTTATGTTTTACAAAAACGCCAGAATTTTTTGCTCCGATTTTCAGTTCCATCAGGGTGCCTTTGAAGTAAGAGGCAGCCACTTCGGCACCGTGCTTCCCCAGTTTGTTCCGGAAGATGCCGTTGATCTTAAGGGTGCTACCGTAATTCCCGGCCTCATTGATGTGCATACCCACGGAAACTCCAACGCCGATTTTTCCGACGGTGACTACGAGGGCCTTAAGAAAATTGCCAGTTACCTGCTGCGTAGCGGCGTGACCTCCTTTGCCCCCGCTTCCATGACACTGCCCTATGATGTGCTGGAAAAAGCTTTTGCCACCGCCCGCCGTCTGGCTGACGAAGCTCCCGACGGCTGCTCCCGTCTGATGGGTATTCAGATGGAAGGCCCCTACTTCTCCATGAAGAAGAAGGGTGCCCAGAACGGTGACTATATCAAAAATCCCGATTTTGAAGGCTTCAAGAAGCTCTATGACGGCTGCGGCGGCCTTGTGACCATTGTGGATGTGGCTCCTGAGCTGCCCGGTGCCGAGGAATTTATTGCAAAGGCAAAGGATCTTTGCACCGTTTCCGTTGCCCACACCGATTCCGATTACGATCACGCCAAAATGGCATTTGCCACCGGCGCCACCCATCTGACCCATATGTACAACGCCATGCCCGGCATCCACCACAGAGATCCCGGCGTGATTCCCGCAGCGGCAGAAAATCCCCATGTCCGTGCAGAGCTGATCTGTGACGGTCTCCATGTCCACCCCGCCTCCGTGCGTCTGGCATTCTCCATCTTCGGCGGTCAGCGCATGGTTCTGGTAAGCGACGCTCTGCGCTGCTGCGGTATGCCCGACGGCCAGTATGAGCTGGGCGGCCAGCAGGTATTCCTTGAGGGCGGCATCGCCCGTCTGGCAAGCGGTACCATTGCCGGTTCCGCCACCAACCTCTACGATTGCATGGTAAATGCAATCCTCTTCGGCATCCGTGAAGAGGATGCTGTCCGTGCTGCCTCCTACAATCCCGCCTGCGCAATCGGCGCACAGGATAAGGTTGGCTCCATCGCCACCGGTCTGCTGGCAGACTTCATCGTCTGCAACAGTGACTATTCCGGAAAGCGCGTCTTCCTCGGCGGCAAGGAAATCTGAACTTTCAAAAAATCCCCTGAATGCAGCCAAGCTTTCGGCTCTTAAGGAGCCGGGGTTACCGAAATCAGGACAGCGGGCATTGCAGCGGGACAAAAAGAGCGCCTGGAAGGACTGTAAAAGGTTCTTCCGGGCGTTTTGTTTTGTCTGCACCTTCGTTTTTACAGATCATTTTCTGTAAAATGAAAGCTCAATCATTTTGCAGATGCCCTAATGGCTGGTCTGTTTCCATTTTCTTTTTGAATTTCATGATACACTATCCTTTATAAATTCTTAAGAAATTTCCTACTATTTACTTCACACTGAAATTGTTATAATATTGATAGAGAACAGCCATGGAAACGGCTCCGGAAAGGGCTGATACCCCTGCTTTTGCTAAAACGCTCAACGGTTTTACCGGAGAACCCAAGGCAGCAGATTCAGGTTCTCAGGACAAACATTGCGCAGGGCTATTTTGACATTTATCTTCAGGATTTATGGTGATGATTATGAAGAAACTGATTATATTTTTAATTGTCATATCTTTCATGTTCGGCATGTGCGGCTGCAGTATGTTTAGCCGGAAAGGTCAAGATAAAATTGACAGAATGCTTTCGTACATTAACAGCAAATACGCTGACGATCGTTTTGAATATGTAAGCGTTACCGGAGGACATCTCGGCTCCAACACGACTAAAATCATTGTTAAGTCGGAAAAATTTCCCGAAAAGGAGATTCGTGTTATTTGTTCGGAAACTGACGGCGGCGAGGTGTTTTCAGACACTTATCTTAATGTAAAGTTTGAGGAGCAAACCTACACATATATCCGGGATGCGCTGACTCGTTTGTATGGAGACAATATCTATCTCAAATTTATTCCGGACGATACTGCCTCCATGGAGGGCGGTTCAAGTAGCACGACCTTTGAGGAGTACATTGCGGATGCAAGCACATATATATATTTCTCGGCTGCGGTTTCCGGAAAAGCGGATAACGAAGAGGAAGAATTGTCTAATATAAAAGACGCCTTCAAAACTGCGGTTGTAAGCGGACACATCTATTATATTGACTCAAAGGAATCCATACGGGATTCTGCAAATGCTTTGATTGACGCGAAGGCCTACACAAAATGCCTGTATATTGTCAAGGAGAACATCCGTGAGTATGCAGTGGCAAAATGGACAGATGGCGAAAAATAAGTCAACGAATGGGAATGACGGGGTATGTATATGAAACGATTGAGAAAGGCCCTTTTGGTGTTCGTTATCGTGATTGCGGTTACAGGCTTGTGCGGATGTATGAATAAAGAAAACGAGGAAGTAACGGCGGAGAATTTGAAGCGTTACGCCACCGACAAGTACGGAAAAGATTTTGCTGTTGAGAATTTTCAGGCTGCGAAAGATGAAACATACACAAACATTTTGACATTATCTGACGGAGAGTATCTTTTCAATGTGTATCAGAGCGCCGGCAGCGAGGTATCTGATGATTACCCGCAGGTGATTGTCAATCAGAAAATAAGAGACTTGCTCCTATCGAAATGCGGCTCTGCTTTTGAGATATACGGTAACTTTATACTTTCTGACGGGAACAATATGACCCTCGACTATGCAATTGAGAATGATGTTTCGGCAGTTCTAAAGGACCATGCTCTCGTTAAGGCTGTTGTGGTCATAAAAACGGATAAGGAGCTTGCTGCGCTTCAAGAAGAGCTTTATCGCATTTACAGGGAGACGCTGGAGCTTTCGCCGAAATACATTGATTTTGAGGTAATAAAAGTCGGAAGTGCAAGCACTGATCTTAAGGATATGCTTTTAAATCTCCCTGCATTTTATGATGGCACATGGAGTAAATACCCGGAGATTGAATCGTATGTCAGTATCACTGAAACCGATATTTTATCGGCTTCTGAATTGCTAAAGGATGTTATCCATTTGCGAAGCAGCACAAATGAAATATTGCCAATAACCTGAAGCTGGTGAAAAAGGCGCTTCAAAAGAAATACGGTGCAGTCCAAACGGGCTGCACCGTATTCTGTATACCAACTGCTCTGAGCCGTCACTGGCTTAAGAGGCGGGATTTTTATTACTCGCCCATCATAATGCTGAGGATGGTTTTGTCGGTTTCCCGCATACCCTCCCGGGCAAGGCGGCCCACATTGGTCACGGTCTTGTCCACACCCTTGGTGATAATACCGTCCCCGCTGTAGAACTGCTGGTTGTCCAAATACATATCGCAGCCCAAAATGCCCGCATCTACCGCCGCAGCGATCTTTGCAGCGCAGGAGGGCTTGGCACCGTCACAGATGGTGCCGGAGAGGATGGCGATGGCATTGACCACCGTGTGTGCCACGGCATCCACACCGCCGCCCCGAAGGTACACCACACCTGCACCGGCACCGCATCCGGCGCTGATGGCTCCGCAGTAGGCAGAGAGCCTTCCGATACCGGTTTTCTGGTGGATGGTGACCAAGTCGCTGAGGGCCACCGCCCGGAGCATTTCTTCCTCGCTTTTGTGGTATGCCTCGGCGTACACCGCTACGGGGACACTGGCGGTGATTCCCTGATTGCCGCTTCCGGACAAAATGATCACCGGCATCTCGCAGCCGCTCATTCTGGCATCGGAGCCGGCGGCCGCATAGGCAGCGGCACGCTTGCTGAGGATGCCTCCCTGATGGTGCAGCAGCACTCTGCCGATATTGGCGCCCCAATTCCCACGGATGCCTTCCTCGGCAATTGCCATATTGCAGCGGATCTGCTCTCCTACGCAGTCCCGGATGTCCTCTATGTCCACTGCATCCGCAAATTCCACAATTCTTTGGATGCTGAGGCAGGATTTATCCGTCAGGTGATCCTCAGAGGCGTTTTCAACAGGGCGACACAAAAGTACCTCCCCGTTTTTCTCCATATAGGCGATGTTGGTATGGTGATTCACAATCCGCAGGCGCACCCGATCCTCCCCACGCTCCATGCGCAGGTCAATGTCGAAAATAAGGCCGGAGTCCGCAGGACAAATCCTTAGATTCACCGTATCCAGGTACTGCCGCAGCTGTTCCCGCTGGGCATCGGACACCTGACTGATCACCTGCAATTCCCTGCTTTCATCTCCCGCCACCACGCCGGCGCAGATAGCCGCAGGGATGCCATGCAGTCCCCCGGTGTTGGGTACAATTACGCTTTTTACATTTTTAATTATATTGCCGCTGACATAAGCGGTGATTTTTTCCGGCAGTCCCCCCAGAAGCGCTCTGGCTTTGGCGCCCCCATAGGCAAGCGCAATGGGCTCCGTGCACCCCATTGCAGGCCGCAGCTCCTCGTGGAGAATATCCAAAAACTGACGGTAGACAGCATCTTCCTTCTTCACAAAGTTTCCCCCTCTCGTGCAAGTATCCGGCGCTGCCGGCTTCGGCAGCCGCCTGCATTGTAACGGCGGCAATGTTTTCAGATTTCATACAATACTATGGTCGATTATAGCATTTTGCCCGCAAAATGTAAACCCGTCCGCCCATGCATCCCCGGATAATTTTATTTGCGGCTGCTCTGCTTTTGAGATTCCGAAAACAGAGTATTTTCCCGGGAATTTTTTCTCTTTCGCAAGTTGACGGACGGATATAATGGTGCTACACTAAGGAATGCAAGAACACCTGCAACCCTATGAAGTGAGGAGAAAAAATCATGCAGCAATTTATGGACGCAATCGTCAAACCTGTTGCCGGCCCCGGCCTGGAGCTGCGAAAAGTTCCCGTGCCCGTCCCCGGCCCCGGCGAGGTTCTGATTAAGGTACACAAGACCGCCATCTGCGGCACCGATGTACATATTTACAACTGGGATCCCTGGGCTCAGCTTCACATTAAGCCCCCCATGACCATCGGTCACGAGTATGTGGGCGAGATCGCCGCTCTGGGCGACGGCGTGACCGGTCTTAAAATCGGCCAGCGTGTTTCCGGTGAAGGCCACATCACCTGCCATCACTGCCGCAACTGCCACAACGGCAACATCCAGTGGTGCAAGGACACCATCGGCGTAGGCGTAGACCGTGACGGTGCCTTTGCGGAGTATATCTGCATTCCCGAAACCAATGTGATCCTCATTGACGAAAATCTGGACGAGGATATTGTTTCCTTCTTTGATGCCTTCGGCAACGCCACCCACACGGCGCTCATGTTCCCCCTGATCGGTGAGGATGTGCTCATTACCGGCGCCGGCCCCATCGGCATCATCGCCGCCGGTGTCTGCAAGTTTGCAGGTGCCCGCCGTGTGATTATCACCGACGTAAACGACTATCGGCTGGATCTTGCCCGCAAAATGGGCGTGGATGCCGCCGTCAACACCGCCCGGGAGGATCTGCCCCAGATCATGAAGGATCAGGGTCTTACCGAGGGCTTTGATGTGGGTCTGGAAATGTCCGGCAACGGCAAAGCCCTGCAGCAGATGGTCGAATCCATGCGCAACGGCGGCAAGATTTCCCTGCTGGGCATCGGCAACCGCCCCGTGGAAATGGATATGAACACCATCATCACCAAGGGTCTGACCCTTCAGGGCATCTACGGCCGGAAGATGGACAACTGGCACCAGATGAGCTACATGGTGCAGGGCGGTCTGGATATCAGCCCCATCATCACCCACCGTTTCCACTACACGGACTTCCAGAAGGGCTTTGAAGCCATGAACAGCGGCAAATCCGGCAAGGTTGTGCTGGACTGGACCACAAAAAAGGAGGACTGATTTTATGAAATCCGCATTAACTGCTATCAACCAGGAGCTGGATGCAATCCGTCAGGCCGGCACATGGCGTGACGAGCGCATCATCACCACCCCGCAGCGCTCCCGCATCAACACCACTGCCAAAGAGGGCGTGGTCAATATGTGTGCCAACAACTATCTGGGTCTTTCCGCCCATCCCCAGCTGATCGAGGCCGCCAAGGCCAGCTACGACAAATGGGGCTTCGGTCTTTCCTCTGTCCGCTTCATCTGCGGCACCCAGCAGATCCACAAGGATCTGGAGCAGAAAATTGCCGGCTTCTCCGGCATGGATGATGCCATTCTCTATTCCTCCTGCTTCGACGCCAACGGCGGTCTTTTTGAGACCCTGCTGGGCGCTGAGGATGCCGTTATCTCCGACGAGCTGAACCACGCCTCCATCATCGACGGTGTGCGCCTGTGCAAAGCAAAGCGCTACCGCTACAAGAACAACAACATGGAAGATCTGCGCCGCTGCCTGACCGACGCCCGGGAATCCGGCTGCAAGAAGATTCTCATCGCCACCGACGGTGTCTTTTCCATGGACGGCTACATTGCCGACCTGAAGTCCATCTGCGATCTGGCAGACGAATTCGATGCCCTTGTTATGGTGGACGACAGCCACTCCGTAGGCTTCATGGGTGAGCACGGACGGGGTACCGCAGAGTACTGCGGTGTCATGGGCCGTGTGGATATCATTACCGGTACCTTTGGCAAGGCTCTGGGCGGTGCTTCCGGCGGCTATACCGCTGCCCGTCAGCCCATTGTAGACCTGCTGCGTCAGAAGAGCCGTCCGTATCTCTTCTCCAACACCGTGGCTCCCGCCATCTGCGCCGCAACGATCCGCACCATTGAGCTGCTGGAGGAATCCACCGCTCTGCGGGATAAGGTCCACGAAAATGCCCGCTACTTCCGGGCAGGCATGGAAAAGCTGGGCTTCGATCTGCTGCCCGGCGAGCATCCCATTGTGCCCGTCATGCTGTACGATCCCAAGATCGCCCACGAGTTTGCCGACCGGATGCTCCAGAAGGGCGTGTATGTGGTTGCCTTCTGCTACCCTGTTGTGCCCAAGGGAAAGGACCGTATCCGCACCCAGATTTCCGCCGGTCACACCAAGGAAGATCTGGACTTTGCCATCAAGTGCTTCGGCGAGGTCAAAAAGGAAATGGGACTGTAAAAGGAATATGACCGTAACAGTGCCGGATTCATAAGAATCCGGCACTTTCCATTGAAAATCCCTTACGGATAGTGCAAAAAGCCGAGCAGGTATCTGCTCGGCTTTTGTTTTACTCGATGGGCAACGGCGGAAGCTCCACACCTGCATCCGGGGCAGTTGTTTCCATAGGACTGGAAGGCTCGGTGGGCGGATCCGTAGGCTGTGGGGGTGTAACGGTTGGCTTCTCAGAAGGCTCCGTCACCTCGCCAGGGTGTGTCGGATTCGCGGGATGGATGATCTGCGTGTCCTCGTTTGGAACCGTGTCCGGCGGCGTCGTCTGGGCTGCACCGTCTGCCCAGCTGCGGAAATAGTAGCCGGGAACAATGGCATCCATATTCTTCGCAGAGTACATATGATTGTAAACCTGATTCAGAATCACGCCGATGCCATGGTCGTGCAGACGCATCACCATCTGACGGAATTCCCGGATGCGGGTGGCAGGGTCGGCGGAATCCGCGGAATAGCTGCCCTCCGGCACATTGTAGTTTACAGGATCATAGCCCCAGTTCCTGCCGTCCTTTGTCTCGTCTACAGAGCCGAAATCATAGGTGGGCAGCAGATGCACATGGATAATGCCCAGATATTTTCCGGCATAGGCGGGGTTGCCGCCCCATGCTTTGTTGATGGTAAAGTCCCGGGCATGCATCTCGTAGATGATGGCATCGTGCATATTGGCGCAGCGAGGTCTTTGCGTCTTGTCAAAAGCCCCTGTGTTCCGGTCGGAAATAGTTGCCGGATCATTTACAATGTCCAGCAGGTATCCCATTTTGCCGTTCTGGCTGACCGCCATTGCACAGGGGTCCACTGCATAGGTGATGCGCTCCCCTTCCGTACTGCGGAAGGTCATCCGGAAGAGATAATACTTTCCATAGACATCCCCGGGCTCGTTGCTGTCCAGATTCCGGTTGCAGCATTCCGCGCCATCGAAACAGCCCTGCCGCCGGGTTCTGCGCCGGATACCGATACGGCCAGTCCCTGCAGCGGAGGCAGCAGGAACAACACCGTCAGCACCAAAGCGCATAATCTGGTAAAACCGGATTCCACTTTCTCATATAAGCCACCTCGTACACATATATTTTATTGGCGTAGATGGCATTATTTTACCGGCAAATTATCAATATTTTAACCGGTCAACTGCTAATCCACGAACATTCGGCACAATAACTTAATTTCATTCGAGATATTGTACAAAATGACCACACGGCCCATCTGCCATCGCAAATTCGTGTTCGTGAATGCGCCCGATCATGCAAAAAATTCCGGGCAGCCTGTTTCCTGCCCGGATTTTTCCCTTTTAATCTGTGACAATATCGCCCTGCCAGCTCTGGATTCCGCCAAATTCCACGACATTCGTGTAGCCCTGCGCCGCCAGCTTTCCCGCCGCTTGTTTGCTCCGGTTTCCGCTGCGGCAATAAACGAGGATCAGCTGTGACTTGTCCGGAAGTTCGGAAATTCCGCTGTCCCCGATCCGCTCATTGGGGACATTGACCGCCCCCGGAATATGGCCTTCGGCAAATTCCTCCGGTGTGCGCACATCCACAATAACATAGTTTTTCTCGGTTTCCATCATAGCGGCCGCCTCTGCGGAGCTGACCTGCCGATACGCAGCCGCCTTGCTTCCGAAAGTGCAGCCGGTCAGCATCAGCGCCGCCAAAATAAGTACATACAATTTTTTCATATGGGCCTGCTCCTTTTTTGCTGTATTCTATCACATTCCCGCCGAAAAGTCCAGCAGGCGGCCCCTCTGCCGTCATTGACAGTCCGCAGCACGCCAAGGAATGTGCGTGGGCGGACAGTACACAAAACCGTTTGTAAAATTAACTTTACAGCAAAAAGCGGTTGTTTGTGTATAGACATTTTTTAATATTAATGGTATAATCATCATGAATTTAGCAAAATATGGAAATATTTGCCGAATATCAAGGACAGACAGCGGAATTCATTTCTGTCAGTTCATTTCCTGCTGCCCCATTCTGCATTCACACGGCATCCTTGTTTTTCGCAGCTGTCAATAAGATCACCGTTTACAGCTGCACCCAAAATTGTCATCACAGAGTTCAGGCTTGCTGATACAAAAGCGGCATGATTCCTGCCGTTTTGCCAGTATGTGCAAAGCCGTTTTGCGTTTTCATACAGCGCAAAAAACTCTTGATTGAAAAAAACAAAATAAAAGGAGAGAGCGCAATGTTTTGTCCCAATTGTGGCCAACAGGTTCCGGATGATTCGCAATTCTGCGATAACTGCGGCGCCAGCTTGGCAGAAGAAGGTAAAGAGGTGTCTGCACCGGCTCAGGCAGCCCCTGCAAAGAAGTCGGAGACCCTCCAGCATGTAATCGAGTATGTCAAGAAGAACAAGGTGATGGTTAGTATTGTGGCCGCCGTTTTGGTTGTCGCTATCGCACTGACCATTTTCTTCACAACCAGACCTATGAAAATTGATCTTAACGATTATGTCAAGATCACCTATGAAGGCTACGATACCGCCGGTACCGCATCGGTAACTTTTGATAAAAAAGCTTTCTACAATGATTTTGCAGGAAAGCTCCAATATCAGGGTAAGTACTCGGATAATTTCGGTGAAATTTTGGATGATGAAACCCTCTTCCGGTACTTTTTGAGAGAGTATGTTCACTACGATCTCAGCAAGGATGCCCAGCTGTCCAATGGCGAAGCCGTCCAGGTGGAATGGGATTGCGATTCGGAGGGTGCAAAGAGAGATTTCGGTGTCAAATTGGTTTGCAAGAACAAGGACTTCACCGTATCCGGTTTGAAAGTTGCTGAAGAGGTTGATCCGTTTTCTCTCATTAAGGTTACCTTTAAAGGAACTGCTCCCAACGGCACCGCCCGTGTAGAGTGGGACACCAACGCAGCCTACAAGTACGAGTTTGACTTTGCTATCAGTGCAAGGGAATCTCTGAAAAACGGCGACACCGTTACCGTTACTGTGCAGGACGCAGACAGCGACTACCAGAAGGATTATCTGCTGAGAAAGTACGGTATCAAGCTCTCCAAGACAGAGCAGACCTACACCGTCAGCGGACTGGATTCCTATGTTTCCAAGCTGTCTGAAATTGACGACACTGCTTTGACCAACATGAAAAAACAGTGCGACGACATTATGAAGGCTCATGTCGCAAAGAACTGGGAAAAGGCCACTCTGAAGGGCATGGAATATGTGGGCAGCTATTTGCTCACTTCCAAAGATCAGAACGCTTATAACAACAACTATCTCAATCTGGTTTTCAAGATCACCGCATCCTACCAGCGTATTGATGACAATACCAAAGAGACTGTTGACGAGACTCTCAATTACTATTTCTGCGTCCGTTTCCAGAATCTGATGGTAGACGAAGACGGCGCTGTAATTGTCGATCTGAACAAATTTGACACTCCGTACAAGAGCTTCAGCAAGCCGATCGGCGGCTGGTCCAGCATCTACTTCCGTGGTTTCGAGACTTTGGATGAGGTCTATGAACGCTGCGTAACCGCTAATATGGATCGTTTCAACGCCGAGAGCAGCATCAAAGCGGAATAATCAAACGGAGGAAAGAATATGGCTTTTTGTAGATATTGTGGAAAAAAATTAGAGGACGGCGAAGTCTGCAGCTGCCGTCAGAACGCAGAAGCTTCTGCTGAAAATGCAGCTCCCGCTGAAAATGCAGCACCTGCCGCTTCTGCCACAGCCTCATCTGAGAGTTTTGAAAAGGGCAAGCAGGCCGCAGCCAATGTTTGGAGCCAGTTTGTAAACCTGCTGAAAGCTCCCGGCACCTATTCTGCCCCCTTCATCCGCAAGGGTGATATGATTGCATCCGGCATTATGATTGCTGTTCACGCACTGCTGTCTGCCGTCTTTGCCGCAATCCTCATTGCCAAGATCAACAGCGTCATTGCAATTGGCGGTGTCTTCTCCAGCGGCCTGCATATTTCCGGTGTCGGCGGCTTCTTCCAGACATTGCTTTACTCCCTGCTTCTGTCCGTTGCTTTTGCAGGAATTTATCTGGGTGCCACTAAGATGCTCAAGGGGACCCTTACCTTTGCAAATGCCCTCGGCATGGCAGCCATTCGTTCCGCCTTTTCCATTCCTGTGGTTGCGGTGGCTTGTGTGCTGCTGCTGATCAATGTAAACATCGGCTTTGTCTTCTTCTATGTTGTCAGCGCTTTTGCAAATGTCTGCTTTGTAGTAGCTGCCAACGAGAAGGTTTGCACCCTGAGCCCCAATAAGAAGCTGTACATGATTGTGGGCGTTGTTCTGGTATTCGTAATTGTTTCCCTTCTGTTTGCTCAGCTGGTATCCCCCAATTACCTGCCCGCTGCAATGAAAAGCTCCTTCTCCTGGGCAGAGATGCTCCGTTCCTTCATGTTCTGATATCAGCAGAACCGATTGCCATATGCGGAGTAGGTGAGGCTGCTGTAACAGTCTCCAAATAAAATAAATATTGTCCCCCAAGCGGATCAATGATCTGCTTGGGGGACATTTTTGCTGTCTGCTCCGGTTTTTCAGGATGCACCTGATTTTTCCGCAATCCGGCATATCCGCCGGTGAGCAGTCATCAGCTGTACATCTGGGCAAGGACCGCTTTTACGGCACAGAGGGTCTTTTCCAGATCCTCCTCACTGTGGGCATCGGACAGGAACATGGCCTCAAACTGAGCAGGTGCCAGATAAATGCCCTGTGCCAGCATTTTTGCAAAATACTGTGCATATTTTTTCAGGTCGCTGTGCTTGGCGTCGGCAAAATTATCCACCTTGTCCGGTGTGAAGAAGGGGGCTACCAAACTGCCCACCTGATTGATCTGCACCCCGGCTCCGATTTCTGCAGCTGCCTTGCGCATCCCCTCCGCCAGATAGTCTGCGCTGGCAGAGATCCGGGTGTAGACCTCCGGGTGCTCATTCAGATAGGTAAGCTGTGCCAGCCCTGCCGCCATGGCTACCGGGTTGCCGGACAGGGTGCCCGCCTGATAGACCGGGCCGCAGGGTGCCACCTGCTCCATAAGTGCCCGGCTGCCGCAGAATGCCCCCACGGGCATGCCGCCGCCGATGATCTTGCCGAAGGTGACCAGATCCGCACGCACGCCGAAAAACTCCTGAGCGCCGCCCTTTGCAAGCCGGAAGCCGGTAATGACTTCATCAAAAATAAGCAGGGCACCCTCTTTGTCGCAGATCTGCCGCAGCCCCTGCAGGAAGCCAGGATCCGGGCCTACCACGCCCATATTGGCAGCCACTGGCTCCACGATCACGCAGGCAATCCTGCCGGGGTTCTGGTCGAACAGTGCCTGAACACTGGGCAGGTTATTGTACTGCGCCGTCAGCGTGTCCTTTGCCGTGCCCGCAGGAACACCTGCGGAGCTGGGTGCGCCCTCCTCTGCCACGGCAGAGGAGCCTGCCTTTACCAGCATACAGTCGCTGTGTCCGTGGTAGCAGCCCTCAAACTTGATGATCTTCTCCCGGCCTGTGGCACCTCTTGCCAGACGCAGGGCGGACATGACCGCCTCCGTGCCGGAGCTTGTCATGCGGACCATCTCCACATTGGGCACCATCCGGGTCATAAGCTCTGCGATCTCCACTTCCCGTCGGGTGGGTGCGCCGAAGGAAAGTCCGTCTTTCACGGCCTTTTCAACGGCCTGCCGGATCACCGGGTGGTTGTGGCCCAGGATCATGGGACCCCAGGAGCACACATAGTCGAGAAAGCGGTTGCCGTCCTCATCGTAAATATAGGCCCCCTCTGCCCTGCTGATAAACCGGGGGTGCAGATCCACCGCACGAAATGCGCGAACCGGGCTGTTTACACCGCCGGGCAGCACCTTCTTTGCCCGTTCAAACAATTCTTCAGAACAATCCATCAGCCGATATCTCCCTTCCGAATGGCCTCAGCCAGTTCCTTTGCATAGTAGGTAATAAGCATGTTGGCACCTGCCCGGAAAATGGACAGGGCAGATTCGCACATGATCCTGTATTCGTCCACCAGACCTGCCTGTGCCGCCGCCTTGATCATGGC
>JAHHRX010000078.1 GCA_020025545.1 Oscillospiraceae bacterium | reverse complement strand
GGCGTGATGTACCTGGGCCACATGATGGAGCTGGCCGATGCCGACGAGCTGAACCAGAACCCGATCCACCCCTACACGGAAAGCCTGCTGAGTGCTGTGCCGATCCCCGATCCGGAGACCGCACGCCATTCCAAGCGCATCGTGCTGGAGGGCGACGTACCCAGTCCGCTGCATATGCCCAGCGGCTGCCCCTTCCGCACTCGCTGCCGCTATGCCACCGAGCGCTGCGCGCTGGCATGCCCCCAGCTGACCGACCGTGGAAACGGCCACTACGTCGCCTGCTGGAACAAGTAAACCGCGTCCGCGGCCGTCAAGAGGTAAAACTGCGTGTGAACCACACCCTGTTTTGCCTCTTTTTTCTGTTTCTTTTGGTTTTTTCCTGCATGCCTTCAGGTCAATCCCCAGTGGTACTGCTGCGGCAAACCGGCAAAATACACCTTCTTTTGCAGGTATACGTGGCAGTTGCCCTTGCAAGGGTTCCACTGCAGTGGCAGCACTTGAATCCGAACGAAAACGCCCTACATAGAAAGTTTTGCCCTCTATGCAGGGCCTTTCTATGCAGGCAGCGGGGTGCATTTTTTGGGGGAGGCAGGTACCCCGCCGGCTTGTATTTTTCTTTCTCCGGGACGTTTTCTTGACGGGACATGCGTTTTTCCGCGCCGATTCGTCTACAGCCCAAACACAGAAATTTGCGTGTGCTCCAGCGCTCGTATTAAGACTGTGTTTCGCTCGTGTACACATTTTCGCCTTACGCATCCGCATTTATTGCCTTCTTGTACGATTCAAAGAGATATTTCGTCGATTCTTTGTCGGTTTCTACTCAAAAAATTGCTTTTCGGTAACAATTTCAATTTAGACTTGTAAAGTGAATTGGAAACGAGTATAATAATCCCATCACTTAACCGTCCTTGTAGCAAGGACACATTTTGGTGAAAGTCGTCGGCATGGCCGGCAATATCTTGAGAGGGGATACATGATTATGAAAAAGCTGATTTCTCGTCGTTCGTTTTTGCA
>JAHHRX010000077.1 GCA_020025545.1 Oscillospiraceae bacterium | reverse complement strand
AGCGTCTGCTACGGCTACCTTGCATCCAAAGAGAACAAGCAGGAATGGATCGTTGATGAAGAAGCCGCTGCTGTTGTACGCCGTATCTTTCAAAGTGTTCTGAACGGAGAAAGCATTGCCAATATCGCAAGAACGCTGCGAGCCGAGCAAGTCCCTATCCCCTCCGAGCATTGGAAACGGATCGGCGCACCGGTTCGGGCAGCAAAGTATGCCGACCCTTACGCATGGTCAGCCACCACCATCGGCTATATCCTCAAACGCCCCGAATACACGGGACGCAAGGTGCTGGGCAAGACAGTCTGTGAGAACTACAAGACCAAGAGCAGCCGCAAAACCACACCAGAGGAGCAGTATGTGTTTGAGGGCGCAGTCCCCGTCATCATTGATGAGGAAACATGGCACAATGTCCAGCGGTTACGGGAAACCATGCGCCGAACACCAAAGAGGAGCAATACGCCCAACCGCCTGACTGGACTTTTGTACTGTGCGGACTGCGGTGCAAAGCTGACCCATCGCTGCAATCTGGTGGCAGATAAATGGCTGGACGATGCCTTTGTCTGTTCCGGCTATCGGCAGCTTACCCGTGACTGTACCATGCACTATATCCCCACACAAAAAATCGAAGCTGCTATCCTCTCTGTGATCCAGCGTGTCAGCTGGTATGTGCAGCACAATGAGCAGGAATTTTTAGAGCAGGTGCGGTCTGCGTCTGATTTGCGGCAGGAGGAAACCGTCAAGGCATATCGGAGGAAAATCACACAGGCAAAACGGCGGCATAAGGAGCTTGACGGACTGGTGAAAAAGCTGTACGAGGGCAATGCCACAGGCAAAATACCTGACAAGCATTTCACCCGTCTGCTGGCTGAATATGACGAGGAACAGACCCAACTTGAAGCCGACCTGTCCAAGTGGCAGGCACAGATAGACACATGGAAAGCCGACAGCTTGAAAACAGACCGTTTTCTGGAGTTGGTGAAGCGGTACACGGATTTTTCGGAGCTGACAACGGCTATGCTCAACGAGTTTGTAGAGAAAGTCATCGTCCACGAGGGCGTGGGACGGGGCAAGGAACGCCGTCAAAGGCTGGATATTT
>JAHHRX010000008.1 GCA_020025545.1 Oscillospiraceae bacterium | reverse complement strand
CGGCGACCCCATCGCCCCTGCTCGTATCGTCTGCGAGTTTGCCAAGAAGAACAAGGGTTCCAGCCTGTCCATCAAGGGTGGCATTGTGGAAGGTTCTGTCCTGTCTGTTGATCAGCTCAACGGTTTCGGCGAACTGCCCAGCAAGAATGCTCTTATCGCTCAGGTGCTCGGTACTTTCCTGGCTCCTATCTCCAGCCTGGCTTTCGTCCTGGATCAGATCCGGGAGCAGAAGGAAGGCGGCGCTCCTGCTGCAGAAGCAGAAGCTTAATTCTGTTCATCTATCTAAACACACTTAATTACATTTTTTAGGAGGACTATTACAATGGCTAGTGAAAAAGTCACTGCTCTCGTTGAGGAAGTTAAGGGTCTGACCGTTCTGGAGCTGTCCGAGCTGGTACACACCCTGGAAGATGTTTTCGGCGTTTCCGCCGCTGCTGCTGCTGTTGCTGCACCCGCTGCCGGCGCTGCTGCTGAGGTCGAGGAGAAGACCGAGTTTGATGTTATCCTGAAGTCCGCTGGCGCTTCCAAGCTGGGCGTCATTAAGGTTGTCCGTGCCATCACCGGTCTGGGCCTGAAGGATGCTAAGGATCTGGTTGACAACACTCCCAAGACCCTGAAGGAAGCTGTTTCCAAGGAAGATGCTGAGAAGATGGTCGCTGAGCTGAAGGAAGCTGGCGCCGAGGCAGAGCTGAAGTAATTCAGACTGTTATCAGATATACACAGCCGCCAGATATATACTGGCGGCTGCTTTTTTCTATAAGGGAGGTATTTTATGGAAGAACTCATTGCCAGTTTGAAGGCTCTGATCCCTGCAAATTTTGATGTTGAAATACTTTTAATGACAACGCTCCTGCTGTGTGCCGGTTTTCTGGTGCTGGGCGGTCTGACCCGTCTGATTTTTGGCAAGCGCTCCCTGATGAGTCAAAGCGTTTCCTCCGCAATTGGTATTTTCTTTATTTACGCCTTTACTGTTGTGATTTACAGCTTTGGAGTAAACCTGGATTTTCTGGTTTCTCCCCTGCCCTTCATTTTTCTCAGAGGCGAATACCTGCACATTTTCTCATTTTTAGGTGCTGATTATATAACAATCTGCAATCAGCTTCTGAATATGGTGATTCTTGCATTTCTTGTCAATGTTGTGGATCGGATCATGCCCATGGGAAAACACATCATCAGCTGGCTCTTTTTCCGCAGTGTTTCCATTGTGGCGGCCATGCTGCTGCATGTGCTGGTTAATATGCTTCTGACGGCTCTGCTGCCGGAAGGATTTCTGACTTGGGCTCCCGTGATTTTACTTGCGCTGCTCTTTGTCATGCTGCTGGCAGGCGCGCTGAAGTTTCTGGTAGGTGCGCTGCTCTCCAGCGTCAACCCGATGATTGGATTCCTTTACACCTTTTTCTTTGCCACTATCGTGGGCAAAATGCTGTCCCGTGCTGTTTTTACGACGCTGATTATTTCCGGCCTTGTTTTTGCGCTGAACCATCTTGGCGTCGTTGCTGTGTGCATCGGTTCTTCCGTCTTGGTTGCCTACCTGCCCCTGCTGATTATTCTGCTGGTGCTCTGGTATATCATCGGCCGCGTTATGTAAAATTTTCACCTGTTTGCAGAAATCCTTATAAGTGTAAAAATCCCTGACTTTCGTCAGGGATTTTCTATGTCCTTTATACGGTTCGATCTGTAAGGCTCTTGGCCAGTGCCTTCATATATTCGGTATTCTCAAATGCATCCAGTGCAGAAATCGCCACATTTGTATAGTGGTTTACCAGTTCTTCACATTTTTCGAGGCCGTAAAGCCGCACAAAAGTATTCTTCGATGCATCCGTTCCGACGCACTTGCCCATTTCCGCTTGGGTGCCGATCACGTCCAGCATATCATCCCGAATCTGGAACGCAAGCCCCAGCGCATCCGCAAATTCAGCCGCTGCAGCCATCTGTTCCCCGGAGCCGCCTCCGGCAATGACACCCAACACGCAAGCCGCACGGATGAGTCCGCCGGTTTTGCGAATCTGAATATCCAAAACTTCCTGCTCGCTGCATTGGCGTTCTTCGCTCTGGATATCCAGCACCTGTCCGCCTACCATACCCAAAGAACCGGCGCACTGGGAAAGCACACGGATTGCCAGCGCCATCCTCTCGCCGGCGACCTCCGAATAGGACGCTTCCATAAAAGCATCCGTCAGGAGCGCATCACCGGCCAGAACAGCGATTCCTTCACCGTAGACCCTGTGGTTTGTGGGATTGCCTCGGCGGAAGTCATCGTTATCCATGCAGGGCAGATCATCGTGGATCAGGCTGTAATTATGAATCATTTCAATCGCAGCTGCAAAGTGTACCGCCTTTTTCCAGTCACCGCCGCACATTCTGCAAAAATCCATTGCCATAATAGGACGCAGGCGCTTGCCACCTGCCAGGAGACTGTAGCGCATAGCAGAAAAAAGCACCTGCTGGGGCTCCGATTCCGCAACAGCCACATGCTCCTTGAGATAGCTTTCGATAAAATCCCGATACTCCCGGGAACGCTCCTCAAGCATTTGGTTCATCGATAAATTCCTCCATTGTCGGATTCCCGTCGGGACCTTTTACCACCTTCTGGATCTGCAGTTCCGCTTCATCCAGAAGCTTTGCGCAGCTGCGGACCAGCTCTGTCCCCTCCTGAAACAGTTTCAGAGATTCATCGAGCGCTACATCGCCCCTCTCCATTGCCCGGACAATCTGCTCCAGGCGCTGCATAGAACTTTCGAAAGTTGCATTTTTCTCGTTCATTGCCCATTTCCCTTCTTATCCGTAATCGCAGCCATAATCCGACCGTCGCTGACTGTGATAGAAACTTTGTCACCGGTGTTTACCTGCCCGATGCTGCGAATCACCTGCCCGTCCTCTTTCTGCGCCATGGCATAGCCTCTGGTCAAAACCTTCAGGGGGCTCATCGCATCCAGTTTGGCAGTCATTTCCACATATCGCCGTTTTTTCCGCTCGACACCTTGAATCTGGACAGACACAAGGCGATTTTTCAGCAGTTCCACGCTCTTTCTGCGCTGCTCCAAATAGCCTGTCGGACTGTGCAGTGCGGGGCTTGCGGCAATCATCTTAAGGTGCTGGCGATTGGCTTTCAATAGCCTTGACAGAGATGCAGCCATAGCGCCCGAAAAACCATCCAGCATTTGCCGCAGAGCATCCTGATCGGGAACACCCAGTTCCGCCGCATTGGAAGGCGTTGCCGCCCGCAAATCTGCTACAAAGTCGGAAATCGTTACATCCGGCTCATGGCCCACTGCAGAAATGATGGGAATCTCCGACTGGTAGATGGCATAGGCCACCCGCTCGTCATTAAAGGCCCACAGGTCTTCAATGGAGCCACCGCCCCGCCCCACAAACAACACATCCGCCAAGCGGAATCGATTGGCATACCGGATGGCACCTGCAATTTCCGCCGGAGCCTCCACGCCCTGCACCCTCACAGGAAACAGTCGGACCTGCGTCAGCGGATAGCGCTTGCGAAGGATCCGCAGCATATCGTGAACAGCCGCACCGGCGGAGCTGGTAACAATACCAATCACACCGGGGTACCTTGGCAAAGGCTTTTTATGTGCAGGGTCAAAAAGTCCCTCATGGGAAAGCTTCACCTTCAGCTGCTCAAATGCCGCATACAGGTCTCCGATTCCGTCAAGAATGAGTCCTGTGCAGTAAAGCTGGTAAGCACCGTCTCTTGGGTACACGGAAATCTTGCCCATGGCAATAACCTTCATGCCGTTATTGGGTGAAAACCGCAGCCGGGCAGCATTTCCCTTAAACATAACGCACCGCAGCGCACCGCCCTCATCCTTTAATGTGAAATAGTGGTGTCCCGAGGGATAGACCTTGTAGTTACTGATTTCGCCGCGAACAGCAACAGAAGTCAGTACGGGGTCTGCATCCATCCGACTGCGGATGTATTCATTGATTTGCGAAACGGAGACAGTCTTATTTTCCATCGGAATCTTCCCCCAATCGCTGGGTCAGCACGGCAACGCCCATGGCGTTATCCGTAGAATAGCGGGGCTCAGAAAAAACCGGATTCAGCGGTTCCATCCACCTGCGCAGCATGGAATTGGAAGCCACACCGCCGGAAAACACCACCGACAGGCCGGGGTATTCCTTCAGCGCATTTTCCGTAGCGGAAAGCACCGCCTGCGAAACACATCGCAGGGCGTATCCAGCAGTCTCGGCAGGCTTGCCATTCTTTTCATGGAACTGCTGAACCTTATTCTGCACGCCGGAAAGAGAAAATTCCATACCGGCACACTTCACCTTAAACACATCTGTCGCAGATGCCTCAGCGCTGAGCGAATCCAGATGCTTTCCCGAAGGGAACGGCAAGCCCAAAAGCTGCCCCGTCCGGTCGATCAGCTGCCCGGCAGAAATATCCGTAGTGCCGCCGATCCGAGTACATTTTACATTCCTGCCATCCGGCTCCACCAGCAAAAGCTCCGTGGTACCACCGGAGAGGTGCCATGCCAGATGAGGCTGATCCATGAGCTCCATCCGTCCGGCGCTCCACAGGGAGGCCGCAACATGCCCCTGCTGATGAGAAACCTCGATAAGCGGCACATGCAGAAAATCAGACAGCAGCTTAGCATGGGAATAGCCCACCATAAAGCAGGGCATATAGCTCCCCTCCACAGCTCTCGGCCGTGTAGAAACACCCACAGCCGTTACATCCGTAAGCTTTATATGGGAAAACAGCCTGCCGGAAAGCTCCGGCAGGCTTTTGATATGCGCAAACACTGCATCAGACTGACGCAGCCCCAGCTCTCCCTGCTTCACAGGAAGCAAACGGGAACAATTATCGCCGCCCTCCGGCCCCAGACAGGCGATGGAGGTGGTATAATTACTGGTATCTATGCCAATGACACTCATTCGGTGACCTCAGTCTCGAGACTTCTGGCATAAGCACCCAAAATTCCGTTGACGAAAGCACCTGTATCGTCGCCGTCGTACTTCTTCGCAAGGCGAACAGCCTCAGAAACTGCAACGCCCACAGGAACATCGCTGACATGCTGAATCTCATAAATAGCCAGCTGCAAAATCGTTCTGGTGAGGCGGGAAATCCGTGACACATCCCAGCCGATGGAGAACTTCTGAATAACCGCATTCAGATCCTCCACACGGTTGACTACACCGGAAACCACACCGTCGATATAGGCCAGCTGGGAACGGCTGGGCCGCTCTTCATAGATAGAATTTTCAGTAGAGAGTTTCTTGTAGTATTCCTTATTCAGCCTGGTTTCCACAACCTGATTCGGCTCTTCCCCGGTAAAGGTCTGGGAATAAATCAAATGAACCGCAAGCTCTCTGGCATCTCCTCTTGTCATTGATTACTCCTTACTGGCGAACAATGCCGACAACATTGACATTCACAGCATGAACCTCTACGCCGGTAGTGGACTCCAAAGCATTGGTAACGGTCTCCTGCACAGCCTTTGCAACCGTGATAACACTCTGGCCGTAAGCCACGAGGATATCACAATCCACTGTCAGCGCATTATTCTGCGCAATGGTAATCTTCATGCCTCTGCCCCAGGACTTGCCGATGATGTCGGCGAGCTCTGCACCGGGCTTCGCATTGAGTCCCACAACGCCCTCCACTTCCTTCAGTGCCTGGGAAACTATCGTTGCCACAACATCCTCGGAAATCATAACTTTGCCGTTATCCTGAAGCTGTGTGATATACTGTTTATTCTCAACCATGGATGAAACCTCCTGATTCATTCACACCTATTTCGGCATGATACTTTTTGTTTAGTATACCAAATAATCAGGAAATAGTCAATGTGTATTCCATATCCGCATCGCAAAAAAGGAGCTGTTAAAAAACAGCTCCTTTCCCCTACTGAACTTCTACGACACGGATCTTTTCCATCTTCAGCCCGGTCTGACTCATAACAATATCCGCAACCAGAGCAACATCTTCGTCCTTCATACCGCCCTCGGGAGATGCAACTGCCACGGAAATGGCGCCGTCCGACAGATAAGCCACGCAGTCCTGATAACCCTTGGCAATAATAAGGCTTTCGATCTGTGCCTCCTGCAAGGCGGTTTCTACAATTTCCGACAGCTTTTTGTTGGACTCTTCGTTTTTCTCATCCTTGCCGTAGGCCATCGCCTCCTGCAAAAGGTTTACAGCGCTGTCTCTTGCCTGCTGACGGGACAGCCGCACTGCCGCAAAGTAATCTGTCACCGTATTCTCCATATCACCGTTGACCGGTGTTGCTCCGTCCAAGACGATGCCGTTTTCAGACATAACCTTATCCACATCCAGTTTATCGGTAAGATTTGCCACATTTTCCGTATTGCTGCACATCCAGTTCATGTAGATACCGGCGCACACCACCAGCAGAACCGCTGCCGCCATCAAGTTCTTCTTCCAGTTCTTGTTCCAGTCCATTTTCATTTTTTTCATCATATTTCCTCCATTCACTTCATTTTGAGTACCGAGATCCGGCTGGAATTCAGCCCGGTCACTTTTGACACCGCATCTGTTACTGCCAGCCGTACCGTCGGCTGATCTGCCCCTTGGCACACCACAATGGCCCCTTGATAGGTTGGCGGGATTCTCTTGCTCACAAGCCCCTGCTGGGCATGTTTTCCGTCTGTAATGATGACAGTATCCTGCTGCTGTCCTCCGTTTTCGCCACCGGAAAGCTGGATGTCAGTCTGATAGCGTATTTCTTCCCCAGAGGCCATCGTCAGCATCACCTCTACCCTGCCTGCCCCTTCAATCTGAGTCAGGATTCTTTGAAGCTCCTGCTGCACATTGCTCTGGGGCTGCGGAACCGGCGGCTCAGAATCCAATGGTTCTTTCTCTCCGGCATTTCCCGTGGGCAGCAGCATCAGGCCGATGCCGATCACAAGGATCAGGATGGCATAGCGATATTTCGATGCAAATTCCATCACCTTCTGCTTTCGTTTCACTCCGTCCATATCTGCTCCTCCAAACCGATCCCCAGATCCTTTTGGATCATGTCACTCAGTACACGCTTGGCATAGGGGGAAATATTCCCCGAAATGGTAACTGCCTCCGGAATGGGCTGTGCTCCCTCCTTGAGACTCACCGAAACCTGAAGCTCCGCTCCGAACGAATCGGCTTTATTCAAGATATATGCTTCCGTCCGCTCCTTTATGATTGCCCGATAAGCATCGAGGGCAGCTTTTTCCCCCGATGCAATCATATTGTCCGACTGTGCCGAAATATCCCCCAGCTCCAAAGAAAAATCCGCAAGCCTGATTTTTGCCCAAGGACTCAGAACCGTCAGGATCATCACAATCCCCGCCATCAGCGTCAGAATGGAGCCGGTCGTTCCTTTCTTTCCCGCAATAGTCTGCACCACGCCGCAGAGGATTGCCGCTGTAATCACAGAGAGGATATACTTTCCGACTGCTGCCATCATCCCATTCCTTTCATAAAGCAAACCGTGCTGATCATCAGCAGGAAGCAAATCGTACCTGTCATACCGAGAAGCAGCCCCATAGCCGAGGAGAAATCCTCTATGAGATCGGATGCTCCTTTTACTCCAAAAACGCCGCAGGCGGCGGCTGTCAGCTTTAGGAGCAGATAGTGGGCGCCTATTTTAAGGAACGGCGTAATAAACACCGCTGCCAATGCCAGCATTCCGTATACTCCCACCGCATTTTTCACAACTCCGGCTCCCACGATCACCGCCTCAGAGGCATCTGAGAGAATGCTGCCGATAACCGGCACCACGCCGGATATGGTAAGTTTTGCAGCCTTTACCGCAGCCGCATCAGCCGCCCCGCTCACAACGCCGGTAATCCCCATGAAGCCGGTGAATATGTAAAGCACAATTTTGAGGCCCCAGGTTATGAGCCACTTGATAAAGTTTTTAAGCTTCTGGAGCAATTGCTCCCCCATAGCACTGTTCGCAACCGCCAATGCCAAAAACATATAAATCAGCGGAATCAGAAAGCCCGCAATCAGCAGCCCAAGAATGGCATTGAGCGCCGCCGTTGCCCCATAGAGTGCCGTGGAAGTGGTGATACCTCCCTGAGCCGCCAGCGCCGCCGTCATTACCGGCAGCAGAAGTTTTCCGTATTCGCTCAGCTCCGAAACGGTGGCGCTTCCCAAATTTATGAGGGAATTGGTCTTTTCCAGCAGGATCACCCCTACTGTCAAAGTGCAGACCAGCCGTGTCACCTGCTTGCTGTTTCCGGGCATTCCCTCCATCGTTGATGCCAAAAGCACCACGGCACACAGAGAAAGGCAAACGCCGGCAGCCTCTGAAAGATCCGGCTTGAGCCGTGCCACCGCAGCCTTGAATATCTTCCAGACGCCGCTGCCGAAGCTCTCTGTCTCTGCCGGCATCAGCTCCTGTGCCCCTTCCGGAGCCGGAGGTGCCGTAAAATCAACGGCTCGGGCAGGCAGGGCAAGGAGCAAAACAATAATCAGTCCCACTGCACATTTTTTCATACTTCCCCCATAATCTGCTGTAAAAGCTCCAAAAGTGAATTTACCAGTGGAATTGCCAGCCAAAGAAGGGTTATGGTCGTAAGGATCTGCAAAACCTTTCCAAGCGCAGCATTCCCGGCATCATTGCAAATCAGTACAGAAATTTCCGATATCAGACCGATTCCTGCTGCCTTCAGCATGATCTGCAGCATTTCGTTCTGAAGATTTCCCATTTGCCGGAGATTTCCCAAAAGCTCCAGCACTGGTTTTAAGTAGCCTGCCACCACCGCAAATACCATACAGCAAACCACAAGGCTCAATACGAGGGTCATTTCCTTTCCTTCCCGGCTTAGAAAGATCCCCAGCACCACGCTAATCAGCACCCCTGCTGCTGCCTGATAGAACCTGTCCATCAGAACCGAAACAGCTCTTTGACAAGGTCAAAAAGCTCAGCAATCTTCTGCGCCACCATCATCAGCACCACCACAAGCCCAGCTAAAGTGGTCATGGTGGCCTGCTCTTCCCGGCCGGAACGGGAAAGCACCTGATTGAGGATGGACACAATGATACCGATGGCCGCAATTTTGAAAATCAAATCAATATCCATAGTTAAAACAATAAAATGGCCAGAGCAGCTCCTGCGCAAAATCCCAAGGTCTTGTATGTCCGCAGGCGCTGCTGCTGATTATCTTCCAGTTCCTTTCGTTCACGCTCACATTCCTGCCGTGCGCTTTCGATGGCATCCATCTGCCCCTGCAAGTCGAACCTGCCCAGCATTTGCCCCACCTTCAAAAAAGTCTCTCTGCATCGTCTGGGCAGCTCCGGGCAGCGATTAACCGCCGCCGTCACGCAGCAGGTTGCATCCGGTGCAACCTGTGCATCCAGCTCCTCGGCAATGGCTAGAAACGCCTTTCGAATCCCGCCGGCACAGTGACCGCCGGCACAGCGGCAAAGCTCCGGCAGCGGCGTCATCCGCGCCCCCAGCTCGCAGCACATGAAGGTAAGGGCACTGCAAAGAGAACGGAGCATTTCCGTTTCACGGCGGCAGTTGACGGCAAGCAGGATGCCGAAAAAGCCACAGCCCGAAACCACCAAAGCCGCTCCCAGAAATTTATACTGCATAGCCGCTCCTTTCCAGATGCCAGGACTTGTCCCGTCGCAAAACAAGGAATTGATCAAATATTCCCCTCTGCGCCAGATCTCCATAGACCTTCCGACGCCTGAGATCCCCAAAATCCGCAGCGTGTGCCGTAGCGATCAAGGATACTCCGCACCACGCCCCGCTGATGAGGGCATCACAGTCATCTTTGGAGGTGATTTCGTCCACCGCAATACAACTTGGCCCCATTGTTTTCAGCAAAAGCTGGATACCCTGTACCTTTCTGCACCCAGTCAGCACATCGGTTCTGGGGCCGGTGTCAAACACACCGCCCAGCGGAAAAAGCTCACCACGCTCGTCCACAACAGCGACGCACTCCTTTTGTGAGCGTCTGCGTATGATTTCCCGAAGGAGAGTCGTTTTCCCGCTGCCGGGCGGCCCTAAAATCAACATAGAACCGGAAAGCGGAACTCCGTTTCCGATGCCGGGATGCTCCCGAGCCACCCGAATGCACAGCGCCGTCGGTGCACGGATCCCCTGCACGATACCGTTATGGATCGCACATTCCCCGCAAAGGCCGATTCTGTGGCCTCCCGGAGCGGTAATATAGCCCTCGGATGCCGATTCTGCCGACCACGGGGAATATCGGCTGGCAGCATTGACCGTGAAAGACAGATCCTCCGGCCTTGCCTCAGCCGTTAAAAATTCCGAGCCTGCAGATTGAATCAGCTCTACTCTTTGTCCCACTCGCAGACGCACTTCCTGCAAAGTTTCCTTTCCACGGCGGTCTATTTCTCCCCGCAGGCGCTGGGGCAGGATCATCAGCAGCTCTTGCCACGCACATTTCATTTGCATCACTCCTAGGAAAGACTATGCGCGCAAGCGGCAAATATGCCACAGCAGCAAAAGCAGCAGGCTCAAATGAGCCTGCTGCTTCGCATAATGTCCGAAAGGCGCTGATTCGCCGCACTCGGTATGGATTATGAAATTTACTTACGGTCTACCACCTGCAAAATTCTCTCGCCTGCAGGGCTGAACACAACATTGATAGCAAGTTCCGGCAAAAAATTCACCAGGAGAAGCCCGGACATAATGTAACCTGCAAGATTAGCGCCCTGCGCCCATGCAGACAGCACATCAACAAAGAACAGGAGCATACTGGCAATAAATACGCCGGTATTCACGACGGGACACACAATGGCAGCGCAAAGCATCGCCAGATAAGGGTTCTTGCCCTTCAGCACCCGATAAACGAGGCCGGAGCAAAGGCCTGCCAGAATTCCCTTGCCCATGACTACCAAAAAGCACAGGACGGGGCTTGCCTGAAATACCATATGGCCGCCGGGGTCTGCACCGGTCACACAGTTGATAAATACGATAACACCGAATGCGCCGCCCAAAGCTGCACCGGCACCGGGGCCAAAGAGCGCTGAGCCAAGGACAATGGGAATCAGTACCAGCGAGATTGTGAAGCCCCCTACCGGAGGGATGATACCGCTGATGAACTGCATCACCACGATCATGGCCAACAAAATCGCCATACCCACCATGTGTTTGATTTTTTGTTTTTTCAAAAGAATTTCCTCCTAGCTGTCCCTCCGCGTCTGCGGATGGGATGCAATATTTATTTTAATGCCGAAGCATCAAAACCGAATTATTCTTCCTCAAACTGAGGGTCCGGTTCCTGGATTTCCATCTGCGCAGGCTGACCGGAGCACATAGCCTGCCATTGTTCCTTCGTAATGAGGATGTTGCGGGGCTTACTGCCCTGGAATGGGCCTACGATTCCCTTTTCCTCCATTTCGTCCACAATGCGAGCGGCACGGGCATACCCCAGCTTCAACCGACGCTGGAGCATGGAAACAGAAGCCTGTCCCGTCTCAAGGATCACATCTACAGCTGCCGGCAGCATTTCGTCTCCATCCAGCTCCTCTGCGTTTGGCTCAAGGTCCGGGGAGGCAGATTTTCCGGTTCCGGTCTGCATTGCTTTCTTTTCAATTTCCTCCATGACGGATTCATCGTAATCGGTATTGTAGTGTTCTTTCACATAGGATGCCACGGCCTCCACCTCGGAATCAGAAACAAAGCAGCCCTGAACACGGATTGGCTTGCCCGTGCCGATGGGTGCATAGAGCATATCGCCCTTACCAACCAGCTTTTCAGCGCCCTGTGTATCCAGAATAATTCTGGATTCCATAGCGGATGCCACCGCAAAAGCGATTCGGGAAGGAATATTTGCCTTCATAAGGCCCGTGATTACATCCGCAGAAGGACGCTGTGTAGCAATAATCAGGTGGATACCCGCAGCACGGCCCATCTGGGCAATACGGCAAATAGATTCTTCCACTTCCTTGGCTGCCACCAGCATCAAGTCAGCCAGCTCATCAATGATTACGACTACCTGGGGCAGCTTTGTGCCTTCCTCATCGTTTTCCATGATGCTGTTGTAGGATTCCAGATCCCGGACACCTGCATCAGACATGGCCTTATATCGGCGCATCATTTCTGTAACCGCCCATTGGAGGGAGCCGGCGGCCTTCTTGGGATCCGTCACCACCGGGATGAGCAGATGGGGAATACCGTTGTAAATACCCAGTTCCACCATCTTGGGATCGATCATAATGAGTTTCACATCTTCGGGGCCGGACTTATAAAGCAAGCTGATAATGATGGAGTTCATGCATACGGATTTACCGGAACCGGTGGTACCGGCGATCAGCATATGCGGTAGCTTTGCGATGTTGCCGATGATGCAGGCACCGCCGATATCCTTGCCCACAGCGAAAGAGGACTTGGATTTTGCATGGGAAAACTCATTTGAATCAATGACCTCCCGCAAAGAAACCATGGTTACGGTACGGTTGGGAACTTCGATACCTACCACGGAGATTTTTCCGGGAACGGCGGCGATCCGGACACCGGATGCACCCAAACTCAGTGCAATATCATCGGCGCAGGAGGTCAGCTTATTCAGCCGTACGCCCTTATCCAGCTCCACCTCATAGCGAGTGACACTGGGGCCACGGGTCACATTGATGATATGCGCCTCAATCTTGAAGCTCGCCAGCGTCTCATTGAGGCGACGGGTGTTTTCGCGCATTTCCATGGTTGCATCCATTGCACCACGGGCAGGCAGATTCAGCAGATCCAGTGGCGGGAAGCAATACTCCGGTTTTGTGCGAACCTGCGCCTTCGCAATCTCCTCTGCCACCTGCTGGGCAGATTCCTGCGCTTCTTTCGCTGTTACCTTGCCGGGAACAGGCTCGGCAATCTGGGTCTTTTCGGAAACTGTGGGAGTATCCACCATGGTTTCTGCCGGAACAGGCGCCATAATCGGGGTCTCTTCCTTACAGAAGGGAGGCATTTCCTCCGGAATTTCCGGCATAACGAAAGTATTGGCAGGAATCGTTTCCTGTACGGCTGCAGCTGATGCATCACCGCTGCCGAGAATCAGATCCACGCTGGTATCTTCTGCGACGGCTTCCTTGGCGGCAGCCACCGGCTCTTCCACATCAGAGCCGATCTCGTTCATAAAGTCATTTGCCTTTTTACTGATTTTGCGCTTCCGGGAAAAAGGAACATGCAAAGGCTCATCGTCCACAGGAATATCGATTTCCATTTGGCGTTCTTCCTGCTGGCGCCGCTTATTTTCCACATGCGCAATGCGCTTGTTGGCGATGTGGTTAACTACGATCGTTGCAGGCTCCTGAACCTCCGGTTCCTCATTTTCCCAATCCGCTCTCGGGCGATTCTCCACAGCACGAATGATACTGGGAATGGTAATCTGGAAGGCTGCCAGCAGCGTAACGAGGGCGGCAAGCACAAAAATGATGTAGGAAATCACCGTTCCGAAGAGCCACTTGAAAATCAGCGCAATACCTCCGCAAAGGACACCGGCAGCAGAACCGTCAATACCGCCAGCGGACAGTGCTTTTACAATTGCAATGCCCTTGGGCATTCCCTCTTCTCCAAGGGTCAGCTGGGAGATGCAGCCGCAAATCATCACAAAGCACAGAAGACACACGCTGCGAAGAATGACCGGCCGCTTGCCGCTGAACGCCTGAATCACGAATAAGTAAAGCAATGCGGGGATTGCAACATAAAATGCAACCTTGCCGATGAGCATCAGAATGAAACGGTAGAAAAATGTAATCAGGGCGCCCTCCGGATTCAAAAACGCTACCAGAAACAAAACAAACATCGTCAGGGCCGCAACGGAAGTGATGAGCCGCACCGGAATGGGAGTATCTGCGACCTGAATCTTGCCGGCAGATTTGGCAGCATTATTCTTTGATTTTTGCGATGATGTTGATTTTTTAGTTGTTTTTCCCTGTTTTCCGGCCGAAGCCGCCTTTTCAGCCTGAGACTTTGTAGTTTTCTCTGACATGCTAAGACCTCCTTCTGTATTCTACAACAGATAAAGCAGAAATGTCAGCACGGAAATGCCCCAGACATAATATGCAAATCCAGAGAAGCCGACCTTTACTGCAAAGAAACGCATCATACTGATAGCGGCCATGCTTCCGGCAAAGGCTGCTGCCAGCACAATCAGCGCTTTCATAATCAAAATAGATGTAACTGCCTGCATTCCTGCGGTCACAACCCAGAAAAGATTCAGCAGGCAAAATCCCAGCGATGCCGGAATACACAAAATAAGTGCAAGCTCAAGGCTGTACTGCCGCTCCACGCCCCGCTTGGCGGCAACCGTTGTAATCGCGCCCATGGCAGATATGCCCGGCATAACCCCCAGGGCGCCACCCAGTCCCATCAGCATTGCATCCAGCCCGGACAAGGACCGTGAATCCTTATTCCCTCTGGGCAGATACTGCGGGAGCAGCACAATCAGACCGTTACAGGCCAAAAGAATCCCAAGCGCCCACAGACGCATTGGCTGCTTGTGAATCCAAAAGCAGGCCAGCAGCGAAATTACTATGGGCATTGCCGCCGTTTTCAAAACTTTGGCCTCCATCAATATAACTGCATCCGGCTGTCTTTTCCGGTATTTGGGCGGAAGACCAGCAATTTTCGATTCCCGATGGAGCCGGGAAAGCCGCGGGCGGCAAATCAGCAGCAGAGCAAAAAACGCACCCAGCTGAGCAGCCAAACGCAAGACATTTTCGCCGCCGGAAGCACCGGTCAGTTCCATCAGCAGAACTCTGTGCGCATCTGCGGAGACGGGCAGAATCTCTGTCACTCCGGACACAAAACCATATATAAGGCTTTGGAGCCATCCAAATTCCAAATCACAATCTCCTTCGCAAACATTTTCACTCTATCATATCACATTTCTCTGCCAATTTCCACCCTCATTTAAAAAAAGTCAGCTTTTCCAATTGGTTTTCCGTTCTTTTTTATATGCGTCAATCATTCGGTGCAGCTCCGCCAGAGCATCGCTGAGCCCGCCTAACTGATCGATCAGTCCGGATGCCACCGCTTCTTTTCCGTAGAGAATTGTGCCCACATCTGTGGCCATCTCCCCAGTAGCCATCATATAACGCTCAAATTCTCCCCGGGAAATTCCGGAATTTGCAGTTACAAAATCTGCAATTTGCTCCTGAATCCGATGAAAATAGCGGTAGGTCTGGGGGGCACCGACTACCAGTCCCGTCATGCGGACAGGATGCACGGTCATACTGGCAGTAGGCGTAATAAAAGACTTCTTCGTGCACACCGCAAGCGGGATGCCGATAGAGTGTCCCCCGCCCAGCACCAGAGAGACCGTAGGCTTTTTCATGCCGGAAATCATCTCCGCAATGGCAAGCCCGGCTTCAATGTCGCCTCCCACTGTATTGAGCAGCAACAGCAGGCCATCAATTTCCTCGCTTTCTTCAATGCTCGCCAGCATGGGCAGAACATGCTCATACTTTGTGGTCTTACAGTTTTCCGGCAGGACCTGGTGGCCTTCAATCTGACCGATGACCGTCAGTGTATAGATACTCCCCTGTTTGTTTTCCGTTACAGCCGAACCAAGCTCTGTAATTCGATCCTGCTGTTCATTTTGCAAATCTTTTTCCTTATCTTCCATGGTTATCGCCTCCGTTTTCATAGGATAACCAGTTAGATAGGGTTACTATACATAAATACAGGACGCATAGCGCCCTGTATCATGTAAAATATATTTTATCAAAAATGTAGAATACCGCGAACCATCAGATCATCCAGCGCAGCAAACAGCCGATCGTTGTCAGCAACGCTCAGGCTGCCGATATGTCCCACACGGAATACCGTTTCTGCCATTTCTCCGCCGTTGGGGCATACAATAATGCCATATTCCTCCTTTAGGATGCGGAAAATCTCATATGCCGATACCTGCGGATTTATCGGAGAGAGCGGAGTGACCGTATTGGAAAGAGACTGGGAAACAATGCGGAACGGATATTTACCGATCCGTCTGCGAAAATCCTCTGCAACAGTACGGATTCTGCTCCGTTCTGTCTCCAATCCGTCCTTTGCAATCTGGCAAAGTCTTGCATTTAGCTGAATCAGAATTCCTACGGCCGGCGTAAAAGGTGTCTGCCCCCGCTCCTGATTTTTGAGTGCAGCTTTAAGATCCAGATAGTAACACATTGGGTGACCACTTTCAATACGCTTAACAGCCCGTTGACTCAGCACCATCATGGAAACTCCCGGAGGAACTGCCAGTGCCTTCTGAGAGCCGGTCAACACCACATCTGCTCCGATTTGGGCCATATCCAGTTCGTCCGACAGGAAGGAACTGATCGCATCTACTACCAAAAGCAAATTGTTTTTCTTGCAGAACTCCCCTACCAGCAGCATATTATACAAAACACCTGTGGAGGTTTCGTTCATATTGATTAAAAAACCGGTGTAGTCCCGTCCGTCATAGGGTTCCAGATCCTCCCGGCGCAGCGTATGCCCCGCTTCCAGACAAATGGAATCATACGGAATATGGTACGCCTCTGCAATCTGGCAAAAGCGATGACCGAAACTGCCGCCATTGACAATTAGCAGCTTATCATCCGGTGTAAATACATTATTGACAGCAGCATCCATCGAAGCCGTACCGGAGCCGGTCAGAAAAATACTTCTTGCATCCTCCGGTGCATCCATAAGCTCCTTGAGAATCTGCTCATTTTCCAACATGAGCTTGGAAAAATCGTCAGTTCTGAAGTAAGGTACAGGCTCTGCGCCCATTTCCCGCAGAGAATCGCTCATCATCACAGGACCCACTGCAAAGTTCAGATAATCTTTTTTTATTTCCATGTCATCGTCTCCTTAAATTAACGAAAAGCTTCCGTATTCTCGTCGGATTGCCGCGTCTGGGTCATGACAAGGCCCAGCACAATCCAGAAAATAAATGTCTGCGCATTATCCGTAAAGAAAATTCCCTTGTCGAAAGCGGCCGCCAAAACCCCTGCTGCCACCATGGCCGCAGGGACCATGAATTCCACGCCGATCTTTTCCTGTTTGCAAATATAAAGTGCAACCCGACAAATACACAGTACCGCAAAAGCCGCCATCAGCAGCACTCCTAAAAATCCTGTACTGGTAAAGAGCATCAGATATCCACTGTGGACATGGTAGATATTACCGGCAGCGTACTTTTCAGGATAAGAATCTTTGAAGTAGCGAACAATCTGCAGTTCCGGGTGCGTGTCCCGCACCACAGGCATATAGTTTCCCGGGGACTTACCAAAAAGGCCGAAATCCTTATAAATACTGGCATAATCCGTCCAAATCATCAGCCGTCCGTTGGAAACATCGTTTTTCACATCGTCCCGATCCAGAATATCTTCCTGCAGCACAACGGGAAGTTTTTCCCGTTGGTAGTCCTCCTGGATTGCTGTATAATCTTCCTGATTACAGTTCTGCACCAGCTCAGGGATCTGCCCCAACCCGTTTTTTACAAGCTCGATACAAGGAATGCAGGCCAGTGTGATGCAAACGGCAAGTGCGGTTTCCGTTACAAATTTTGCAGTCTTCTTCAGCTTAAGCACATTATGCAGGCAAATCCAGCTGAGCACAAACACAGCCACCAGCAGAGCCAGCATACCGGAACGGGAGCCGCTTAACAGCACATGCAGAAAAAACACAATTTGCGATACCACTACCAGTACTCTGACGGGAATATTCTTTATTTTCTTAAAGTAATAGATGCCTGCGAGCACCAGTGCAACGCTTACATGTGCCGCGTGGTTCAGCGGACTGAACACGCCGAAAAGGCGATTTTCCAGGAATCCCTGCCTGACAGTGCTTTGATCTGCCGAATTAGGGTCAGAAATATAATGGTATCCGATCTGGAACACGTATTGCAGCAGAGATATGCCGCAGGCAATCAGCCAGACACCCAGCAATGCAAAAAAATACACCGTCAAATATTTTTTCAGGGTCTTCTCATCCATACGGGATGAACAGGAATAAAACAGGGAAAACTGCAGGCCTGTCCAGCATAGTAAAAACAGGTTATCCTTAACACCATAAGAAATGGTCTGCAAAGAGGAAATTACCGCAACAGCACAGACCGCAAACAGGAGCAGACAGTAGCTTCCGCGCCAAAGTCCACGGTTTGTGAAAATATCAATCAGCAAAAGAACCGCACCAAAAACACCAAGATATGCCTTCATGGAGTAAAACGGTGTATTTGCGACGACTGTCACAAACGGCGCAATCAGGAACAGTGCGAAGCATACCAAGGATATGCCAAGGTAGCCCATAATGATATGATTCAGCACCGGTACCTTAGAAAGGCTCGTTTCATCGCCGCCTATACGCTTTGCCAGTAATTTGATTTTTTGTTGGATCTCATGCATGGCAGCATCCCCTCCTTGCTCCGTTAGGAAAATCGTTTTGCAAATGTATTCTTAAAAATATTCAGTAAAGAAGTATATTCCTGTGATCTGTGGGTAAATACCCACCAGATACCGGGATAGACTACCGCAACCGTCACAACCCGCACTATTAAAGAAAACACCGTGTTTTGCGGTACCAGTGCCATACTGATGCCGTAGGAAATCAAAGCCCCCAGCAATGCCAGTGCAGTATAGAAAGTCGTCTTAACAAGGTATTCCTTCCAGCTTCTGCGGAAAAGATGCCGAAAAAGCACCCAAGCCTCCCACGGGAAGTACACGAAAAGCATTATCAAAATGGTTGGCACCAAAACGCCTGCCACACTGCCGGTAACCTTTACCATCCAAATGCTTCCCGTGAGGTTCAGCACCAGAGCAACATAGGGCTTCAGCCAGTCCTTGTCCCAAAGGCCTGCGGCATCCCGGTAGGTTAACTGCATGATTCGGAACATCCACGCGTAAAAATATAGGACAATCAGCGCCATCAGGCGGTTATCCAGCAGGTATTCCTCCCCAAGCCAGATACCGGCCACGAAGGGCTGATAGAAGCAGAGCATACAGCATGCCGCACCGCCAACCAAGGCGATCCAGCCATAGGTCATCACCTTAAAAAAGCTGTAGTTTTCCTCCTGGGTATCGGTGATCAGCTTGTTGCCGATTCCGGCGATACTGGCATTGGTGACAATTTCGACCAAGGCATTCACAGCCGTCAGAATATAATAGTAATTGCTGTAGAGGGACAAAATCCGCAAGCCTAAAAGTGCGGAAATAATTACACTGTCGATGCTTACAAGCACCGTGTTGCCCACTTTATGGCCAAAGAGTGTAAACACACGATGGTAAATAGATTTCTTGGTTGCATCATCCAGCTCCCCCCGGCAGGTTATGTCGGGATAGAGCTTTCTGGCCGCAAGGTAGTTCATTATGTTGTTAGGGATCACCATCAGCGCAAAAATGGCGATATAAGCATAATAGTTGGAAAAAAGGAACAAAGAGACGATTTGCAGTCCGTACTGAACCACAAAGCGAATTGTCATGACCTTCATGGTCACATCGCTTCTCTGATATGCGTCAAAAATTGCAATGACATAGGCAAACATCAGATAGCCCAATGCTGCCTCCGCCAAATAAATCAGGAACAGGATATAAAGATTAACATCCGCCGGAACATCTCCCTGCACCAAATGCGGCAGGAAGGGCATGATCACAAGCCCCAATCCCAGAATCACAAGGCCCACAATTCGGTAGACCCTACGGTAAAAATTCAGCAGCGCACATAATTTTTCCTTGTCATCGTCCACCGCTGCCTGATACATGGTATAGACCAATGAGCTGCTGAAGCCGAGATTGGCAAGGTTCAAAACTGTAAGAATCGAGGTAAACAGGCTGCTGAGGCCGCTGTATTCCAATCCCAACTTCCGAATGAGAATGGTCTTAACCGCAAAGGGCCCCAGCAGGGTCACCAGACGATAGATCATTCCCCATGCCATATTCCGAACTGTGTTTTTCGTTCTTGCTAATTTCATGTCAAATTATCTCCAAAGGGGCAGAAAACGCCGCCTATTTTTCAAAGGAAGAAGGCTCAGGAAAAAGTTTACCCAGCAGGTCAATGAGCTTTGCCTTTTCGGTATCAAAGTCAAAGCCCATGGGATCGTCATTGATACAGACTACTTGATATTTATGGCTGTTTACAGTCCTCGATATCTCATCCATGGATTCACTGCCAATTGTAAGATACGCGCTGTTGGGCTTTCCGGGGACAAAATCGCCCTTGGCCAGACGCCAGTAGCGGAAAATGTACTGGTTCACATCCTCCCTGCTGCGGAAACGATTCCGGCAGGTGTGATCCAGTGCCTTGAATTCCGTATCCCACACATCCTGCAAGGTGTCTTTCCGATAAGGAATGCAGGTGTGATAATTCCGAAATCCCGTAAAAATAGGCCACGGTGCCAGGTAGAGGTTCATCATCAACCCCTTTCCGTAGATCGGGCGGAACCACTTTTTCCAGTTTTTCCTCAGCACTTCCCGCTTTGAAAAATCTGAATTGATAATACCCATCATGTTCAGCATGATATAGGGCATAAAGTTTTCTTTTCCGCCGTTCTTAATAACACCGCACACAGCGGAATCCACCGGCATCCCGTCGCGGAAAAAGTCAGATTCCCGGGACGGCTCCATAAGATAAACATCATCGTTAAAATAGAGGAATTCATCAGAAAGCCCGGGAATTCGGTGCATATTCAGCTCGATTGTGTGGGAACTGAATGTCGGCAGATATTCTTCCGGGATAAAATCCCTGTGATTTACGATGTGAAGCCTGTGATTGGTGGTATTGAGCCATTGGGGCAGATGTCCCCATGTGACAAAGTGAATTTTCCCTGCCCATGGTGCATTTTTTTCAATCGCTCGGAACCAATAGCGAAGCAGATCCCAGTCCCGAAAACGCGCTTCATCATTGTCGCAAGCGCTTCCCGCTGTAAACTGTGCACGCTCCGTTCGCCACTGCGGATCCGCTCCGTCTACCCATGGGATGACAATATCGATCTGAGACGCTTTCATTGCTTCACATCCTTAATTTTCAGACTTTTTGATTCTCCCGGGCAGCTACATCCAAGCAGAAGTCTACAGTCACATGCTTTTCCCGCTCTTCAACCGGAGGAATCTTCATGTAATCGCCATACTGATTTTTGAGATACTCATCGGGGTTATGGGGAAGATTGATGGTAATATCCTCAAACCGGCCCTTGATCGGCGGATAATAAACATCCTTCGGCATGGCGTGACCGAAATAATGCCGGAAATCCGTAGGTACTGTCCAGATGCCGGTATCCTTCTTCCCTCTTACGAAACGGTCAAACAGATTGCCCCACTTTTCGTAGGAGCGGAAGGAAAACAGAAAACCGACTGTTTCCCGGAGCCAATAATTTATCTTTCCCGGGGTAGTCTGGCAGAGAAACGCCTTCTTTTCCTTGGAATTAAAACGATACATCAGTGAGGAAACTGCAATAAACTGAAGCCCCATTGCAGTAATTCCCTTGAAAGTACGCACCAGCTTGTTTTTGGGAATAGATTCAATGGGGAAAAAATCAATATGAATTCCTTTGGGAAACGGCGTTCCGTAAGCATTGAAGGTGGTTTTCAATGTATTTTTTTTGTATACCGCTGTAATCATACTCTCAAGCGGGTACGGAGAATTGGGGGAAGTCATTTCATACCGATCCCCCAGCGTCTGAGAAAAAACGGACACGAAACGGTTGAGGTCTTCCCGAGGCATGATGATGTCCACATCATCATCCCATGGAATGAAGCCCTTGTGACGAATAGAGCCCAGTGCCGTGCCGCCGGCAGCCATGTAGCAGATATTGTTTTCGTCGCAGACCCGAATGATATCCTTCAGCATTTCCAAAAAGCATTGCTGAAGCCCTTTCAATTCCGCATCTGTCAGCTCGTGCATATAGCCCGCTGTCGGTGCATTCTGCATGGCTTTTCTCGTAGAAAAAGCTTCCGAAAGAAAACCGGACATATTCTAACCTCTCTGTCTTGGCAATGTTATTTGCGATCCTTAGGGACACAATACTTAATGCCTTTATACTTTTTATAACTGTTGTTAAGATCCATAAAGTAAATATCGTGGCGGAATACCCGATCCTCTTCCGGAATCGGTGTCATATAATCGCCATAGGAAATGGTAAGATAGGAATCGTAGTCGTGAACTACAGGCATTTCATATCCCTCAAAAGGAAGCGTGACACTCATATCCGAGAACCACTCCACAGGGAAGCGCTGTTTCAGAATGGTGAGCCCCTCACCAAAAGACGCCACATGGGTACAGTCCTTCAGCGAATATCGGGACATTTTCTTTTCACAAAACTTCCAAATCTTATATCGAATCTTAAAGGAGCGAATCAGACCCAGCCCCACTTTGGAGCCATAATAAGTAAGCTTTCCTTTGTGCTCGGGCAGGCGCTGGAAATTATACAGGCAGAAAAGCATAGAGTAGACTGCCTGTGTAAAGCGTGAAAAAGCAGTAGGTGCCACCGCATCCAGAGGAATCACATCAATCATAATTCCCTGGTGAATATCGAGATTCACGCTGTGCCTGTTGATAAAAGTGGTGTTATTGTCCTTGATCTCAGTGGCAGAATGGTGAATATTGATCTTATCGTCGGAGCGTACAACGCTGTATCGGTTGGTATCCGCCTTCTCCTGCCACAGCTTCTGCAGTTTTTCGTAATCGCTGCGGAGCATAAAAACATCCACATCATCGTCCCAAGGAATAAAGCCATGATGACGGGCTGCACCAATACATGTACCACCGGCGAGGAAAAAATTCAGGTTATTTTTATAACAAAAGTCTCGGAAATACACCAGAATCTCCAGCAATTTATCGTGGATCTGTTGAATATCATATTGATTTTTGGTTTTTTCCATACTGATCTGTCCTCACACTCAAACACCTCTGTCCCCAGAAAGGAACAGGGTTATATACTCCCAGCCAATCCATTTCTGTGGAAATACTCAATAATCCTTGCCCAGCACTGCAAATACTGTGCGAAACATGGTACGTATATCCGCCCAGAAGCTAAAATGCAGCACAGAATCCAAATTAAACTTCATTTTTCCGGGCAGGACATCGCGGATATAGACTTGATCCACATCATCAGCCGAATCCAGCAGCTTGTCCTCATCCTTATAGCGAATGCTGGCCTCGCTGGTAATACCGGCAGGCAGCAACAATGTTGCCAGCATCTCCGGTGTATAGGCATCCACATACTTCTTGACCTCCGGTCTGGTGCCCACAAAAGACATAGAACCGTCCAATACATTGAGCAGCTGGCTGATTTCGTCCAAACGGCAATGGCGAATAAAGTGTCCCACCCGGGTGATCCGGGAATCATTGCCCACCGTCACTTGAGAACCGATTTTGTCAGCATTACTGACCATAGTACGGAACTTAAAAATACGGAATGTCCGTCCGTACTGGGTGATCCGCTCCTGCCGATAGAACACAGGGCCGGGAGAATCCAGTTTAATGGCTATGGCAAGAATCAAGAAAACCGGACTCAGCAGAACCAAAAGGATCAAAGCAACAAAAATATCAAAAACCCGTTTCGCCAGTATGCTGCCCTTACGGGCAGCAAGGGCAGCATAATAGGGTCTAACTTCTTCCCGCTGCATAGCTTCGGGAAGTTCATTCCAGTTTTTCAGCATCATTTGATATAGTCTTCCACAATCGTAGAGTAGTTTTCAATCACATAAGCCACCTGTTCATCGGTAAGACAGGTATGGAGCGGCAAGGTGATTTCGTTGGCGAAATGCCTATATGCATTGGGAAAATTGCGAATATCAAAGCCAAGTTCTTTATAGGCAGTATGCATGGGCAAAGGCTTATAGTGAACATTGCAGACAATTCCCTGCTGGGCCATGCGGATAATAATTTCGTTACGCTGCTCAGCAGTAACGCCGGGGATCCGGGTCAAATACAGGTGGCCGGAAGACTGGTGCTCATGGGTAAAGTGAGAAAGCACCTCTACACCAAGCGGCTTAAAGGCAGCATCATAACGGCCGATGATCTCTCTGCGGCGCTCTAAGATACCGGAGTAACGCCTCAGCTGAGCAAGGCCCATACCGGCGGCCACATCCGTCATATTGCATTTATACCAAGTGCCGATAATGTCATATTCCCAAGCGCCCAGCTGGTTCTTTGCCAGAGCATCTTTGGACTGACCGTGGAGGCTCAGAAGCTGGAGCTTCTTGTAAATATCATCGTTGCTGATACCGGGGATATTTCTCCAGGTAAGCGCACCACCCTCGGCCGTAGTCAGGTTCTTCACTGCATGAAAGGAAAAAGCAGAAAAGTCGGCAATGCTTCCGACAGGGCGATCATGCCACTTGGCACCAAAGGCGTGAGCAGCATCGGACATAACCGCAATGCGGCCCAGAGCCTTCTGAATGTCGGTATCCCCGTGGAAAAGGTTCCGTTTGGATTCGACAATCCTGAAAATCCGATCGTAGTCGCAGGGAATTCCCGCCAGATCTACAGGAATAATAGCCTTGGTCTTTTCGGTGATAGCCGCCTCAACGGCATCATAATCCATCTCAAGCGAATCCTTCTGGCTGTCCACAAGAATCAGCTTGGCACCCACATGGCACACAACGGAGGCCGATGCGGTGTAGGTATAGGCAGGGACAATAACCTCGTCGCTGGGGCCAATGTCCAAAACACGCAGAGCCATTTCTGCGCAGGCAGTCTGAGAATTCAGGCAGACAGCCTTCTCGGTGCCGCAGAAATCAGCGATTCTGCGCTCAAATTCTTTCGTGCGAGGGCCGGTGGTAATCCATCCGGAACGCAGAGCTGCTGCAACTTCCTGCACTTCTTCTTCCGTTATATCAGGTGGTGAAAACAATACTTCCATAAATAACACCTCATCTTTAAAAAGGTCTTGTTTTGTATTTCCCGTAAGAATTATGTCTGCGATGTGTAATGGTATGTGGGTACAATTTCGGAAACGAGCCGCTTAATGCTGTCGCTTTCCTGTCGGCTTGCAATGTCCAGCTCTGCAATTTTCTTACGGAACCACTGGTCATCCATTTCAATAGGCTTTCCGATGTGGATCAGCTTATTGTCCGTCTCCTGAAGCCCTTCTTCACTCATGAGCATTTCCTCATAGAGCTTTTCGCCCGGACGCAGTCCGGTGTATTCAATTTTTATATCCACATCCGGAGTATAGCCGGAAAGACGAATCAGGTTTCTCGCCATGTCATCAATCTTCACAGGCTCCCCCATTTCGAGAACAAAAATCTCGCCGCCCCTGGCGTAGTAGGATGCCTGCAAAACAAGAGACACGGCTTCCGGGATTGTCATAAAGTAGCGGATAACCCGCTTGTCGGTAACGGTAACAGGGCCGCCCTCAGCAATCTGCTTCTTAAAAAGCGGAATCACGCTGCCATTGCTTCCCAAAACATTGCCAAACCGCACAGCCACAAAACTGGTATTGGGACTGCTTCTGTCCATCATCTGGACTACCATTTCACACAGCCGTTTGCTGGCGCCCATGATATTGGTGGGATTCACCGCTTTGTCTGTGGATATGAGCACAAATTTCTTAACGCCGAATTTTGCAGCCGCTGCCGCTGTCTTATAAGTTCCGAGGACATTGTTTTTGATTGCCTCGTTGGGGCTGTCCTCCATCAGGGGCACATGCTTGTGCGCCGCCGCATGGAAGACGATATCCGGGCGGAAATTGCGCATAACGGAATGGATACGGCTGGTATTACGCACCGAGCCGATGAGCGTTTCCAGATTCAGCTGAGGATACTCCCGCTTCAGCTCTTGCTGAATTTCATAGGCGTTGTTCTCGTAAATATCGAAAATAATCAGCTGCTTCGGATTGGAGCGGGCAATCTGACGGCACAGCTCGCTGCCGATGGAACCACCGCCGCCGGTAACAAGGATCACCTTTCCTGCGATATCCGCAAGGATCTCGTCATTGTTAACACGGATTTGCTCTCTGCCCAAAAGGTCCGTAACCTCCACATCCCGCAGTTGGCTGACACGAACCTCGTCATTGACCAGCTGATACACGCCGGGAATGATCTGCAGGCGGCAATTTGTCTCCTTGCAGATATTAAGGATGGCTGTGCGCTCCACCAAAGTTGTGTTTGGGATGGCATAGATAATGGTTGTAATGCGGAATGACTTTGCCTTATTCACAATATCATAGCGATTGCCCACCACTTCCACGCCCTCAATGAGGCGCCCCAGTTTATTGGGATTGTCATCGATGACACAGCAAACCTTTGTTTTGATTTGGTTCGTCTGCTGCAAGTCTTTAATGATCATCTGACCGGCAGCACCGGCACCAATTACCATGATTCGCTCCATGGGCTTTCCCTTGGTTCGGTTCGAGATCAGGGCAACGCGATAAACCAGAAAACGGTATGAAAAGCGGATCACCGCCGTAAAGCAGAAACAAAGCACTCCGCCCATGATATAATAGGACTTCGGCATATCCATCCGGGCAACTAAAACATAGATTAAATGCACCGGAATCAGGATCAGATAGGATTTGACAATGCTCCAAAGCTCCGGCAATCCCGCAAATGTCCAAATGCTGCGGTAGAGACTGCAGCAGTAAAACACCAAAACGCCGGTGGCACACCAAAACAGCATGGAATGCCAGTATCCGTTAAGATATTCCGGTGGAATCAAAGAAAACTGAAAATCAAACCGCAGCAACAGTGCAAAGAAATATGCACTGAGAATTGAAATTACATCCAGAGCGCCGATCAGTAGGACTTTTATCTTACCGTCCAGATTTTCGGTCTCTTTCATTTTATGCATAAATATATGACCTTTCCAATTAAATATCAGATATTCTCAGTATTTTCTACCCGCTGGGTATGGCATTTATAAATTTATAAACGTGGATAGTATACTACACAATGCAACAAATGTCAACAAAACAGCTATTTTTACCTATAACCCATTGCTTAACTAGATAAATTTTACTTTTTCTTAATAATTAAAATCTGTGAATTTTCTCTCTTGCGCAATAAAAGATTCTATCATATAATATCCACTGTAATGAGTTTTACCATTGAGGTCAGGTACATTTGGTTCTTTTCAAGAATTTACCGGATGTTTGTGTCGTTTTCTGCCTGCGCAGAAAATTTTTTACATATCCTGCATCTCCCGTAGGACTGCGTGGGCAGCCCACGGAACAAAAAACAGAAAGGAATAATTATCATGCAGTATTCATACAAAACCAAGGGCACCTGCTCCAGACAGATTTTCTTTGAAATTGAAGACGGTAAGGTAAAGAATGTTTCCTTCGTGGGCGGCTGCGACGGCAATCTGAAGGGCATCTGCTCTCTCGTCGACGGAATGAAGGTTGAGGATGTCATTGCTAAGGTAGAGGGTATTCACTGCGGCCCTAAGTCCACTTCCTGCCCCGATCAGCTGGCTCAGGCGCTCAAGGAAGCCCTGAACGAACAGTGATTCGCGCATAAGGAAATCCCACAGAAAATTTAAACTCCCCCTTTGTCAGGCGGTATGGTATTCTGCCTGATAAAGGGGGCTTGTTTATGGTCAGGGATATACGGCAAAAGTGGCTACAAGAACCGACAGAATGTGCCGTGCTTTTCTTCCGTGAGACGGCACTTTTAATTGATTGCCCAACACAGAAAAGGGGTTTGTTGCCTGCATGACACAGACAGCAAACCCTTTTGGCAGCGGGAACGGTATTTACTTTGAAATATCGCCTGACATTTTGGCACACTTCATTTTCTTTTGGATTTTGCTTTATGAAGATTTTTACAAAGCGGCTTACCGGGCAGCTGAAAGGATGTAACGGATCAGCTCTTCCCGTCCGGTTCCCTTCTCTGCAGAAAAAGGCAGAACCGGGCAGCCTTCCGGCAATTCCAGATCTTCCCGGATAGTCTGCAAATTGCTCTCGATCTCGCTCTTTTTGAGCTTGTCCAGCTTATTGGCCACCACCAAAAACGGGCAGCCGCTGTCCATAAACCACTGAGCCATTGTGATATCATTATTCGTAGGCGGATGGCGGGAATCCACAATAAGGATTCCGAGATTGATCCGATCTGCCGCAAAATAATCCTCCATGAGTTTGCCCCAGCGTGCCTTTTCCGCCTGAGAAACCTTGGCGAAACCGTAGCCCGGCAAATCCACAAAATAGCAGGTTTTGTCCACGGTAAAATAATTCACATGAATGGTTTTTCCCGGTTTATCCCCTACCCTTGCAAAGTTCTTCCTCTGCAATATGCGGTTGATGACCGAGGATTTTCCCACATTGGATTTGCCGGCAAATGCGATCTCCGGCAAACGGTTGTTGGGAAAATCCTTGGGGGATGCTGCCGAAATCAGAAATTCAACATTTTGAAAATTCATAGTAACCTCACTGCTGTATTTCAGGCTTGCTGCCGTGCTTTATGTCCTCCGGTATTGCGGTCAGGATTTCCTTCAGCAGGTGCTGCGCTGTATGATTGAGCGCAGTATGGAGCACCGTCTCCATGGACTGCGCCAGCACAAAATTCAGGGATTTGCGCACAGTCTGGTCGATTTCTTCCAGATCCCGCTCATTGTCCTTGGGGATGATAACGGTGGAAACTCCATGACGCAAAGCAGCCATGGTTTTTTCCTTCAGCCCGCCGATCGGCAGCACCCGTCCACGGATGGAAATTTCACCGGTCATTGCCACATCCCGCCTTACCGTGGTATTGGTAAGTGCCGACACCATGGCCGTGCACACCGTAACGCCTGCGGAGGGGCCATCCTTGGGGATCGCTCCCTCAGGGAAATGCACATGAATGTCTTTATTCTTGTAGAAATCCCGGTCGATTTGCAATATTTCCGCATTGGCACGGATATAGCTGTAAGCCGCATGAGCGGATTCCTTCATCACATCGCCCAGATTGCCGGTAAGCTCCAGCTTTCCGGAGCCGTCCATCACATTGACCTCCACCTCGAGAACTTCACCGCCAACGGCTGTCCATGCAAGGCCGGTCACAAGGCCCACCTGGTCACAGGAAGGCAGGCGATCCGGCAGATATCTCTTGATGCCAAGAAATTCCGTGATGTTTGAGCCGGTAACGGTAATGCGCTTGATGTTCTCGTCCTGAACAAGCTTCATATCTGCTTTCCGGCAGATATCCGCAAAGCACCGCTCCAGACTGCGCACACCGGATTCTCTGGTATAGCAGCGAATGATTTCACGAACAGCATCATCGGTGATTCGCAGCTTGCTCTTTTTGATACCATGTTTTTCCATCTGCTTGGGGATCAGATGGTTTTTGGCGATCATAACCTTCTCTTCGTCAGTGTAAGATCCCAGCTCAATAATTTCCATACGATCCAGCAGCGGTCTGGGAATCGTATCAAGGCTATTGGCAGTTGTAATAAACATCACATCACTGAGGTCATAAGGAATTTCCACATAGTGATCCCGATAGGCATGGTTTTGCTCCGCATCCAGCACCTCCAAAAGGGCAGCGCTGGGATCGCCCCGGTAATCAGAGCCCATCTTATCCACTTCATCCAGCAAAATCAGCGGATTGCTGCTGCCAGCCTGCGCTACGGCAGTCATGATTCGTCCGGGCAAAGCACCAACATAGGTCTTCCGATGGCCCCGGATATCAGCCTCATCGTGGACACCGCCAAGAGAGATCCGCGCCATTTTTCGGTTCAGTGCCTTGGCCACAGAATAAGCAATCGAAGTTTTGCCGACACCGGGAGGGCCAACCAGACAAATTATCTGGGGCGGCATATCCGGTGCCATCTGCCGAACGGCAATGGTTTCCAAAATGCGCCGCTTCACCTTTTCCAAACCGTAATGATCCCGATCAAGGATCTTTTCTGCGGCAGCCACATCCACCCGCTCACGCGTCTTATGATTCCACGGCAAGTCAAGCACTACATCCAGATAGCTTCGCAGCACTGCCGCCTCGGAAGACCCGAAAGGCTGTTTCTTGAGCCGATCCAGGTCCTTCATGAGCTTTTTTTCGTTCTCTTCGCTGAGATGGAGCTGTTTGATTTTTCGCTCCAGTTCGCCGTATTGATCTTCGTCATCTTCACCCAATGCATCCTGAATAACTTTCATCTGCTCCCGCAGGTAGTAATCTTTCTGCTGCTGGTCGATATTGACTTTGGTTTTTTCCTGAATCTCCGACTCCATGCTAAGCATCTGAACCTCCTGCCGCAGGAAACGGATAGCCATTTCCAGACGGCGAATCGGGTTCATCTGAATCAAAAGCCGAATTTTATTTGTATAATCAATGCCGGAATTCTGACCGATAGAGTCAGCAATATATCCGCTGCTCTCCGAACCCAGCATACGCAGCAAAATCCCCTGCGCACTGTGGTCAACAAAGTTCAGATACTCCCCGTAAAGGGTGTTGGCTTCTCTGCGCATGGCCTTTGCCCGAAGGGTATCCGCAGCATCGGTCTCCGGTACGGTAACGACTGCGCCCCGCAGAAACGGCTCATTCTGTCCCAGCTCCTGGATTCTGCCACGGCTGATACCAGTGGCAAGGACACGAACGCTTTCCCCCTGAATGCGCAGCACCTGCTTGATTTTCGCAACAGTGCCAATGGGGCAAAGTCCGTCGAGGCCGGGATCGTCCACGGAAATATCCTTCTGAGGGATCAGAAAGATGGTTCGGTCCTTTTTCATTGCATCTTCCAGAGCTAAAACAGACTTGGGTCGTCCCACTTCAAAATGTACTGTCTGATCCGGAAACACCACCAGCCCCCGCAAAGCGAGGATCGGCAGGTAAACGCCGCCGGTTGGCTGATTCATATACATTCTCCTTTCCCTTGAATGTGGAAAGAAGGGGGTATATGGAACCCCCTTCTATTGGTATTAGTTTTTCAGGCCGGGAACTGTCCGGGGATGTTCAGGATCCCGCAGGATCTCAGGCTCTCCGCCCCGCACACACTCCGGAGTGATAATGACCTTTTTAATGGTCAGATCGGAGGGAATCACATACATGATACGAATCATGATGCTCTCCATAATGGCTCTGAGACCTCTTGCGCCAATCTGCCGGTCAAGTGCTCTCTGAGCAATCTCCTCCAATGCTTCCTTTCGGATTTCCAGTTCTACATTATCCAGTGACAGCAGCTTTTCGTACTGACGGGTCAATGCATTTTTCGGCTCATCCAAAATCCGCACCATGTCGTCCTTCGTGAGGCTCTGCAGGCAGGTAATCACCGGCATACGGCCAACCAATTCGGGAATGATACCGAATTTTAACAGGTCGTGGGGCTCCACCTGTGCCAGCAGCTTGCCAACATCCCGCTGCTTTTTACTTTCGATCGGAGAATCAAATCCGATTGCAGAACGGTCTGTACGGGCTTCAATGATCTTATCCAGACCGTCAAAGGCACCGCCGCAGATAAAGAGGATATTGGAGGTATCCAGCTGGATCATCTCCTGCTGGGGGTGCTTCCGTCCGCCCTGCGGGGGGACACCGGCAACTGTACCTTCAAGGATTTTCAGCAAAGCCTGCTGTACGCCTTCACCGGAAACGTCACGGGTAATAGAAGTATTTTCGCTCTTTCGGGCAATTTTATCCATTTCGTCAATGTAGATGATGCCACGCTGAGCCAGCTCCACATCGAAATCCGCAGCCTGCAGCAGACGAAGGAGGATATTTTCCACATCGTCACCAACATAGCCCGCCTCCGTGAGGGTAGTGGCATCTGCAATGGCAAAGGGAACATCCAAAATCTTTGCAAGCGTCTGCGCAAATAAGGTTTTACCGCTTCCGGTAGGTCCGATCAGCAAAATATTGCTCTTTTGCAGCTCCACATCGGAATCACTTCCGATGTAAATCCGCTTATAGTGGTTGTACACCGCAACGGACAGAGCGATCTTGGCATCCTCCTGACCGATAATATAGCCGTCCATGAAGTTTTTCATCTCCATGGGAGTGGGCAGCTTATCCAGTGCAGGAAGTGCGCCATGGCTCTGCTCACCGTACTGCTCCCGCAGCAGCTCGTTGCAGGCACTGACACATTCGTTACAAATATACACGCCTGGGCCGGCAATCAGTCGATCCACCTGTGTTTCCCGTTTACCGCAGAAGCTGCAGTGGATGCCCTGGTCTTCTCTTCTCGCCATGAACCCGGTACCGCCTTTCTAAAAAATCAATGGCGATCAAGGACACGGTCGATGAGTCCGAAATCCAACGCCTCAGTAGCACTCATGAAGTTATCACGCTCACATGCAGCGGTGACCTCTTCCACGCTCTTGCCGGTATTCTCCGACAGGATGTGGTTCATGCGCTCCTTGATGGTCTGCAGACGCTTCAGATGAATAGCCATATCCGTGATCTGACCCTGTGTGCCTGCAGAAGGCTGGTGGATCATAATTTCTGCATTGGGCAGAGCCATGCGCTTGCCCTTGGTGCCTGCGGACAGCAGGAACGCACCCATGGACGCAGCCATACCGACGCAGATGGTAGCCACATCACACTTGATGTATTTCATTGTGTCGTAAATAGCCATGCCTGCGGTGACGCTGCCGCCGGGGCTGTTAATATAAAACTGAATATCCTTGTCCGGATCCTGTGCTTCCAGATAGAGAAGCTGTGCCACGATCAGAGAAGCCGTGGTGTCGTTCACTTCCTCGGACAGGAAGATGATGCGGTCATTGAGCAGACGGGAGAAAATATCGTAGCTGCGTTCACCGCGGCTGGTCTGCTCTACAACATAAGGTACTAAACTCATGGTCATGTCTCCTTTCTTAGGTCTGAAACATTCTAACCATTAAAGCAATGGGTTATTCCTTGTCAGCAGCTTCCTTTTTTGCAGGAGCAACAGCCTTGGCGTTATCCACAATAAGCTTTACAGCCTTGCGGGTCTTCAGGCTGGTTTCGATCTCATCTGCAGGAACCATGCTCTTAACCTTCTCCAGTTCCAGAGAGTACTGCTTAGCCATAGCCTCCAGCTCGGCGTTCACTTCCTCTTCGCTAACGGTGATGGACTCAGTCTCGATGATCTTGTCGAGGGTTACATTGATCTTAGCCTGCTTCTCAGCAGCGGGACGGAAAGCGTTGCGCATGGTGTTCATGTCGCCGCCCATCATCTTGGCGTACTGCTCTACAGAGTAGCCGCTCATCTGCAGCTGGTAAGCAAAGCGCTCCATCTGGCTATCCAGCTCGGCCTCTACCAGAGAAGCGGGCATATCCACAGTGGTGTTCTCAGCAGCCTTCTCAACAGCAGCCTGCTCGAAAGCGCTGTCGATCTGCTTCTGGGCATTCTCCAGAGCCTTTGCACGGATGTCAGCCTTCAGCTCATCCAGAGTCTCAAACTCAGAAGCGTCCTTAGCAAAATCATCATCCAGAGCGGGAACATTGGTGGTGGTGACCTTGTTGCACTTTACATGGAATACAACGGCCTTGCCGGCCAGTTCCTCGTGGTAGTCCTCGGGGAAGGTAATATTGATATCCTTCTCCTCGCCGGCGCTCATGCCAACGACCTGCTCTTCAAAGCCGGGAACGAAGGAACCGGAGCCCAGCTTCAGGTCAAAGTTATCGCCCTTGCCGCCGTCAAATGCGACGCCGTTATCAAAGCCCTCAAAGTCGATATTGGCGGTATCGCCCATCTCGGCAGCACGCTCAACGGTCTCCACGGAAGCAACATTCTGAGCCATACGGTTCAGCTCTGCATCAACCTGTGCATCGGTGACCTCGGCCTCAGCCTTCTCAACTTCCAGGCCCTTGTAATCGCCCAGAGTGACCTCGGGATATACATCTGTGGTGATGGTGATGGTAACAACATTGTCCTCATTGATGTCCATATCGGTAATGCTGGGACGGCCCACAGCCTTGATGCCCTGATCGATCACAGCAAACTTATAGACCTCGGGGAAGATCTCTTCCAGACCGTCATCATAGAAAACATGAGCACCGTACATGGACTCGATCATCTTCCGGGGAGCCTTGCCCTTACGGAAGCCGGGGAGCATAATGGTCTTGCGGGCCTTCATATATGCCTTATTGACACCGGACTCCATCAGTTCCTTGTCGATCTCGACAACAATGGTAGTCTGGTTGCCGTTTCTTTCAGTGTTCTTTACATTCATGGTTAATGTCCTCCCAAATAAAGCTGCACGTCGCAGCCTACTTTTATTTATCTTTTAACCGTAGTATTCTACCAAAGAAAGCGTGAAATGTCCACCCTTTTCTTAAAACAATTTGTAAATTTTCAGAATTTCCCCCTTTTTATACCAAAAAACAGGGGTAGTACTATCTGATTTTGTGGGAAAGAACTGCATAAACGCATCTTCCCGTCAAGGCAAAACTTTATAGGGCTTAAATCCCAGTTTATCCGCGGAAACCAGCTTAAAATGGATACCGTCCCATAACCCCTCCAAGGCGAGACCGTGGCTGGCTCCATGGAGGTGGCCATAGTAGCAGCAGCGCACCTCATAGCGCTTCAGAAGCTCTAAAATTTCCTTGCATTCGTAACCCTTATATTTGGGCGGATAGTGGAGAAAAACGATTTTCTGTCTGTCCCCCGCAGACTTCAGGGAGGACTCCAGACGGATCAGTTCCCGGCGAAACACCTTTTCATCATGCTGTCCGCTGCGTTCTTCCTCAAAAAACCATCCCCGGGTACCGCAGATGGCGGTATCCCCATAGAGATAGTGATTGTTGTTCAGAATCCATTGGTCGGAAAATCCGTGGTCGCTGCAAAACCGGTAAAACTTCGCCGCTGTGCTCCACCAGTAATCGTGGTTTCCCTTCACAATGATTTTTCTGCCGGGGATTTGGTCGATCCATGCGAAGTCTTCCGCCGCTTCCTGCAGGTTCAATGCCCAACTGAGATCCCCCACAAGAACCGTAGTGTCCTCCGGACCGATGACCTTCATGCCCTCGCGCAGCTTATCCATATAGCCGAGCCATGCACCGCCGAATATATCCATAGGTTTTTCGGCAGCAAGGCTCAAATGCAGGTCACCTATGGCGTATAGCGCCATGCACTCACCTCTTTACTGTTTTTCTAGTCGTTCTTTCAATGTCTCCAAAGAAATATGCAGCGCTTCTGCCACCGTATCCGCTTCCAGCAGCGGGCTGCGCTCGGAAATCAGCAGCAGGGGCTGGCTCCGTCCGGTTTGTGCACGGTAATCCTGCATGGCCCCGTAGGCCAGCGCCGTATCCGGATCCAAAATATATCCGCTGGTATCGTACACATTGGGAATCACGGAGGTTAGCCGCCGGGTACTGACTACCGCCGCAAAAAGTCCCTGCCGCAGCCGCTCCAGTGACAGAGCAGGCAGCGTATATCCCCTGCCCTCCCGGCAGCAGTCCCGGAAATGCAGCGCTTCTTCAATGCCGTTTGTTCCGAAAATCAATCGCTCGATATTTGCCGGCACGCCGACGCCATCGGTTTTCATCTCGCCCAAATTGATCAGGCTCCAAAGGGCAGAATCGTCCCCGCAGCCGCAGACGATATTTCCGACAGGAAGTCCCATTTGTCGGGCATACCACGCCGCCATGGGCAAAGTGAAGTCCTCCGCAGACAGCGCAATGTCCAGACGCTTATCGACGGAAATATCGCCGTTTTTCATCATCATACCGTAAATTCCGAATAAAACTGCAATTCTGACAGCAATCCGCACCCATCCGGATGGTTTTGCAGAGCGATCTGCAAAGCCCGAAATCCGGGCATTAAGGCTCTTCTCCACTCCCGAAAAATCCCAGTCGAGATTGTGCCAGGTCTCTGCAGCGATGACCCGCTGGTTGATACTTTGCAGCTTGATCGGATACTTTCCCAAGGCAAAATCTACATCTGCGCCGCTTAAGCGGCAGGGAAAAAACAGATTCAGAATTCTCGCAACTGCTTCACCGAAAGATTCTTCCTTAAGGCGCAGGATATCCTCCCGCTGTAATTTGGGCATTTGAAACGGCAGGTAGAAGCCGCCGTCCGGTGCCCGGTCGTTTTGGATGGCATGCGTAACAGTATAGGCATCATACTTGTTTCTTGTAGTCACATACAGCATTTTTCCATCACTCCCAAAGCATTTTTCCAGAAGATCTTATGTACCAGTTCTTCATCGATTCCCCGCCGGAGCATTCTTTCAGCCAGAGCAGGATAATCCTGCACACCCCCAAAGCCCTCCGGAAGTTCGTCGCAGCCGTCCAGATCGCCGCCAAGCGCAATATGGGTTCCCTCCGGATCCAGCTCCAGCCAGTGCAGGAAATGGTCGCATACCGTATCAAGATCCGGCTTTTCTCCCACAAAGGATGCGCATTGATTGAAACCAGCCACGCCGCCGGTTCGGCAAATTTCCCGAAACATATCGTCTGTCAGATTTCGGCTCACACCGCAGACGGCCCGGGAATTGCTGTGGCTTGCAATCACAGGCTTTTCCGTAATGTCCATAATGTCCCAGAAAGCCTCGTCGCTGATATGGCTCACATCCACGATGATTCCCAGTCTTTGCGCCTCCCGGACATATGTCCGACCCAGATCCGTCAGACCGCCGCCGGTTACATGAGAGCCGGTCAGTGGATTTTTTTCATTCCAGCCCAATGTGGAAATTCTAAATCCCACCTGGTGCAAATTCTCCAAAAGAGCCGGGTCAAACCCGAAACCGGCAGGTCCTTCTATGGTCAGGATGGCGGACATAATTCCGTTTTCCATATTTTTCCGCACATCCTCAGCACTGTACGCCAGTGAAATCACATCGCTGTTGCGTTCAATTTCTCCGAGGATTGCCCCCATTTCCCGTTCAAACACCGTAGTAGCGGAAATATTTCCGGGGAGTTTTTCCCATGTGGTGGTAAAACAGGCAAAACATTGGGCATATCCCGGCAGCTTTCCCGCCCGCTCCAGATCGATGTGCAGCAGATTCTTTCGCAGTCTGGCTGCGCCCAGAAGATCCTCTCCCAGCATTGCCAGAGCTGTATCGCAATGCAGGTCAAAAACAGGGAAATTCATTGAAACGCCCCCTCTAAATGGTTGATAACAGGTTCTTTCGTGTCTACGCCCTGCGGCGCATATATTTCGATCACATCAAATCTCGGCTGGAGCTTCGTAGGATTTTGACTCAGATAGACCGATGCGGTGATCCGAATCCGGTCCTGCTTTGCATGGGTCACATATTCCCGGGCAGCAGCAAAAGAATCGTCTTTTCTCGTCTTAACTTCGACGAACACAAGGTTTTTACGATCCTGCACAATCAGGTCAATTTCTCCGAAGCGGCAATGATAGTTGGCTGCTATCAGCTTATATCGCTTTTTCCGCAGATATTCCGCTGCCAGCGCTTCTCCCCATGCGCCGCTGATCCTACTTTGTGCCATAGAACTTTTTCAGAAAGGTCATACGGTGGATCGGACAGGGGCCGTACTGCTCCAGCGCAGCATAATGCGCCTTGGTACCGTAACCCTTGTGAATTTCAAAACCGTACTGCGGGTACTGCTTTGCCATTTCGATCATATAATCATCCCGGGTAACCTTGGCGAGGATAGAAGCTGCGGCAATATTTGCGCTGCGGCTATCGCCTTTCACCACGGTCATCACCGGAATGCCAAAATCCTTTTCCCGATTTCCGTCGATCAGAGCGAAATCCGCCTTACCTTCCAGCTGCGCCAGCGCACGCTCCATAGCAAGGAATGTGGCCTGCAAAATATTGTGTTCGTCGATTTCCTCATTGCCGGCAGATCCGATACCATAGGCAATCGCCTGCTCCTTTATGATCGGCATCAGCTCCCGGCGCCGCTTATCCGACAGCTTTTTGCTGTCATTCAGGCCGGGGATTTGCGCATGGGGCGGCAGAATCACCGCGGCCGCATACACAGGACCCGCCAGAGGGCCCCGTCCGGCTTCGTCCACGCCACAGATGACCCCCACCTTTTTTCCCATCAGGGCATCTTCAATTTCCCACATATTATATACATCCATTATTGCACTTCCTCCGGCTCTTCCAGTGTAAATCTGCCCAGTTTGCCGCTGCGGAATTCATCCACAAGCACTTTAGCCATACGCTCCGTATTGATTTCGCCGCCGGAAATCAGAAATCCGCGTTTTCTGCCGGCAGCTTCCAGCAGCTCATAGCCTTTCGCATCCGTCTCTGCCTCAATCTTATAGCGTTCCTTCAGCGCCTGAGGATACCGTTCCCACAGCAGGCGGATCAGCCGGCAGGCCAATTCCTCAAGATCCAGGATGCCGTCTTTCACAGCGCCTGTGTAGGCCAGCAGCATTCCTACATTGGGATCTTCAAACTTGGGCCACAGAATACCGGGGGTGTCCAACAGCAGCAGGCCATTTCCTGCTGTGACCCATTGCTTACCACGGGTCACGCCGGGACGGTTCTCGGCCTTTGCGCCCTTACGCCCGGAAATCTGGTTAATCAGCGTAGATTTCCCCACATTGGGAATTCCCACGATCATCACCCGCAGCGGCTTATTCATACCACGGGCGGCATTGCGCTGGATTTTCTCCTGCAGCACCTTCCGCACGGCAGGGTAAAAATCGCCGATTCCCTTTCTGCTCTTGCAATCCGTAGGAATTGCCGCAATACCCATGCTGTTAAAGTATTCCTTCCAGCGCCTGGTGCCCTCCGGGTCAGCAAGATCCATACGGTTAAGGATCACCAGTCTCGGCTTTCCTGCGCAAATGGAATCAATATCCGGGTTCCGGCTCGCCATGGGAATCCGGGCATCCACAATCTCGCAGACAGCATCCACCTGTTTGAGATCCGCTTCAATCTGCCGCCGGGTCTTGGTCATATGACCGGGATACCATTGTATATCCATTTTCTCCTGTTCCATCAAGAAACAACTCCAATCCTGCGAAAATCCATAGGATACTGCCCATGGTTTGTACCGGGCAGCGCAAGGAAAACAACCTTGCCCAAAACCTCCCGGCGGTCGATCTGACCGATTTCCGGGTGACGGCTATCCTTTGAGCCGTTGCGGTTGTCGCCCATAACAAAAATACAGCCCTTGTCCACAATTAACGGGAAATGCACCCCTTCTTCCAAAGTTGTGGGCGTGTGGGTATAGGGCTCATCAAGCGCTTTTCCGTCCACATAGACGATGCCCTTATAGAAATCAATGTCCACAGTCTGACCCTCCGTAGCGATGACACGCTTCACAATGGGCAAACCGCCGTCGTAGCTTTCTTTGCTGGCAACGATCACATCTCCGGGTTTTGGATTCCGATAAAACACATTGCTCATCAGCAGGAGATAATCTCCGTCATAGAGCGTGTTGTTCATAGAGGTGCCGGACACCACAACCACTCGGAAGAGCAGCAAAAATACCACGACGAGCCCAGCCAGCAGAAACACAATGTCGTGCAAATACATAAGCAGTGTCTTGCTCAGCGGTGTCTTTTGCGGCACAGCAGACTTAGATGCAGCAGGCTTAGGTGCCGGCGCTTTTGGCACATCGGGCTGTTCTTCCTGCACATCCTCTAATGGCGGTTCTAACAGAGTATCGTCCACTCCAAATTCTTTCAGCAAACGGTCCAATTCTTCATCTTGAGAAAGATCCATACTCTGATCCAGCCATTGATTGAAATTATCATCTTTACCTACCATTGGGGCTCACTCCTATCGTAAACGGTTTCGATTGGAAACCGATGCACATGAAAAATATATACAGTATCCATTATAACTGAAAAAGGTATAAAAAAAAAGAGGGCAAGCCCTCTTTTTTTCGGTTTTTGTGTTAAACCTTTTCCTTGATCTTAGCAGCCTTACCCACACGGTCACGCAGGTAGTACAGCTTTGCACGGCGAACCTTGCCCTTACGCACAGTCTCAATCATAGCAACATGCGGAGAGTGCAGGGGGAACACCTTCTCACAGCCCACGCCGTAGGAAACACGGCGAACGGTGATAGCCTCGGAGATGCCGCCATGCTTCTTAGCAATTACGGTGCCCTCAAAGGTCTGGATACGCTCACGGGAGCCTTCCTGAATACGCACATGCACGCGGACGGTATCGCCGACTTCGACCTGAGGCAGCTCGTCCTTCATGTACTGGCTGGATAATGCCTTTACTAAATCCATAATAATGTCCTCCTTAAATATTAGGCGTTCATACGGCGCAAATGCCCGCAGAGGACCCACCTTGATTTCAGACCGTGGTATTATACCACATAAAATCTGCAAAAGCAAGCATTATTTTCACTATTTTCTGCCGTTTTTCGCCTGTTGCAAAGAAAAACTTCCTGCAGAAGCGAGCTCCCCCTCCTTGGGACAGAGTGTAATTTCAGGGTCTTACGGGGGCGTTTTCTTTGATACGCTCGGTTTCTTATAAAACAGCCTGCGGAAATACCCATTGCATGCCCTTCACTTTTACGCAACAGGAATCTGTTTTTTCTCTTCCTTTATGGTCTTTACGCCAAAAGTAAAGTAGATAATGTGACAAAGCCAGACCACCGCCAGAATGATACAGGGCACATAAATTGCCTTGCGGAGCATCATGAAAAAGCCGATGCCCATGAGCAGTGTCACAGACAGCACAATGGTCAGCTTGGTCTTCATCAGCATGCCGCGCTTATTTACATAGGACTCCAAATGCTTTTTATACATTTTTGTGCCCACAAACCAATTATGGAGCCGGGGACTGCTATTCGCAAAGAAAAACACCGTTGCCAAAAAAAACGGCACCGTGGGCAGCACCGGCAGAGCAATGCCAATGCAGCCAAGGGCAAGACAGATACAGCCCAGAATTAAGAAAATCAATCTTTTTATTCTCATATGTGTAACCTTTCTATACAATACAGCGGATACCTTCTGCTCAGCGTGTCCAAAAGCCTCCCGCGGTTGCCGCCGCAGCAAATCGGGAGAATTCATTTTCCACAGAGATCGTGTGTCTGGCAGAAAATACATATCGGTCCGGAAAACCGCCAGCTCTTCGTTTGATACCCATAGCCTCAGACCTTTGTCAGACAGGGCTTCTACACCGGAATCACAAAGGGTTTTTCATCTACCTTTTGAATCTGCAAATCCACATCGTACACCTGCTTAACCAGCTCTGTGGTAATGATTTGTTCCGGCAGACCGTGGGCAATCACCTTACCGTCTCTCATGGCCACGATCTCGTCACTGTAATAAAGGGATTGGTTAATATCGTGAAGCACCATAATGACTGTGATTTTAAACTCCCGGTTGAGCCTTTTGATCAGCCTTAAAATGTCCAGCTGATAGCGCACATCCAAATAAGTAGTGGGTTCATCCAGAAGCAGTACCTTCGTGCCCTGTGCCAGAGCCATGGCAATCCACACCCGCTGCTTCTGTCCGCCGGACAGTTCGATTACAGGCTTATCCTTGATTGAGACCGTATTTGTAATTTCCAGTGCCCACTGTACCTTCTTTTCATCCTCCTCCGGATTGGAGGAAAAGCCCATAGAATGGTAAGGGGTTCTTCCGTAAGAAACCAGATTCCCTACTGTCAAATCCGGTGGTGCCGTATTATACTGCTGAACAATCGCTACCTGCTTTGCAAATTCCTTGATATGGCATTGACTTATGTTCTGATCGTACAGGGATATCTCTCCCTGCTGGGGCTTCAGATTCTTCGTCATCAGATTAAAAAGTGTACTCTTTCCGCTGCCATTGGCACCGATCAAGGTAGTAATGACCCCCTCTTTTATGGTAAGATTCAGATCCTTCAAAACCTGATGTCTCCCATAAGCAAAGGATAGGCCCTTTATCTTAAATACGTCCGTTGCCATAAGAATGCTTTGACCTCCTTAGCAGTAAAATAAAGAACGGCCCACCAACGACTGCCATGATCACCGTGGCATTGATTTCGTGGGGATAGGCAATGGTTCTGCCCACTGTATCTGCAAGCAGGAAGGTAAAGGCACCCAATAAAATAGAATAAGGGATCAGCAGTTTATGATTGCTGCCTACCAGAAGTCTTGCAATATGGGGGACGATCAGCCCGAGGAAGCTGATTGGGCCGATAATTGCAGTGGAAATACTGGCAAGGAGTACCGCAATGGCGGAGACAATAATACGGCTTGCGTTGACATTAAGCCCCAGCGAACGAGCCGTCTTATCCTCCAGCTGCAGCAGGTTGCAGGAATTGGTAACCAGAAAACTCAGCAGCAGACCAATTACAGAATATATGCAAAGGGTTTTAAAATCGCCCCATGTCTTCATGGTGATATTTGCATTCACAATACTGGTGACGCTAGAATCATTCGGACCTATTCCTGCATTGAATGCCCCCATGATTCCTGTCAGGGAACAGTCAACCGCCACACCTACCAGAATAATCCGCAAAGGCGACAGTCCGCCCTTATAAGAAAGGCTGTACACCAGAAAAAATGCCAGCATACCACCTGCAAACGCAAAGAGCGGGGTAAAAAAATACATAGTGGGGAAAAAGGCCGTAATTACCACAGCGGCCAGACTGGCACCACTGCTGATGCCGATAATCCCCGGATCTGCCAGTGGATTTTTCATAACGGCCTGCAGCAAAACGCCGGATACTGCCATAGCTGCACCACCCAGCATTGCAATAAAGATACGGGGAAACCGCAAATCGTATATCGTTGCCACATTGGGGTTATATTTTACAAATAATCCCTGAAACAGCTCCCCGGGCGTAACCTTTAAAGAGCCGGTATTGACCGAGATCAGAAAAAGCCCACACAGCCCCAAAGCTGTTACAATAAAAGATATCACTTTTTTCCTTGTCGTAATCAAAAAGGAGTCTTCCTTTCCCAGGACCGCCGAAATGCACAAATGGACATTGGGGCGGTCCTTATCTCTTTATTCACCGTATAGCACGGTTCGCATGACCTGAAGGGCATCCGGATAATCAAAGTTTGCACTCATACCAAAAAGACTTGGATCCAGATCATAAACCTTTCCGTTTTTCACAGCCTCAAAATGCTTCCAGATGTCGTTGGTTTTAAACTCATTGTCAAACATCCGGCGTACCTCCTCCGGCAATGCATGGGCTGTCCTTAAAATAATGTCCGGTTCTTTTGTCTTCATGTCCTCGGTGTTTGCAGTCAAAAATTCCTGACCGCCTCCATCCCCATAGACATTTTCGCCCCCTGCCAGTCTTACAAGACTTCCCGCGTAGCTGGATTCAGTAGCCACGATGTAGGAGCCGGGCAGTCCCATAAGCACCAGCACACGCGGTGCCTTCCGATCCCCTATTTCTTTCTGAAACGCCTCCATATAGGCATTAAATTCGTCCAGCAGAACCTTGGCCTCTCTCTCCCGGTGGAACTTTTTTCCAAGCCCCTCAATGGAAGCATACATAGCTTCCACGCTTTTCAGATTTAAGAAGATGGAAGCCTTTCCAATACCTGCATATTTGGGCTGTAAATCACTTTGGAGTGTTGCGGGAGACAGAATGTAATCCGGGTCCAGAGAATCGATGATTTCCAGATCGGGACTCATGGCTGCCCCCACCCGTGGCAAATTCTGATACTGTTCCGGCAGGGCAGACGATGTGTCGCAAATGCCCACCAAATCCAGATTCAGCTTACTGCAAATCTGTGCCACAGCAGGAGAAGTTGCAATCAGGCGGGGATTTCCCCCATCACCGGACGCTCCCGTTGGCTCGGGATGCTGATCTACACAGGCCGCCATGGAAAAGGCCATTGCAAGCAGGAGAAGCAGCGAGAGGATTCGCTTTCCATTCATCGGAATGCCCCCTTATTTCTTTTTCTTATAGAATCCCAAATACCAGACACCTACGCCCACACCGACCGCAGCAGCAACGCCCACAATGACCCAGATCACCGTGCGCACGCTACCGTTATCGGAAGCCGGAGGTGCTTCGTCTGTCACAGGATTGCCGTAGTTATCAAACTCCTGAAGTCCATCCGCCTCTGTTGCAACAGGCTCCGTCTCAGGGGCTGTGGCTTCTGTGGCAATGCCTGTCTCCTCCGGTTCTGTGGCTGTGCTCTCCGCAGGCTTTGGTTCTTCCGTATTGGGTTGCGTTGCTTCAGGCTCCGAAGGTTTGGGCTGTGTGGGGTTTGTCTGCTGAGGTTTTGGCTGTTCCTCCGGTTGGGGTTTCGGCTGCGTTTCGGCAGGTGCTGCCTCAACACTGGTAACAAAATCCCCGGAGCCGGACTGCAGGTTTGACAGGGTGATATAATACACCACTTCCCGACCCATAGCCGTCACATAGATACTGCAGCGAATGACGGATCCCTCGCTGTTCACACGCATGCGAAAATCCGCAGTATTATTTCCCAGATTTTCCTGCATAGTTGTAGCGGAGACAGGAACCCCATCTACCTGAAATCCAACCTTTTCAATGTTGTCCATCATCTTTAGGCGAATGGTCGCATAGGTATTTCCGTTTTTATCAACCTCCACCAAGGCCTTACTATATGTAGCGGACTCTGTCATGGACTGGCCTAATACCGCAGATGCTTCTCCGCCTGAATCCTCAATAACACCGGTTGCGGGGTGTTTATAGTGAGGGACAGCATTTGCAATATAAATACCATTGCTTGCAGCGAATGCAGGTACAGCAGTAATGCTCGCCACCAGGACGAGCACCACCACCATACCGCACAGCGCCATAAAACGTTTGGCTGTGGTATGCATAATTCTGTTTTCTCCTTTTACTTCACTCTGCGCTTTTTACCTACCACGAGCACCACAATGGCTGCAGCAGATACCAGCGCAAGACTGACCAATGCCAGCACCGGAGCGCCGTCGCCGGTCTGGGCGCTGTTCGGTGCAACGGGCTTATTGGGTGTATTGGGCTTGTTGGGAGTATCCGGCGTATTGGGCTTTCCATTTTCATTGTGTTCAGTGCCCGCTGTTCTACTGCCTTTTTCAACCAGTGCATAGGTGCTGAAATGCTTCTGAACTACCTGATAGCAGCCATTTTCCACAACACCACTGACCAGAGTTTTTGTGCCGTCCTCATTGATTCTGTACAGAGCCAGCTTGGAGGCATCGTAGTCCGCAGGAATCGGATAGGACACGGTCACCTTACCATTGGGCTGAATCTCCTCGCCCTTCCGGTTTTCAAAATGGACCTCGTAAAGCTTAAACTTTTTGCCCACACTATCCAGAGACTTTGCCGCATCCTCATACTGCTTTCCGGATACAATGGGGGTTACTACCAGAATTACTTCCTCATTGAACACTCCCTTATCCGCATGAACCCGGATACCGGTGGCCTTATCCTCAAGATCCAGCTCCGTCAGTTCCGGCTTTTCAGGAATTGAGGGTTCCTGAGGATCAACAGGCTTTTCCGGGGCGATCTCGTCATTTTTGACCGCAGTGCTCCAATCCAGCTTAATTCGGGCAGCCATCATATTATCACCCATGGGGGTGTCGGGAACCTTAAACTGTACGGGAACATATGTGATGCCCTCCAGTTTTTCCGGCTGGGCTGCATCGGGCAGCTGGAAGCCAAACTGCTTAATGTAGTCAACTTCATTACCGGCAGGCGCGGTGGTAAGCGTTTCTTTCATCAAAATATTTACCGGCCGGCCATTTACCTGCACCTCTGTAATTGCACTGACGATGGGGCCCATGGCAACAGGGCCGGTAGTCGCACGAACCTCGGTAACCTTGCCATCCTTTACGGTGACCACTGCCTGGCGGCTGTTTGCAAAGGCTGCGTCTCCCATGGAGGCTCTGTCACTGCTCTCGTGCCACAGCGCTACATCCACGCTGTAGGTGCCGTCTGCCAGATTTGTTTCAGAATTCTGCTGGTCTCCGGAGCCGATGTTCTCGTCAATCTTCACCAGCGCAGGCTGGGAAGCATAAGCCGTCTTACCGTTCTCATCCCGAATTTCCATCACATACAGCTTTTCCTTGGCTGCATCAAAGTCGGAAAGTTCAAAGCCCGCAGCATCAATTTTACCGTAGGCCCGGATGGTACCGCTGGCAAAGTCATCGCCCTCGACCACTACCGCCATCAACTGGCCTTTAAAATCACCCACATCTACACTTACAGTATTGCCGCTGACCTGTGCCTGATAGGAGTCCTTCAGCTTCAGTGTCTCATCGTGCATCACAAACTTCCACAGGTTTGTTTCCAGAGGCTTTACGGGAGTGACCCCCTGGGGAATTCCTGTCGCCGCATCCACAGTCATGAGAATTTTGCTGGTATCCAGATACATGCAGGGAGGTGCCTCCAGATTCTGAGAACTCAGCTCATACATACCGTTCAGCCGGCCCTTGGGGCTGACTCCCATTACAACATAGTCGCCCAGCGCATCCTGCAGCACATCCCGCATGGCATAGTTTTGTGGTGTGATTCTGGAATCATTGGAACCAAAGCCATACTGCTCACTGTTCATCACAGCCATACTGGGGGCAAAAATATAATCCTCAGTCTTAATCTCAGTAGCCGGATCCTTGCTGGGATGGCCGAAGCCAACCTCCAGATAATCATACGAATCGATAACAGACTTCACAATGGCCTTCTTCTCCACATCAGAGAAGTTATTCGCATAGAACTCGCCATTCATATACTTGCGCAGGAGACTGTCCTGCCATCTTACGCTCACATTGCCCGCATCGGAAGCAAAAGGTTTTTTCACACGCAGGCTCTCCGCCATCAAAAGGAGCTTACCGGTATTAACCGTCTTTCCGTCGATCTGGGCCTGTCCGTTATCCAGCACCCGGTATACGGCACCATCTGTACCGAAAATCACCTTACTGCCGCCCCAGCCTACGATCTCAGGATATTCCGCATACGCATCGCTGGGATAATAAGGTGCTTCGGGAGAATTCAGAGCAGAGGTACCCACATTGGCTGTATTGCCGCTGCCGGCCTTAATCTTATAGACCAGGGCCATTCTCGCATCCTTCAGCTCTTTAACGGATGCATCAATCTGCTTCTGGGTGAGCGCGCCCAATTCCAGATTCTTTTTGCACTGCGTCAGTGTCTTCTCAAAGTGCTCCCAGCTGCTGGATGTATAAGCATCCTTCCGCTGCTCCATCGGCACTCTGGTGCTCCAGTCGGCATCCGTATAGTAACCATACTGCCCAACGGCATCCTCCAGCAGTGTCTTGAAGGGGCCTTTTACAATTGTGGCGTAGTTCATCTGGAGCTTTGTCTCGATATACTTATCTCTGCTGCCCTCATTTACATTGCCGTTGCCCAGCACAATATCAAAAATACCGGAGCCGGGTACATAAGGCATCTCAAATGTAAGCGTACCGTTCTTATTTTCATCCAAATGGTACTCGGAAGGAATTTCCCTGCCGTCCTGATCCAAAACCCGGGCGGAGTCCATATAGATCAGACCGTCCCAGTCAAGATAACTGTTATAGTGGGCAGTCAATACCTTCTTACCGTCAATAATTTCGACCCTTACATATTTTGCAAGTGATTTCTTTCCGATCACAGAGGTGTCCAGCGCCTCCATATGGAACAAGGTATCGCCCACAAAAGGATCTTCCACGATTCTGCGCAGACCCGCCACCGCTTTTACAAGCCCGGTGTATGCCACGATGGCATCCTCAGGCTTCTTTGCAGCCTCCAAAGCCTCCCGTACCGGCTGTACGGTTGTGTCATAGAACTGACCCTTTTTCAGCATATCCTCCGTTTCGGAAACCATCTGCTCCAACGCCTTCTGAAGATCAGAGGTTTCAGCAGGCTTTGTTACCTTCAGAGCCACCTCCGCGTTCATGACAGAGGAAAAGATCTCACCGGGAATGATGATTTCGCTCTCCGAAAATGCCGGGATCTTTGCGATGCAAACACCGGAATTATCCTCTCTCAGCACAAACTGGGTGGTACAGCCCTCCAATTTAAGATTTGTGGCATATGCCAGAATATCCATAATTTCCGCAGGCGCAAAGTGCAGAACCAAAGTATGTTCGCCGCTGGCACTTGTAATCAGCTGTGCATCCTTTTTCATGGTGGGGCCGGACATAGACTCCTGTGCGTGATCATTGCTCTTAAGCAGCATAACCTTGCTGTCACCAATGGTAACCACCTGTGTTTCCGGCTTCGTCCCCGTTTCGGGATCGGTCTGCGGTCCTTTTCCGGCAATCTCCTGACGCTGTTCCGGGGTCAATTCATTTTTAATTGTAAAGCTGATGGTCTGCTCAGACACAGTCAGCTCAATATTCAGATCGTCATAAAGAATCACATCCTTAATGACGCTCAGATCCTGAAGCTCAAAGTCATAATAGGTCCCCACCGTAAAGCCCATGGACTTCATAGTGCCAAAGCTATGACCGTTGATCTTCATCACCGCATTGTCACGGAAGGTCGTTTTTTCTCCGGTACTGTTGCCGAACTCTTTAAAGTCGATCCTCATGACCTGCGTTCCCCAGTTGTCCTTTAAGTAGGTGTATACCGGCTCTACGGTGTATTGACCATTTGGCTTGACTCCCGTGTCAAGGGATGCTTTAAAGGCCGTCCTTTCCTCAGCAGACATCTGGTTTTCTACATTCTCCGCCTGAACCGTGTAGCCTTCCGGTGTGGTCACCGTGATACGAAATGTATCCTTCTCGAAGAACTCCCTGATAAAGGCTTTGTTGTAGGTATGGAAGGAGGATCTGGTATCTTCCGTTGCAAAGTCTAACTCTGCCTCCCTGAAGGACCACACCTTACCGTCATCGATCTGGATTTTACCGCTCTGCAGCAGCTGTGCGCCCATTTGTGGGGTGAAGCGGTTGTCCTGTTCCCCATCCCAATGGACTTTAAAACCCAGTTGAAACTCCGCTTCATTGTCCAAATCAACGCGGAGTCTTGTCATGTAGCTGTTAGTGTTGATCGCATAATTCTGCTCCGGAACCGCTGTATCTGCTGCCAGTGCAGAGGCAGGAAGCATGGTAAACACCATAAGTGCAGCCAACACAAATGATACTATTTTTTTCATTTCGTTTCCTTTCTCCCCTCCCGGGGGTTAGATTTTTTCATTTGTTTACCGTGATCGGCTCAGTAATGGGCACACCCCTCCCAAGTATTAACGGATTATTATGGAAGATAAGAGCGTACCGCCCCTGTCTTTTCATATGTAAAAGCCCCGCCCCGGATTATATTAGCGTACGCTAACCGCTGGAAAAACAGCGCCGATTTTGGGGTTTTGTACACGGTCACAATTGCTAAATCAAGATCGTAAACAGCGCCTTTGGCTCCGCCGCATGGGCACCGCCGCAGGTACACTGTATCCTAAGGCACACACTGCCGTGCAGAATCTGGTCTGCTCCTGTTCCAAGGTTGATAAAAGTAAGGACGCTGGCCGGAAAAGAGATCATCTCGCCGTGAATTTCCGCACTCACAAATCGTCCGGAATCCAGATACTCCAGCTTTGTAACCCTGCCATCCAGCAGTTTTCCGTTTACTACCGACTTCTGAAGCATCGGAAGTATCCGAAGTCGAATCACGCCTTCCCCGTTTTCCACATGCAGTGTACAAGGATGCGCAAACCCATTGTTCGCCATGGAGATGTTATCATTATCTTTTACATGCTCCCGATAAATAATAAAAGGGAATGTATAGGAACCATCCTTTAGTTTTCTGCAAAATACGGAACCGTTATAGCTTTTCTTATCCCTTAACTCCTGCTTGATCCGATATCGTTCATCGCTGTTACGAATCATATCCATCAGCGCATCCGAACCGTATAATGCCCACAGGCAGGCATCCTCTCTGGCATGTTCCATATCCATTCCCTTATAGAGAAGATAATTCTGTGCCAGACTTACACGCTCCTGATAGTGTTCTGCCTGAGCACGCCCCTTTTGTGTCAGTACCGGAGCACGCGCAGCAGAACGATCAATTAAGCCCTCCTGCTCCATGCGGCTCATAAAACGTGTGATGGTATACTTCTTTTCCTTTAATGTACGGGAAATTTCGGTAACCGTACAGCTGGAGGGGTTTGACATAAGCAGGCACATCATAATTCTGAATTTCAGTGCCTCAGGTATTTCCAGCAAAAAAGTCCCTTCCTTCCAAGAAGTTAGCCTAAGCTAACTTTCGTTCCTTTAAAAAGACCGATTGCTCGGTCTGTTTCGTAATTTGCATGCCGTATACCACAGCATCCGTTAACGGAGATACAATATCATAATATTGAAAGCTTTGCAACCATAACTTTGTTGCAGCCATGCAACAAAAATTTATGTTTTTCACCATAACAACAAATATAGTTATGGATATGCCAATAAATTCGCTAACACAATAAATATTCTTTGTTGCACATCTGCAACAAGTTTCAAAAATGACAGAACCGGGATCCAGCCCCACGGGTGATTTTTAGATAAAAAAGTACGCTGACAGGGACACACACTGTATCCTTGTCAGCGTACTTATCTGGTCGGAGTGTCGGGATTCGAACCCGAGGCCTCTTGGACCCGAACCAAGCGCGATACCAAACTTCGCCACACCCCGATAGCCCATGTATTATAATGAAAATTTGCTGCATTGTCAAGTACCCCCATGGTTTTTTCCATTCTTGTGATTGTTTTTTGCCTGTCCGCATAGGTTTAAGCGGAGGGATTACTATGGCTTACCGAATTGACTACACGCAAACTATCCGCAAGACTCAGCTGAAAGGCAAAAGTCCTCATCTCCCCAAGGCGCTGCTGCTGGCTTTTATAGCACTGGTGCTTTCCTGTGTCCTTTGGGGGCAAGGCTGTCTGGTGAAAATGCTGCCCGGAGACCCGGAGGTAACCGCTGCCGCCGCAGAACATATGGCAGAGCTTTTGCAAAACGGGGAAGGTTTCTACAACGCGATGACAGCTTTCTGTCAGGAAGTGCTTGCAGGCGCCTATGAAGAATAAAATATCCGTAAGCGTTAGCCCTGGCGCCTTTTTTCTGCTGGCCGCCCTGTTTATGCTGCTGCCCCTTCCTTGGGCTGCTGCTGTTATCTTATCCGCAGGCTTTCACGAATTATGTCACATAGCTGCGATTTATCTCGCCGGCGGAAAAGTCCGCCGACTCACCGTCACCGCAGGCGGGGCAAAAATGGACTTCACCCCTCTCCCCTGTTCCCGGGAACTTCTCTGTGCCGCCGCAGGCCCCTGTGGCTCTCTGCTTCTTATCTTGCTCTGCCGCCGTTTCCCGCGGCTTGCTATCTGCGGAGTCTTCCATGGCCTTTATAACCTGCTGCCTCTGTTTCCGCTGGACGGCGGGCGGGTGCTGCGCTGCGGCGCTTCCATTCTCTTTCCGCCGAAAATTGCCTCAAAAATTGTGTCGCTCACGGAAAAGTGCATGATTGTTTTGTTGCTCCTGCTCTGCTTTTATGCCATCATCCGGATGGGACTGAGATTTCTCCCGATATTAGCCGCTGTTTTGCTCTGGCGCAGAAGGAAAATCGGAAAAATTTCTTGCAAAGCGTCCGAACCAAGGGTACAATAGAGCTAATATATGTAAAGGGGTACGGTTATGACCGAATTACTGAAGCGGATCCTGCCAACTGTGCAAAAACCGGCGCGGTACACAGGCGGCGAATTCAACGAAATCAAGAAAAACTTAGAGGATATTCGTGTGCGGGTGGCTTTCTGTTTCCCGGATACCTACGAAATCGGTATGTCCAATGTGGGTATGCGGATTCTCTACGGTGTTATGAATGAAATGGACGGCGTTTGGTGCGAGCGGGTTTTCACCCCCTGGGGAGATATGGAGCAGGCCATGAAGGAAAACAGCCTTCCGCTCTGGGCACTGGAAAGTCAGGATCCTGTGAAGGACTTCGACATGATCGGCTTCACCATCGGCTATGAAATGTCCTATTCCAACATTCTCAACATGCTCCGTCTGGCAGAAGTTCCGCTCCACGCCTCTCAGCGGCATGGGCTCAGGAACATGGTGTTTGCCGGCGGTGTATGTACCTTTAACCCGGAGCCTCTTGCGGACTTTGTGGATTTCTTCTCTTTGGGCGAGGGCGAGGAAAGCACCGTAGAAATTATTTCTCTCTATGACAAAGCCAAGCAGGAATCCTGGAGCAAAGAGCAGTTTTTGCAGGAAGCTGCAAAAATCGACGGTGTCTATGTTCCCTCTTTTTATCGCCATGAATACAATGAAGACGGCACCCTTGCCGCCATTGTTCCTCTGAACGGTGCCCCCAAGACTATCACCAAGCGTATCATCGAAAATCTGGACAAGTCCTACTACCCCACAAAAATGATCGTTCCCTCCACGGAGATCGTTCACGACCGGGCCAATCTGGAGGTGTTCCGGGGCTGTATTCGTGGGTGCCGCTTCTGTCAGGCAGGCTTCTCCTGCCGTCCGGTACGGAAAAAAAGCCCGGATTTGCTTTACCGTCAGGCTGTGGAAACGCTGGAAAATTCCGGCATTAACGAAATCACCCTTTCCAGTCTTTCCACCTCCGACTATCGTGGACTCCGGGAACTGACGGATGAGATGATTCCTTACTGCGAACAGAATCGGGTCAGTCTTTCCGTTCCCTCTCTGCGGGCAGATAATTTCTCTCGGGAGCTCATGGACCGTCTGCAAACCGTCCGCAAAAGCGGTCTTACTTTTGCGCCGGAGGCAGGAACACAGCGCCTGCGGGATGTTATCAACAAGAATCTGACAGAAGACGAGATTCTTACCACCTGCGCTAACGCCTTTGCCGGCGGCTGGTCCAATGTGAAGCTATACTTTATGCTGGGTCTTCCCACGGAAACCGATGAAGATGTGCTGGGGATTGCAGAGCTTGTATACAAAGTGATTCAGGCATGGAAGGAAAATGCAGTCAATCGCAAGCGCGGACTGCGGGTTCATGTAGCAACTGCCTATTTTGTACCCAAGCCCCACACACCCTTCCAGTGGGAAAAGCAAATCACCCCGGAGGAATATCTGCGGCGGTGCAAGCTCCTCAAGAGCCACTTTTATTCCAAATCCGTGGAATACGACTATCACGCACCGGATCTCAGCCGTTTGGAAGCTGTTTTTGCCCGCGGCGACCGCCGTTTGGGGCCTGTCATTGAGGAAGCTACCAAAAATGGTGCCAAGCTTGACGGATGGGACGAATATTTTAATAATTCCTACTGGCTGGACGCTTTTGAGAAGTGCGGCATCGACCCTGATTTCTACACCGTTCGTGGTTACAGTGAGGATGAAATCCTGCCCTGGGATCCCATTGATGTGGGAGTCAGCAAAAAATTCCTGCTCCGGGAGCGGAAGCAAGCCTATGCAGGACTGGTAACGCCGGACTGCCGTCATGGCTGTGCAGGCTGCGGCGCAAACAAACTTCTCAAGGAGGCTCTGTGCGATGCCTAGACTGCTTTTTGAAAAAACGGGGAATGCTATCTATATTTCCCACCTGGATCTTATGCGGCTCTTTCAGCGGGCCTTCAAGCGTGCAGGGCTTCCCCTGACCCATACCCACGGCTATAACCCCCGCCCCTCGGTTTCCATTGCCCTGCCCCTCTCGGTAGGCGTGGAAAGCCATTGCGAACTGCTGGATTTTGATTTGGTCGGCGAACAGATCTCCTGTGAGGAAATCTGCTCCCGTCTTAACAGTGCTCTTGTGGACGGCGTCCGTATCCTCAGCGTTTATGACAGCGGTGCAAAGATTAAGAATCTTTCCCTGCTTGACTGCAAGGTAACTTTAGAGTATGATAACGGGGTAGATCCTTCTGCGGTTTCTCAGATAGAAGCACTTTTTCAGCAGGAAAGCCTGCTGATGGAGAAGCACAGCAAAAACGGCACGAAAGAGCAGGACATCATTCCCATGATTCGCTCTCTTTCGGTTTCCCTGCAGGATGCAAATACCGTTGTTCTGGATGCGCGTATCTGCTGCCAGAATCCGACCCTGAACCCTGCTCAGCTGACCGGAGCCATCGAGCGCTATCTGCCTGCTCTCAGCCCCAGCTTTTCCTCCTGCTGCCGCATGGAGATCTACGATTTGGAAGGAAATATCTTCAGATAAGGAGTTTTACTATGGATGATATGATCGAACTGGAAGAATGCCCCTGCTGCCGCGGGGCTGGATATATGGTTCACGAGGGCGGCTGGAGCGTTCAGATTGAATGCGCCGATTGCGGCAGCCACACCGTATATGTGGAATACAGCAACGATGAAGAGAAAAAAGTGGCCGAGCAAAAGGTTGCCAGTCTCTGGAATCTGGGCAAGGTAATCAAGGCTGATCCGGGCGAATAAAAAAATTAAAAAAAATTAAAAATAATGCTTGCATTTTCGCGAACAGTGTGTTATTATATGGAAGCTGTCGTGAGACGCAAGCAAATATCCGGGTGTGGCGAAGTTTGGTATCGCGCTTGAATGGGGTTCAAGAGGCCGCTGGTTCGAATCCAGTCACTCGGACCAAAGGCATCGGTCAATTTGACCGATGCCTTTTTCTTTTTCTTAAAAATTAACAGCAGACACGCACGCTCCCCTGCCAAGTGTGTTTGCATTTCATTTTCCGTGCCGGCGGGGCGGCAGTCCTTTTATGCAGCTTTCTGCATGACTGCATAACCACGCTGTTCCTACTGCCGCAAAGCCAATCACCCCCTGTGTCAAAAGTGGCACAGGGGGCGATTTTCATTCTGGCAAGTTTTACTTGCTGCGTACAGGCTTTCTCTTCAGCATGATGGCGGTTCTGCTGGGCAGATAGATCTGGAAGCCCACTCGGCCATCCGGCTGTCTGGTAGCCGTGTAGGTCTGGTGTGCAATCCGTCCGTGACCACCGTAGCAGAAATCATCAGAGGCCATGATCACATCGTAATCCCCTTCCTCAGCCGCAGGAACCAAATATCCGTCATAGGATCTGGTGGGGTCAAAATTGTAGATATAGGTAGCTGCACCCTTCTGGTAGGCAAGGACATGGTCACTGTTATGAACCAGAAGCTGATGATCCTGACTGTTCAATACTTTGCACTTTTTGGCATTATCCACCATATCCCGATCAAAGTCCCTCAGGAAATGGTACTTAAGATTCGGATTGTCCGCCAGGCTCCACTGGCGGCGGCAGTAGTGATAGCTCCAGCCGTTGCCCTCTCTTGGGAAGTCAATCCATTCCGGATGGCCGAACTCATTGCCCATAAAGGTCAGATATCCTTCGCCGCCCAAACTCATGGTAAGCATTCTCAGCATCTTGTGCAAGGCCATGCCGCGGTCGATGATAGCGCTGCTGTTATTGGCATCCATTGCCCAGTACATTTCCTGATCGCACAGGCGGAACATAAGGGTCTTGTCCCCCACCAGCGCCTGATCGTGGGATTCACAGTAACCGATCACCTTTTCTCCGGGGCGGCGGTTTGCCAGTTCATAATAAATCTTGTTAAAGTCCCAGTATTCATCCTTCTTCTCTTTGAGAAGGCGAATCCACATATCCGGCTCACCCATAGCCAGCCGGTAGTCAAAACCTATGCCGCCTGCGGAAATCGGCAGGCACAGGCCGGGCATGGCAGACATATCCTCTGCGATCATAATTGCATGGGGGTTCACCTTCTTCACCATGTCATTGGCCAGCTGCAGGTAGGTAACGGCTTCGGTATCCGTATTCATGGAGAAATACTTTTCAGGGCTGTCAAAAGCGGTTCCGAGGCCGTGATCATGGTAGAGCATAGAGGTCACGCCGTCAAAACGGAATCCGTCAAAATGGTATTCATCCATCCAGAACTTAAGGTTCGACAGAAGGAAATGAATGACTTCGTGCTTGCCATAGTTAAAGCATTTGGTGTCCCATGCGGCATGGTTGCCCTTCGCACCGTCATGGAAGAATTGGTAAGCTGTGCCGTCAAATTCATTGATGCCCTCACGGGTATTCTTGGCTGCGTGGGAATGCACCACATCCAGCAGCACCGCGATGCCCATTTCATGGGCGGTGTTAATCAGCATTTTGAGATCTTCCGGCATACCGTAGCGGGACGATGCGGCAAAGAAATTCGTAACCTGATAGCCAAAGGAGCCGTAATAAGGGTGCTCCATAATTGCCATGATCTGCAAGGTATTATAGCCCAGCTCTTTGACACGAGGCAGGATGTTTTCCCGGAATTCATTGTATGTACCGACCTTCCCCTCTTCCTGCGCCATACCGATGTGGCACTCATAAATAAAGAGGTTCTTCTGAGGCTTGAATCCTGCATCCGTCCAGGGGAAATCCTCCATTTTGTGAACGACTGCGCTCCACCCAAAGGTTTCGGGATCCTGCACCACACGGGTCGCGTACAGAGGAATGCGATCCAGCTCCGTACCGTTATGGACTACAATTGCCATAACACGCTGTCCTTCCTTCAGTGCATTCTTTCCCTTGAGGGTCAGCTCAAAAACGCCGTTTTCCTTCCGCTCCATAGGATAGGCATGGCGCTCCCAGTTGCAGAAATCACCTGTTAGATACATAGCTTCGGCAGCCGGGGCCCACTCCCGGTAAACCCAACCGCTTTTTGTCTGATGGAATCCGTAAAAAAGGTGTCCGTTTGCAAAATCTGCCAAATTCTTCTGCCCGGAAAGCAACGCCTTTTTCGTATTCTTAAAATTGCGCATCCTAAGCTCCAGGTCTCCCTGAAACGGGGCCATGCTGGGGTCAATTTGGATCATTTTCACTTTCATCGATACCATCCTTTCGTTTTCTGGGATTCGATATATGATATTGTAGCATAGATTTACCGGTTTCTCTAGTAGAATTTTGTAACATTAGCAACAAAAAAGCTGCTGCGGGATGCGCAGCAGCCTTTTTCATTTTTAAAACTTGGGAACAACGGCACCGCCGTAGGTTTTTTCCATGTATTCCTTGACTTCAGCACTCTTCAGCGCAGTCACCAGAGCCTTGATTGCTTCGCTGTTTTCATTGCCGGCCTTCACCGCAATGACATTCACATAAGCATTGGCAGCGTCGCCGTCAGCAGCTTCCAGAGCCAGTGCATTGGAAATCTTGAGTCCTGCATCAATGGCATAATTGCCGTTGATAACTGCCAGATCCACGTCCTTGAGGGTGGTGGTCAGCAGGTCGGCCTTGATTTCTACAATGTCGTAGTTGTGGGGATTTTCCACAATGTCGCTCTTTGTAGCAGAAAGGCCTGCGCCCTCCTTCAGCTTGATAAGGCCCTCACGCTCCAGAAGCAGCAGTGCCCGGGCTTCATTGGTGGCATCGTTGGGAACAGCGATCTGAGCACCGTCCTTCAGCTCCTGAATGGAACCGCACTTTCCGGCATAGAGGCCAAGAGGCTCATAGTGGATACCGGCAGCGCTCACCAAATGGGTGCCATGCTCGTCGTTGAAGCCGTTCATGTAGGTAATGTGCTGAAAATAGTTCGCGTCAAGCTCGCCGTCTTCCAAAGCGGTGTTTGGCAGCACATAGTCGTCAAACTCAACGATTTTCAGAGTGTAGCCGTCCTTCGCGAGGATTTCCTTGGCAATTTCCAGAATCTGAGCATGAGGTGCAGGGCTTGCACCCACTTTAATGGTCTTTTCATCGGATTCCTTGCTGCCGCAGGCTGCCAAAGAGGCAACACAGAGGACAGCCAGTACAAGTGCAATAATTTTCTTCTTCATGATTACTTCTCCCTTTTTTCAGTGTTATGGCTAATGCGCCTATCGGTTTTGGCGCAAAGCGCAGTTCCGATGGACTGGATGATCTGAACAAGAATCACCAGAATAATGACGGACACATAAAGAACCAGCACCTGTCCTCTGCCGTGTCCACGCAGGAGGCTCAGTGCACCGAGGCCACCGCCGCCGATGGCACCTGCCATAGCGCCGTAGCCCAAAATGGTAATAGCCGCATTGGTAGCGCCGTTAATCAGGCTGGGTTTGCATTCCGGCAGGATTACCTTGGCAACAATCTGCCATGTGGAACAGCCCATGGACTGGGCAGCTTCCAGAACGCCCTGATTCATTTCCCGCACGCTGGATTCCACCAGCCGTGCCACATAGGGCGCTGCTGCCACCGTCAGCGGGACAATGGTGGCTGTCGTGCCGATGACCGTGCCCAAAATCAGGCGGCTCAGAGGGAACACCAGAACCATCAGAATGAGGAACGGAACAGAGCGGAGCAGATTGATAATACCGTTCAGTACATTCATAACAGGCTTGGGAATGGGATGGATGCCACCCTTCTCACCAATTACCAGCAGAATACCCAGAGGCAGTCCGATGGCATAAGCAAATACCGCTGACAGCAACGGTGCATACAGGGTTTCCCAAATAGCCATAGGGAGTGTTTCGGGATCCAGCAGAAATTCCAACTGTTCCAGCGCTTTCCGAACACCCCAGGATTCCAGCAAGGCTGCAATTTGCTCAAGCATGATAATCTGAAACCTCCTCTACTGTAACATATTTTTGAGACTGAATATAATTCATGGCTTTTGCTGCTTCTTTTTCATCCTCCGGAAGGCCCAGAATCATGGTGCCGAAAACCTTTCCGTCAATGTTGCGGGTATCGGCTGCCAGAATATTCACCTTGACACCGCAGTCAATGGCAAGCGTAGCGATCAGTGGCTGATAAACCGTGCCGCCGTTAAAGGCCACACGGACGACTCTGCCCGTTGGCAGCTGCTCGTAGGGCATACCATCGGGATACACCAGCCGCCGTCCGGCTGAGGTCTGGGGATTGGAGAATATATCCTCCACAGCGCCACACTCTGCCACCTTGCCGTGGTTCAGAATAGCAACCCGTCCGCAGATTTCCTCAATCACCTTCATATCATGGGTGATAATAATGACGGTAATGCCCAGCCGCGTGTTGATGTCCTGCAAAAGCCGCAGCGTGTCCCGGGTGGTCTTGGGATCCAGTGCGGAAGTAGCTTCATCACACAGAAGCACCTCCGGGTCAGAGGCCAGCGCTCTTGCAATGGCAATTCGCTGCTTCTGTCCGCCGGAAAGCTGCACCGGATAAAAATCCCGCTTATCAGGAAGTCCCACCTCCTTGAGAAGCTCCTCCGCCCGTTTCTCGGCCTGCTTTTTAGGCACACCCGCCAATTCCATGGGGAAGCAGATATTTTCCAGTGCCGTTCTCTGCTCCAGCAGGTTGAAGCTCTGGAAAATCATGGAAATGATCCGCCGCTCCTTCCGAAGCTGCCTGGGCGTCAGTGCCATCAAATCCCTGCCATGGAACAGCACTTTTCCGGAATCGGGGCGCTCAAGCAGATTGATGCACCGCACCAATGTACTTTTACCGGCACCCGAAAGTCCGATAATACCGAAAATCTCCCCCTTCTCCACAGACAGGTTCACATTCTGCAAGGCTGCCACCTGATCGTCACCGGCGCCAAAAGTTTTGCAAAGATTTTCGATCTCAATGATTTTACTCACGAAAAACCCTCCCTACAAGCAAAAAAAGCCGTCCTTATGCAAACGCACAAGGACGGCTAAAAACCGTGTTACCACCTTGATTCACAATTACCTCGCGATAATTGCCTCCGGGAGTACCAACATACTCCTGCGCTCTAACGGGCGCACCCGGCACAGACTACTTATCGCCTGCACAGCTCCGGGACCATGTTCGGCTCACTTAGTCGTACCCCATCACACCATACCGGGGCTCTCTGAACGCATTCGGCGGGCTTACTCTTCCCTTCACAGCTTTTCTTATTCAAGAATTGAACCTATTGTAACCCATTCTTCCGGGTTCGTCAATATATTTTTCGCAAAACGGGAAATTAAATCTTTTCAACCTTAATGGTATTGGTATTGCCACGGGAGCCGTCAATAGGACCGCCGGTAAGCACCACATTGTCGCCCGGATTCAGATTCAGCCACTTCTTGGCGCAGGCACGGGCATAGTGGAACATAACATCCATAGAGGTAAACTTATCGGACAGTACCGGAGTTACACCCCAGCTGAGGCCCAGCTTCCGCCATACCTTACGATCGGTAGTCATGCCGATGATGCTCACCGGGCAGCGGAAACGGCTTACCATCATAGCGGTCTTGCCCGAAACGGAGCATACCACAATACCCTTGGCACCCACATCGATGGCCATGGAACAGGTAGCGTGGGAAATGGCATCCAGATTATTATTGATGCGGAACTCAGAATTTCTGAAACGCTTACGGTAGCTGGTGTGCTGCTCGGTATACTCGGCAATGCTTGCCATGTTCCGCACAGCCTCCACCGGGTACTTGCCTGCGGCAGACTCGCCGGACAGCATAATGGCAGAGGTTCCGTCATAAACAGCGTTGGCCACATCAGAGATCTCTGCACGGGTGGGTCTGGGATTGTAAATCATAGTTTCCAGCATTTCCGTAGCGGTAATAACCCGCTTGCCCAGCAGGCGGCACTTGCTGATCACCATTTTCTGAATGGCAGGAACTTCCACAAAGGGAATCTCAACACCCAGATCACCACGAGCAATCATAATACCTTCACAGGCGTCGCAGATTTCGGTGATATTGTCCACACCGGAGCGGTTTTCGATCTTGGCGATAATGTCGATATCCTGACCGCCGTTGTCGTCCAGGAATTTCCGCAGATCCAGTACATCCTGCTTCCGGGAAACAAAGGAAGCCGCCACAAAATCGACATCGTTTTCAATGCCGAACAGCAGATCCTTCTTATCCTGCTCGGAAAGATAAGGACCGGACATGACCTTATTGGGGAAGCACATGCTCTTCTTGTTGCTCATGGTACCGCCCACAATAACGCGGCAGATAACATCGGTCTGGGTAAGCTCAGTTACCTCAAAAATCAAAATACCGTTGCTGACCATGATGCGATCGCCCACGGAAAGATCCTTTGCAAGTCTCTTATAGCTGACAGAGACACGGGTATTGTCGCCCTCCACATCCTGCGTGGTAAAGGTGAAGGTATCCCCTTCCCGAACCTCCACAGAGCCCTCGGCAAAGGTACCGATCCGATACTCAGGTCCTTTGGTGTCCAGCATAATCGAAATAGGCAATTCCAGCTTATCCCGGACTTTTTTTACAAGATCCATTTTTGCTTTGTGCTCTGCATGGTCGCCATGGGAGAAGTTCATTCTTGCAACATTCATGCCTGCAAGACACATCTGAGTCAGTGTTTCTTCGTTCTGACTGGCAGGGCCAATAGTGCAGATAATTTTTGTTTTTCTCACGGTAAAAGTCCTCCCGCATTTGAATTTAATTACATTTTATTCTATCCAGGCTTCCCTGTCAATAGACAAGATTTACACTATAATGCTCCATCCAAGCATTAATTTGCAGCAAATATGCAATAATTTGCGGTCTGCGCATCAGTTGACCGTACCACGGCCACGGATCGTCCCGATTTAGGATCTGCTGCGCTTCTTTTCGATCTACCAGCGCAAACAGCGGCGCATCCGTTTCAAGCAGCTTTGTGAGCCGTATGCGCACCGCGTTTTCATAGGCCGGGTCAAAGGTTTTGGGATACGGGCTTTTCTTCCGCCACGCAACTTCCTTCGGCAGAAGATCCGCCATGGCCATCCGCAGCAGCCCCTTTTCCTTGCCCTGATAGTCCTTGTATTCCCACGGGACTCCGTAAAGATACTCTGCAATGTGGTAATCACAGAAAGGCACCCGAATCTCCATCCCTGCATACATACTCATTCGGTCGCTGCGATCCAGCAGTGTCTGCATAAACCAGCGCAGATTGAGGTTCATCATTTCCTTCATCCGTGCCTCTTCTCCGGAAGTACCCGGCAGGATGTCACTTTCCCGAAGGGTTCTTTGATATTCATCCGCCACAAATTCCTCACATTTTATCCGGCTGCGAAGATGCGGATTCAGCAAAGCAATCCGCTGGGCTGTGTTCTGTGCCCAGGGGAACCCCTCCCGGCTGCGGATCTCAGGATCACGGTACCATGGATAGCCTCCGAAAATCTCATCGGCACATTCCCCGGACAGTACGGTGTCCGTATAGACTTTCACATATCGGCAAAATGCCAGCAAGGAAGCATCCACATCCGCCATGCCGGGCAGATCTCTTGCATACATGGCTTCCTCCAAGGTATTCAGCAACTGTTCAGGAGACAGTACGCACCAATGGTGATCCGTGTGAACGGTCTGCTCCATCAGACGAATGTAGTATCCATCGGAATTGGGCTGGAACTTATTGGGGACAAAATACTGATCGCTGTTCTCATAGTCCACGGAGAATGTTTTAAGGACACCGCCGCAATCTGCTTTCCTGCGGGCACAGACGGCTGTCACAAGGCTTGAATCCAGCCCGCCGGAAAGGAAAGCCCCCATATTCTCTTCCCCCGCAGATTGCCGCAGGATGCTGTTTGTGACCAGCCGCCGGACGGTCTCTGCTGTTTCCTCAAAGTTTTCCCTGTGTTCCCGATCTTTGAGGCGCCAGTATTGCCGCAGTGTCAGCCTGCCATTTTCATACTGACCGCACCACCCCGGTTCCAACTCCCGGATGTCCCGAAACACGCCGGAGCCGGGGATCCGTCCCGGGCCCAGCAGCAGGATCTGCGCCGCACCCTCCTCGGTAAGTTCCGGTTTCACCGTAGGGTAGCCCAAAATCATTTTGATTTCCGACGCGAACAGCAGTCCGCCCCTATGTTCTTTATAGAAAAACGGCTTTACCCCCAATCTGTCTCTTGCCATGAAAAGCCGCTTTCGTTTTACATCCCATATGGCAAACGCAAAAGTACCGTCGAGCCTTTCAAGGCAATCTTCTCCCCACTGGGCATAGGCGTGCAGCAGGAGCTCGGCATCTGTTCGTCCATGAAAGCTGTGTCCCAGCATTTCAAGTCCTTTGCGAATGTCCCGGCTGTTATATAGTTTTCCGTCCAGCACCGCTACATATTCCTCATTCCCGTCCCACAGCGCCAAAGGCGGAGTATCCTGGAGGGCTGCAGCTTTGCTTCTGCTTTGAAGCAGGCAGGTCTCCTGTTCCCTGTAGTAATCCGTCCCTGCTCTTCCCCTCAGGCGCATGGTTTTGATCATCCTCTCAACGGCTTCCTCTCCGGTATCGAGATTTATGATTCCTGCAATGGCAGACATAACCATTCCTCCTCTCATATCATATTCCTATTGTATGCCAGCCTGCGTCCCTTTGTCACAGAAAACTTTTCGCTGCACTTTTTCCCTTTCTGCCGCATAAGATAATTGCGAAATCAGAAAGGAGGGATTATTCTGTCTGATACAGGATTTATACAGGCAAGAGTCTACACAAGCTACGCCCAGATTCCCTTGCAGGGAGCCGCCATCACGGTCACAGCCCCCGATGGCACAGCGCTGGCTATGCGTATAACAAACCGAAGCGGGGAAATCACCCCCATCGAATTGGTGACCCCATCACAGGAAACCAGTCAGTCCCCGGAAGAAAGTGCTGCACCCTTTACAACGGTGAACCTCCGAGTGGAACGGGAAGGTTACGAAGAGATCTTTATTCGTAATCTTCAGGTATTTTCCGGTACTGTCACCCAGCAGGATCTGGAAATGATACCCCTGTCGGAATTTCCGGAGGATCGCAACAAATCAGAAACCTTCAATACGCCGCCGCAAAATCTCTAGGAGGTAGCAAAGTGACTTCTGTTCTGCCATTCATACCTCAGAGAATCACCGTTCATTTAGGTGCTCCGTCTGCAAACGCAACCAATGTCACTGTTCCTTTTGCTGATTATGTAAAAAATGTAGCCTCCAGCGAAATTTATCCCACATGGGATGAAAGCGCACTGCGGGCTAACATTTTGGCCATTACATCTTTTGCTCTCAACCGGGTGTACACAGAGTTTTACCGAAGTCGTGGCTACCCATTTGACATTACAAGCTCCACCGCCTTTGATCAGGCATTTGTAAACGGCCGGAGCTATTTTCAAAATATATCCCAATTGGTGGATGAGCTTTTTAACGATTATATCCGCCGTCCCAGATTTGTTGAGCCTTTGGCAGCCAAATTCTGCAACGGCACGACTGTAACCTGTGAAGGACTCAGCCAATGGGGCAGCCAAAATCTGGCGGAGCAAGGCTTAAACTCCATCCAGATCCTCAAGCGTTATTACGGAGATATCGAAACGGTAGTAAATGCCCCGATCAAGGGCATCCAGGGTTCCTATCCCGGCACACCTCTGCGCCGCGGCAGTACCGGCCCTGATGTGGTTGTGATACAGGCTGAGCTGAACCGCATATCTCAAAATTACCCCGCCATTCCGAAAGTTCCTAAGGTGGACGGTATCTTCGGTTCCCGCACAGAAGCCTCAGTCAAGGCATTTCAGCAGATTTTCGGTCTGACCGCTGACGGCATTGTCGGTCAGAAAACATGGTACGCCCTTGTACGGCTCTATACCGCCGTCAATGCCTTGTCTGAGCTTCGAAGCTTAGGACAGCAATTTTACAACATTGACTGGCAGTATCCGTCTGCCATCAGCATCGGCGACAGCGGTGACAAGGTAAAGCATCTGCAATATATGCTTGCTGTGTTGGCGGCTTATATTCCCGATATTCCCCGATTGCAGGTAGACGGCATTTTCGGCCCTGCAACAAAAAATGCAGTGATTGCCGCCCAGCGCTGGTTCGGTCTGCCCGAAACCGGCATTGTAGACGATGCCACATGGGATCGGATCTACGATCAGTTTTCCGGTATAGAGAACACAAGCCTGCGGGATCTTCAGGTAGCTCCCCGACCGTCTGCTGCAGTAACCGCTTTTGCCCCCAGCCGTTCTATGGAAGGGCGCTATTCTCAAAGCACTAACCTTACCCAATATCCCGGGGAGCCTCTGCGTTTGGGCCAGCAGGACCCCATCAGTCAGGAGGTAATACGGTGAGACCCATGGAATCTTTTGTCGGTCAGCCTGTACGCAGCCTGCAAACCATGCTTCGTACCATTGCACAGCAGGATGCTATGCAGCCAAGCGTCATTCCCGACGGTATCTACGGTCGGCAGACAGTCGCAGCAGTCAGTGCCTTCCAGCGGCGGTACGGCCTGCCCATTACCGGGGTTGCCGATCTGGATACCTGGGAGCAGATCGTTGCTGTTTATGAACCGGTTCGAATCCTCACAGAACAGCCAAAAGCGCTGCAAATCTATTTCCCTCCGGAGCAAATAATACGCCGCGGACAGTCAGACCCCAATCTCTATGTTGTGCAGGGGATGCTGATTGTCCTGTCGCAAGCCTATGGCAGCATCGCCGTGCCGGGAATGACCGGGGTTTTGGATATTCCCACAGCCTCTTCCCTGTCGGATTTCCAGCAGCTCAGTCAGCTACCCGTAACAGGAGAACTGGATCGGATAACTTGGCATCAGCTGGCGCTGCACTATCCCATGGCCGCCCGGCAGCTTCAGAAATCGGGAGAAAAATAAGCGGTTTTCTCTCTGTGACCGCGGTGTTTTATAAATGAAATACATCTTTATTCACAATCTCTTGCTTGATTTCATGGCAAAAATGTCTATAATAGGAAATGAAATCGATTTTTACTCACATTGGAGGATTTTTCCATATGACAAAAGATTGGAAAAAAGATGTCTTTACCATTCCCAATATGCTGAGCCTGTTCCGCCTGGTTCTGATTCCGGTTTATGCCGCCATCTATCTCCAGGCAAAAAACGAAACGGACTATTTTATTGCTGCCGGAATCCTTGCAGTGTCCTGTCTTACAGATATGATCGACGGCAAGATCGCACGGCACTTTAATATGATCTCCACCACAGGCAAAATTCTGGATCCGATTGCAGACAAAGCCACGCAGTTCACCATGACAGTCTGTCTTGCTGTCAAATATCCCATTTTGTGGACACTGCTCGGGCTTTTCGTTGTTAAAGAGAGCTTTCAGCTGATTGCAGGACTTGTGACCCTACGCAAAGGAAAAATGCTTAACGGCGCTTTGATGTCCGGCAAAATCAGCACTACATTTTTCTTTGTGAGTCTGATTCTTCTGGTGCTGATTCCGGAAATTGATCCGTTTTATCTGCGGCTGATTACCGCCATCGATTTTGTGGCCCTGCTGGTGGCTTTTATCGATTACGCACGGGTATATGTGACCCACAGCAGCAAAATTGAAGAGATCCCCCAAAAAGCCAAAAACAATAAATAAAAGAAAATGGCGGCAGTCCACAAACTGCCGCCAAACTGCGTTATGTCACAAATTTTGTCTGTCCCACATGGATGTGTCACAGGCTTACCGTCGGCTTATCCACGAAATCCTCCATGGCATCGGTTTGCCTCATCAATGCTGTAACTACATTATAGCATAGTTCGGTGCAGAATAATGAAGATTCCTTGAACATCCGGCAACGAATTTGTGAAATAATCCAAGAAAACATTTTCTTGCCAAAACTTAAATTTTTTACTTGACAATTAAAGATATCTGTAGTATCATATCCAAGCTGACTTGTGAGCAGCAACATGGAGAAGTCGCGTAGCTGGCCGAGCGCGCACGATTGGAAATCGTGTATACCCCAAAAGGGTATCGAGGGTTCAAATCCCTCCTTCTCCGCCAGAAAACCGGTTAGGAAATTCCTGACCGGTTTTGTTTTTTTCGTTTTAACTGCCCCTGTTTGATTTTGGCAAACAGGGGCAGTTTTATATTATAAAGTTATTCTTCTGCGGCGGTGCAAAGCACAAGCTAATTGACATTGACAAGAACGGATTCAATGCGATGGTCTTCCACTTTGTATGCAGTAATTGTCAGGTTCTTATATTCAAAATGTTCCCCTTCGTTAGGGATGTGCGACATGACATCCATAACCCAACCTCCGACGGAAACACTGTCAGAATCGCTGTCAATATCAAAGAAGTCACAGAAATCACCCACGGATACTGCACCGTCAACAATATATGTATTTTCCTCAATCCGATGAAATGGCTCAGACACATCGTCATGTTCATCCCAGATTTCACCAACCAATTCTTCCAAAATATCCTCCATTGTGACAATGCCCAGCGTTCCGCCGTACTCATCCACGACAATGGCAATATGGGATTTGGCAGTGCGCAGCATTTGCAGCAGGTTGTCTATTTTTTCAGTTTGGTGCACAAACAAGGGAGGCGTTATGATCTCTTTCAGGGGCAGCGGAGTAATGCGGCCGGAAACATAGAAATCCTTCAAATGGATGATTCCCACAATTTTGTCAATATTATCCTCGTAAACCAGCAGACGGGAAAACTGAGTTTGATCGAATAAAGCGGCAATGTTTTCCTTACTGGCATCCACCGGAACACCTGCCAGATCTACCCGATGCGTCAAGATATCCTGGGCTTCCAATTCACCAAATTCCACAGCATTTTTCAGCAGTTTTCCTTCGCTTTCATCGATGGCACCTTCCTGCTGCACTTCATCCAGAAGGAGAAGAAGCTCTTCCTGAGACATTTTGCAGTCCTCTTTGGAATGAAAAAACTTATTTACCAGCTTCTTCCACAAAGAGAACAGGAAATTCAGCGGACGGAAAAACCAGATAATAATCCGAAGAAGCGGGGCAGAGAATATGGCAAAGCTTTCCGGATGATCTTTGGCAATACTTTTGGGCGTAACTTCACCAAAAATCAGCACAACAATGGTTACAACCACAGTGGATACGGTAGCGCCCAATTCACCGCCAAGAAGTTTTACAAACAGTACTGTGCCAATAGAGGCAACAGCGATATTTACAATATTGTTGCCAATCAGAATGGTGGAAATGAGCTGGTCATAATTTTCAGATAGTCTCAGGGCAAGAGCTGCCTTTTGGTTTCCATTTTCGGCCATAGCCCTGAGCCGTGTTTTGTTTAACGAAGAAAAGGCGGTTTCGGTAGCAGAAAAATAGGCAGACATAATAATACAGGCAATCATGGCCATGATGCTGTTGAACATAGTAATTTCTCCTTAATTATTTGATGATTTGATCTTTTGTCTAAAAATAGGCATACAAAAAGACATACCTATTCCCTGAAAATGGGCGTAAGTATGCCGAAAGAAAACCAAATCAAATTATTAGGATCATTACTGTCACTACTGGAACTGTCCATCTTAAAATATCACCCTCCTTTTGAAATTTATCATACTGGCATTCGGGAAGTTTGTCAATAAAAACTTCTTGTTCCTGTTGGCTTAATTTTGCGATGGACAGAATAATTCTTCTTCCGGTATTTTGCAAATGCATCAGGCAATTTTAAGATCCACCAGACTGCGTAAGAGCGCTGATTTTTATTTTGCTCTTTTCCTTTACGCATAAGCATAATGAAAACACCCGGAGTTTATCGCTCCGGGTGTTTTTTCTTCATCTGCTGTCTTTTCCGCTCTCCTCCGGCAATGCCGATCCCGCCTGATCCAGCACAGAAAGGCTGACTGCCAAAAGCCTTACCAGCCATCCCGGCACCGGTGCTCCCATCTTAACTGCATTTTCAAGAATCGAGCCTAACTCCGTAATGGTGTACCATGCCAGCACCATAGGCAGCAGAATCTCCGGCCACGGCAGCCCAATGGGAATTTTCCGGCAAATCATCTCCATAATCAAATCCGCAATTCCCGCCACAATCACCACCAGGATCATGCCCGCCTTGTGCCAGATTCCCTGTCTTGCAGTGCAGCTGGACCATTTCCCCTCTTTACAGGCCGCCGCAGTGCCGGACAGATAGTCAAGAAGCATCAATATTGCCCATGCCAGCGCCATGATTCCCTTCCAGCCAAGAAAGCTTCCCAGTGCTGTAAGTCCCGCTGTAATCGTCAGTTTGACCCCAAACATTTTTTCCTCCATTTTTCTTTCCTCCATATAATTTGGCAAGGTTTCCTCTTAAAAGCCTCCCCTGCCGTTTCCGATTCTCCGCGGCTTTTCCTTGTTCCCGCTTTCCGGTAAATCTGAAAAAAGTCACACTGATCCTACACTCTGAAGTTCTGTCAGTACATCTCTCACAATTTCCTGCCGATCCTGTTCCGTCCAGTAATCCACACCCTTCACCGGGGCCTTGCAGCATTTGGCTTCCAGATACTTTTTAATGTCAGCGTTATATGTGAGCGTAACCAGCGCATCCGGATCGTCCGTTCTGATCCGCATATAAGGGAAATGGGAGCGAATACCTTTGATATTTCCCTCAGTATCCGGGGAATAGTAATCCGTATGCAGCACATTGTCTATGTAATAGTCGACACACACGGCGCAGCCGTCCGGATCCACGATCCCCGTAATTTTGATATCAACATCGTGTTCGATTTCACTGACCATATTCGTAGAAACAACACTTGCTGTTTCAGCGACTTTCAGAGCACCTGCATACTGCTGATCCATGTAAGTCCTGCGCAAATCAAAATAATTGTTGGATTTCTGCTGCCGAAATGTGGGACTCTCCATCACATGGATAACAAAAGGCCACGTAGAAATCTGATCCATTCCCTCACCTTGTAAAACAATGCTTGCAAACACCGCACCGGGGCAGGTCAGCATTTCAGGGGCCAGCTTGACACTTACTTCGTTGTCCATTACGGTGCAGGCATCGGAGCCGTCCGGCATCCGATCGTACCAGCCTTGCTTTCCGTCCGGCTTTTGGTAGGCGATAGAGGGGCGCCACCCTTCCGGCACCTCAAAAGTCGTACCATTCGACCGCAGAATAGCCCGCACGCTTCGGGATGCAGTATCCCCCTGCATGACGCTCATGTGGTTCATGGACGAAGGATCGGTATAATCAAAAACCAGTTGATGCTTGATGGTTGTTTTTTCCGGCATATTGTTTCCTCCTTGATTCATTTTTACAGTAATTGCCACCACTTTGGCAGGTTTGATTCTGTCCGGCATCTTACATATTACCCCCTCCCTATTATGCCTGTTTTCACCCCTGCCGTCACAAAGAGAAATAGTTGCACCGTTTTGCGCAACCAACCGGGAAATACCGGTATCATGCCGGAAAATGCGCAAAAAAGTACCGAACATCTTCAAAAAGATGTTCGGTACCTGCTAATTACCCATTTTGCTTTTCGCCGCATGCAAACTGGCTGTAATAAAGCTCCGCATAGAATCCATTCTTCTGCAGGAGCTCCTGGTGGGTCCCCTGCTCCACAATGCGCCCTGCCTGCATTACCAGAATGCGGTCCGCTTCCTGAATTGTCGAAAGACGATGGGCTACAATAAAGGATGTCCTGCCCTCCATCATGGTTGCAAATGCCTTTTGAATCTGCATTTCTGTCCGGGTGTCGATGGAAGATGTGGCCTCGTCCAGAATCAGCATGGGCGGCAGACATAGCATCACCCGTGCGATGCACAAAAGCTGGCGCTGTCCTTGAGAGAGATTTGCCCCGGCCTCGCTGATAACCGTGTCATATCCTTCCGGAAGGCGCATAATAAATCCGTGGGCATGTGCTTTTTTCGCCGCAGCAAGAATTTCTTCCTCTGTTGCATTGGGATTGCCCATGGAAATATTTTCACGGATGGTTCCGGTTTTCAGCCATGTGTCCTGCAATACCATGCCGAATATCCCACGCAGCTCCCGGCGCTCCATTTCCCGGGTATCTACACCGTCAATGGCAATACTGCCCCCCTGCGGATCATAAAAACGCATCAGCAGATTGATGAGGGTAGTTTTTCCGCATCCTGTCGGCCCAACTATGGCGATTTTCTGTCCCGGTTCTACATGGAGATTAAAATTCTCCATCAGCGGACGGTCAGGCGTGTAGGAAAAGCGAAGATTCCGGATTTCCACTGCTCCCCGCACCTGCCGCGGTTGCTTCCCTGCAGAAGGCTCCGGCTCCTGTGCAGGCTCTTCAATCAGTTCAAACACCCTTGCTGCACAGGCAACAGCATTTTGCAGTTCTGTGATCACACCGGAAATTTCATTAAAGGGTTTGGTGTACTGGTTGGCATAGTTCAGGAAGCTGGTAAGATTGCCCACGGTGATTCCACCGGCAATTGCAATCAAAGCACCGCTGATGCCTACCCCGGCATACACCACGGAATTTACAAACCGTGTGCATGGGTTTGTGATACTGGAAAAGAAAATGGCTCTGAGTGAGGCCTTTTGAAGTTCTTCATTGATCTCGTCAAATTCCCTGAGGGAAGCGCTTTCGTGTCCGTATGCCTGTACGACCTTCATCTGCCCAATGGTTTCATCCAGCATAGCAGTCTGCTGACCTCTGATTTTGCTTTGGAGCCGGAACATGGAATAAGTTCTGCCTGCAACGAACTTTGCTACCAGCAGAGACAGCGGCGTAATAAAAAACACCACCAGCGCAATGATCCAGTTGATCCGAAGCATCATTAGCAGCGTGCCCAAAATCGTCATAGCGCCCGTAAACAGCTGAGTAAATCCCATCAGCAGTCCATCTGCGAAGGTATCCACATCCGAAATCACACGGCTCACAACATCGCCCTGGGGATGTCCGTCCAGATATTTCAGCGGCAGAATCTGAATATGCCGGAAAGCCTCGTTTCGGATGTCCCGCGTGACACAGTAGGTAATGTGATTATTCACCATGTTCATGATCCACTGAGAAACACCGGCAACACCTGCGCAAAGCACCACGGCAAAAAGTTTTTGCTTTACCTGAACAAAATCCACATTTTCCCGGGAAATAATGTTGTCAATACCCTGGCCCACCAAAATGGGGATATAAAGACTCATGGCTACATATACCGTAGCCAGTACCAGCGACAGTATCAGCGCCGGAAGGTACTGTTTGATCCGCCGCAGGATCTTTTTTACAACAGTCATCTGCTTATCCATTGACACCCGCCTCCTTGGGGAACTGGGAATAGTAGATCTGCTGATACACAGCACATTCTTTCAGCAGCTCTTCATGGGTGCCAATGCCCACAAGGCATCCTTCCTCCAGAACGAGAATCTGATCCGCTTCCCGGACAGAGGCTGCCCGCTGGGAAACGATAAAAGTAGTGGGTGCATCCGGCATGGAGCGCAGAGCCCTGCGCAGTCGGGAATCCGTCACATAGTCCAGCGCCGAAGTGCTGTCATCCATAATCAGGATGTCAGGCTTTCTCACCAGCGCACGGGCAATGGTAAGCCGCTGACGCTGTCCGCCGGACAAATTGCTCCCTCCCTGGGTAACCGCGGCAGAAAGTCCCCGTTCCATACCGGAAACCATGTCTGCGATCTGTGCCTGTTCCAGTGCCTCCCACAGTTCCCGGTCGGTAGCATCAGGGTTTCCCCAGAGAAGATTTTCCCGGATCGTGCCGCTGAACAGAACCGCCTTCTGCGGAACAATTCCGATCCGGCGGCGAAGCTGCGGCGCATCGTAGGCACTGACATTCTCATCATCCAAAAGCACCTGCCCCGCCTCGGCAGGATAGAAGCCGGGAATGGCATTGACAAGGGTGGTTTTTCCGGAGCCTGTGCCGCCGATAATACCGACGGTCTGTCCCGGCTGCGCCGTAAAACTGATATGCTCCAGAGAAGGTGCTGAGGCTCCGGGATATTTTACGGTCACATTCCGAAATTCCACCTTACCCTTCAGATTGCCATGCTTATCCCCATGATGATTTTCGGGGATTATCTCCAAAATTCCCGCTACCCGGTCGGCGCAGGCTGCCGCCTTCGTCATGGTGATAATAAGGTTTGCCATTTTAATCAGTTCCACAAGAATCTGGGACATATAATTATAAAGTGCAATTACAAGGCCCTGCGTCAGCACGCCCTGAGAAACCTTTATGGCCCCGGTATGAATCAGTACCACCACCGCCAGATTGATAATCACAAAGGTCAGCGGATTCAGGATACCGGAGATTCTGCCTGCCGCCATCTGGCTGGCCGTGAGGTTCTGGGTTTTGGTTTCAAACTGTTTTGTTTCCTCCTTTTCCATGCGGAATGCCCGCAGGACACGCACGCCGGAAAGATTCTGCCGTGTGTCAGCCGTGATCCCGTCCAGCTGCGCCTGCACTTTGCGATACATAGGCATGGTAATCAGCATGATACCGAAAACGATAATGCACAGCACCGGAATCACACCGGCAAAAGTCATAGCCGCATCGAAATCAATGGTAAACGCCATAACCATCGCACCGAACACCACAAAGGGTGAGCGCAGCAGCAGCCGAAGAGTGAGGTTTACTCCGTTTTGCACTTGGTTGATATCCGAAGTCATGCGGGTAATCATAGTGGAACTTCCCAGCATATCTAACTGGGAATAGCTCAGTCCCAGCAAGTGCTCCAGCACACTATGACGCAGCCGGGTTGCAAATCCCACCGCCGCCTTAGCTGCAAAATACTGGGCAGTCAGTGAGCAGGCAAGACCGACAATACCAAGCAAGACCATGAGCATGCACATTTTCAGCACATATCCCGTGTCTCCGTCGGCAATTCCCACATCCACTATTTTTGCAACCACCAGTGGGATCATCAGCTCGAAGCCGGCCTCCAGCAGCTTAAAAAGCGGGCCAAAAGCACATTCTTTTCTATAGGCCTTCATATATTTCAGAAGCTTTTTCATGATTTTCACATCCTATGGGAATATGGACGTATTATAGCATTGAATCCCGGTATATGCAATGAAATCCTCCGAAGAAAACGAAAAACCAGTTGACATTTGCCGGGAAAGCCGATATAATAATTGGGCTTGATATGCTAGTGTAGCACAGTCGGTAGTGCATCTCACTCGTAATGAGAAGGTCGCCTG
>JAHHRX010000076.1 GCA_020025545.1 Oscillospiraceae bacterium | reverse complement strand
CCGGCTTTTCGATGAAGTACACTTCCAGATAGTGCTTCAAAAACTCGGTCATCGCTTGGCCTACAAACTTGTTGGTGATGGCTTTCTTAGTCTGGTTCTCGTAGCTGGTCCGGGTGGAGAAGCTGGAGGACACGTATACCAGGCAGTCTTCCACGTCCTGGAAGGTAATGGCGCTTTCGTTCTTCTTATAAAGGTTCTTTTCCTTCAAAAACTTGTTGATCTGGTTGGTAAAAGCGGTGTGCAGTGCACGCTCCGGTGTGCCGCCATGCTCCAGCCAGCTGGAGTTGTGATAGAACTCGGCCGCCTGCACCTTATTGGAGAAGCAGAATGCGGCGCTCATCTTCACCTTGTAATCCGGCTGGTCCTCACGGTCCCGGCCCTCGGCCTCAGATTCACAATAGAACACCGGGGTCAGGGCATCGGGGCCGGCCAGCTCTGCCACGTAGTCCTCGATCCCCTTTTCGTAGCACCAGGATTCCTTCCAGGGCTTACCGGTGGCGGGGTCCAGTTCCTTTTCATCCGTAAAGGTCAGGGTCAGACCCGCATTGACCACGGCCTGCCGCTTCAAAGTATCCCGGTAATAGGCGCCGGGCACATTGGTTTCGGTAAAAACGGCATCATCCGGCTTCCAGCGAATGATGCTGCCGGTACGGCGGCCCTTGTATTCTTCTTTTTGCAGACCGCCCACGTTTTCGCCCTTTTTAAAATCCAGGTGATAGTGGGTTTTGTCTCGGTAAATATCCGCTGTCATCCAGGCGGACGCATACTGGGTCGCGCACAAGCCCAGACCGTTCAGGCCCAAGCTGAATTCGTAGTTGTCTGTGCCTTCGCCGTACTTGCCGCCGGCATACATCTCACAAAACAGCAGTTCCCAGTTATAACGATTTTCGCCCTTGTTCCAGTCCACAGGCATGCCGCGGCCAAAGTCCTCAACCTGCACGCTGCCGTCCTTGAAACGGGTTACATGAATGGTATCGCCGTAGCCGTCGCGGGCCTCGTCGATGGAGTTAGACACGATCTCAAAGATGGAATGGGCACAGCCCTCGATTCCATCCGAGCCAAAAATAACGGCCGGGCGCTTACGCACACGGTCGGCGCCTTTCAAGCTGGTAATACTTTCGTTTCCGTATACCTGTTTTCTCGCTGCCATGCAGCCACCTCCGCAGGATCATTTTGGGCACAAGAAAAGAACCCTTTGCGTATCCGCGCAAAGAATCCGTATTGTACCAATTGATGTATCTTTTATTAAAGCATAGCCCTCCGCAAAAAGTCAAATCAAAAGCGGCGCAGCAAACAGGTTGCCCATTTGCTTTTGCCGCGTTGCTTCCATGGCACCGCCGCTTCTTTTCTTCGAATTGTCGTCCTTTTTGTTAAATATTTGCAATTTGCTTGACTTTTTCTGGTCCATATGCTATATTTAATACGTGCTAATTAAGAGCAACAACTTCATATCGCGGGGTAGAGCAGCTTGGTAGCTCGTCGGGCTCATAACCCGGAGGTCGCAGGTTCAAATCCTGTCCCCGCAACCACCAAAACCTGTAAGGCTAACACTTTACAGGTTTTTTCTTTTTCTGGTGCATCTTT
>JAHHRX010000075.1 GCA_020025545.1 Oscillospiraceae bacterium | reverse complement strand
TAGATGATGGTATCACAGGTACAACCATGAAACGACCCGGTTTTCAGAAGATGATTCAGGCAATCGAGGCGGGCTACATTTCTGCCGTGTTTGTCAAAGACTTATCCCGCCTGGGGCGCAATTACATTGAGGTGGGCAAGCTCACGGAGGAGTTCTTTCTCCAGCATGACATCCGGCTGATCGCCGTATCGGACGGAGTGGACAGCGACGAGGGCGACAACGAGTTTACCCCGTTCCGCAATATTATGAATGAGTGGTACGCCAAGGACATCTCCAAGAAGCGGAAGATCGTCAACAAGCTAAAGGGCAATGCGGGCGTTCCTTTATCTCCGCCGCCCTATGGCTACATAAAGAACCCGGATGATCCCCGTTTTTGGGTGGTAGAACCAGAGGCTGCCGCCGTGGTACGGCGCATCTTTCAGTTGGCGCTGGACGGCTGCGGTTTGGCTGAGATCGCCGCTTCGCTGGAACAGTCCGGGATTGTCAATCCCACCTATTATTGGCGGGCGCATGGCACGAACCGGGGCGGCTCCAAAAGTACCTTAGAGCCTACCAAGTGGGGCCACACCACGGTGAAGAAGATACTCATTCGTCAAGAATATTGTGGCGATGTCATCAACTTCAAAACCTATTCCAAGTCCTATAAGATGAAGCAGCGGATCGAAAACCCAGAGGAGAACCAAGCAATCTTTCTCAATGTCCATGAGGCAATCATTGACCGGGAAACATGGGAAAAGGTGCAAAAGCTCATTTCTGGGACCCGCCGTAAAAAGCCGTCGGTCAGTCAGGAACCCAGTATCTTCAATGGACTGCTGAAATGCCCCGAGTGCGGCGGTAATCTCAATTTCCACTTCAATCAGAAAAACCATGAAATCAAGTTTTTCAGCTGCCAAAATCACAACTCCGGGCTTCGGAAGTGCAGCTCTACCCATTATATCCGGCTGGACTTTCTGGAACAGGTGGTTTTGGGCGAAATCCACCGCCTGACCCAGTTTGCCAACGAATACGAGGATGACTTCATCAAGGCCATTGCTGGGCACTCCGCAAAGGTAGTGGAGAACGAGCTGGCCCGCAAGCACCGGGAACTGGACGCTTTGAGGGCAAGGGACAAGGAACTGGACAACCTGTTTGAACGGCTCTACGAGGACAATGTAAGCGGAAAGATCAACGATGACCGCTTTTCCAAGATGTCCAAGCGATATGAGCAGGAACAGGGTGAGAATGCCAAACGGATCAAGGAACTGCGGGAAGAGCTTCGCAAGGAGGATACCCAGCAGATGGATATGGACGTGTTCCTTGAAACGGTTCGACGATACACCGGAGCTACAAAGCTAACTCGGCGGATGGTAGCGGAGCTGATCGAGCATATCGATGTGTACCACGCTGAAAAGCAGGACGGTATCACCACACAGAAGATCGTCATTCATTATAACTGCATTGGTCCTTTTGTGGTGCCGGATCGTAAGGACATCCCGGAGCTGGACATCCTCATGGAAACAAGAAAGGGAGTAGCCGTCAGCTACTCCCCAGCAGAAATTGCAAGTTGAATTTTGAGAATAAAAAAGCAGAGTGTCCATTACAGGATTTTCTCAAATCCTATAAGGACACTCTGCATGGTC
>JAHHRX010000074.1 GCA_020025545.1 Oscillospiraceae bacterium | reverse complement strand
TGGCAGGACCCTATGCAGCCCCGGCGGAAAATGTCCAGAGCTTTTTGGCAGGAGAAGGCAAGTTGCGTATCGGCACAATAGAACCCACCTATGACCGCGGTGTTGTGGCAGCGGACCTAGGTGCCTTGCTGCCGCAGGAGCTGGCCGATACCCTGCGTACCGGTCTGCGGGCCTACGAGCACAAGTTGGCAGGCTATACCGGCCCGGATGCAATCCTGACCGGCCTGGAAACCCGTACCAGCAGCCCGGTGCGCCTGCTGCGCGGTGAGAATATGCAACATGAGACCTTGCAGGGCTTGTATCCCTGCGGCGAAGGTGCCGGCTATGCAGGCGGCATCATGAGCGCAGCTGTGGACGGCCTGCGGGTAGCACGCACCATTTGTGAACGGTATCAGGCAAGAGAGTAAGAGGGAAGCAGAGGAAAGCATGAAACAGGAATACGAAGATTTTCAGAATTACGGGGACCCCAATGAGCCGCCCAGACACGAGCCCCAGTACAGTGTAGAGGACTGGACAAACCAGTTGGACGCACAGCTGCGGGCTGCGGGCCGCGCGATTGACGAGGGAATGTTTTACGGCTTTGAGCAGATGAACCGGGCGTTCCAGGATATGGATCGTTGGGGTCACGTGGGTGACCGGCTGCGCTTTGCGGCAGAGCAGGTACAGTCCAGTTTGAATCTGTACAGCGGGAGAAACGCTTTTGCACGTCCTGACAGAGAAAATCGGGAGATGTGCGCCGATGCCGGCAGTGTAAGCGCGGCGGGGTGCGGCTTGCAGCGTGCGGCGCGAAAACGTCAGCTGCTGGGATGGATCGAGTGTTTCTTCGGCGGTTCCATGACCTTTACGTTCGGCATTGGCTTTTTCGCACTGATCGAGGGGATGCCCGGCCTGTCCGCGGCCTGTTTGCTGACCACGTTTGCATCGCTCATCCCGCTGCTTTTCGGCTTGAAAAATCTGCGTTTCGCACACTTTGCCCGCACGCTGCTTCGGGCAGCCGGGCAGGAGACGGTGCTGCCGCTGGAATATCTGGCAGAGGATATGCAGATGAAGCCCAAGAAGTTGCGGGCTCGGCTGAACCGGTATACCCGGTCCGGCTGGCTGCCTGCCTGGCTGAATCGGGATAAGAGCGTTTTGTATCTGGATCAGGAAAGCTGGCGCGCCGCGCGGGAGGAAGCGGCGAAGGCCGCAGAACCCGGCCAGACAGAACCTCAGCCGGAACCTCAAAAAGCTGCAGAAAAGGACCCGCTGGCCCAGCTGCGCAGCTTCGTGGATATTTTGAGCCGCGAAAGCAGCATGATGGCGGATGATCCGCAGGCTGTACAGGAACTGGAGCAACTGACGGAAACCAGCCGCAAGATTCTGGAATGGGCAGATAAGCACCCGGAAAGCTTGCCGAAACTGCGGCATTTGAATGAGCAGTATGTTCCCATGACGCTGAAACTGTTGTATACCTACAATGATTTGAAGATACAGGACAGTGACAACGCAGTCCATGTACGCCAGGATATTGCAGGAATGCTGCATGCGTTGAACCAGGGCTTCTCCACCTTGCTGGATCAGCTTGTGGATGCAGTGGCGATGGACGTTACCGGTGATATTGCCGCGCTGCAGGGAATGTTGGCCTGGGACGGCTTGACGGAGAACCCGATGTTTCATGAATAAATACGAATAAAAAGAAAGATTCAAGCAAAGATGCCTGAAAATAGAAGGAGGAGCGCAAAATGCAGTATCGCAGTTGGGA
>JAHHRX010000073.1 GCA_020025545.1 Oscillospiraceae bacterium | reverse complement strand
GTATGCTTCTGTAAACCAGAAAGGCATCGGAGAAAGGTGGATTTTCCCGCACCATTGTGACCAATGACAGCTACCACATTTCCGGCTTCAAAAGACAGGTCTTGCATGTGGATACCTCTGTCGGAATTTGGATAAGAGAAATGAAGGTGTCGGATGGCAAGATTCCCTGCTTTCTGGGGCAGCCTTTTCGGTATGTTCAGACATCCGGAAAGTTCAAAGCATCTCAATCCCTCCTGGTGCATGGTTTCCGGAGTCAGATTTTTCAGTGCTTCGCCTCTCCAAATGGTTTTTATTTTTCCATTTTCCATCAGGACCAACGCATCTACTAAATCTTTCAAAAAGAAAAAGCGATGTTCGGAAATAACGATGGTTTTTCCTTCTTGTTTCCAGATCTGCAAAACCTGGCGAAGATCTCTGACTGCTTCCATGTCCAGATTTGATGATGGTTCATCCAGAACCAGAACGTCACTTTCCGCCATAGAAACACTGGCAAAGGCAATTTTCTGTTTTTCACCGCCGCTGAGATGGAACATATTTCTTCCAATCAGTGGTTTCATATGGAGTTTTTCTCCAGTGTCTTCTATCCTTTGAAGAATTTCCTCCCGGGGCACACCCCGGTTTTCCAGAGGAAAGGCCAGCTCGTTGCGGCTGTTGATGTTGAAAAACTGGCTTTTGGGATTCTGAAAGACGCTCCCCACGATCCGGGACATACCGATTGCTTTTTCCTCCTGAGGATTCTTTCCGTTCACCGAAACGCTGCCCGTAAGATCCCCATGGAAGCAGTCGGGAATCAGGCCGTTTAATAGTCTCGTAAGGGTGGTTTTTCCGCAGCCGGATATCCCAGCCAGCACCACCAGTTCCCCATCTGCGACCTGCAAATTGATATTGGTAAGTGCTGGTCTTTGCTCGGCTCCTTCATAGGAAAAGCTTACATTCCGAATTTCAATCATGGCCTCGTTTCCTCGCCCAAACTCCACTGCTGTGTATGTTCTCTGATTCTCACAAAATCCCGGTAGGTTCCCTGCTGCCGAATCAGCTGCTCATGGGTACCGGACTGAACGATCTGCCCGTTTTCCAGCACAAGAATCTGGTCTGCCTGTTCAATGGTAGGCAGGCGGTGTGCAATTGCAATGACCGTTTTTCCCTGAACCAGTTCCTGAATTGCCTCTTGGATCAGGTGCTCGTTTTCCGGGTCTACACTGGAAGTTGCCTCGTCCAGAATGATGATGGGGGCATCCTTGAGAATGGCCCGTGCAATGGAAATACGCTGCTTTTCCCCGCCGGATAGGGTGGAGCCACCTTCACCCACAACCGTCTCATAGCCGTCCGGCAGCTGCATAATGAAATCATGACACCGAGCCTTCTTGGCCGCCTCTACCACTTCCTCCATACTGGCATCCGGCTTTCCGAAGCGGATGTTATCCAGAATGGTGTCATGAAACAGGTAGACATTCTGAAAGACAATACTGAGCTGCTTTAGAATACTGTCACAGGTGTAGCTTTTCAGATCTTCGTCCCCCAAAGTGATGGTGCCCTCAGATGTATCATAGAAACGGGCAATCAGATTGCACATGGTGGTCTTACCGCTGCCGCTGGGGCCCACGATGGCTGTAAAGCTGTTTTCCGGGAAGGTGCAGGTGACATTTTTCAGCACTGTACGCCTGTCGTAACCAAAGGACACGTCCTGAAAGCGGATGGTATGGGAGGATGGCTCCATGTCCTTACCGTCCCGGTCGATAAACTGAGCCCCGGTCAGTCTGTCCAATTTGTCCAGAGTATGATCGATCACATGGAGCACATGAAATGCACT
>JAHHRX010000072.1 GCA_020025545.1 Oscillospiraceae bacterium | reverse complement strand
TTCAGCTGTTCCTGTGCCTCTTTCACGTCCTGGCTCTGCTCGTACGCTGCATCTCGCAGCGCCTGCTCTGCGCTGATCCTGTCCGTCACCAGCTGCGCCAGCTCCTGTCTTTTTTTTGCTGCCATACTGCCTCCTTCTTTACACAATGCCCACGGTGCTGATCTCGGTATCCTGTAAGCCGTCCTGATTGGGGATCAAATACACTGCTCCCTGGGGCGTCACATAGCCGGTACACGGCATACCATTCTGGGATGCTGTCAGCATCGGCAGGTACTGGCTGCTGAAATACCCTCGCGGCAGGTCTGCCACATGATACTCGTAGCCTGCGTGGGTCATCTGATTGTTGTTGGTCATTGCACCGCTCAGCCGTGTCACCACCACCCGGCCCCATTTGACTGCCGTGTTTTCCGTCACTTGGGTCAGACAGCTCTGATAGGCAATGCGGGACGAAGACGGGCTGCCCAGCAGCTTCAGGGATTGGCCCACATCCGTGCCGCCCAGCTGCAAACCGCCCTTTACTTTCAGGTCACCGCCCACGGTCACGTCTCGCCGGAAATCACTGTTCAATCCCACATCGAAAAGGTTTCCCACCTCTGCCGCCTTGCCCACCGCAATGCCGGTGCCGCCTTTCAAAAAATGCAGCAGATAAACCGTGCTGGAAATGTAATCGAAGTAGTCGATGGCATTAAACTCATCCGAGACGGTGTACTTCACGTCATAGCTGACACCCGCTTCCAGGTCGGCCCACATGGCCTGGCCGGACACCGGTTCCTGGGGATAACCATAAGCCTTGCCCTGGTAGTTGATGCGATCTTTCGCATACTGCATGCTGCCAAAATAGATTTTCGCGCCGCTGGCAAACTTCCAGCAGTGTTCCCCGGATGCATATACCGCGTCCGGGCAGGCACTGCCATACATGGCCCTGCTGCGGTCGATCAGGTCGGTCAGCTGTGGATAGGTTTTGCGTAAAATCAGTGCCCGGTAGTGCGGGATATGCACCTGGCGCAGCGCCTCTGCCAGCAGCGCATCGCTTTTGCCGCCGCCCGCCGCACCGCCATATAACGCTTCTTCCTCCGGGCGGGCCAGAAAGTCTAACTGCCGGGGCTGGGGCTTCCAGACCACGCGCGCCGGGTCAATGGGGTTGTGTGCCATCTGTCCACACCTCCCCCTGTGCCGGCTTTTCTACCTGGGGCAGCAGCACCACGCCCATTGCCGTATTTTCTTTTTCTTCGCTGCCGCGCTCATCCAGAGCCTTGGTCACCGCCGTAATGTCCTTCAAAAGCGCCGTCAAGTCCTTCATTTCTCCCGGCGGATAATCCTGGGTCAGCTCTGCCTTGTCCTCATAGCGGCGTCCCAACGCTTTCTCCTGCTGCCGCTGCAACCTGCGCGTCTCCGCCACGGTATGCACCAGCATCTCACTCAGCAGTGCAGCGGTCTTGCGCATATTGTGTTCGGTTCGGTCCCGGGCAGCGGACCCCCGTTTCTCATGCTTCATCCTGCTCCTCCTTTCGCGGTGCATCTTCCAGCAGAATTTTCCAGCGTGCCTCGGTCGGTTCCAGCCTCCGATTTTCCAGTTGTTCCAGTCTGCGGCGGCACAGTGCCTCAAAATCCATTTCCATTTTTGCATAAGCAACCTAAGTTACTTTTCTTTCATAAAAAATACGGCTTTGATTCACCGCACGGATTTTGTCTAGTTCATCCTCGCATTCCGTACTTTCATTGCCGTTCTGAACTGTGTATCGAGTATATCACGAGTAACTTATTTTGTCAACTATCAAGTTTCTTTTCAACTTATTTTTGAAAAGGCGCTTGTGTTTTCTCCACTTTTCCCGTATACTGTAACCTATTAGGAAGTTTACTCGGAAAGGCAGGGTCTCTTATGACACCTACAACGCAAGGGCAG
>JAHHRX010000071.1 GCA_020025545.1 Oscillospiraceae bacterium | reverse complement strand
ACTTCTTTATGCCCGATAGAGACTGCCGCCGTGATTTCATAATCACCGGCCATGCGCTTATCCTTTGCCATCGGTTACACCTCCTTTGTCTTTACTGAGTGCGTAGTCCTTGTATTCTTTCTGAGCCTTATGTCTTGCTCGACGAACAGCAGGACTGCATCCGAGTTCCGGATCAGCCGCCTGAATCTTCTGTCTGACCCGGCGTACACTTTCAAAACAGGGAATGTTCATTTCCCGGTGATAGCGCATAATATCCTCCAGGTAAATATTTCCCATTCCATGCTCATGCAGAATACAGTCTTTGCAGACCATCAAATACAGGATCATGTCATCATTTCTGGCTTCCTGACTGTTTGCCAATATGGGACGAACGATCTGCTCGACTGTTCTTAACCGGCTCATATAATCCCTCCTTTATAAAGAAATAGGGGCGGCATATTTCAGCCGCCCCCGCAGTTTACTTCTTGCGGTTCTTGACCTGCAGGAAAACAAATCCGCAGATAAGGACTGCAACCAGAATGATCGCAGCAATCACTTTAGGTTCCATTACTCATTCTCCTCCTTTCTCTTTTTGTAAAGGACAATACCGCTGGTCACTGCACCCACAGCGGAAAGTCCTGCCAGAGCGATCCACAGTCCCAGCTTGCTGTTGTCACCGGTCTGAGGGGTATCACGCAGTACATTGTGCATCTCTACAATCGTGGTAGAGCCGGTCTGCACTGCCGCAGCCTTATCTGCCGGCATCTCATACATGGCACTTGCGGAATTTGCTACCTCCGAAATGGTGTATTCACCGATACGGAGATTGTCCAGATAGATTTCACCGTTCTCATTGGTTTCAAGAACGGTTTCAAATCCATTGGGGCCGCTGATCTTGAAGGCAAAGCCCTTAACTGTTCCATCGGAAGATGTCTTTACGATTTTGAGGTTTCCACGCATAGCATCGTTGATGAAGCCAACGCCTGCTTTATTTTCCACCTCATAGGTCTTGCCATCGGTATCAATGAACACCTCGTACACACCCTCATCCAGAATGAAGCCGTCAGGAGCCTTGGTTTCCTTTACGAAATATCTGCCGTAAAGCAGATCATTCATCGTGTAGACACCAGCTGCGGTTTCAGTCAGGTTTCCAATCAGCGTATCCTCGCTGTCCAGCGCACCGCTGCCGTTGGTATCGGCATAGATCTCAAAGGCAGCTCCGGTAAGCTTATTGTCGGGATATTCTGCATCCACCTTGGTAAGAGAGACATTGCCGTGGATGAGTTTGTTCTCAATCTGCACCTCAACAATCTGCTCTTCCTCACCAATGATTACATTCCAAACGGTATCACTGAGGGTATAGCCCGCAGGCTGCTGAATCTCACGGATGAACCAGGAACCATAGGGAATGTTGGCAAAAGAAAAACTACCATCATCCGCAGATGTGGTAGTCATCAGAGCATTGTCCGCAGTGAACTCCATATCGTCCGACTTAAACAGGCCGATCAGCGCACCGCCGAGGCCGTTGCCGTCCTGATCCACCTTCATACCGGACACAGAGCCGTATTTCAGATTATTGGTAATAGGTTCGCCATTATTGACTGCAATCTCGACGGTAGCAATATCCTGACCGGCATATTCAAACGCCACGGGATACTTTTCATCACTCAGGATATATGCGTTATCGGTTGCAAGTTCCTGCACATAGTAACTGCCCATAGGCAGATCGGTCTTAACAACCGCCTTTCCGTTTTCATCCAGAGTAATGATTTCGATAAGGCCATCAGCAGGAATGGAAGTTCCATCAGCTGCCATCAGCTCCTCGCCTGCGAACAGGCCAAAGCTGATATTCTTGATTTCTCCGTTGTTTCCGATGCCAAACAGTTCGTTGATTTCCAGAGATTTCTCCAGAGAAATCTGAACCTTCTGTCTGTCATTCACAAAAGAAGTTGCAGTTTCCGTAACTGCAACATCCTGACCGGCATAGACAAGCTCAACTGTATGGATTTCGCCGTTCAGCACCATGCCGTCAGGTGCCTGAATTTCCTGCACCTCGTACTTACCAAGGTACAGTTCCTTGCTCTTAATGAAACCGTCGGTACCGGTAGTCACAGTATCTACGATTTCGCCCTTCACAGCCCTCACAGTACCGTCAGGCGTGATGATGTCTTCCGCTGCACGGATTTCATAGACTGCACCTGCAAGCCCCTGCACCTCATATACAGGCTGATAAACTGCCGGCTGATTGTCGCTGCCGCCGACCGCTGTCACACCTGCAAAGACTTCGCCGGTCTTGCCAACGGAAATCGTGCCTTTCTGTGCCATATTGGGCTTCTCGACCTTGATAATGGTAATGCCGTCGGCATCGGTAGAATTGTCTTCGGTCACATCAAAATAGATGGG
>JAHHRX010000070.1 GCA_020025545.1 Oscillospiraceae bacterium | reverse complement strand
AGGAGGCGTTCAGTATGGAGAAACAAGTTGATTCCAAAGCGAGAAGCAGTGGAACGATCGCAAAGTTTATTCTCTTGAACCTGATTGGCATTTTTATGTTTTTCATTACCATAAAAATCGGAGATACCAAATCCATCCCCGTGGATCACGTGGTCAGCATGATCCGAAAGATTCCCCATTTTGATATGGTATATGGTGCCGTTATTGTCTCAGTGGGTGCGGTCCTTCCCTTTATCCGTAAAACCTGGAACAAGGATCGGGTGACCACGGTCTTTTCCTTTTTAAAGCTGCTGGCCATTCCGGTTCTGATCCTTTGGTTGACCAAAACCGGACCTGCCCGCTGGTTCGAGGGGGATATGCTCCCCTTTATCTACAACAAGGTCGTTCTGCCTGTCACGTCCCTGGTGCCTGTGGGCGCCGTATTCCTTTCCTTCCTCATTAACTACGGTCTGATGGAGCTGATCGGTGTATTTATGAGACCGGTCATGCGCCCCATCTGGAAAACACCGGGCCGTTCCGCCGTGGATGCAGTGGCTTCCTTTGTCGGAAGCTATTCTGTGGGCCTTTTGATTACCAACCGTGTCTATAAGGAGGGCTTCTACTCCACAAAAGAGGCCGCCATCATTGCCACCGGCTTCTCCACGGTCTCTGCCACCTTTATGATCGTAGTGGCGCGGACACTCGGGCTGCTGGATCACTGGAACGTCTATTTCTGGGTCACCCTGATCATCACGTTTATTGTCACTGCCATCACAACCCGCATCTATCCTCTGTCCAGAAAGCCCGATACTGGCTACAACGGTATCCCGGTGGTTCCCGAGCCGGTGCCGGAAAAGGGCAAGCTGCTGGCCACTGCGCTGGATGAGGGGCTGGAGGCTTGTTCCAAGGCCCCTGGTATTCTCGAGGGTGTCACCAAGAATTTTCTGGATGGCTTGAATATGGCCCTGGGCATTGGCCCCTCTTTGATGTCGATTGGTTTCCTGGGGCTGCTGCTGGCTGAGTACACCCCTATTTTTGAAATCATTGGTTACATTTTCGTCCCCTTTGCCTTGCTGCTTGGTTTCGGATCGGAGGCCGTGCTGATGGGTAAGAGCTGCGCCATCAGCTTGGCTGAAATGTTCCTTCCCGCCAACATCGCAGTGAATGCCTCTCCCATAGTTCAGTATGTCACCGCAATTGTCTGTGTGTCTGAGATTTTGTTCTTCTCCGCCTCCATTCCCTGCATCTTGGGAACGGATATTGACATCTCTCTAAAAGACATTTTGATCATCTGGGTAGAGCGCGTTATTCTTTCCCTGATCATCGCTGCGCTGGTTGTGCGGTTCCTGTTCCCCATCCTGGGTGTACCGCTGTGATGGTTGACTACGGCCACAAGAGGAACTAACCTGCCGCCTGACAGAACCAGGCCCAGGCCCTTTTAAGGTCATGGAAAGGCTCCTATCGCGGGCCCTGAAAAAAGCATTAAAAGAAACGAGTGCCGGAGAGGAAGGTTCTACTTCTTCTCCGGCACTTCTACTGATAACTACAAAAAAACACCCTGAAAGCAAAGCTTTCAAGGTGTTTTGTGGAGCTGCTATCCGGATTCGGACCGGAGACCTCATCCTTACCAAGGATGCGCTCTACCAGCTGAGCTATAGCAGCAAAATGGCGACACGGAAGGGACTTGAACCCTCGACCTCCGGCGTGACAGGCCGGCGTTCTAACCAACTGAACTACCGTGCCATTTTGAAAAATGAAGTTATGAAAACAGATCGCTCTGTGGGATAAACGTGGCAGGGGCAGAAGGAATCGAACCCTCGGCACGCGGTTTTGGAGACCGCTGCTCTACCAGCTGAGCTATACCCCTATATGGTGGGCCTTCACGGACTCGAACCGTGGACCGACCGGTTATGAGCCGGCTGCTCTGACCGACTGAGCTAAAGGCCCATGACCGTTCTCACGATTTTCTTGAAAGAGCGGCTTGCCGTATTGGCGGCAAGCCGCTTGTGGCTCCCCAAGTTGGACTCGAACCAACGACCCTGCGGTTAACAGCCGCATGCTCTACCGACTGAGCTATTGAGGAATATAAAAGAGTCCGGCCCGGTTGAGCCGGACTCTCTGTGTTGGCACTACCTATCTTCCCGGTCCGTCTCCAGACAAGTATTTTCGGCAGAAGCGAGCTTAACTTCCGTGTTCGGAATGGGAACGGGTGGACCCTCGCTCTAATCAGCACCAACTTTTTACTTTCTTTCAAAAGAAAGTAAGCAAAGAAAACACTTTGTTTTTCTCTCCTTACCATCTTCTCAACAGTAAGTATTATATCCGTTTTTTCGTTAATTGTCAATACCATTTTCGCAATGGTGACCCGTGCGGGAATCGAACCCACGTTTACGGCGTGAGAGGCCGTCGT
>JAHHRX010000069.1 GCA_020025545.1 Oscillospiraceae bacterium | reverse complement strand
GTCAGGTTCGACGTATCCAATGTGGTGCCGCCGGTACCGCTGGAAATCGAGTGTGCCGTCAGAACGCCCCAGGTCCCTTTCCATGTATCCTGCGGAATTTCACCTTCCGGTTCCGGAGTCGGGGTCGGGGTCGGGGTCTCACTCTCTTTTCCAGCTTGTGAGTTTGTAGACTTATCCACGGTGTTTGTGGAAGGTGCCGGGGTTGTAAACTGCTCAGATGCAACAGCCGGAGCCTGTACACTGGTCGTTGCTTCTGTTTCTGCAGCCAGAGCTGCCTGTGGCAGAACCATTGCGAAAGCAAGCGTTGCTGCCACAACAACAATACGTTTTTTAAGTTTCATCTGTATGTACCTTTCCTTCTTTGTCATCTTGCGCAACGTACGTTTGTTCTTCCAACTCGGCGAACAGTTTGGCGCGCACTGCATTTTTCTCTTCGGCTGTCTGGGTCACATTGCTTTGAATCTTACCATCCAGAATTGTGATAATGCGATCCGACACCCCTGCAAGTTCCGGTTCGTGGGTAACCATAATAAACGTGATTTGATGCTTTTCCGCCAAGTCCAGCATTTTTTTCAAAACCTGCCGCGTGGTACTGGTATCCAGATTTCCGGTGGGTTCATCCGCAAAAATAACGCTGGGATGCGTCACAAATGCGCGTGCAATACCAACACGCTGCTGCTGACCGCCAGACATCTCCGTGGGGCGGTGATGCTCACGCCCTTTCAGCCCCATTGCCGACAGGGCCGCTTTCGCGATTTTTTCTCGCTTTTCCTTTGCTACCCCCTTGAACATCAGCGGCATAGCAACGTTTTCCACCGCATCCATATTGGGCAGCAGGTTATAGCTTTGGAAAATAAAGCCCAAATTGTCCTGACGGAATTTCGCCAGCTGGCTCTCTGTCATAGCAGAAATATTTTCTCCTGCAATGAATACATCCCCTTTGGTCGGCTTTTCCAAGCCTGCCAGCTGGTTGAGCAGCGTAGACTTACCACTACCGGATTGACCCACAATGCAGCAGATTTCACCCTTTTGAATTTCAATATCAATATGGTCCAGCGCTACAACGCGTTCTTTGCCGACACGATAAACTTTCCGCAAGCCTTTTGTTTGTATCATAGGAGCCATATCTCAGCCTCCTTTCTTTTTTAATGGATAAAGTCACTTATCAAATATACGAAACTCGATTGCCATATATTTCATTTTTTAAGCAAAAAAGGGACAATCTTTTCAGATTGTCCCTTTCGCTTACAAAAACAGCTTACAGTATACAAAACCACTTACTGCAATTACTGCACAAAGCACTGCGGTTACCGCAGGTACCCATCGAATCAGCTTTTCTGCCAATACATCGCGGGGATCTTCATAGGCTTCTTCTTCCTCTTCCGTCAGCGGTTCGGCTCCCTGATAGGGACGAGGCTCCTGTACACGCTGTCTGGGCGTTTGCTCCACAACTCGTGTGCGGCCTTCGTTGCTCTGCTCAGTAGAACTGCGACGGTCTGCTACAACCTGCGTCGGCTCTTCCCCATTTGCAACAGCTGCCTGTGCAGGCTCCTCCTGACGAAGAATTCCGGAAATCGCATTTTGCAGCAGGATGCGGTCGCTGCCGCACTCGCTGCAATACACGGTATTTTCCTCATTGGAATGGAATGCACCACAAGCACAGTACCAGCCGTTTTCCAAAACCTGCGGCATATACTTCATGCCTTTGCGGCCGCTCTGTGCCTGCAAGCTGGCTGCCACATCTTTCGGCAGCTTTTTCGGTGCAGGCAGACGCACCCGCTCATATTCCGTCAGGTCCTCGCTTTTACGACCATACCAAGCACGCAGCAGAGAAACATCAATACTGGCAATTTCATCCTGCGTTACGAATACCGCATCATCCATGCCAAACAGTACACCGTTTTCTGCATTCAAATCCTCGTAGGTAAATTCATCCTCGTACAGAATTTCGCCGTTGGTCCCCTTGCATTTGAAATGCACCTTCAAAGCGGTAAGCACTGTTTCCCGGATATTCTTAAAGGTGAGGCACACGGCGTTTTCCTTGCTTTCACTGCCTTGCAGCAGCTCAACACGAACCACCTGCACGGGGCTGCCCGGGGTAAAGTAGTTCACACGGCTCTGTGCTACCAGATTAAAGCTTTCTTCCATAATTTCTCTCCTTCAGCACGATGCCATCCCCGCAAATTATTCCGGGGAATCCTCCGCATCAGGTGTCTGCATATTTTCGTTGATTTCCACAGGCTGTGCTGCCGATGCATCGGAGGTCTCCTGCGGTTGTGCGGCATCTGCCTTCGGCGCATCGCTTTCCACCGGAGGCAGCTCTTCGCCAGCCATCACCTTGTTGAACTCATCTTCGGTGAGTTTTTCACGTTCGATCAGCGCCTGTGCCAGTGCGTGCAGCTGATCGATGTGCTCGGTCAGAATGCGGCGGCAATTCTCATACGCCTCGTCCATGATATCGCGTACTTCCGCATCAATTTCAGCAGCGGTGGTTTCGCTGTAACCCTTGCCCTGGCTGAAATCACGCCCCAGGAAGGTTTCTTCCTGACGGTT
>JAHHRX010000068.1 GCA_020025545.1 Oscillospiraceae bacterium | reverse complement strand
TACTGATCTAGCCAAACTTATAAAAAATGGCAAGTACAATGAAGTGTACGACTGGTAAGCGTCAAAACAAGCCCGTATTGTAAGTTGTCAGAAAGCATGAAATAATGTCTGCATATAGAAACGGAGAGTATATGCCACTGGCGGATAGTATACGCGAGTGGCGTAGAGCCCGGATATGGAGGCGTTTGCGTGGAAAGAAACTTACAGACACTGAATCAGGAAAAGAAATTGGCTGTATGGGCCGAGCGGATCTCGGCTTGCCGGAGCAGCGGGCAAGGCGTGAAATCGTGGTGCCGGGAAAACCATATCTGCGAAGCCACATTTTACAAATGGCAGCGAAAAGTATTCGAATTGGTCCAAACGCAGCAGGTGCACTTTACGGAAATCACTCCACAGCCGCAGCCCGGTGGAAACATTGCGGTCACCGTGCGCATTGCAGGAGCAGAGGCGGAGATTTACAGCGGAGCGGATGCACAAACTGTAGAGCTGGTGCTGCGGGTTTTAAAAACATGCTGAATGACTTCACAGGAGCCGAAAAGGTGTATATCGCCTGCGGGTATACCGACCTGCGACGTGGGATCGACGGACTGGCTGCCATGGTGCAGCAGGAGTTCTCTCTGAATCCGTTCACAAATACCCTGTTCCTGTTTTGCGGCAGGCGGCGGGACCGGGTCAAGGCGCTGTACTGGGAGGGCAATGGCTTTGTGCTGCTGTACAAGCGGCTGGAGTCAGGCAGCTTTCAATGGCCCAGAAACGAAAGTGAAGCCAGATCCCTGACACCACAGCAGTATCGCTGGCTCATGGAGGGGTTGAGTGTTGACCAACCGAAAGCACACAAGCCTGTCAGTGGCCTGGAAATCCTTTAAACGCGCCTGCTTTTTCGTGTTTGTTCTGTACGTTTTTTCGTAAATATGGTATAATAGCAAGCATGAAAAACACGGAACGTCGCAAAACAAACAACACGGAAACGGTCACCATTTCCCGTGCGGAATATGAAGAACTTCAAGCGCAGAGTCGGCAAATCTCTGCGCTTGAACAGCGTGTGGATATGCTTCTGGAGGCATTGCGGCTTGCCCGGCACAAGCAGTTTGGAGCATCCTCGGAAAAGAGCGATGAGGCAGTTGCCGAACAGCTGAGCTTCCTGTTCAATGAAGCAGAGGTATGCGCGCAGGAGACGCAAGAAACCACGGTTGTGGCCGCGCACAAGCGCCGCAAAAAGCACGAGTACACGCTGGACAGCATTCCAGAGGGAGTTCCCACCGAGGTGGTGGAACACCGTCTGGAAGGAGAAGATCTGGTGTGTCCGGCCTGCGGGGATACTCTTTCTGAAATCGGGGTGGAAGTGGTAAAAAAACTTCGCATCGAGCCCGTTCGCTTCGTTGTGGAAGAGCACCGCTACCACACCTATGCCTGCCAGACCTGCAACAAAGAAAACATTGAAACTCCTGTTGCTGCGGCTGTCCGGGAGAAGAGTGTGATTGCCGGCAGCTTTGCCACACCACAGGCCATTGCCCATATTATGACCCAGAAGTTTGTCATGGGCAGTCCGCTGTACCGGCAGGAACAGGAGCTGCATCGCCAGGGAATCCAATTGTCCCGGCAGACCATGTCCAACTGGATCCTGCGTGCAGCAGAAGAATATCTGACCCCAGTGTATGAGCAACTGCACAGAGAACTGCTCGGAAGAGAGGTTCTCCATGCAGACGAGACAACGCTGCAGGTGCTTCGCGAGCCGGGCAGAGCCCCTCAGAGCGAGAGCTATATGTGGCTGTACCGGACAGGTACAGACACAGACAGACCTATTGTCCTGTACGAGTACCAGCCGGGACGGGGCGCCAAATATCCAAAAGCGTTTCTTGCCGGCTTCCGGGGATATCTCCACACGGACGGTTATGCCGGATACCACAGCCTTCCAGAGGAAATCACTGTCGTTGGCTGCTGGGCGCATGCCAGGCGCAAGTTTGATGAAGCGGTGAAATCTCTGCCCAAAGGCAAGGCAAAGAGCGGTTCAGCTGCCCAGGGGCTGGCTTATTGCAGCAAGCTGTTTGAATTGGAACAGTCCCTGAGCGATCTGTCGCCTCAAGAGCGATATCTGCAGCGACTGGAACAGGAAAAACCTGTTCTGGACGCTTTTTTGGCGTGGGCAAATACCCGTACAGCGGCGCCGAAGTCTGCCCTGGGGAAAGCACTTACTTACCTGAAGGAGCAGTGGCCGTATCTGGTGAACTATTTGCGGGACGGACGGCTGGAAATATCCAACAACCGTGCCGAACGAAGCATAAAGCCCTTTGTGATTGACCGCAAAAACTTCCTGTTTGCCAATACACCCAAAGGGGCTGCCGGAAGCGCCATTATTTTTTCCATGATCCAGACGGCTCTGGAAAACCAACTGGATCCCTACCGCTATCTCACCTGGCTGATGCAAACAGCCTGCGAACTGGATATGACCAATCCAGCAGCAATCCAGCGTCTCCTTCCCTGGCACGCTCCTGATATTTGTAAAGCAAAATAACCGTATGATCCCGGCTCAAAACTGAGCCGGGATTTTTGCTTTTGCTTGACCCTTTTGACGCTTACGTACGACTGGATTAAAAACAAGTTTAACGGCACGCTGAATCCAGAACAGTACAGA
>JAHHRX010000067.1 GCA_020025545.1 Oscillospiraceae bacterium | reverse complement strand
GACGATGTGATGACCGCCATTACGGTCACAGATACAAAGGATGATGAGCCATTCCTGACAGATGCAAAGACAATCATCCCTTCTATTCTCAAAAAGCAGAGCGCGGACGTCAGCACCGTCAGTGGCGCGACCTTTACCTCTACCGGTATTCGGGATGCTGTAAAGGCAGCGCTGGGGAAGGCAAAAAACGGATAGGAGAAACGGTATGAAACGAGTAGTGATTCCATTTTTCCTGTGTGCAATGTTGTTGTCTGGCTGCAGCAGTACAAGGACTGGCGAAAATGGCGGCGACCAGCAGAGCGAGCCGTGGCAGAGTACGGTGTTTGCCATGGACACGGTTATGGCATTTACGGTGTACGGACACCCTGAGCTTCAGGAGCCCATGAGCCAGCTGGTCAGCCGGCTGGAAAGCCTGTGGTCCGTGACGGATGCAGACAGTGAGATCTGTGCTCTCAATCAGGACGGTCAGGCGGCGCTGAGCCCCGAAACAGAGAACTTGCTGGGAAAGGGACTGGAGCTTTGCCAACGGTCCGGCGGTGCGCTGGATCTGTCCATCTACCCCGTCGTGCGCAGCTGGGGCTTCACCACCGGAGCATATCAGGTCCCGGAGGAGAACAGCCTGAAAGCCCTGTGTGCGGCGGTGGATTACCGTAAAATCGCACTGGATATACAGAACCATACGGTATCCCTGCCCAAGGGCATGGAAATTGATCTGGGCAGTATCGCAAAGGGCTATACCGGCGATTGTCTTGCTGAAATGCTGCGCCAAGCCGGTGTGACATCGGCACTGCTGAATCTGGGCGGAAACGTACAGGCAATCGGCGCCAAGAGCGACGGTTCACCGTGGAAGGTGGGCATTCGAAATCCCTTAGGTGAGGGCAATCTGGGTGTAGTCCAGATCAAGAATCAGGCGGTGGTCACCTCCGGCGGATATGAGCGGTATTTTGAGCAGGACGGCAAGACCTACTGGCATATTATGGACCCTGAAACGGGCCGTCCTGCCGACAACGGACTGGTTTCGGTTACGGTCATCGGCGATGAGGGTGTTGTCTGTGATGCTTTTTCCACGGCACTGTTCGTCATGGGACTGGATCGTGCGGCGGAATTGTGGCGGGGCAGCAATGACTTTGAAGCGGTATTTGTGGACAAGAATGGAAATGTAAGCATTACCGAGGGTTTGGAAGGGCGCTTCAAACCACTGGATGCGTATGCCGACAGCAGTGTGACGGTGATTCGCCGTGGTTAAAACACGGATCTGGGCGCTCCTCCTGGGCGGTATATTCCTTGCCTGTGTGGCGGCGTATTTCGTTCTGGACGGGATGCAGCCAGCAGGACAGGTTGCAAACATATATCAAAACGGTGTGTGCATTGCGTCCTTTGATCTTTCAAAAGTTGCAGAAGGGGAAACTTATGTGGTACAGGATAGCCACGGGTGCAATATCATCGAGGTTGAGCCGGGACGTATCCGCATGAAAGAAGCAGACTGTCCCGATCAGATCTGCGTGCGCGCCGGCTGGAGCGGCGAGGGCGCAAAGCCGATTGTCTGCCTGCCCCACCGGCTGGTCATTCAGATCGAGGCGGAGGCAAACATGCAGGGCACGGATGCGCTGGATGCGATTTCAAATTAAGGGGCTGATATGATGACACGGCGATTGACGCGCAACGCCCTTTTGACGGCGGTGGCACTCATTATTTTTGTGGTGGAGCTCGCCATTCCCAATCCTTTTCCGGTGCCGGGGGTAAAGCTGGGGCTTGCCAATATCGTGACCGTTTATGCCATGTTTAAAATCGGCCCGGCGGATACGCTGATGATCCTGCTCAGCCGCATTTTACTCGGGAGCATGTTTTCCGGACAGATGATGTCCTTTTTCTACAGTTTGACCGGCGGCATATTCTGCTATCTGGTCATGCTGGTGCTTGTGCGGATTTTATCCACCCATCAGATCTGGGTGTGCAGCGTGATTGGTGCCATATGCCACAACTTCGGACAAATTCTTGTGGCGATTGTGCTGACAAAGACGACTGCACTGATCGTCTATCTCCCTGTTTTGGTGATTTCCGGAATTCTGACCGGACTTTTCACCGGTTTTGCTGCCCAGTTTCTCTGCGAAAAAATGGAAAAACTACGCATGAATACACCTTAAAAAATTACCGCAGTGCAGATCACTTCGGTAATGGGACATAAAAATCGGCAGAGCAGATTGGCACGAAAACAGGAAATGGACGAAGTTGCTGTTTTGCGTCCAGAAAAAATTCTGCGAAAGACGCTTGCCTTTTCCCGGCAAATGCGTTATTATTGGTTAGCTTAAGCTAACTTACGGACGGAAGTATTTTGCAGATTAAAAAAACAGGGCAAGAGAAACAACATGGCATGCACCGTTCGGGCAGACAGTACCTAAGCTGTACTAGAAACGGTATTGTGACGCGTTTCTCTCCGCTTCTCAAAAAGAATCTGCGTTTTCTGCCCTTTCCGCTTGGAAAAGGGCAGAAAACAGGTTAAGGCTGGGTCTTGCTGTCCGCCGGAGTTTTGACGGAGCAGCTGTTGGGAGGAGTTTTGTATTATGCTGGCACAATATCTGCGGAAGGTCAATACTGCACAGACGCTATGGAGCGATGTGATGCCGGGGATACAAACATG
>JAHHRX010000007.1 GCA_020025545.1 Oscillospiraceae bacterium | reverse complement strand
CTATTTCATGAGCATCACTGCCCTTAGGACAGCAGCGAGCCTGTGGGTTGATGTTCCCATAGTATAATTGTTCAAGGAAGTTATCCACGCTTCTTTGCCCCCTTTGTACGGCGCTGTTCATCCTTCAAGCGCTGCTCAAAGTCACGGAGAGTACGGATATGCCACTTCGTTTTCTTGCTGATGGTGCGGAATCTTTCACTGCAGAAGAAGTCAATCAGGAATGCTTTTGGGATGTAATTGGTGCGTTTTCGGAAGAAATGCGGAACACAATTTTCAATGCACCAATTATTTACAGTTTCTCGACGGTAACCCGTGAGGGCTACAATTTCATTTGTAGACAATACATCCGGGGAGCTTACTAACAGTGCAGTGTAATAGCTATGGAGCTTCTGCAAGGTTTCTTCGGAAAGATTCTTCGGCATACCTGTGCTTTTCTTTGCTCCGTACCAGCCGGCGGTGGCGGTATAATCTTCGGGATGATTACTGCGCTGCCGGAGGTACTCCTGCACATCCTCTTTTCGGATGGTGTAACAGCGTGTCTTTTTCCCGGTATAATGACAAGGCACGGTTCCGCTTTGCAGCAGATAGCGTGCTGTGGATTTGCTGATACGGCAGATGCGATAGAACTGGTCTTTATTGATGACATCTGGAATCTGATCCCAGTCGATCCATTCATACATTTTTTAACACCTCAAGGTAAATATTTCGGTTGCTGACGCTGTTCCTTGCGGCGTTTTATGAGTGCGTTTCTAACGCTGGTTTTGTGTTGCCGTTTCTCTCCTTTTTCTCTCCTGGAGGCGAGATTTCTCTCCAAAAAGCGAAAAAACAGTAAAATCGGCATGGGTTCGAATGCTGGCTTTATTCCAAGCCTTTTCGGCCAAAAAGCCTGTGACGGTGCGGGTTTTTGGCATTACAGACCTCACTGGAAATTACTGCTCAAATATAAGACTTCACAGGTAGTGATAGAATTCGAAATGCGGTAGGCCGGGCAACCGGTGCAAGAGTTCAAATCTCTTCATCTCCGCCATGCCGGTAAGTCATTTGACTTACCGGCTTTTTTGTTTTCATAGCCGTTGCCATGCACTTCCGGCGATTTCGGCTTGCGGCAAGCTAAGGCCACTTTCCATCGCCTGTGCGGAGGAGGGTTTGGAGGAATAGTCCAGATGGGCGTAGATGTTGGCGGTGGTGGCAAAGTCCGAATGCCCAAGCCACTCCTGAATCTGCTTGAGCGGTACGCCGTTGGCAAGCAGGAGGCTTGCGCAGGAGTGACGAAGATCGTGAAAGCGCATCTGTTTGAGACCGTGACTCACAAGGATTTTTGGAAATGCCGAGGCCGGAAACTGGGTTTTGTTAGTTCGGCTGCCTCGATGCTAAAATCCGCAAATCCTATTTTTTGTATCAATTTTTCGTTAATGAAATTTTACCCTTTGCTTTATGTCGAAAATTTGCTATAATAGATGGCGCATTTATGAAATCGAATATTTTATTCGGACTGGTTCGTGAACTTCCCAGTATAAAAAACCAAGTATCTCAAAATAATGCAACAAAGGAGATTGGAGAATGAATGCACAAAAAGTAATCTTGGATTGCGACCCCGGTATTGATGATAGCCTTGCTATCATGCTGGCGCTGTCCTGCCAGGAAATTGATGTGGTTGGTATCACCATTGTCTGCGGCAATGTTCCTGTCAGCAAGGGGGTGCAAAACGCATGCAAAGTGCTCAGCTGGATGGGCCGTACAGACATCCCGGTGTACAAAGGAGAAGAAAAGCCGCTGGTGCGCCCCTATGTGGACGCAATGGACACCCACGGCGAAGACGGCCTTGGCCAGTCCGGTTTTTCAGTTCCTGACGGATGCACCGTCAAGGATGACGCGGTGGAATATCTGGAATCAGTTTTCACCGCACAGGAGGATGTTTCTGTGATTGCACTGGGGCCTTTGACCAATCTGGCACGGCTGCTGGAGCGTAATCCTGCCGCTTTTTGCAATATCCGGGAGCTCGTTTCCATGGGGGGAACCTACAAATCCCACGGAAACTGCTCACCTGTGGCAGAATATAATTACTGGTGCGACCCGGATGCCGCCGCCCAGGTTTACACAGCCTTTTCCTCCCTGCCGAAATTGAAAGACAAGGTCATCCACATGGTTGGGCTGGATGTGACTCGAAAAATCGTACTTACTCCCAATATTTTGGAGTATATGAAAAACATCAACCCCGCTTTGGGCCAGAAAATAGAAGCCATCACCCGTTTTTACTTTGATTTTCACTGGAAGCAGGAAGGGGTCATTGGCTGTGTGCTCAACGACCCGCTGGCTGTTGCATATTTTGCAGACCGTTCCTTGTGCCATGGCTTTACCACCTACACAGCCGTGGAAACAACCGGCATCAGCTATGGGCAGACCCTTTGTGATGCCTTCCAAATCTGGAATCGGCCCCACAATAGCAAAGTGCTTACACAAGTAGATGCCAAGAAGTTTATGATGCTCTTCCTGTGCAGGGTATTGGGTGCCCAGCCGGATCAGGCGAGCGCCGTGCTGGATCAGATTTCAGCTGGGGAGGTGTTGGCATGAAACGTCTAAACCTTTCCCTGTTCCAGATGTCTTTTATTGCCCTGTGCGCTGTGCTGAACATCATCGGTTCCAATCTGGCGCTGTTTTTAAAGCTTCCAATTTATTTTGACAGTTTGGGTACCGTGCTGTGCGCCATGCTGTTTGGACCCCTCTATGGCATGATCCCCGGTTTATTAAGCGGTCTGCTGGTTGGTTTTACCACTGATGTATATTCCCTGTTCTTCATTCCGGTGGCTTTGCTGATTGGTTTGCTGACCGGTGTGGTATATCGTTCCAAACGCCTTACCTCTTCCAAGGCACTTCTCCCGGTTTGTGCCTTTCTGATCACGCTTCCCGGAACACTTTTGGCCTCCTGTATCAGCGCCTTCGTTTTCGGCGGTGTAACTTCTTCCGGATCCAGCATCTTGGTGCAATTCCTGCATCAGGCAGGACTGAATCTGACCGTAAGCGTGTTCTGCGTACAATTTCTCACAGACTACATCGATCGCTTGTTAATTCTGGTGTTTGCATTGTTCTTGCTGAAATGTCTTCCTGCATCGATTACCGGCAAACATAAGAAAGGATAGTCCCCGGATGGGGCGATACCGCAAAATCATAAAGGAAGGCCGGCGCTGAAACCTTTCATTAGGGTTTTGGGAGAAATATCTGACGAAACACGCCGATTTCCAAGATGCTGCGTCGTTGAGCCGATACTTTGCCCACCATGTCTGATGGTGGACACCCAAGGGCAGACCAAAGCGCTGATTTCATACGATCCGATTCCATTGTGCGTCGGGTCCTTCGCAATATGAAGGGAAGCTTTTTCTTTTCCTGCAGTTGATGCGGGCATATGTCATAACACATAAACGGGCGTGGGTGCGGAATTGCGCACCCACGCCCGTTGAGCGATTCCCTCGCTCCCGGCAATATCCGGATCAGAAATGTCTTGACAACAGGGAGAGATTGTGGTATTCTTTCAGCAGAAGTTAGCGACAGCTAACTAATGGAGGCTCCGCCGAACGGAGCTTTACATTTTGCGTATTGGTTAGCAATGGCTAACTAAAAACCGATGGGAGGAGAAAATGTCAACCGATTTGATTGTGCAAAACTGCGCTCCGACCCTTGCAGGATTGAAAGCGGGAAGTATTTTTCCACAGCATGGCACGAAAGAGGAGCTTGAAGAAGCGGTCAGCAGGCTGGATCATTCCATCCGGACAAAGGGTGTCCGTGCGCATTTGCTTTATAAAAAAGGAAAAGGCCCCAGTCTGGTCTATTTGTACAGGGAACGCAGTCTCAATGAGATTATCAAAGACATCCAGGTCAGATGCTTCCTCACGGAGTACGGCTATACCGAGTTCACCATCAGCGGCTGTCTCAATCATTTGGAGGATCGTTTATCCAGCGATGATTTTCCCCATGAAATTGGGATTTTCCTCGATTACCCCCTTGCAGATATCCGTGCTTTCATACAGAACAAGGGGAAGAACTGCCCGTGCACAGGATGCTGGAAAGCGTATACGAATATTCCGGAGGCACAGCGCAAATTTAATCAATTTAAAAGATGTACCGTTTTTTACCGCCGGCAAATCGGCTGTGAAGCGGATATCCAACGGCTCACAGTAGCCGGATAAAATGAAAAGAAAGGATCTTGAAATATGAAAGTAGCAGTAGTTTATTGGAGCGGCACAGGCAATACTGAGGCAATGGCGAACGCAGTTGCCGAAGGCGTAAAGCAGGAAAATGCGGAGGTTGAACTGTTCAGCGCCGGGGAATTTAATTCTGCCAAGGCAGCCGATTTTGATGCATTTGCATTCGGATGCCCCGCCATGGGCGCAGAAGAACTGGAGGATTCTGAGTTCCTGCCCATGTGGGAAGATGTCAGCGGCAAGCTGCTGGGAAAGCGTGTCGCGTTGTTTGGCTCCTATGGCTGGGGAGACGGTGAGTGGATGCGCAGCTGGAAAGAGAGTGCTCCCTGTGCCATTAGCGAAACTTATATCTGTCAGGAGCTGCCGGGGGAGGAGGAAGAAGCGCAATGCCGTGCCCTTGGCGCACGCCTTGCAGGTTAAGCAGTGCCCGAGCCCCGCAAACACATATCTGCTAAAACAAAAGGAACAGCACCCGGTGAAAAATCCGGGTGCTGTTAATTCTTGCGGAGATATTTTGCTATGGCATATACAGCGCAGAAAGTGCCGCCGCACAGCGGTCAATGCCGATTCTGGAGCTATCCAGAACAATATCATAATTGCAGGGATCGTTCCACTTTTTTCTGGTGCAGAAGGAGTAATAATTCGAACGCTTGCGATTGAATTTGCGGCAGATCGCTGCCACCTGATTTTTGGGAATGCCGTAATCCTGAATAGCGCGTTTTTCTTTATATTCTTCGCTTGCACGAATAAAGACACGCAGAACACCATCCAGATCCTTGAGCGCTTCCGATGCGCAGTGACCTACAAAAATACCGGGGCCTTGCTGGGCCAGACGCTTGATGACACGGGTTTCTGCAACATAGAGCTTCGCTTCCGGGGATAAAAGGTCGGGATCTCCGGTCTGGGACTGCGCCATAACAAACATGGAATACAGGAAGCTTCCGGACACACTTTCCTCATATTCTTCCAGTGCTTCTACGGACACATTCTGCTCTTTTGCAACGGTTTCCATAATTTCTCTGCCGTAGCTGGCAATGCCGCACTTCTTGGCGGTTTCGGAGGCGATTTGTGTTCCTCCGCTGCCAAATTCCCGTTCGATGGTAATATAGCGTACATTCATCCGGATACCTCCTTAAACCGCTTTTTCAAATTGACTGTTATATAGATCGCAATAGAATCCGCCTTTTTGCATCAGCGTTTCATGGCTGCCGCTTTCGATTACATCGCCGTCTTTCATTACAAGAATCATATCTGCATTCTTAATGGTAGAGAGGCGGTGGGCAATTACAAAACTGGTTCGGCCCTTGGTAAGCGCATCCATAGCCCGCTGAATAATTGCTTCGGTGCGGGTATCCACAGAAGAAGTGGCCTCGTCCAGAATCAGCATGGGACTGTTTTGCAGCATGGCACGGGCAATGGTCAGCAGCTGTTTCTGACCGGCGGAAATGGTAGTGCTGTCCGATAGCTCTGTATCAAATCCGTTGGGCAGCGAGTGGACAAAGTGGGACAGGCCGCAGGCTTTGCACACTCTTTCCAGATCCTCGTCGGAAATGTCCTTCATGTTGTACACGAGGTTTTCCCGAACCGTTCCCTCAAAGAGCCAGGTGTCCTGCAAAACCATGCTGAAGAGCTCGTGGATATTCTCCCGTTTCAGCTGAGAGGTGGGCACACCGTCAATGGAAATGGAACCGCTGTTGATCTCAAAGAAACGCATCAGCAGATTGACCATGGTTGTCTTACCGGCACCGGTGGGGCCGACGATGGCTACTTTTTGACCCGGATGAATCTGCGCGGAAAAGTCCTTAATGATGACCTTATCCGGTGTGTCAGGATAGCTGAAATGGACATGGTCAAAGGAAACAGCACCCTTTACCGTCTCAACTTTTGCCTGCTTGTGGCTCTCGTCAGACAACTCTTCACTTTCCAACAGATCAAAAATACGATTCGCAGAGGCGGAGGCGGTTTGCAGATTGGTCATACCCTGGGCAATTTGGGTCAGGGGAGCCGTGAACAGGCGTACATACAGGACAAAGGAGATGATGACGCCAAAGGGAATGCTGCCATTCATGGTAAGCATTGCACCTACCACACAGACCGCTGCATAGCCGATGTTTCCCATAACGGTCATCATGGGCTGCATAACACCCGAGAGAAACTGGGATTTCCAGTTGGAATTATAAACGGCTTCATTCAGCTGCGCAAAACGGCTGTTAATTTTCCTGCCCGCTCTTGAGATTCTCAGCACCTCATGGCCTGAGTACATTTCCTCCACAAAACCGTTTAGAGCGCCGAGATTTTCCTGTCTTGCAATAAAGTATTTCTGAGAGCGGCTCATTACCAGCATCAGCATCAGCATACCCAAAAAGGTAACTGCCAGCACGCAGATTGCAAGATGCCACTCAGTTACGAACATCATAACAAGACATCCCAGAAACTGAGCACCGGCGCTGATGATACTGGGCATACTGCTGGAAAGACCTTGCTGGAGGGTTTGGACATCGTTTGTAATCCGGCTGAGCACATCGCCCTGAGAAGTGCGGTTAAAGTAGCTCATGGGGACACGGTTGATTTTCTCTACCAGATCTCCGCGCATTTTTTTGGAGGTATCCAGTGTGATCGTGGCCATGATAAAGTGCTGGGAGAATGTAAAAAGTGCGCTTGCGATGTAGATGACTGCAAGGAAGATTCCGATCCTCCCGATGGCGGCAAGATCCATGTTTCCGTAGAGCCCTGCTTCCATCAGGTTTGTGATCTCACCGATTTTTCCGGGGCCTATAATGGTCAGGATCGCACCGCAGATTGCTAAAAACATGGCAAAGACAATCATAGGTACCTTACTTTCCATGTACTGAAAGACCTTTCCGAGGGATGCAAACATATTCTTTTTCTTCATAATCACCACTTCCTTTACTGGGCCAGTTCCGCTTCGGAAAGCTGAGATTTGGCAATCTCACGGTATACGGGGCAATTCTTTATCAGTTCCTCGTGGGTGCCGTCGCCGACCACTCTGCCCTCATCCATTACAAGAATCTGATCCGCATGACGAATGGTGCTGATTCGCTGTGCAACGATTACCTTGGTGGTATTGGAAAGCTCCTTCGTAAGACCTGCACGGAGCGCGGCGTCGGTTCGGTAGTCAAGGGCTGAGAAGGAATCATCAAAGACGAGAATTTCCGGCTTCCTTGCCAGAGCACGGGCAATGGAAAGACGCTGCTTCTGACCGCCCGACACATTTCTGCCGCCCTGGGAGATTCTGTGAGCGGTGCCGCCTTCCATTTTTTCTACGAATTCGGAGGCCTCCGCCAGAGAAATTGCCTTTTCGACATCTTCCGCTGTGGTTTCAGTCTGACTTTCGCCAAATGCTACATTTTCCGCAACAGAACCGGAGAACATGACTGCTTTCTGGGTCACATAGCCCAGCTTATTATAAAGGGCATCAAAGGTGTAGTCCTTTACATTGATTCCGTCCACCAGCACTTCGCCCTGAGTCGCATCGTAAAAACGGGCAATAAGGCTGACGAGCGTTGTCTTGCCGCTGCCGGTGGCACCGATGATTGCCAGCGTTTCTCCCTGGTTTACTTTGAAACTTACATCCTTGAGGTCGTCATCGGCAGCACCGGGATAGCGGAAAGTCACATTTCTGAATTCTACAGTACCGGTCTCGATGCCCTGTTCTCTGGTGCCTTCCTGAATGGTGGGCTTTGTGTCCAGCACCTGATTGATTCGCTCTGCGGAAACCTCTGCCGACGGCAGAAGCATAAAGATCATAACAAGCATCATAAAGGACATAACCACATAGGTAGCGTAAGTGCTGAATACCATAATGTCGCTGAACATGGTAAGTCTGCCTGCTGCATTTGCCGCAGGCATAGCATTCAGCAGCGCTGCGCCTACCCAGAAGATGCAAAGAGACAGCCCGTTCATACCAAGGCCCATAATCGGCTGCAAGCCTGCCAAAGTCCGCTGGTTTCTTAATTGTGTGGCTTTCATTGTCAAATTGGTTTTATCAAACTTTTCGTTCTGGTAGTCCTCAGCGTTAAAGGCGTGTACCACATTGATTCCGGTCAGATTCTCCCGGGCAATTCGGTTGAGCTTATCGGTCAGCCGCTGTACCACACGGAAGCGGGGGATAACAGATGAAACAATCAGGGCAACGGAAAGACAGATGGCAACCACAAAGCCTGCGGTAATGGCAGACAGTTCCCAGATCTTGCCCAGAATTTTGAAAATGGCCCAGACTGCCATAACAGGGGATTTGATGAAGGCCTGCAGCCCCATGGCAATGACCATCTGAATTTGGGTAATGTCGTTGGTTGTGCGGGTAATGAGACTGGGCACAGAGAAGCCGAGCATTTCCTGCTGACCGAGAGCCGATACATGGGTAAAGAGGTCGCTGCGCACGCCATAGGTAAAGCCGGAGGCGGCCTTTGCCGCAAGATAGCCGCAGGCGATACACAGTAAGGCGCTGGCCAGTGTGCACAGAAGCATTTTCCCGCCGGTCAACCAGACATCGGCTATCTGACTTCCCGGTGTCTGAATTAATACTGTTAGTTCACTCATGAAGTCCGGAAGCTTTAAATCAAAATAAATCTGTCCCAGAAGAAGCACCCCGCAAATCAGGCACATGATGATCTCTCTGAGACGCATTCTTTTCAAAAGTTTCAGCATATGCAAATTTCTCCCTTACATTATAACATCTTTCTGCCATGAAGCAGATCTGCATTTTTCGCAATGACCTGGAAACAGTGCTTAAAGCTCTCCAGATCCGCATCCGTCAGTCCTTCCATCAGGGAAATGCAGAAATTGCGCTGCAGTTGGCGACCCTTTTCTATAATGGGCTGAGCCTTGTCAGTATAAACAAGGCGGACTTTTCTCCGATCTCCCTCTACGCTCTGACGCTGCAGATAACCGTCGTTTACCAGCTTTTCCACATGCAGAGAAACCACATTTGCCTTGATGTTTCTCGTGGTGCTGATTTCTTTTGCGGTGTAGCGTTCCGGGTTGTTGGATAAAAACATTAAAATATCAAAGGATGTTTTTGATATTTCAAACTCGTTGAGAACCGGCTGGCACATTACTTCGTATGCACCTTCAATTTTGGTTGTAAATGAAAGCAGAGTTGAAATATTCATCCGCTATGTCTCCTTACAGATTCGATAATGGATTGTCTATATTTGAACTAATCTAATATTATACTTGAATTTGGTGAAAATTCATAAACCAGATATAGATTATTTGTGAATATTTCATGTACGGAGAGGGGCGGAGGCCAAATTTGAGACGGTGCTTCGCAGGGAGAAGTATCTGAATTCTTATACAAAAGGTCCGGTCCCGAATATACATTCCGGGGCAGAACCTATAGCGTTGTACGGTGTGCAATGTGCATAAAAACATATAGATATATTTGTAAGTTATGTGAGTGGACAGAGTAATGCCGGACTGTTAATATTAATGTGAATGTACAATTGCGGTGTTATGCACTATACAGTCTCCAATGGAAAGGGTGATGTTTCAGAGGGGAATGTAAGCCGGAACTTCGCATGGGAGACGGTGTAAAAATGGCGTGTATGCTATTTTGCGAAGGAATGGAGAGGCAGTCTTCCGGAAATGTACACAAGAACAAAGTAAAGGGGTATCATGCATGAAAAAACACTACTCACGATTCCTTGCCATTTCGCTGGCAGCAGTCATGCTGCTTGGCGGATTGGTGGCATCGGCAGTGGGACAGGCTGAAACCGGTACGGATGTAAATCTGGCCCGCCTGAACGGCGTCAAGATCAAAGCATCTGATACTGAGACAGATACTTATCCCGCCTCCGCTGCCATTGATGGAAATAAGGAAGACACATCCCGCTGGGGTACCAGTAACGATGCCAGCGGTAAGGGTACCACAAAGCGCACCCTTGAGCTGGATTTGGGCGCAAAGCGCATCATCACCGGCTTCAAGGTTTTCTGGGAAAAGACCAACATCCTGGAGTACACCATTGACACCTCCAACGATGGCACCAATTGGGAAACCCGGGCAACGGCCACCAGAACTGCGGGACAGCGGGAAGATGAGCATTCTCTGACGATTCCCGTTGTTGCTCAGCATGTCCGCCTGTCCGTGACCAAGTACGGTCAGGCTGTTGCCAACTGGTACAATGTCGGTGTACGGGAATTTGAGGTCTACGGTGAGGATCCTGCTAAGGTTACGGTGGGTAACCTGAGCCGTGTTCCCGGCGTGGTTGCAACTGCTGATGACACTGAAACAAATCAGTTCCCTGCCTCCGCTGCCATTGACGGCAACTACAATGCAGACTCCCGCTGGGGCAGCAATAATGACGGAAAGGGCACAACAAAGCGCACCCTCAGCCTGAATTTAGGCGCACCGCGCACTGTGACCGGCTTCAAGGTTTTCTGGGAAAAGACCAACATTCTGGAGTATACCATCGAGACTTCTAACGATGCCCAGAATTGGGATGCTCAGGAAACAGTTGTCAGAACCGAGGGAAAGCTGCAGGACGAGTATACGCTGGAAACTCCCGTGATTGCTCAGTATGTCCGCCTGTCCGTGACCAAGTATGGCCAGTCTGTCACGAACTGGTTCAATGTCGGTGTGCGGGAATTTGAGGTTTACGGCCATATGCCGCAGGACGACGATGCCCTGGTCACACTGCCCGAGAGAACCAATCTGGCCGTGCAGAGCGGCGTGACGGCTTCCGCAACCAATTATGAGAGCGGCACAGCCTTTACGGCTGACAAGGCTCGTGACGGTATTAAGGGCGATAGACAGTCCCGCTGGGCAACTGACCGAGATGTAAAGAGCCCCACCATCACCTATAATCTGGGCGCTAAGTACATGGTCGGCAGCGTTATCCTCTATTGGGAGAGCAATAACCCCGATGAGTGGTATGTGGAAACCTCTATGGACGGACGCCACTGGGATGTTCAGAAGAAATTCGAGGGAAAGCTCCCTTTGCGCACTGCCCCTGTGCAGACCGTTAACTTCGATGCCCCGGTAGAGGCTCGCTATGTGCGTGTCAGGGTAGAGCAGTATAGCAGTGAATCCTGGAACAATGTTTCTCTTTATGAGTTTGAAGTGTATCAGGAGGAATCCGAGGTTATTGTGACTCCTGCTGCTGCAGCTGCCGAACTGGCACAGAGCATCCGGCTGGAAAATGGCCGGGTGAGCATGACCGCAGCAGTCCCTGAGAAGTACACCGCTATCTGGGGATGCAACTATGAGCAGGTGGTGAGCGCTGACGGCACCGTGCATACCCCTCTGGTGAATACCAAGGTGGAAATCACCGTTACCGTCCGTGAGAAGGCAGATACCACCAAGAGCGGCTCTGCAAAGGTGGAACTGACCATTCCCGGTGTGAAGAGCGCAAATGAAGGTAATGTCAAGCCTGCCGTTGTGCCGGAGCTGGCACAGTGGTACAGCTCTGCGGAGCAGCAGGGAAAGCTGTTCCGGCTTACCGCAGACAGCCGCATCGTTACCGAGGAATCCATGCACAGTGTTGCTGTTGAGCTGCAGAAGGATATCAAGGATCGCTTTGGCCTGACCCTGCCTATCGTCCCCTACGGTGCAAAAGCAGGAGATATCAGCCTGACATATCTGAACGGCGATGGCTTCGACAAGGAAACCTATAACATGGTTGTTACAGATCAGGTGGTCATTCAGGCAAACGACAATGTAGGTGCATACTGGGGAACCCGTTCCGTGATGCAGGCACTGGTGCTCAGCGGAAACCAGACAATTGTGCAGGGTACTGCCCGGGATTATCCTGAGTTTGAAACCCGTGGCTTCATGCTGGATGTGGGTCGTAAGCCCATGTCTATGGAGATGCTGCGTAACTTTGCCAAAAACATGGCATGGTTCAAGTTCAATGATATGCACATCCACCTCAGTGATAACCTGATTTTCATGGAAGACTATGTAAATGCAGGCAAAAGAGATGAGGCTTGGAACTCCTATCAGGGCTACCGTCTGGAATCTGACAAGAAGGGGCTGACCTCCAAGGATTACTTCTATACCAAGGCTGAGTTTAAATCCTTTATCGAGGATTGCCGTGCGCTTGGTGTGAATATCACCCCCGAAATCGATGTTCCTGCCCATGCACTGTCCATTACCAACTATATTAAGCACACCCTCAATCGCCCGGATCTGGTGCTGAACAAGATTGGCAACGGCAATCGCCCGTGGTTTGACCATGTGGACATCAGTAAGCCGGAGGCTATCGAGATCGTCAAGGATATTTTCGACGAGTATATCGATGAGAACATCTTTGATGAGAACACTGTTGTGCATATCGGTGCTGACGAGTTCTATGACAGCCACCCCGCATACCGCAACTTCCTTATCCAGATGATAGACTACATTCGCAACGAGAAAGGCCGTGATGTCCGTATTTGGGGCAGTCTGAGCTCTATGAGCAATCATCCTGACCAGCACCCCTTCAAGCCGGAACATGTGCAGGGTGCCCAGATGAATATCTGGAACACAGGCTGGGCAAATCCGCAGGCTATGTTTGATCTGGGCTTCGACATTATCAATACCGTTGACGGCAGTCTGTACATTGTCCCCAGCGGAAATGGCAGTCAGGGCGGTTACGGTGACTTCCTCAACAGTCAGAATCTGTACGATAACTGGGAGCCTGAAAATGTAGGCGGAACATGGCTTCCCACCGGCTCCACCCAGATGATGGGTGCAACATTTGCCATCTGGCAGGATAACATTGACACGCACGCAACGGGTATCAACGAGACGGATACTTTCCATCGCTTTATGGAGGCTCTGCCTTACCTCAGCGTGAAGATGTGGGGTACCGGCGGCGATGGCCTGGATCGTAATTTCAACGATGCAAAGGCGAATGTCAAGCTTCTGAGCACCGCACCTAACACCAATCCTTATCATGTTATCAAGCTGGCTGAGGGCACTCAGGAGTACGCACAGTATTCCTTTGCGGATACCTTTGACCGCTCCGGCAATGGCCGTGACCTGGTTCTCAACGGTGCTTCTATTGTGGATGGCGCGTTGGTGCTGAACGGAAAGGCTTCCTATGCAGTGACGGGTCTGGACGCAATGGGCCCCAACAGCACGCTTACTATGCGAGTATTTAAGGACGGCTCCGATCAGAAGGGTGAGCAGATCCTCTTTGAGGCGGATGCCCCCTATGGCGAACACACAATCAAGGCAATTCCTACCGGCAACGGGACATGGAAGGTTGGCTTCGCCCGTGAGCTGTATGAATATGTATTTGACTATGAGCTGCCTCACGATCAGTGGGTGGAGCTGACCATTCGGAACGAAGGCGACAAAACCTACCTGCTGGTGGACGGACAGAAGATTGCTGCAGTGGGTTCTTTCCTGCCCGATGAGCATGCGACTACCCAATTTATGGGCAAAACCGGAATTGAGCGTTCTCCCTTGGATATTCCTGTAGGCCGTATCGGCAGTACAACCAATTCCTTCCATGGTAAGGTTGACAGCGTTATGCTGTATGCAAATAATGTGACTGCAACCGAAAGATTCCAGGTTAGATTCGATTCTCTGGGCGGCAGCGCAGTGGACAGCGTGATTGTTGTCAATGGTGAGGCCGTAGCCCAGCCTGAGGCTCCCGTCAAGGCCGGCGCCGTGTTTGGCGGATGGTTCACCGATGCAGCCTGCACGTCTGCGTATGACTTTACTGCACCTGTTGAAGGTGATCTGACGCTGTACGCTAAGTGGATTCCCGTTGACAAGAGCGTGCTGGAGGAGGCTGTCGCCAAGGCCGAGTCCATGCTCCCTTATCAGGAGCAGTATTTCCAGAACAACTGGCAGCAGCTGCTGGATGCGCTGAATTCTGCTAAGAATGTGCTGACAGACAAGAATGCCACAGCAGAGGATGTGCAGTACGCTGCTGAAGTCCTGCTGAACGCAATCGATGCACAGAAGCGCAAGGCGGACAAGTCCGCATTGAAGGACTTGATCGCAAAAGCTGAGGGTATGGATCTTACCGGCTACACTGCCGAGAGCGTGGAAAACTTCAAGACTGCTCTTGAAGCCGCTAAGGCAGTTATGGCAAATGAGGACCTCGGTGAGGATGACCAGGCAGTGGTGGATGAAGCTGCTGCACAGCTTGATGCAGCCATCAAGAGCTTGATTGCTGAGCCTGCTCCCAAGCCCGATCCCGAAAAGCCCGAGCCCACCCCCGATCCTGAAAAGCCCACTCCCACTCCCGATCCCGAAAAGCCCGAGCCCCCCAAGACCGGTGATAACAGCATCGTGATGATGTGGGCTGCTGTGGCCATGGCTTCTCTGGCAGGCGTTTCCTGCGCAGCTGTGGCTATGCTGAATCCCCGCAAGCGCAGAAGCATTTAAATCCTTATAAAGATACGGTCATCCCTTAGGGGATGGCCGTATTTTTGCAATAACAATGTTCTGTTTAGTGAAAAATAAATTATGTTGACATTCCGGCACGATTCAATATAATGACAGTAAAGCTTGCAGATAAGATGGATTAAAAAACGCCTGCGCCGACGGGTGCGGATCTGTATAAATTTCGGCAGCTAATTTGTATAAAGCTACATTCTGCTGCTTCCGATATTTGTATAGCGGGGCGTGTTACGGGATGGTGAGGATATGAATCCGGGGATATACTTTCTGTTTTTTGCTTGCTTTTGGCTTGTTTTTTTGAATCCAAAGCAAAGAAAAAAAGATTGGGTCACGAAATATCTTAAAATGAAAAAAACAAAAGGAGATACCACTATGCAGGAAGCGGCCAAGAGATTTATTGATAAGGAATGCCTGATTTATATGCTGAGCGGAGAGATGACAGGCACTATCCGGGAAGTGACAGACAACGCTGTAATCGTAGAAACTGCATCCGGTTCGGAACTGGTAAATCTGGATTTCGTCGTTCGCATCCGGGAGTTCCCCAAAAACAAAAAGGGAAAGAAAAAGGCTGTGGTTTTGGATTGATGCCCAATATGAAAGGCAGCATAATTTCCGGAAAGAGCATTTTGATGTTAAGCGGCGGCATTTGTGCAGCCTCACGCTCCTCACGCTTAAATAGCATACCGTTCGTTCGGAGCGGTCATAATTTGAAAGAGCCGCACCGATTTCGGTGCGGCTCTTTGCTGTTTAGGTAGCCTCGGAAGAAAAGAGACACTGCATCAGCTCTCTGGCCGATGCGATGCTTTCCTTCGGCACATAGATTTGTAAACGCTCGGGGATACCGGCCCGGTTCGTCAGCCCGGCACCATGAACGGGCACGGCGGTGCAGGCAACGGCATTGTCCTTTAACACCTGCAGGAGCATCTCTGCCCACATTGCGTCTTTTTCGGTAAGCAATTCATAACCGTTTTCCATGTTTTCATCCTCCCAGAACAGTTCATCCAGAGTGGTGCCAAGTGCCCGGCATATTTTCAGGCACAGCTTGATGGTAGGGTTATATTCTCCTTTTTCGATGGCATTAATGGTCTGTCGGGAAACCCCAATCTGTTCCGCCAGATCTTTTTGCGTCATATCTTTTCTGGCTCGGGCAACTTTTAATGGCATATTCTTAGCCATGCAACCACCTCTTAACATCAGAGTATCATTTATTTTCCTGAAAGTCAAGTATATTTTACATGAATTAAAAAATACAGGAACTTGTCTAAAAATAGCAGCGCCCCCGAAAAGCAGGAGCGCTGCCAAATGAAAACAGTGCGCGTTAACGGTTTACGGAGCTTGCCATACGGTGATAAGTGTGGCGGATACCACGAATGGCGAAGGAGTAGTTCATAATGTTCTCCGGCAGCGCCATTCCACCGTAGCCGGCATCTCCCAGATGATGGATGTCGGTGCCGGTCATCTTACACATGAGCGCAATCTGACGAATGGTGGCAATATCCGCCCCCTCCTGAGAGGTACCGATGGCGGTGATTGTGAGGCATCCCAGACTGTGGCTGAAGCCTACAAGGTCACGGATATACTCCATGGTGATTCCGGGCACGGTGCCGGGAGCAGGGAGGAGGATAATGTCCGCACCGGCCTCGGCAAAGGCCTGGATATCTGCTTTGGTGATGATGTGCTCGGCACCCTCGGTGAGAATGCCAGAGGCATGCATTTTGCCTGCGGCAAGGATCAGCCGATCGCCCAATTCCTTTTTGTAGAGAGAAAGCGTCTGCACAATGGCTTCATTGGTGACGCCGACGCCGGGGTTTCCGGTGAGGAGAATCATATTCACTCCCATGTCCGCCGCACGCTTTGCGTTTTCCAGCGTTGCCTTCCGTCCGGGGGTCATGGCCCACATATTTTCTTCGATATTTTCGGAGGAAAGCACCTGCTCCACAGGTTCCAGATTGATGCCAATGGGGCGGCCGGTGAGATCCTTCAGCCGGGAGACGATTTCCATGGGCTCGGTTTTGGGCAATCCGCGAATCACGGGATTCTGCACATCAAACATATTGAGAAGCAGAATGTCTGCACCCATGGCGGCTGCAAATTCTGCGTTGGTGATATCACCCAGCATGGGTTGCAGGTAACCGATGGTTTCACAGGCAATCGTGCGGCCTTCGGAACCGGCAATGGCTCCAAGCAGCTCTTTCGGTCCCATCGTGCGGAAATCGGAACTGTTGCAATCCAAAATTCTTGTCATAGCGTATACTCCTTCGGAAATCATATTGTCATGGATATACATTTAGTATAACACAGAAATCAGTGGGTAACAAGCAGGTAATTTGTAGAAAGAATGATGTACGAAGTGCACAAAAACATATCCAGAACACTAGGGAAAACGACGAATTTTGTGGTTCGCATTAATGGAATATTGACAAATTATGAACTGCAATGTATTCTGTATCTAGAACTAATGTGAGAATTTGCTGAATCAAATATCTCCACGGATGAATGGATTGTTACTGGTAAGGCAGGCAAAACCAAATTCTACAAAGAGCAAGTCGTTTTTTTGTGGAGTTTGGTCTTTTTTCTTGTTAGGGGGATCGGGAATTTTGAAGGTTCTGAAGGCCATCAACAATAATGTCGTGAGCTGCGTAGATGACGATGGGAAAGAATTGGTCGTTATGGGCAGAGGTCTGGGGTTTCATGCGAAGCCCGGCGACTTGATGGATCCCGCCAAGGCGGAGAAAATCTTCCGCATGGATTCTCCTGAAAATATAACCAGATTGAAGGAACTGATGGCTCGGCTGCCCGAGAACCTGCTGGAACTTTCCAGCAGTATTATCGACTATGCCGATCAGATGCTGGGCCGCCGGCTGAACGAATCCGCTTATCTGACCCTTACGGATCATATCCAGTTCGCCATTGAGCGCAGCCGTTTGGGGCTGGATCTGCACAACGCACTCGATACGGAAGTGAAGGTTTTCTATCCGGAAGAATTTGCGGTTGGACAGCATTCACTGAATCTGATTCGTCAGGAACTGGGAGTAGACCTTCCGCAGGACGAGGCTGCCAGCATTGCTTTGCATATTGTAAATGCTGAGTATACCGGTTCTATGAATACCACCATGCGAGTGGCTCATGTGCTGCAGCCTATGCTGAGCATTATTGAGAGCTGGCCGGGTATTCAGCTTGATAAAAACCATTTGTTCTATGATGAGCTGATTGTTCATCTGAAATTCTTAGCGATGCAGGCTTTTTCCTGTGAAGAGAAAAAGTATGCAGATAATTCTTTGGCTGATGCCGTGAAAAGGTCCATTCCCGTTGCGTTTGCCTGCGCACACGCAGTGGCTACCTGTCTCAGCAAGCAGGGAGGACGGGCTGTTTCCGCTGTGGAGCAAGCCTACCTTGCGATCTGCATCTGCCGCTCCAGTATTTCATGATTTTGCCGAAAGGAAGTTGTTTTTATGGGAATTTTCAGTAAGTTGTTTGGCGGTAAGGCTTTGGACAGTATCGGGGCTCCCGTTACCGGTGAGGCAGTTGCCATTAAAGAGGTCAGCGATCCTACCTTTGGCGAAGAAATTCTGGGCAAGGGCATTGCCATCCGTCCTACCGTCGGTAAGGTTGTTGCTCCCTGCGATGCTACCGTTGATATGATGTTTGAAACCGGCCACGCAGTGAGCCTGGTTGCCGATTTTGGCGCAGAGATCCTGATTCATGTGGGTCTTGACACCGTAAACCTCAAGGGTGAGCATTACAATGTGATCGCAAAGAACGGCGACGAGGTTAAGAAGGGCGATACCCTGATGGAATTTGATATCGAGGCGATTACCGCAGCCGGTTATGATATCATTACTCCCGTAGTCATCTGCAACAGCGGTGATTACACTACTTTTGAGACCCATGTGGGTGCCCATGTGAATGCCGGTGACACCGTCATTGAGCTGGCAAAGTAAAAAAACAGGAGGCACACAAGATGAAGCAAGGTTCCGGCTTGCCGGTATTTCCCGGCGTTGCCATTGGCAAAGTGGTCGTATATCAGAAGGCAAAGAGACGGGAAGCAGTATCTTCCGGTGATGCTGCTGTTGAGCAGGCAAAGTTTGACGCTGCCTGTGAGACCGCTAAGGAGCAGCTGTCCCGGCTTTATGAAAAGGCGAAGGCAGAGCTCGGCGAAGAGCAGGCTGCCATTGTGGAAGTCCAGATGCTGATGCTGGACGATCTGGATTATCTGGAGGCAGTAGCCGACGAAATCGCAAACGGCGCTGCTGCGGCAACGGCTGCTGCCGAGTGCGGCGAAAGCATGGCGTTGGTGTTCGCTGCTTTGGATGACGAGTACATGAAAGCCCGTTGTGCTGATATTCGGGATGTTTCCCAGCGTGTGGCCGGTATCCTTTCCGGCGCTGACGATTTTAAGCTGCCCGACGGTTCCTTCCTGCTGGCGGCAGAGGATCTGGCTCCCAGCGAGACCATCCAACTGCCGAGAGACCGCATTCTGGCATTTGTGACACAGGGCGGTTCTTCCAGTTCTCATACAGCCATTCTGGCGCGTACTCTGAATATTCCCTCTCTGGTGCAGTCTGATATTGATTTGCAGGACGCTGCCCAGTGTGAGGTTTTGGCCGTTGACGGCTTTACCGGAAATTGGTATATGGATCCTGATGCTGAGACTCTGGCCATGCTGACAAAGAAGCAGGCAGAGGCTGCGGCGGATCGGGAGGCTCTGGAGGTTTACCGGGGCAAAAAGAGCATTACCAAGAGCGGCAAGCAGATCCTCCTGTGCGCCAATATCGGCTGCCCTGAGGATGCTGAGGCGGCAGTGGCAGGCGATGCGGAAGGCATTGGCCTGATGCGCAGCGAATTCCTGTACCTGGGTAGAGACAGCCTGCCCTCTGAGGACGAACTGTTTGAAGCCTATAAGAAGGTTGCCGAAATCATGGGTGAACGGCCTGTTGTCATTCGGACGCTGGATATCGGCGCCGATAAGCAGGTTGACTATATGGATCTTGACAAAGAAGAGAATCCCGCTTTGGGTCTGAGAGGTCTGCGCATTTGCCTGACCAGAGTGGACGAAATCTTCCGTCCGCAGCTGCGGGCTATTTACCGGGCCAGTGCTTACGGCAACCTCAATGTGATGTTCCCCATGGTTGCATCCGTTTGGGAGCTGCAGGAGGCCAAGGCTCTGTGCAAGCAGATCCGTGAAGAGCTGGAAGCCGAGGGTATTCCCACCAAGGATGTCCCCATCGGTGTTATGATTGAAACCCCTGCCGCTGCAGTCCTTGCCCATGAGCTGGCAAAGGAGGCTGCGTTCTTCAGCGTCGGTACCAATGACCTGACGCAGTATACTCTGGCGGTTGACCGCCAGAATGCCAAGCTGGGTAGGTTCTACGACCCCTACCATCCTGCACTCATGGCGCTTCTGGCACATATCGCCAAGTCCGCTAACGAAGCCGGCATCTGGGCTGGTATCTGCGGTGAGTTGGGTGCCGATCCCAAGCTGACGGAGACCTTCGTCAGGATGGGATTCAGTGAGCTTAGTATGGCTCCCGGAAGAATTCTGGGAACCCGTAAGATAGTTTGTGAAAGCGAGGAATAAACAATGAAAGAATTTACTTATGAAATCAAGGACCCCATGGGTCTGCATGCCCGTCCCGCCGGACTGCTGGTTAAGGCTGCTGCCAAGTTTGCAAGCACCGTAACGATTGCTGCTCCCTCCGGCAAGGCTGATGCAAAGCGCATCATGGCTGTTATGCGTCTGGCTGCAAAGCAGGGTAATGTGCTGACTGTTACCTGCGAGGGTGCAGACGAGGACCAGGCTGCGGAAGCCCTTCAGGCTTTCATGGCAGAAAACCTGTAAGTTAATATTTTATTTTAGGCCAATTGACCGTTGTGGGCCGACGGTCTTTGATATAGGCAAAAAGAGAATTAAGGAGGAAAATTCTTATGATGAAATCCCTGCAGAAGCTGGGCAAGGCTCTTATGCTGCCTGTTGCCTGTCTTCCTATCTGCGGTATCCTGATGGGTCTGGGCTACGCCCTGGCTCCTTCCACCATGCAGGGCGGCGAACTTCTGACCGTAGCCAACAAGATCGGCTTCTTCTTGGTTAAGGCTGGCGCTGCTCTGATCGACAATATGCACCTGCTGTTCGTTATCGGTGTGGCTGTTGGCCTCGCTGATGACAATGATGGCACCGCCGCTCTGGCTGGCCTGGTTTCTTTCCTGATGGTTAAGACTCTGGTCAACGAGGCTGTTGTTAAAGAGTTCCTGCCCTTCATGGTTGAGAACACTAACAACGTTGCCGCTTACAGCAAGGTCGGTACCAACACCTTCATCGGCATCCTCTGCGGCATCGTAGGTGCTGCCTGCTACAACAAGTTTAAGAATGTTAAGACTCCCGATGTGCTGGCGTTCTTCTCCGGCAAGCGCTTTGTTGCTATCGCAACTGCTCTGATCTCCATCGTTCTGTCTTTCGTTCTGATGTTTGCATGGCCTGTTCTGTTCAGCGGTCTGGTTGCTCTGGGTCAGGGCATTGCAAGCCTGGGCGCTTGGGGTGCTGGTATCTATGCATTCCTGAACCGTCTGCTGATCCCCTTCGGCCTGCACCATGCACTGAACAACGTGTTCTGGTTCAAGGGCCTGGGCCTGGGCGACCTGCATGCTTACTGGGCTGGCCTGACCACCGGTGGCGTGATGGACGGCGTTACCATCACTTGGGATGTCGGTATGTACATGGCAGGCTTCTTCCCCTGCATGATGTTCGGTATTGCCGGCGCTGCCGTTGCAATGATTCAGACCGCTAAGAGCAACAAGCGTAAGGCTACCATCGGTATCGTTGGTTCCGCTGCTGTTTGTGCTTTCCTCTGCGGTGTTACCGAGCCCTTCGAGTTCTCCTTCATGTTCCTGGCATTCCCCCTGTATGTTGTTTACTCCCTGCTGTACGGTATCTTCACCGTTGTCACCGTTCTGCTGGGCTTCCGTGCAGGCTTTAGCTTCTCCGCTGGCCTGACCGACCTGATCTTCTCTGCAAGCCTGCCTGCAGCTGCTAAGACTTGGCTGATTCTGCCTCTGGGCGCTGCTGCATTCGTCGTGTTCTACGTCGTATTCCTGGTTGCTATCAAGAAGTTCAACCTGAAGACTCCCGGCCGTGAGGACGATCAGGAAGGCGAGCTCAAGATCGAGCTGGCTAACAACGACTACTCTGCTATGGCTCAGGTCATTCTCGAAGGTCTGGGCGGCAAGGACAACGTTACTTCTGCTGACCACTGCATCACTCGTCTGCGTCTGGAGGTCAAGGACCGCCTGCTGGTTGACGAGGCTAAGATTAAGGCTTCCGGTGCTTCCGGTGTTATCCGCCCGGGTAAGACCGCTGTTCAGGTTATCATCGGACCGAAGGTTCAGTTCGTATACGACGAGTTCAAGAAGCTGCTCAAGTAATTTCTAAATTTATCGGCGGCCCACGCGGATTTTTAGAAGAATGTTCCTCCCGGAGCGTTTGCTCCGGGAGGAATGTTTTTTAGCGCAAAATGAAAGACATCCCAGACCTTTTGGCCTGGGATGCCTTTTGTTATTTCTGCATGGACCGATGCTCCGCAAGAATCGCTTCACAGAGATCGGAAAAGGGCCAATTGCCGTTGTGAAGAGTGCGTGCAGCTTTGATAACGCCCGGTGCTGCCTGATTGATCAGGGCGGCACCAAGCTGCTCCTGCCCTGCAAACCCATCCATCAATGCAAACCGGCCGGGAATGGGGTGCGGCATTTTGGGGGAGAGGGGACAGCCGGAGAGCAGCTGGGCAATGGTGTAGGTGGTTTCATGATCGGCGACTGCTATGCAGCGTATGGTAGCCTTAGCGGCCAGTGCTTCCAGCTTTTCAAGCTCTGATTCGGTCACGCCATAAATAAGAATGCTTTTCGGGTACTGTTCATAAGAAAATTCCATGGCAGTTCCTCCTTTGATTTTTTCTTTCAGTATAGCACAGGGCTGCCTGAATGAACAGTCTGAAAATATTTAAAAAAATCTCAGCGGCGCTCTTGCAATTTCCTTTATTTATGGTAAAGTATTTATGTAAACCTTGTGTCTTAGGTACTTCAGTTGCACGGTAAGCGGGTGGTGGCAGAGATGAATCACAGGAAAGAATATTATTTGAAAAGCATCCGGGCTAATCGTGATATTATGTATACTTTGGCGCTTTTTATCCTTCACTGCGAGGATGCTGCTGCAGAGACCGTGGAAAAAGCAGCACAGGAAGGGTATTCGAGCGATCACATTCCGCGAAGGAAAGCGACTTTTACGCCGTGGATCTTGAAGTATGTCTATTCTGGGGCGGTTAAGCGCCGGAAAAGCGAAAAAATTGCTACGGCGGATGCATATCTCCCGTCTCACGAAAACCTGTCGCGGCTCGGATCAGCCCTGTCTGGGCTTGAACCGGAAATCTGCGCTGCCGGCACTCTCTACTATTACGGAAATCTTAGTCTGCTGCAGATTGCCGTTGCACTGGATGTGCCGAAAGCCGCAGCAGCGGCTTACTTGGATTCCGCCAGAGCACAGCTTGCTGCCTTCTTAACTATGTAAAAACTCCTGCATCAGAACGGTGCAGGAGTTTTTGCTCAGGCTTTTTCAGGGATGGGCGCCGGTACAGTTTTGACGCCGAACAGAAAGTAGAGGATGTGGAACAGCCAGACAATGGCGAGGATTACCCGCCCTATCGTAACAGCCTTCATCATGAGGAAGCCGATGGACATGAGAACGGTGACCATGATCATGATTCGCACCTTGGTTTTTCTGGTCATACCCTTTCCGGACACATAGCTTTCCAGATTGTTTTTATAAAGCTTGGTGGAAATAAACCATGCGTGGAGCCGCCGGGAGCTTCGGGCGAAGAAAAAGGCGGCGGACAGCAGGAAGGGAAATGCAGGGAGAAGGGGAAGAACGGCACCCAAAGCGCCAAGTCCCAGACTGATGATGCCCAGCACAATGTAAACGGCTTTTTTAAGTCTCATTGCGGAGTCTCCTTTTTTCTTTGACAGTCAAAATCAAATGGCGGGTAGCCATAACGGGGTGAAAAAATAACATTCGGGGACCGGACCACCGCATGACAGTGCGGATTTTTTCCCGGTATTCCTTTTGATAGCAGTGTACCCGACAGCAGGAGCAAAAGGTTTTTGTCTCCATGAAGGGACACTTATCGATGCGCCGCTGGGCATAGCGGCAGAGATCTTCACACTCCGGACAGAGTGGGCTGCCGCCGTGGTGGAACCGGCAGTAGAGCCGGATCATTTGGCCAACAACCTCTTTTTCGTTTTCTCGTTTGCTTTCCGTGTTTTTCATCAGCTGAGCCTGCCGTTTTCTACCGAATACACCTGGTCGGCAATGCCCATAGTGGATTTTCGGTGAGAGACCAGCACCACGGTGCGGTTGTTTGCCTGACGGTGGAGGGATTTGAGGATCACGGCCTCGTTGAGGCTGTCCAGATTGCTGGTAGGCTCGTCCAGAAGCATCAAATCACCGTCATGGAGGAAGGCTCTGGCAAGGCCGATCCGCTGGCGCTCGCCGCCGGAAAGGGTATCACCCAGCTCACCGATGTTGCTGTCATAGCCATCGGGAAGGGAAATGATGAAATCGTGTACGGATGCCTTTTTACAGGCATCTTCCACCTGCTCCCGGGTGGCATCCGGCTTGGCAAGGAGCAGATTGTTCAGAATGCTGTCGTGGAACAGCACAGTCTCCTGCGTTACGAAACTCTCCATATTTCGCAAATCATTGGTGTTGACCTTGTTGATGTTCCGGCCGGAGATCAGCACTTCACCGCTGTCAGCCTGCCAGAAACGCATGAGCAACTTCAGAAGAGTAGACTTGCCGCTGCCGCTCTTGCCGACAATGCCAGTGACCTTGCCGTGGGGAATGGAGAGACTCAGGTCAGACAGAATTTCCTCGCTTTCATATGCAAAATGCAAATTCTTCACTTCGGCACCGGAAAAAGTAGTTTTTTCCTCACCGGTAATATCCTCGGTGACAGGCACATCATCCAAAATGTCCAGAATCCGGTTGCCCGCAGCAAAGGTGAGCTGGAGGCCGCTGCCCAGATTGGCAAGGGAAATCACAGGGCCGAAAGAACTCATCAGAGCAGCGGTGGAAATGAGGACACCGTTAAAGCCAATCTCGCCCCGGCTGTAAAGCGCAGAGGCGGCGAAGAGCATGGAAAGGTCGAAGATCATGATGATCATTCCTGCGGCTCCGGAGCCCCGGGCGGCTTTTCGGGAAAGGGTATCCTGCTCATCGGCAAGAGCAGTGCTTTGCTTGGTAATTTCATCCAGTCGCTGCTGACCGCCGGCGTATTGAATGGTTTCGGAAAGGCCGCGAAGGCTGTCCAGCACAAAACCGCTGAGGGCACCGGATTTTTCGCGGAACCTAAGGCCGCGGTCACCGCTTTGCTTGGACACCACGATGGGAACCAGAACGCCGATGGTGAGGTAAGCGGCCAATGCCAGAAGCCCCAGAATGTAGCTGTAAGAGCCGATAAAGAGGCACATGATGGCGGAGAACAGGGCGGCGATTAAAATGGGGGAAATGGTGTGGGCGTAGAAAACCTCCAAAAGCTCCACATCAGAGGTGATGACGGAAATGAGGTTTCCTTTGTCCCGGACCTCCAGTTTTGCGGGGCAGAGCTTACGCAGAGCAGCGAAAACCTTGTCCCGAATGATGGCCAGTAGCTTGAAGGCAATGAAGTGGTTGCAGCCCTGCTCGCCATAGCGCAGCACGCCGCGCAGGATGGAAAAAACAGCCATCAGGATAAAGAATACCTCTTTGGAAAAGGGGGCGGGAAAGCCCAGAAGGTCTGCCACAGCCATCGCACCGCAGATCGTGATAAAACTGGCGCACAAATGTCCCAGCAGTCCCATGGTCACCGCTGCTGCCATGCAGCCTGCCAGAGGTTTTACAAGACCGGAGAGCCTTGCCATAACTTTGAATCCGGAGCGTTTCATACAGTTGCTGCCTCCTTTACATATTCTTCCAGCTTCTGCTGGGCGTTCCATAGACGACGATAGACACCGTCTTGGGATAAGAGTTCCTGATGGGTTCCGCTTTGCCGGATATGGCCCTGCTCCATAACATAGATGTTGTCCGCATCCACCACATTGGCAAGACGGTGGGAGATGACGATAACCGTTTTGGTTTTGGCAAGCGTGTGAATCTGGGCCATAATGTCGTTTTCGCTCTCTACATCGATGTTGGAACTGGCCTCGTCAAAGATATAGGCGGGGCTGTCGTGAAGAATTGCCCGGGCCAGCGCCAGACGCTGCCGCTGCCCCCCGGAGAAATTGGAGCCGTTTTCGTTCAGCGGAGTATTAAGACCTTGCTCACCCTGAAGAAAATCCCACAGCTTCACTTGGGAAAGCACTTCTTTCATGCGGCTGTCGCCGGCCTTGGGATCTGCCAGCAGCAGATTATCCCGGACAGTGCCCTTGAAGATGTGACTGCGGCTGCTGATGTAGGTGAAATTTTTCATCAGACTTTCTTCGGAAATGTCTCTGATTTCCTCACCGCCAATGGTGAGACTGCCGGTGTATCCCCGAAATCTGCCGGAAATCAGTCCTGCGGCAGTGGATTTACCGCAGCCGCTTTCCCCGATCAGCGCGGTGAAGCTGCCCATAGGAAAGGTGAAATCCACATTATGGAGGATCTGCCGCTGACCGTCATAGGAGAAGCAGAGATCCTTGGCTTTCACAGTGCAGTCCCCGGGGACAGAAACGCCGCTTCCCGGGTTTTCCGGAAGGTCAAGGATTTTGAACATCTTGTCGGAGGCGGCCATGCCGTTCATGGCGATGTGGAAGTAGCTGCCCAGCATTCGCATGGGAATGAAAAAATCTGCCGACAGGAAAATGATGAGCATACACTGGGCAAGATCAATGTGCCCTTTGGACATCTGCAAAACAGCGGTGACGATGCCGAGAGCGGCACCGCCGTAGGCTACCAGATCCATGATGCTGATCGAGTTGAGCTGCATGGTCAGCACCCTCATGGTGATGCGGCGGAATTTTTCCGCTTCTTCATTCATTTGCTTGTGCTTCAGACCGTCGGTTTGATAAATCTTAAGGGTGGTAAGCCCCTGCAGATTTTCAAGAAAAGTGTCGCCCAGCTGGGTGTATCTGTCCCAATACTTGGAAAGCAGCTTCTTGGCCCAGGTCTGCACGGCGGCAATGGACACGGGAATCATGGGCACGCAGACCAGAAGTACCAGTGCAGAGGGGAAGTTCACGAAGCTCAAAACTGCGAACAGAGTCAGCGGCGCCAGCATAGCATAGAAGAACTGAGGCAGATAGGAACCAAAGTAGGTTTCCAGCTGATCCGCACCCTCCACGCAAATCTGCACGACCTCGGAGCTTTGAACGCTCTGACGGTAGGAGCTGCCCAGCCGCAGGAGCTTTTCGTAAATCATCTGCCGAAGGCGGATTTTAACGGCTCTGCCGGAAAGATAGCTCATCCGTGCCGAGCCGATGGCGCAGCCATATTTTATAATCAGCGCCAGCACACCGACAGCAACGGTAAAAATCCACCGCTCCCGGGGGACAGCGCCAATAAAAAGCGCCCCCAAGAAGCCGGTAAGCACCCACATCAGCGCGATGTTTGCTGCCAGTGCCAGCCATTGGAAGGCTACATTCCAAGCAATGTATTTCCTGCTTTCGCTCACCGTGCTGATGAGCCGTTTGTTAATCATCATATTCGGCACCTCATATAACTGGCCAGCCGGTTAGCGATAACTAACCACTGGCGGAAAATCAAGATCCCCGCACGACAGCGGAGATCTGCCTACAAATTTCGCCATAAATATACCAAGCTGCGACAGATTTGTCAACCCTATTCTTAGAAAAGCATCCTGAGGTTTGAGATGCAGTGCGGGAAATTTACCGGATCTGCGCATTTATCCCGTTTTTCAACATTTGTTTATCTTGAGTTTATTATGAGTTGCATTTACTATGTTAAGATGAAAAAAATGAGGGGCGTATTTGCGGCTGAGACGGAAAATAAATCAGCACGCAAAGCCCGAAGACCACAAGCAGGAGGAAAAAGCATGGAAAAATGTATAGAAAAAGATAAGCGATACGAAAAAATTGTGAAGATATGCAGGATGATCTACGCACTTACCGCCATTTACTATGCTGTGCAGGGGATTGTTCACCAAAGCGCCTATCAGGCTTCGGTTGCCGCCGGCACACTGATTCTGATTCCCGGAATGTATCTGCTGCGGCGCCTGACCCGCTGGAAGGGCGGCTGGCAGCTGGAAACCTATATTTATGTATTTGTCTACCTCAGCTGGATGCTTGGCGGCGCAGGATTTTTTTACGATCGGGTACCCTATTTTGACAAATTTGTGCATTGCCTTTCCGGTGTTTTCGTCTCTGTTTTGGCGCTGGCGAGCTATCGGATGCTGGAGCGGGGGCATAGCCGTGAGGGAGAAAATCCTGCAACGGTGTGCCTGTTCGTGTTTTTTACATCTATGGCGGTGGCGGGACTTTTCGAACTGTGCGAGTTTACGATGACCCCCATTATGGGGCGGGATCTGCAACATGTGGAAGACAGCGGCGTAACAGATACCATGCAGGATATGCTGGTATGTCTGGTGGGTACGCTGGCAGCGGTGGGGCTCATGCTCCGTAACTGCTGGGGAAAGCATGATCCGTTTACGGATGCGGCAGAGGCCTTTGCTGTCCAGAATCCCTGTAAGAATCCGGTCAAGACCAGATGATTTTCGTTCACCTGCAAATTCATAAGAAGCAAATTCCCACAGAGCCAATGCCCTGTGGGAATTTTTATATTATTTCTGCGCCGAAGACTGTGTAGAACACACGGTGCGCAGGGGGATGGCGGCGAAAATCGCTGCGGAAAGTAAAAGCGGTACTCGTTATCATGATTACCGAAGCATTTTCATTTCCGATGACGGGAAGGTGCTGCTTTATGAATCAGAGCGCAGACGATTTTTTCCGGCACGAACCGCAATCAGCTGAGCGGCGATGGAAATGGCAATTTCTTCCGGGGTCTGGGCCTGAATGTCCAGACCGATAGGGGTGGTGACCTGATCCAGAAGCTCATCGGAAAGGCCGTACTCGTCGTGTAGCTTTTGCCGGACACCGGCTGCCTTGCGCCGACTGCCGATCACGCCCACATAAGCAGGATGACAGGGGAGCACCTGCGCCTGAATTACGGTATCAGAGGCGTGACCTCGGGTCATAATGCACACAAAATCCTGAGAACCAATGCTTACATACGCACCAATGCGGTTAAAGTCCACCAGCATTACCTTTTCAGCGGAGGGGAAAAGCTCAGGCTTGGCAAATTCCGGACGATCCTCCAGCACAACGCAGCGGAAGCCAACATGGGACAGCACCGGTTCCACTTCCTGCGCCACATGACCGCCGCCGAAAATAAAGACCCGCTCGGAGAAGGCGATTTGCTCGATATAGAAATCTCTGCCGTCTTCCTGCACACGATGGGGATGGCGGATCAAATGAGGGGCAAACTCTGTATTGTGTCTGTCCGCAAGGCACAGCTTGCCGCCGGCAGTAATGTCGGAAATGAGCCACAGGTCTGCGCCCTCCTGAAAGCGCGCTTCCGCTTCTTTTGTCAGGGCGATGATTTCGGGATCGGAGGCGGAAAGATAGTTAAAAAATATATTTACGGCGCCGCCGCAGATCATGCCCAGATTCTGAACATCCTCCCGGGTAAGACTAAAATTCCGCTCGCCGGAAGTTTTGGATTTCAGAACTTCTGCGGCTATCTGCTGGGAACGATATTCCACTGCGCCGCCGCCGATGGTGCCGCAGATCCGGCCTTTGCTTCCCACCAGCATTCGTGCACCGGTTCCCCGGGGGGCGGCGCCGGAAGAAGCGGTGACAGTGACCAGTACCAGATTTTCTCCGTTTGTCAGACGGGTTTGCATTTCTTTCAGCATTTTACGCATGATCATTCTCCCTTTGCGTGTTAAAAATCTCTGCAAAACAGTCGTCAAAAAGCCGAGCGGCTTCATCCCGAAGCCGCTGCTCGCAGCGATTTAAGCAGCGCAGCAGCTTTCCCTCTCGGGTCAGCACAACATGAACTTCCGGACGAACAAGCTGACGGTTGTGGTATTTGAGAAGGGCGGAGCAGTCCTGCAAAATTCGTCAATGAGGGAAACATGGATCAGATTGGGATGCCCGATTTGTCCGTTGCAAACGGGACAGGCCGGCTTCGCCCCGGAGTCCATGAGATCCCGGACAGTTTGAGCGGTAAAAAGCGGAATATCCACGGGGGTAAGCAGAACGGCGTCGCATTTATCTTTCAAGTAGGAAAGACCGATCTTGACAGATTCAAACATAGGGTTTCTGCATAGTTTTCGTTGCGCAGAAAAATAATGCCCTGTCCGCTGAGGTGCCGCTCCGGCGTGGCGGCATTAAACACGGTAATCATAACGATCCGGTCTACTTCGGCCTGCTGAAAGGTGGCGACAACCCGCTGTGCCACGGAAATGGAGCCCATATACATCATCGGTGCAAATTCTCCCCGGTAGGAGGGCGTTCCGGGTGCCGTAATGCGTGCAGCAGCGCGCATACTTATCACCTCTAAAATCCAGAAAAAACAAGTTGCAGAGGATTACGACTTACTGAATATCATACCGCAGATATGGGAAAATGTAAAGAAGAGAATGGGAAGAAAAGTGAATTTCTGTACACCTTGTACAAATCGTCGGGGCTGCGATTTTGACAGGGAGAATAAAAAATGTGCAGCCGAATTTCTCCGGCTGCACAGGCAATTGGATTTTTCGAAAGCATGCTGCTTACTCGGCCTTATGCTCACAGTAGATGCAGCGATAGATCTTATTCTTGGGATCGGTGAGCTTGAATTCGTGAATCAGAGAGTGCTCGGCAGAGGTAATGCAGCGGGGATTCTTGCACTTAATGACACCGACTACACGCTGGGGCAGGGTCAGGTGGCGGCGCTCAGTTACCTTGCCGTCACGGATGATGTTAACGGTGATACCGGCATCCAAATAGCCCAGAACATCAAAGTTGAGATCCATGAGGGTGCTGATCTTGATAATGTCCTTTTTGCCCATCTTAACGCTGTCTGCGTTTTGAATCATGGCAACGGTGCAGTCCAGCTTGTCAAGATTCAGAATGTTGTAAATTTCCATGCTGCGGCCTGCGGTGATGTGATCGAGTACAATGCCGTCTTTGATCTGTCCGATAATCATACATTTACCTCCAACATCTTGAGAATGAGTGCCATACGCATATATTTCCCATTTTTCACCTGATCGAAGTAGTGCGCTCTGGGATCGCTGTCCACATCCACGCTGATTTCATTCACACGGGGCAGGGGATGCATAATGACCAGATCCTGCTTTGCGTTCGTCAGTTTCTCCGGAGTCAGAATATAGGTATCTTTCAGACGGACATAGTCGGCTTCGTTGAAGAAGCGCTCCTTCTGTACCCGGGTCATGTAGAGAATGTCCAGATTCGGCATAGCCTCTTCCATGCTGGTAACCTCCTGGTAGGGGATTCCGGCGGGATCCAGATAATCTGTCAGGATATATTTGGGAATCCGCAGTTCCTCCGGGGAGATAAAGACGAATTTCACACCGGCGTAGCGGGCCATGGCCTGCACCAAAGAATGTACGGTGCGGCCGAACTTCAGGTCACCGCAGAGGCCGACGGTCAGATTTTCAAAAGTTCTGCGTTCTCTCCAGATGGTCAGCAAATCTGCAAGGGTCTGGGTGGGGTGGTTGTGTCCGCCATCACCGGCGTTGATGAGGGGAACACCTGCGGTTCGGGCGGCCGCAATGGGCGCGCCTTCTTTGGGGTGACGCATGGCAATGATATCGGCGTAGCAGCCCACGACACGGACGGTGTCGGCTACGCTTTCTCCCTTGGAGGTAGAAGAAGAGGAAGCCTCGCTGAAGCCCAGAACCTGACCGCCCAGCTCATACATAGCGGCTTCAAAGCTCAGGCGGGTACGGGTGGAAGGCTCAAAGAAAAGAGTTGCGAGCTTCTTGTGCTGGCAGGCGTTGGCATATTTCATGGGGTTTGCGATGATATCTTCCGCAGTAGCAATCAGCCCGCTCAGTTCATCGGGCGACAGGTCGGTGATGTTGATCAGATTTTGCATTGATTTTCCTCCATAAGTCATAATTTTTATATGTGCTTTTTTCTAAAAATCAGAGATGAATTTGGATATTCGACGGGATTTGCCCGGATTTTTCCATAAAAAAACGGCTTTTGAAATGTTCTTTTACATTTCAAAAGCCGGTAGAAACCGTATCGTGAAAAGAGGACAGATAAGCAATACCGAAAGAACCGCCAATAGAAGAAAACTGCTCTTCGTATCGATTCTGAGACATAGCGTGCTCCTTCCTGTCCGTGCATATGTATGGTATGACCTGATCTTTTTCTAGAGATTGTAGCACATAAAAAAATGTTTGTCAATATGAATAAAAGTCATAAAATAGCGGCGGTAATCCCGGCGATGGATTGCATTTTGCATAAAAATTAGATATAATGGAAATCTGAACACAGACTATGGGAGGAATGCCCCATGCAAATCGACAGTATTATCACGGATCCCGTGTGGCAGGGGTTTCAGCTTTACGGCGAACCGGGGCATGTGGTGTCTCTGGTGGGCGGCGGCGGTAAGACCACGCTTATGTATCATATGGCTTCGCTTTCCGCAGGAGAGGGGAAAAAGGTGCTTGTCACTACCACTACCCATATCAGAAAACCTACCGACGGCACATATGCCGGCACCGTTTCAGAAGCTGAGCGGTTATGGAAAAAGGGGAAATATGCTGTTATCGGCACACAGGAGGAAAAAAACGGGAAGCTTTCCATGCCGGATGCGGCCCTGCTGGCAGAGCTGAGGAAGAAAGCGGATCTTGTGATTGTGGAAGCCGACGGCGCAAAAATGTTTCCCTGTAAAGTGCCTCGGGAAAAAGAGCCGGTTTTTCTTCCGGAATGTGACATCGTTACCGCGGTGATGGGGCTTACGGCCATTGGAAAGCCATTGTCGGAGGTGTGCTTTGGCATTGAGGAAGCCAAAAAGAATCTGGGTAAGACCGAAAATGCCGTCCTCACGGAGGCGGATGCCGTAAAAATCCTGTCCTCCTTGTGGGGAAGCAGGAAAAATGTGGGGGAGCGGATCTACTATGTTGTGCTCAACCAGTGCGATGATGCCCGTCGGAAGGCAATGGGAAGACGGATTGCCCAACGGCTGTTTGAACTGGGAATCTACAATGTGGTTTTCACTGCATTCGATCCCAAGGAGCGATACTAAAACGGAAAGAAGCGAGATTTATGGACAAGTTAATCGTTGTGCGCGGCGGCGGAGATCTCGCAACCGGTACCGTTCACCGTTTGTGGTCAGCGGGCTTTCGGATGCTGATTTTGGAAGCGGAGAAGCCGGCGGCTATCCGTAGACAGGTTTCTCTGTGCGAAGCGGTTTACGACGGCAGAGCCACGGTGGAAGGACTTACCGCCGTGCGAATTCGTGATCTTTCGGAAATGGAACAGGTGTGGGACCACGGCAATGTGCCTCTGCTGGTAGATCCCGCAGGCAAATGCCTGTCAAAGCTCCATCCCGCAGTTTTGGTGGATGCCATCATGGCCAAGGTGAATCTCGGGACCACTATCGACATGGCACCGCTTACCATTGCGCTGGGACCGGGATTTGAAGCCGGTAAAGATGCCGATGTGGTCATTGAGACCTGCCGTGGTCACAATCTGGGACGGGTGATTCGGTCCGGCTGCGCCATGCCCAACACCGGGCGCCCCGGCATGATCGGCGGTTACAGCAGGGAGCGTGTCATCCACTCTCCTGCGGCGGGTGTCGTGCGCAATGTCCACGCCATCGGTGACATCGTGGAGCTGGGGGAGAAAATCGCCTATGTGGAAACGCCGGAGGGGAAAGTATCGGTTCCGGCAAGCCTGACCGGCATCCTCCGTGGACTCATTCGGGACGGCTACCCAGTGCCCGTGGGCTTCAAGATTGCAGATATCGATCCCCGGAAGGAAGAAATTTCCAACTGCTTTACCATATCGGACAAGGCCCGGGCCATTGCAGGATCCGTGCTGGAGCAGGTCTGCGCTGCGCTTTGCAAATAAGACCGGAGAGCGGGAAGCTATCCGTATATCCCGCCGAGAAAGGCTTTGGTTCTTTCTTCCTGCGGGTGCCGGAAAAAAGCGTCCCGCTCTGCGTATTCTATAAGCTGCCCCTGATCCATAAGGGCAGCATAGTCACAAATCCTCTGGGCCTGTGCAATATTGTGGGTGACGATCACAATGGTATATTTGCTCTTGAGAGACAGAAGCATCTGCTCAATGGCGGCAGTAGAAGCCGCATCCAGAGCGGAACAGGGCTCGTCCAGCAAGAGAACCTCCGGATCGGCGGTGAGGGCCCTTGCAATGCACAGACGCTGCTGCTGACCGCCGGAAAGATGCATGGCATTTTCGCTGAGATCATCCTTGACCTCGTCCCAAAGCCCCGCCATAGTGAGCTTTTCTTCGGTGAGACGCCTGAGCTCCCGGGGGTTGCGAATGCCGTTATATTTTGCACAGTAGGTCATATTTTTGTAAATGGAAAACGGAAACACCGTGGGTGTCTGAAATACGATGCCGATTCTGCGGTGGAGCTGCTGGCTGTGCAAGGCAGCAGTGTCTGTCCCCTGCAGAAAAATATGACCGCTGACCGATGCGTCGGCCTCCGAGCGGATGCTCCCGTTCAGACAGTGGAGCAGTGTGGTTTTGCCGCAGCCGGAGGGGCCGAGAATGGCGGTGATTTTGTTCTGGGCAATGTCCATGGAAAAACCGTTCAGCACCTGCTTTTTCCCATATGCGGCTCGGAGATCTTTGATTTCTATGATTGGTGCCATTTTGCTCTGCACCTCCTTGCATATTGTGTGGCCGCCAGATTGCTGACGAAAATAATGCCCATCATAACACAGGCTGTTCCGTAGGCGGCGGGCATGGATGCCTGCCCTTGGGAGACGAGTAAGTATAGATGCATGGGCAGAGCCATAGCCGGTTCCATGATGGAAGTGGGCGATTTCGCATAAGCGACAGCGCCGGTAAACATGAGTGGCGCGGTGGCTCCCATGGCGTAGCATCCGCCTAAAATCACAGCGGAAATCAGTTCCCCTTTGCAATAGGGCAGAATAATTTTCTGAAAGGTGTAAAACCGGGAGCAGCCCAAAGCATAGGAGGAGTCAACCATGCTTTTGGGAACCTCCAGAAAGGCTTTTTCCGCCCGCACTTCCATGAAGGGCAGAATCATCACGCCGAGACCGATGCTGCCGGAGAGAATGCACCGGCCCAGTCCCAGAATCCGCACAAAGAGGGAATAGGCAAACAGCCCGAGGACGATGGACGGAATGCCGGAAATGCTCTGCATCACCCCTCGAATCAGTCGGAAAACGCCTTTTTTTCTGCAGAAATAAACGGCATAAACGGCGCAGGCGATTGCGGGAATACCGCCAATGACCAAAGCCATCCCTGCAAACCAGAGACTGCCTGCAATGGCAGGCCCAATGCCGCCGGTACTTCCCAAAACGGTGCCGCCGGGGGGCTGGGTGAGAAATTCCCAAGTGAGAGTTTGGCAGCCCTCTTGAAAAATATATCCGAACAGGAAGATGATCACAGCGGCCACCAGAGCCATGCTGCCGTATGCCCACAGCTTTGCGAGCTTTTCACGCAGATGCATCCTTTCCCCTCCTATCGGATATAGTGATTGCGAATTACAGATATTACCGTATTTATGATGAAAACCAACACCATCAGCACCATACCTGCTGCGAAAAGCGCGTGGTAGTGGGTGCTGCCTGCCACGGCGGAACCCGTTTCCAGCGCAATCAGGGCGGCAATGCTTTCTCCTTTTCCCAGAAGCTTCGGGAAGAGATTGGCATTGCCCATGACCATCATCACTGCCATGGTTTCTCCCATGGCTCTGCCTACGGCAAGGATCATGGAGAGAAGAATATTTTTCCGGGAGGCAGGGAGAATGACGGCGGAAATGGCATACCATTTGGAAAGACCCAAGGCTTCGGCAGACGCCAGATGCAGCTCTGCCTGCTTTTGAATGGTTTCCGTGCAGGCACTCACCAGATAGGGCAGCAGCATTATCGCCAGAACGATGGAGGCGGCAAGTACACAGGTTCCTGTGTGCACCCTCAAACGGATAAAGTATTTTACCAGTACATTGAGCCCTACAAATCCGTAAACCACCGAAGGAATTCCGGCCAGCAGGTCGATAAACGGCAAGAGAAAAGAACGCACTCTCTCAGTTGCAACACAGGACAGAAATACAGCGGTGCCCAGTCCGATCACCATGGCAATGACCATAGCGAGGAAGGAAACATAGACAGTGCCGAGAATCAAATTGAAAATGCCGAAGGCTGGGGGGCCGTTTAGCGAAACCGGGGACCATCGCTGCCCAAAGAGAAAATCAGCAAGTGACACTTCCCGGAAGACCGGAAGCGCTTCTTTTATGATGAAATACAGTACGAAACCCAATGAAAGCAGGGAAATCACCGTCAAGACTGTGATCAGTGCGGTAAATATCCGATCCCAGAGCTTTTTCACAGCCCATCCTCCTTTTTATGGTATTTTCCGCCGTTACAGGGTGAAGGCAGGAATGTAGCCGTTGGCTTTAATTGCATCATAACCAACCTTGGAAAAGATATAGTCCAGAAATTTCTGCTCCGATGGGGAAATAGAATCCCCGGTAATGAGCATCACCGGCCGCTGGATACGGTAGGTGTCGTTCAAAATGTTTTCGGCGGTAGCTTCTGCGCCGTCTACCTTCATGGAGACAATGACTTGAGAAGTGGCATTGATTTGGCTGTATGCACCGAAGCCTACATAGCCGATACTCCATGGGTCGTTGGCAATGCTGGCGGCAAGCTCGGTCATGGATGCTGTTTGGGAAGCGGTCGGTGTGATTTCTTCACTGCCCATCACAGCATTCTGAAAAACTTCGTTGGCTCCGCCGGAGAGATCCCGGATGTAGACATGGATATCCATGCCGGGCAGGGAGGGATCAAGCTGATCCCATGTGGCGATTTCGCCGGAGAAAACTTTCCGAAGGGTCGCCGTATCCATGGAATCTGTGAGAGCACAGTAGGGGTTCTGTGCGTTGACGGAAATCGTGAGGGCATCCTTCGCTACGATAAATTCTTTGTAACCTGCACCCAAAGCAGCCTTTTCACTGTCCCGGACAGCGCGAGCCAGCATACCAAAGTCGGCAGTGCGGTCAATGGCAGCGGCAGCACCGACTCCGCTTCCGCCGGGAGCCACATAAACGGAGATGTTCTTTTTGGGGAATGCAGAGTCTACCATGTCCCAAGTGACATAGGTTTCCGTGAAGGAGGATGCCAGAGAGGAAATGATAGGGTAGAGGGATGTGGAGCCGCAGAGCAGGATCGAGGACTGAAAGCTGCTGTCCGCATCTGCAGCCGTGTCTTTTCTTGCACATCCACACAGGCAGGAAATTACCAAAACGGAACACAAAATCAAGGAAATGACTTTTTTCATCGCAGTTTTCTCCTATTCTCACAGGTAAGTTCTTTATATACTTAAGCATACCATTCCCCCGGGAAAAAGTCCAATAGAAGAAAGCAATGCCACACAGAGATATATCGAAAAACACAATCAGAAAAGCAAAAACAAAGAAAAGAGGCAAGAAAATGCTGGATTTTAATCTAAAGCAGCTGGAGGTATTTGCTGCGGTGGCGGAATACAGCAGCTTTACCAATGCGGCGGAGGCACTCTATCTGAGTCAATCCACAGTCAGCGCCCACATCAAAAATCTGGAGGATACGCTGAATGTAACGCTCTTTCAGCGGGACAGCCACAAAAAAATCGAGCTGACGGAGGAGGGACGGCGGGTATACGGCACCGTAAAGGAAATTTTGGATCGGTGCAAAATGCTGCAATCCGGTGCGAAGCAGGAAAATGCCCCACCGGTGCTGACAGTGGCGGCGTCCAGCGTTCCGGCTCAGTATTTGCTGCCGGGATTGCTGGCGGCTTTTTCCAGAGAAAACCCCGGCTTCCGCTATTTTCTGCGGCGTTGTGACAGCCTGAAAGTTCACGAAATGCTGCTGTCCGGCGAGATTCAGCTGGGATTTGCGGGACTTAAAATGGATGAGGAGCAGTTTTCTTACTGCCCGGTTTTGCGGGATCGCCTGGTGCTCATTACGGAAAATTCCCCGCGCTTTCGGACGGCAGCGGCGGATAGCGGAGACAGACTCTTTTTGCAGGAGCCGGTGGTGCTGCGGGAGGAATCTTCCGGCACATGGCAGATGACGGCGGCGTGGCTTCGTTCCAAAGAAATTCTGCCGGAGTCTTTGCACATTGTGGCCCGAATGGAGACTCCGGAGGCAATTTGCCGTGCGGTGGCGCAGGGAATGGGAGTTTCTGTGATGTCCTCGCTTGCGGCTGAGGAAGATGTGACAGTCGGAAGACTGCTGCAATTTGAGCTGGGAACGGAGTATCTCTGGCGGCAGATCTATGCGGTTCGTCTGAAAAATGGCACGAAACGCTCTCCTGCCGTAAAAAGATTCGACAGCTTCCTTGAAAAATGGATGGAGAAAAGGAAATCGGGAGGCGGCAACCGAAAAAGGGAGCCGGGGAGACTATGAAAAAGCATATTTTATATCTTGCATCCGGCAACAGCCGTCGGTTTGGAAAAAATAAACTTCTGGTGATGCTGGGGGAAAAGCCCCTCTATCGATACGGCCTGGACACCCTGCGTAAGGTGGCTGCTGAGGACAGGGACTGTACCCTGACTGTGGTTTCCCGGTACCCTGAGATTCGCAGGGCGGCTGAGGCTTTGCACATTCCGGCAGTGGACAGTCCTGAAAGCACCTTGGGAATCTCTCACACAATCCGGGCGGGGCTTTCCGCTCTCGGTGGGGTGGGCAGTGAAGATTTTATCCTTTTTGTGGTGGCAGATCAGCCTTATCTAAAGGCGGACTCTGTCCGCAGATTGCTGGCGCAGGCGCACCCCGGCACAGAAACGGCACGGCTGTATGCAAAAAAATCTCCCGGAAACCCGGTGCTGTTTTCCGGGAAACTGCTTCCGGAGCTTATGGCTTTGGAGGGGGATTGCGGTGGCAGCGCAGTGGTGAAAAAACATGCCTGCACTCCGGTTTTTATTGAGGATGCCGCGGAATTTTCAGACATCGATACGCCGGGCGACCTCTGAGGGATGCGCAAAGCGACATTTTGAAAGACACCCCGGCGAACCGTAAAATATGTATAAAATGCCCATTAAATCTTTTGTTTTCCGTTTTACTTTTGTGAATGATTGTGGTATGATAAGAGAAAAAGGAGGCATGAGAAATGTCGTATAATGAAACATGGTCCGGCATGATCAGTCGAAGGGTAATTGATAAACAGGAAATGATTCAAGTGGCTGCCGGCCGCAAAAAGGCTGACCTTGTGCTGAAGAATGCTACCTATGTCAATGTGTTTTCCGGGGAACTGGCGACAGAGGATATTGCTGTCACCGGCGGACTGATCGCAGGCCTGGGCGAATATGAGGGTAACACAGAAGTGGATATGACCGGAAAAATCGTATGCCCCGGCTTTATCGATGCCCATATTCATCTGGAATCCAGCCTGGTAAGCCCTGCAGAGTTCGCACGGGCAGTTTTGCCCCACGGCACCACCACCGTCATCACTGACCCCCATGAAATTACCAATGTCATGGGCACCGATGGTATTGACTACATGATGGCGGCAACGGAAGGCCTTCCGGTAGATGTGCGCTTTATGATCCCGTCCTGCGTTCCGGCCTCTGCCATGGATGAAAGCGGCGCCAATCTCGACTATCGGGATGTGGACAGCTTCTTTGATCATCCCAGAGTGCTGGGGCTGGCAGAAATGATGGACTTTCCCGGGGTCCTCTCAGCCAACGCCGCTGCGGTTTCCAAGATCGTGGCTTCCCAGTCTCATCACAAGAAAATTGACGGCCATGCACCCGGCCTCGGCGGCAAGGATCTCAATGCCTATATTGCGGCCGGCGTATATTCGGATCACGAGTGTGCGGATATTGAAGATGCCATGCAGAAGCTTCGCAGGGGTCAGTTCATTATGATTCGTGAGGGCACTGCGGCTCGCAATCTGGAAGCACTGATGCCGCTGGTGAAGTCCGACAAGTATTTTGACCGCTGCATGTTCTGCACCGATGACAAGCACCCCAATGACCTGCTGGAGCACGGGCATATCGACTATATCTGCCGCAGAGCTGTGGAAATGGGTGCGGATCCCATTCAAACGGTTCAGGTGGCCTGCCTCCACGCTGCACGGTACTTCCTGCTGAATAACCGCGGAGCCATTGCTCCCGGCTATCTGGCAGACTTTGCCATTGTGGACAATCTGAAGAATTTCAATGTGCAGACGGTGTATAAAGAAGGCAGGCTGGTATACGATAACGGTCTTGCGGCCGACTTCCCTGCACCCGAGATTCCGGAGCATCTGGCAAAACGGGCGCTGGATACCTTCCACCTGCCGAAGCTCAGCGCTGAGGATTTCCACGAGACCCGCCGCAAGGGCGTAATCGGTATGATCCCCGGGCAGATCGTTACGGAAGATCGAGGCTATGCCGAGGGCGTGGATATTGAAAACGATATTTTGAAAATTGCGGTTATTGAGCGTCATAAGCACACCGGCCACATCGGTATTGGCTATATTAACGGCTATGGCCTGAAGGCGGGAGCCATTGCCACCTCTGTTGCCCATGACAGCCACAACATCATCTGTATCGGCTGCAACGATGAGGATATGGCCTTTGCAGCTAACCGCATTGCTGCAAATCACGGCGGTATCGTCGTGGTGAAGGACGGCGAGGTGCTTTCTGAGCTGCAGCTGGAAATTGCAGGCCTTATGAGCAGCAGAAGTCTGACAGAGGTTAACAACACTTTGGAGCACGCCAAGGAAACGGCCCACAATCTGGGGGTCGGAAAGGATATCGACCCGTTTATGACCTTGTCCTTTATGAGCTTGCCGGTAATTCCCACTCTGCGGCTCACTACCCGGGGGATTTTCGATGTAATCTCCCAGCAGTATATCTGATTCAGTCAAAATGATACCGCCGAACACGAAAGTGTCCGGCGGTGCTTTTTTGCGCAGTTAAAACGCTGCATTACTTAACGGCAATGCACTCAATCTCAACCAGAGCGTTTTTGGGCAGGCAAGCGACCTGAAAAGCGGCACGGGCAGGAAAGGGTGCTTCAAAGAATTGGGCATAAACCTCGTTCATCGCGCCGAAATTGGCAATGTCGGAGAGCAGCACGGTGGTCTTGACCACCGAACGCATATCTGTGCCGGCTTCGGCAAGAATATTCTGAATGTTCAGCAGGCTCTGACGGGTCTGCTCCTCAATGGTGTCACCGGCAAAAGCACCGGTAGCGGGATCGATGGGCAGCTGACCGGAAACATAGATGGTGTTGCCGGCCTGTATGGCCTGAGAGTAGGGGCCAATGGCGGCGGGAGCCTTGGAAGTGGTGACAGCAGTGTTGCGCATGGATAAAATCTCCTTTTCTTTCATTTTGAATTAAGTTTTGGAACGGACAAACCTGCCGGCCACAACGCCCGTGGGCTGGCCGTCTTTGACAGCCAGAACGCCGTTCACATAGACATATTTCACCTGACCGGAAGCTTCAAATCCTTCGTAGGGGGTGTAGTCCACATTTTGGTGCTGGTTGGATGCGGAAATCGTCCACTTCCTGTTGGGGTCCCATACGGTGATATCTGCATCAGAACCGGGGAGGAGGGCACCCTTTCTGGGGTAGAGGTGGAAGAGCTTTGCGGGATTTTCACTCATGAGCTGCGCCAGCTTTTCATAGGAAAGACTGTCACGGAAGGCGGTGAGCATAACGGTGGGGCGGTGCTCCACGCCGGGGGCACCGTTGGGGATTTTGGTGAAATCGTGCAGCCCCATTTTCTTTTGCGTCTCGAAATGAAAGCTGCAGTGATCGGTGGATACGGTGTCAATTTCGCCATTAAGGAGCGCCTCCCGGATGGCGGCTACATCTTCAATTTTCCTCAGCGGGGGACTCATAACGAACTTTGCACCTTCGAAATTCGGAAGAGAATACTTGCTGTCGTCAAACAGAAGATATTGCGGACAGGTTTCAGCATAGACTTTCTGCCCACGGGCTCGGGCGTGACGGATTTCCTCAAGCCCCAGTTTGCTGGAAAGGTGAACCACATGAACCGGGGCGTCTGCCAGCCTGCCCAGCCAGCACAGACGGTCAATGGCTTCTGCCTCCACCTCGGGAGGTCTGGAAATGGGGTGTGCTTCGGGACCGAAATTGCCCTTTGCAAGCTCCCGTTTTTGCAGCTCATTGATAACCGGACCGTTTTCACAATGGACACCGATCGTGCCGTGAATGGGCTTGAGGGCTTCCAGAATTTCCAGAAGTTCGTAGTCCGTCACCTTCAAATTATCGTAGGCAAAGTATGCCTTAAAGGAAGTGACCCCTTCGGCCTGCATTACGGGAATTTCGGCCTTGGTGCGCTCATTCCAGTCGGTGATAGCCATGTGAAAGGCGTAGTTGCAGCTGGACACGCCCTCTGCCATGCCTTTCCAGACGTCCAGCGCATGAAGCAGGGTATTGCCCTTATCCTGCGTTGCAAAATCGATGACAGTGGTTGTGCCGCCGCAGACTGCGCCCAGTGTTCCGGTCTGAAAATTATCCGCAGTATCCGTTACGCCGTTGTTAAGATCCAAATGGGTGTGACCGTCTATAAAGCCGGGAAAAACGATGCATCCGGTGACATCAACGGTAACGTCCCCATCCTTTGCAGGGATGTTTTCCTCAATGCAGATAATTTTCCCGTTATCCATGGCAAGATCTGCTTTGCGCAGCCCTGTCGGGGTAACGAGGGCGCCGTTTTTAAGGATTTTCATAATCTGTGTTACCTCCCCGATGGTTCCGGCTGCTGATTGCTGCCGGGGCTGAGTTCGTATATATTACCGGTGAATATGAGTGCCGGTTTTACCGGCGACACCGTCCTTTGCCTTTTCCAGCAAAGTAATCAGTGCAGTGCGGCCGGGCTTGGACTGTGCAAACTCCACAGCAGCCTGTACCTTTGGCAGCATGGAGCCGGGGGCAAACTCGCCGGCCTCGATGTATTCCTGTGCTTTTTCCGGAGTCAGCTCGGAGAGCCACCGGACATCGGGCTTGCCATAATGAATGGCTACCTTTTCCACGGCGGTGAGTATAATCAGGCAGTCGGCATCCAGCTGCTGAGCCAGCTTGGAGGAAGCAAAGTCCTTATCTATGACGGCTGCAGCACCCTTGAGGTGGTGACCGTTGGTTTTAAATACGGGCACACCGCCGCCGCCGCAGGCGATAACTACCTGCCCGGCTTCTACCAGAGCCTTGATAGTGTCTAACTCTACGATGCTCTGGGGACGGGGGGATGCAACAACTCTGCGATAGCCCCTGCCGGCATCTTCTATAACGGCGCAGCCCTGTTGGGAGAGCTTTTTGGCCTCTTCCTTGGTCATAAATGCACCGATGGGCTTGGTGGGATGCCGGAATGCGGGATCTTTTGGATCGACTTCCACCTGTGTCAGCACAGTGGTAACGCCTTTGGTCATGCCACGGTCCAGCATTTCTTCCCGCAGAGCGTTTTGGAGGTCATATCCGATATAGCCCTGACTCATGGCAACGCACACGGACAGGGGGCAGAGGATATACTTTTCGGGATCGGAACGGGTCAGCGCAGCCATGGCATTTTGAATCATGCCCACCTGAGGACCGTTACCGTGGGCCACAATTACTTCATGACCCTCTTCAATCAGGTCAACGATGGCTTTTGCGGTAGTTTTGACGGCTTGCATCTGCTCCGGAAGGTTTTTCCCCAAAGCATTGCCGCCGAGAGCAATCACAATTCTTTTACCCATGAATATCGAACACCTCAATCTGTGGGAATATCCGTAAAACAACCAAAGGCCCGCACATGAGCCCTGAATGCAGCGGTGTACGGGCCTGTGAATAGAGGACGGGGGTAACTGTCAGGTCAGCCGAACATTACTTCTGAAACCAACGCGCAGAAGCTCTTTCTTCCAGAGCCTTCAGGGTTGCCTGAGGATTTCTGACCTTGGCCAGAAAAATCATAGCGGCGATGATGTAGGGCTTAAAGGAAGCTTCCTTGTAGAGCGGATCACGATAGCGGTCAAATACGGAAGCCTCAACCTCACCATGCCTGCAGGAGACATCGTTGATGTCGGCGGGCAGGCAGTGCAGGTAAAGTGCTTTGCCGTCCTTGGTGGTCTTCATCAGCTCTTCGGTGCAGCACCAATCCATGTGCTGCGCATTCTGAGCCAGCAGCTCCTGCTCTAGAGCCTTGATGCCTTCTGTATCGCCTTCGCCGTAGAGGTTGGTGCGCTTTTCCATAGCTGCGAAGGGAGCCCAGGACTTGGGGTAAACAATGTCAGCATCCCTGAAAGCTTCTTCCATGGAATTGACCTTGGTGAAGGAGCCGCCGGAAGCCTGTGCGTTCTTTCTGGCAACTTTCTCAACCTCGGGCATGACTTCGTATCCCTCGGGGTGCGCAAGAACAACATCCATGCCAAAGCGGGTCATCAGACTGATAACACCCTGCGGAACGGACAGCGGCTTGCCGTAGGAGGGAGAGTAGGCCCAGGTCATAGCAATCTTCTTGCCCTTGAGGTTCTCCACGCCGCCGAAATGGTGAATGATGTGCAGCATATCAGCCATGACCTGCGTGGGATGGTCGATATCGCACTGCAGGTTTACCAGAGTGGGCTTCTGCTCCAGCACGCCGTCGTTATGCCCCTGCGTGACGGCATCCATAAACTCGTGCTGATAAGCACTGCCCTTGCCGATGTACATATCGTCGCGAATGCCGATGACATCAGCCATGAAGGAAACCATGTTAGCGGTCTCCCGAACGGTCTCGCCGTGAGCAATCTGGCTCTTGCCTTCATCCAGATCCTGCACTTCCAGACCCAGCAGGTTGCAGGCGGAAGCGAAGGAGAAACGGGTGCGGGTGGAATTGTCGCGAAACAGGGAAATGCCCAGACCGGACTCAAAGATTTTCGTAGAAATGTTGTTCTCCCGCATATAACGCAGAGCATCGGCTACGGTGAAGACGGCTTTCAGTTCGTCATCGGTTTTCTCCCAGGTCAGGTAGAAGTCGCTCTCATACATTTCTTTAAAGTTCAGCTTGCTGAGCTTATCGATATACATCTGAAGGGTCTTATCCATTATTATTTTCTCCTTTGATGATAAATTGTGAAAACCTTTAAGGATGCAGGGAATTACAGGATATCGTTGTCAGTTTTGCCGGCACGGAACTCGTAAACATCGATTTTTTTACTTTCGTCATACATATTGACGGCAGCGACATAAACAGCTGCGCAGGTGACCAGATCGGACTTCCAAGTGATCTCGTTGGGGGCGTGAGCCTGAGACTCGGCACCGGGTCCGAAACCGACGCAGGGGATGCCGTAACGGCCCTGAATGGCAACACCGTTGGTGGAGAAGGTCCACTTATCCGTCAGAGGTCGGCCGGCACGCTTCTCGCGGGCAATTTCAGAGTTGGGGCAGGTGCGCTCGGCACCGAACAGAGCCAGATGCGCATCTTCCAGAGCCTTAACATGAGCGGACTCCTTCTTGTTGATCCAAGTGGGGAAGTAACACTCGGTTTCGTAGACCTCACCGGTCCAAGAGGGGCGGCTGTACATATACATGGAAACCTTTACATCGTCGCCGTACTGCTTCACATGGGGCAGATCCCGAATCTCCTGCAGGCAGGAATCCCAAGTTTCACCGGCGGTCATGCGGCGGTCGACGGAAATGGAGCAGGAGTCAGCTACGGCACAGCGGGAGGGAGAAGTAAAATAGATCTGGCTGGTGGTGCAGGTGCCGCGGCCGAGAAAACGAGCATCTTCATAGTGCTCAGGGTTGTACTTGGGATATAGCATCTTTACGAGCCCCTTGATCTCGGTGCCTTCTTCGGCGTCGTTCTCGTTGAGAGACCGGATATCCTGCAGAATGTCGGCCATTTTGTAGATAGCGTTGTCACCACGCTCGGGAGCGGAGCCGTGACAGGAAGTGCCCTTCACATCCACACGGATTTCCATACGGCCACGGTGACCACGGTAGATGCCGCCATCGGTGGGCTCGGTGGAGATAACGAATTCAACCTGCTCCTTGCGGATGCCCTTCCGGGGGAAGTACTTGTTGACAATATACTGCCAGCACATACCGTCACAGTCCTCTTCCTGAACAGAACCGACGACCATGATCCTGTAGCCCTTGGGAATGAGATCCAGATCCTTCATGATCTTGGCACCATAGGCAGCGGAGGCCATGCCGCCCTCCTGATCCGATCCGCCCCGGCCGTAGATGACCTCATCATCTTCGTAGCCTTCGTAGGGGTCGTGCTCCCAGTTGCTGATGTTGCCGATACCGACGGTATCGATGTGGGAGTCAATGGCAATGATCTTGTCACCGGTGCCCATCCAGCCGATTATATTGCCGAGACCGTCTACTTCCACTTCGTCAAAGCCCAGCTTTTCCATTTCTTCCTTGATACAGGCAACCACTTCCCGTTCTTCGCAGCTTTCGCTGGGATGAGAAATCATTTTGCGCAGGAATGCGGTCATGTCAGACTTGTAACCTTCAGCGGCAGCCTTGATCTGATCGAAATCCAAATTAACCATTTTTATGTATCCTCCTCGATAAATTCGTACATTATGTCAGAAAACTGCGTTCCGAGATCACACGGTTGCGTACTCACCGCCCCAGACAATGCGCTTGTATTTGTCTGGATCGGTGTCTCCCTCGGTGGAGAAGAGGAGAACTTTGCTGTTCTCGTTCAGTTCCAAGGCTTCCTTAAGTTCTGAGTAGTCGGGATCTTTCATAATGGCGGCGATAAGGCCCATGCCGACAGCACCGGACTCGCCGGAGCAGACGGCGGGATCTCCCTTCACGGGAGCGGCCAGCATACGCATACCCTTTGCGGCTACCCAGTCGGGGCAGGCACAGAAAGCGGAAACATGATTTTTGAGAATCTCCCAGCAGACAATGTTGGGCTCGCCGCAGGCAAGACCTGCCATAATGGTTTTAAGATCGCCGTCTACAATACGGTATTTGCCGTCGTTTGCCACAGCGCCCTGATAGAGGCAGGCCGCAATGGCAGCCTCGGCAATCACAATCTTTGGGGGGTTATCCTGAAAGCGGTTGACAATGTAAGCACAAATGGCACCGGCCATGCAGCCGACACCTGCCTGCAAAATCACAACATCCGGTCTTTCGATGCCGTAAGCGGCCATCTGATCCAAAGCTTCGCTGCCCATGGTGCCGTAGCCCTGCATGATCCAGCCGGGGATCTCGGTGTAGCCTTCCCAGGCGGTATCCTGAACGATAACGCCGTGCTCAGTTTCAGCGGCTTCTGCGGCGGCGATACGGACACATTCATCGTAGTTGACTTCCTCAATGGTCACCTTGGCGTTTTCTTTGGCAATGTTATCAAAACGGGCTTTGGTACTTCCCTTGGGCATATGCACAACGGCTTTCTGCCCCAGCTTGTTGGCTGCCCATGCCACACCACGGCCGTGGTTGCCGTCGGTGGCGGTAAAGAAAGTGGCCTGACCGAAATCCTTCTTAAGATCGTCGCCGGTGAGATAATCATAGGTCATTTCGGATACATCCCGCCCCAGTTCACCGGCGATGTACTTGGCCATTGCGAAAGAACCGCCCAGCACCTTAAAGGCGTTCAGCCCGAAACGGTAGCTCTCGTCTTTCACGCAGAGGGAATTGAGCCCCAGATAGCTGGCCATTTTGTCCAGCTTGGCAAGAGGCGTGACAGAATACTGCGGAAAGCTTTTGTGGAAAGCACGCGCTTTTGCCACATTTTCGAGCGACATGATCTCCAGCTCTTTGTCGTCCCCCTTGGGCATGGTGTTTATTTTCCATTGGATCTTTGGCTCCATGATTCCATAGCCTCCTGTTATAAGATGTTGACTGAAAAGTGCTTTGAGCAATACTTTTTGTTTGGTATAGGATCATCATACCATAGAGCAATAAGCAGGTCAAGAGATTTTCACATAAATTATTGCAGTAAATTGCGAAAACGATGAAAATATATACCAATATAATGCAAAATATTGATGTTATTTACAGCAATAACATGGAGAAATATCTGAATTTTACGAAAAAACGGAAAATTTCTTTTACTTTTCTGATGGTAAATATACTAAAAATAAATTGCAATTATAAATAAATTTAGTAAATATTATAATACAGTCTAACAAATAGTTAGCTTTAGACCGGCAGCAAAAACTGCCGGTCTAAAGCACTATCTGCCGGTAAGGATTCCGCGCAGATCCATAATGGCGCCTCTGGGACAGTTTACAGCACACATGCCGCAGCTGAGACACTTTTCTTCGTCGATGACTGCCACGGAGTCGATCACACGGATGGCATCTGCTGTGCAGATTTTCTCGCACAGACCGCAGCCGATACAGCTGACTTCGCAGACGCTACGGGCGGCTTTGCCTTTGTCGTGATTGGAACATTTTACAACAATGGGATTGCTGCAGCTGTGAATGCTGATCAGGTTCTGCGGACAGTAAGAAACACATTTGCCACAGGCTATGCACTTGCTTTCGTCTACCTCTGCGATGCCGAAATCGTTGATGCCGATAGCATCAAATTTGCAGGCGATGACACATTGTTCACAGCCGATGCAGCCGTAAATGCATTTGGTGTCCTGGGTTTTGCCTGCACGGCATCCGCCGTTGCAGGCAACCACGGCAGCACGGTAGGGGAACTTCTTTTTGACAGCCATGATTTTCCCCTCCTTATTTGTTGTAGGGCGTGTTTACAGCAGGCAGGCTGAAACGACGCTCACCGTCATATTGGTAGTAGGCTTCGGTAATGGCAGGGGCAGTGGGAATGGAGGTAATCTCACCCAGACCGATGGCGCCGCCTGCAACCTTCAGGCCGGGCTTATCCACAACGATGGGTACAATCTCCGGCACCTCGTGGGCACGGAATAGACCCAGAGAGCCGTATTTTTCCGTGGGCTTGCAGTTGTCATCGATTTCGTACTTCTCACGCAGAGCAAATCCCATGGACATGACCACGCCGCCTTCAATCTGCCCCTCGCAGGACAGGGGGTTCACGGCTTTGCCCACATCGTGAGCAGCTACTATTTTTTCCACTTTGCCGGTCTTTTTATCGATAATACACATCTGAGTCGCATAGCCGTAGGCAACATGGGATACGGGGTTCGGAACATTGGCACCCAGAGGATCGGTTTTGGCCAGATACTCGCCGTAAAATTCTTCACCCACCAGATCCGGCAGACGCTTGCCCTCGTTCCACTTTTCCATAAAACTGCGGCAGGCGCGCATACAGGCTTCGCCGGTCACAAGGGTCTGGCGGGAACCGGAGGTCGTGCCGGAATCAGGGGAAATCCAAGTATTGGAGCGCTCGTAAACGATATCATCCCGGTGAAGCTCGGTGCTTTCCACGATGATCTGCACCAGTACGGTGCCGAGCCCCTGACCGATGCAGGATGCACCGGTGAAGATATGAAGCTTTTTGTCGTTTCCTACAATCAGCTTTACCCGACCGGTATCGGGAAGCCCTACGCCTACGCCGGCATTCTTCATGGCGCAGGCAAGACCTACAGGTTTCCCGGCGGCAATGGCTTCGTCATAGTAGGGCTTCACGGCTTCGAGGGTTTCTACAAGGCCGGTAGACTCATCTACAATCTGACCGTTGGGAAGGACACCATGGGGACGAATGGCATTGCGGTAACGAATCTGCCAGGGATCAATGCCGATTTTCTCTGCCATCATATTGAGCAGGGATTCCACAGCAAAGCAGGTTTGCGTAACGCCGAAGCCCCGGAAGGCGCCGGCGGGGGGATTGTTGGTATAGTAGGCAGTGCCTTCAATTTCAAAGTTTTCATAGGCATAAGGACCGGCAGCGTGGGTGCAGGCTCTTTGCAGCACGGGGCCGCCCAGAGAAGCAAATGCACCGGTGTCGGTCTCTACCTTTGCCTTTACACCCAGAATCTTACCATTTTCATCACAGCCCATAGTGAAGTCCATAATAAAGTGGTGGCGTTTGGGGTGCACCAGCAGGGATTCGGCACGGGTCAGGGTGATCTTCACCGGACGGCGGGTTTTCCATGCTGCCAGGGCGGCATGGTGCTGAACGGTCATATCCTCTTTTCCGCCGAAACCGCCGCCAACCAGAGCGTTCTGAACCTTAACCTTCTTTGTACCAAGCATCAGCTGACACTCGTGGAGAGTCTGGTGGGCCGACTGGTCTGTGGAGTAAATGAACACATCGCCGTCATCGTCAATCAATGCCGTGGCGGCCTCCGGCTCCAGAAAAGCGTGTTCTGTCCATGGCGTTTCAAAATGCTGAGAAATTACATGAGCGGCACCACGGATTGCCTCGTCAGCGTTGCCGCGGCTTACATGCTCGTGGGCCTGCACATTGGTAGTTTCCTCGTCGAATACCAGAGGTGCATTGGGGGCTTTGGCTTCTTCAATGCTGTGAACGGCCGGCAGAACTTCATATTCGACCTTCACGAGCTTTTTTGCCTGCTCCACGATCTCACGGCACTGCGCCACCACCAGACAAATGGCATCGCCCAGATAGTGGGTAAGTCCGCCCACAGGAATCAGAGTGTACTGATCGTGCTTGATGTGACCGATTTTATTTTCACCGGGAATATCGTCAGCGGTAATGACATCTATCACACCGGGCAGTTCCAAAGCTTTGGAGGCATCGATGGCAAGAACTCTTGCTCTGGGGTATTTACTCCGGAGGGCAGAGGCATAAACCATGCCCTCCGGGTAAAAATCATCGGGGTATTTGCCCTGACCAAGGACTTTTTCCTCCACATCCACTCGGTGAACACTGGAGCCCATCTTCCAATCGGTGGAGGAAGCCTCGGGGATTTTACCCTCACGCATGATCTTGGCAGCCAGCCGCACGGCGCGGATAATCTTGACATAGCCGGTGCAGCGGCAGTAATTGTTGCGCAGAGCATAGCGAATCTCGTCGTCGGTGGGATCTGGGTTCTTGTCCAGCAGGGCTTTGGTACACATGACCATGCCGGGAATGCAGAAGCCGCACTGAACGGCACCGGCCTCGCCGTAGGCGTAGACGTATACCTGCTTTTCCCAGTCCGTAAGACCTTCCACGGTGATGATATTTTTGCCGTCCAGCTTATCGGTGGTGGGAACGCAGGATTTGCAGGTCTCCCCGTCGATAATGACGGTACAGGCACCGCAGGCACCCTGACTGCATCCGTCTTTCACGGAGGTGATACGCAGATCATCCCGCAGATAGCGCATCAGAGATTTCTTTTCGGTTACCGTGCGCCGGACACCGTTTACGGTAAAGGTATACTCACTCATAGGGGGATCCTTTCTCGAATCATAGGGTGAAAGGGGAGGAAATTCCTCCCCCTGTTTGCTTATTTCAGCAGGTACGAATAGTCGCTTTCTACCGCCAGAATCAACTGACGCAGGTCTTCGTAAAGACCGCAGGATGCATCATGCTGGTTGTATTCCTTCACCGCATCACCCAGTCGCACCAGAACATTGCCGTTTTCCAGCGGCAGATAGCCGGCGTTCTTGGAGTTTTCAAAGTCCCACTTGGTCCAGAACAGGGTGAACTTATCCAGATAAGGACGGCTCTCGTAAGGACAAAATACTGCGCAGTTGCCGCATTCGTTGCACATTCCGTCCATATGGAGAATCTGGCGCTGACGCTTGCCGGGAACAGCAATGGCAACATTTGCCCGGTTGGGGCAGACACCGGCGCAGGTCTCACAGACGGTGGCGCAGCCGAGACAGCGGCTGTCGCTGGAGTTTTCGCAGTCCTCACAGAGAACACCTCTATTGCTCAGAACCTTCTGATAGTCGGGTTTTATATTGGATTCCACATACTTTTCAAAGGATGCGCCGCAGATTGCAGCGGCAGCAGCGGCCGCATCGGCAATGCCCTCCACAACGGTGGCGGGGCCGCGGCGACTGTCGCCGATGGCGTAGACATGGGGAACGCTGGTTTCCATGTGCGCATTCACAACCGGGATGCCCTTGTCGGTAAGGGCGGCACCAATGCCTGCAAAGAGAGCGGTATCGACCTTTTCGCCCACAGCGGTGATCACGGCAGAAGCGGGGATTTCCACCTGCCTGCCGGCAGCCGCTACACTGCGGCGGCCGCTGGCGTCGGGGGCCCCCAGCTCCATGACATCACAGGTAAGAACGCCGTCACGCACACCGACAGGGGACAGAAGCTCCATAAATTCCACGCCGTCTTCCAGAGCCAGAGCCAGCTCTTCTTCATCGGCAGGCATATAGCGCTTGGTGCGCCGATAGACGAGACGGACGTGGGGGGCATGGCGCTTTGCCGCACGGGCGGCATCCATAGCGGTGTTGCCGCCGCCGATAACGACCACATTATCCCCCAGAGACAGCTTTTCGGGAGCATTCTTTGCAGTATCCAGAAAGCGGATAACATTCATAGCATCGCCGTACTGCAGGTGGGCGGAACCGGCTTTCCATGCGCCTGCGGCGACGATCACATGGGTGTACCCCTGATCCAGCAGCTCCTGAATGGAGTGAACCTCGGTATTCAGCCGGAACTTGGCGCCGAACGCCCTGCAAAGAGCAATATCCTTGTCAATGGCCTGACTGGAGATGCGGAATTCGGGAATCACATGACGGACAATGCCGCCCAGAGCGTCGGTGCGCTCAAACACGGTGACATCCACGCCCTCACGGGACAGGAAGCAAGCCGCTGCAAGACCCGCTGGGCCGCCGCCGATGACAGCTACCTTTTTGCCGCCTGCGGGAGCCTTGCGCTTCAGGGTGCCGATCACATCAGCAAAAGCGCCTTCTGCGGCGGTGAGCTTAGCACTGCGGATTTTTACGGGTTCCTCATAGTAGCTGCGCATGCACTTGTCGGCGCAATGGTGAGGACAAATGGTGCCGGTGATGAAGGGCAGGGGATTGCGCTCGAGAATGATGTTCAGCGCATCGGCAAGACGGCCTTCACTTACAGCGGTGAGATATCCGGGGATATCCTGATGGATGGGGCATCCGGTGCGGCAAGGGGCATCGAAGCAGTCAATCAGCGGAACTTCCCTGCCGTTGTGACGGTTGGGCAGGGGCTTGACAGGCTTGTGATAGAGAGGGTCAGAGGCAACAGCCTCATCCAGCCTGATCACAGCATCCACATCCACGCCGGCAAATGCCTGATCGCCGCAGTCGCCGAGAATATTGTAGATCTGTGCCAAACGCTCATATCCGCCGGGCTTCAAAATGGTGGTGGCCATGGTGATAGGCCAGATTCCGGCATCAAACAGAGGCTTGATGTTCCGGGCTTCTGCGCCGCCGGAATAGGAAATACGCATCCTGCCGCCGAATTCCTCGGAAATCTTCCGGGCCAGCGAAATGGTCAGAGGATAGAGGGAACGGCCGGACATATACATCTCCTCGCTGGGCAGCTCATTGGCAGCCACATCCACAGGGAAAGTATTGGTGAGCTTCAGACCAAACTCTACGCCTTCCTTGGCACACAGGTCTATGAGTCGGCGGAACATGGGGACGGCATCCTTCCATTGCAGATCCTCCTGAAAGTGGTGGTCGTCGAAGGTGACATAGTCGAAGCCCAGATTATCCAGACGCTTCCGGGCGTATGTATAGCCCAAAAGGGTGGGGTTGCACTTAATGTAGGTATTGAGGTGCTTCTCCTTGATAAGGTAGGAAGCGATCCGCTCGATTTCGTCGGGAGGACAGCCGTGCAGGGTGGATTCGGTGATGGAAGCGGAGACCTGCGCAGGGACGGTGTCAATGAAATCGGCATCAATATGATTGAAGAGCGCCAGATTGGAAAGTGCCCATTGCCTGCATTCATTCCATGCCTTGGTCTTGGAAGCGTCCTTCATATTTTCAATGTAGGTGTCTACCTTGGAAGACTTAATGCCGTCCAGACTGTAGCCGACGGACATGTTGAATACGAATCCGTCTGGGTCACCCAGGGCAAGCTCCTTAGCCAGCAGATGACAGGCCCACCATGCTTTCACATATTCGTCGAAAGCCTGAGGGATGGTCAGTTCCGTAGACCATTCGCAGTTATAGCACTCGTCACCGGCGGTGATGCAGGGCTTGCTGACGCAGGCACTCAGCTCTTCGCCGTCCATGACCTGAACGGTTTTCAGTTCAAAGAAACGGGCGCCGGCAACATAGCAGGCGATGATGTTCTGCGCCAGCTGAGAGTTGGGGCCTGCGGCGGGGCCGTAGGGAGTTTCGATTTTTTCGTGATAGATCGGCAGCGCCTTGCCGGTGGTGTGATGCACCTGCTTGGAAATACCGAATATACTGCCGTGATTTCTGTTTTCACACAGGATCCAGGTCATCAGCTGACCGAAAGGAATCGGACGCATAATATCTGCCATTGTTTTATCCTCCAATCTATGTGATATATCGCATCGGAAAATCAATAAGTTCTGTTGTTCAGCTGACCCCAGAGCTTCTTGCTCTGCTCCATGGTCCATGCGTTGATGGCATCCTCGTCAATGTTCACAAACTCACGATCCCTGTATAGTACCCTGCCGTTGATAACGGTGGTGCGGCAGTTCTTGCCCATCATGCCAAACAGCATATGACCGTCGATGTTTTCGTCGGAGAAGGGGGTGAAGGGCTTGTAGTCCATCACGATCACATCGGCTGCGGCACCGGGCTTCAGTACGCCCAGAGGCTTCTTGCAGTATTTTGCCATCATCTTGGCATTGTTTTCAAACAGCATGGTCGTGCCTTCACACCAGCCTACATTGGGCATCCCGGCGTTATGACGCTGGATGGCGAGGAAGGCCTTCAGGCTTTCCAGCATATCGTGGGTGTAGGCGTCGGTGCCCATGCACACATGAATGCCCTTTTGGAACATTTTGAGGACGGGGGAACAGCCGACGGCGTTGCCCATGTTGGATTCGGGGTTGTTGACAACCATGGTACCGGTGTCCCGGATGGTATCCAGCTCGGGATCGGTCAGGTGGATGCAGTGGCCCAGCATGGTCTTTTCGCCCAGTATGCCGCCGATACGCTCCAAACGCCGGATAGGCAGGCAGTGATGCTGATTGAGAGAATCGTAAACATCGTTAAGACCCTCGGCTACATGGATGTGGAAGCCGGTGAGACCGTTGTTTTCGGCAACCATCTTTTCGAATGTCTTGTCGGAAATGGTGAACAGGGCGTGACCGCCGAACATGGCGGAAATCATGTCGTCGTTCCGGGCGGCGGCCCATCTGGAAAATTCCGCATTTTCCTGAATGGCTTCTTCACATTTTTCCATGCCGTCCCGCTCGGAAACCTCGTAGCAGAGGTTTGCACGGATGCCCAGCTCCTGACATACATCCTTGATGGCGAACAGGGAACCGGGGATTTCGCAGAAACTGGCATGGTGATCCACGATGGTGGTGACACCGTCACGGATGCTGTCCAGCACTGTGGCGTAGGCACAGGCTTTGGTGCCGTCGATGGTCAGGTGGCGGTCAATGTTCCACCAGGTGCCATCCAAAACTTCCAGAAAGTTTGTGGGATTGTTTCCGGTGATAGCCAGACCTCTGGCCAGACCGGAATAGATGTGCGTGTGCGCATTGATAAGACCGGGCATGATGACGCCGCCCTTAGCATCTACGAACTCTGCCTGCGGGTATTTTGCTTTGAGCGCCGTCAGCTCACCGACTTCCTTGATGATTTCACCGTCGATGGCAACAGCACCGTCTTCAATGTAGGGATGGGACGGATCACGGGTGATAAGTCTGCCGTTTCCTATGAGCAACATGTTGATTTGCCTCCTTGCGTTATGATGGATTTATACTGGTCAGCCCGTGCGAACAGCACTCCCTTACAGCTAACAGCTATCAAAATTTAACAATATATAACAATCTGTTTGCGGTGAAAAAATATTTTTTGGGCTTATATTGCAAAACAATCGGATTCTGTTATAATCAGAATATAGTTTGTGAGAGGGGCAATACATATGACTTTACATGAAACGGAATTCTGCATGCAGCTTGCAAAGGGAATCGCAAAGCAATTTGGCTCCAATTGTGAGGTCGTGGTCCACGATTTGCGCACCAGCGATATGGAACATTCCATTGTGGCGATTGAGAACGGCCATGTGACAGGACGGCGTGTGGGGGACGGCCCTTCTCATGTGGTATGGGAGGCTCTCAAGGCAGACCCTGCCAAGCTGGAGGACCGGCTGGCTTATCTGACCAAAACCGAGGATGGAAAGATTCTGAAATCCAGTACCATCTTCCTGCGGGACGAACACAGAAGACCGATCGGCATTTTTGCCATTAATTACGATATCACGATGATGAAGAGCATGGAAAATATGCTGCATATGTTCACGGCATCCGCTGACCCTTGCAAGGAGCCTGAAACCATCACCCACAGTGTTACAGAGCTTCTGGAGGAACTGATCCATCAGTCTGTGAAGATCGTCAATAAGCCGGTGGAGCTGATGACCAAGGATGACAAGGTGAAGGCGATCCGTTTTCTGAATGACAGCGGTGCATTCCTGATCACAAAGTCGGGTCAACGGGTTTGCAATTTCTTTGGAATTTCCAAGTATACCCTGTACAGCTACATAGACGAAGCCAAAGGGGAAAAGAAATAATCAAGGGGAGAAACACCAAATGATGGAGAGCTCCCAAACATAAAGTTTGCTTCCCATACAAAAAGTATAACACTTAAAAACCTGAAATTCAAGTGTAAACTGCCGATAGAATGAAGATAATGGCTATCGAAAATTGTGAATAGTATACAAAAATGCCCGCTCTGCGCCTTGTGTACGGAGCGGGAAAATTTTGGAAAAGCGGAGCTTTCACAGGGAATTGCGCCGGAGCGAAACGGCAACTGCCCGATGCCTGCGGCTCCGACAGAAGGTGCCGGATCAGCTGTCGCCTGTTTTGGGGAATGTGCCTGCCGGGTGCAGCTTCGCAATGGGAAGCCTTTCATCCGGCAAAGAATTTTTTCCATTCCCGCGGCGGGAAAGCGGGACATTTTTGCGCTTTCCCAGCAAGTGGTCAGTTTCTGCAAAAAAGTTTTGCAGACCCTTAATTAAACTAAAATTATAGTTCAAGATGCACAAAACAAGCATAATATTTTTATAAATATGTATAAATCGAACAAAAACACCTAACAAAATGGCTTGACATCTATATCTGCCCATACTATAATTTAAGCATAGAAGATGCAGTAAATTGATTCGGAATGTGTTTGAGAAATGAGTATGAAGATGCAAGAAAGGAGCTTTTTCTGATGAACAGGTACACTGGAAAAAGTGTCATTCGTGTAGATGCCTACGACAAAAGTACGGGTCGTGCCAAATATGTTGACGATTTGTGCCCCAAGAATGCACTGATTATGAAGATTTGCCATTCCACCATTGCCCATGGCTATGTAAAGTCAATTGATACCTCCGAGGCCGAGGCGGTGTCGGGGGTTGTAAAGATTTTGACCTGTTTTGATGTGCCGGATATCCAATTTCCAACTGCCGGTCACCCCTGGTCTGCGGATCCGGCCCATCAGGATGTGGCGGACAGAAAGCTCCTGAACCGGCATGTCCGATACTACGGCGACGATATTGCTGTGGTTATCGCCGAGGATGAGATCGCTGCCAATCAGGCGGTTCGCCTGCTGAAGGTGGAGTACGAGGAGCTGCCATTTGTGCTGGATGTACAGAAGGCGATGGAGCCGGATGCGCCTCAGATTCATGAGGAGTTCCCGGGCAATGTCCTGAAACATACCGGTAACGTAATCGGCAACTATCAGCAAGCCAGCCGGCAGGATGGCCTTACTAAGATCGAGGGCTGGTATGACACCCCCACCGTACAGCATTGCCACATCGAAAACCATGGTGCCTACGCTTATATGGAGGCGGGGCGGATTGTGGTGGTAACCTCTACCCAGATTCCGCACATCGTACGCCGTATCTGCGGTCAGGCACTGGGAATGCCGTGGGGCAATATCCGGGTTATGAAACCCTATGTGGGCGGCGGCTTCGGCAACAAGCAGGATGCCCTGTATGAGCCGCTGGTGGCATGGTGCTGTACCAAGGTCGGCGGGCGCTGCGTCCATTTCGAGTGTACCCGTGAAGAGACCTTCGTCAATAACCGTGTTCGTCATGCTATCCGGATCCACCTGATTTCTTATGTCCGGCCCGACGGCAAGATCGTTGCCCGAAAAGCGGAGCTTTATTCCAACGGCGGCGCATATGCGTCCCATGGCCATTCCGTGGTTGCAAAGGCGATGGGCTCCATTCCGCAGCTTTACCCCTGTGATAACATGGAACTGGATGCCTACTCCGTTTACACCAACCGCCCCGTAGCTGGTGCAATGCGTGCCTACGGTATGCCGCAGGCTACTTTCGCCCTTGAAAGCCACACCGATGACATTTGCAAGGCTCTGAATCTGGATCCCGTTGCATACCGCCGGCAGAATCTGATGCCGGTCGGCTATGTGGACAGCTTCTCCAAGAATGAACTGTACTGCGATACCTTCAATCAGTGCATGGATAAGGCTATGGAGACCTTGGATTACAAGAGAAAATATGAGCTTTATAAAAACCAGACAGGCCCTGTTCGCAAGGGTATTGGCCTTTCCGTGTTCTGGTATAATACCGCCGTCTGGCCGATTGCACTGGAGTCTTCCTCCTGCCGGATGATCGTGAATCAGGATGGCTCTATCCAGTTCCAGACGGGAGAAACCGAGATCGGTCAGGGCTGCGACACTGCATTCTCTCAGATGGTTGCCGACGCTGTGGGAGTTCCTCTTGATAAGGTTCATGTGGTGTCCAATCAGGACACGGATGTGACCCCCTACGGAACCGGTGCTTATGCTTCCCGGCAGACTTATATCGGCAGCTTTTCCATTACCAAAACAGCCACCGCACTGCGTGAGCGGATTCTGCAGATTGCCCATGAATATGTCCGTATGCCTGTTGAGATTCTCGACATGGCGGAAGGTGTTATTATCCGCAAGACTGACGGCCGTGCGCTGATGACCCTTGCGGAGCTGGCAAGCAAGTGCCTCTATTCTCTGGAGCACTCTGAACATATCACCGCTGAGCAGACGGCACAGATTAAGTCCAACGCTTATTCCTTTGGCTGCTGCGTGGCGGAGGTGGAAGTGGATATCCCCATGTGCAAGGTGAAGCTTCTTGACATCGTCAATGTTCACGACTGCGGCAAGCTGATTAACCCTGCTTTGGCGGAGGCACAGGTACATGGCGGTATGTCCATGGGCATTGGCTACGCCCTTTCCGAACAGCTGCTGTTTGACGAAAAGACCGGAAGACCCCTCAATAACAACCTGCTGGACTACAAGATGTCCACGACTATGGATCATCCGCATCTGCAGGCGCTGTTCATAGAGAATCCGGAACCCACATCTCCCTTCGGCGTTAAGGGTCTGGGCGAGCCCCCTGTGTGCCCAGTGGCATCCGCCATCCGCAATGCTGTTCGGAATGCTACCGATGTTTCCATTAACTGCTGTCCGATCACCCCCCATGTGCTCTACCGTGCGTTCAAGCAGGCGGGGCTGATTGAAGAATAAGGAGTGTGTGCAAATGTATGATATGAAAGCACTGTATCAGGCGAAGAGCGTAAGGGATGCCGTTGCTTTGCGTCTGGAGCACCCTGAAGCCGATATTATTGCCGGCGGCTCCGATGTTCTTGTGCAGATGAGAGAAGGGAAACGGGCAGGCCGTGAGCTGATTTCCATTCAGGGTTTGGATGAGATCCGCGGTGTCACCATGGAGCAGGATGGAACTATCCGTATTGGCTCCCTCACCAGCTTCTCTCACATTACCCGGGATCCCATCATTCAGAAGTATATCAATGTTCTGGGCGAAGCAGTTGATCAGGTGGGCGGCCCCCAAATCCGCAATATCGGTACGATCGGAGGCAATACCTGCAACGGCGTGACTTCTGCCGATTCGGCATCCACTCTGTTTGCACTGGATGCGATTGTAGAGCTGACCGGCCCTGGCGGCATCCGCCACCTGCCCATTGCCGATTTTTACATCCGTGCAGGTAAAGTGGATATCCGGGAGGGAGAAATTCAGACAGGAATTCTGATCCCCAAAGAAAGCTATGAAGACACCTGCGGCAACTATATCAAATACGCTATGCGCCGCGCCATGGATATTGCCACGCTGGGTACTTCTGTCAATGTAAAGCTTTCCGAGGACAAAAAGACCGTGGTTCGTGCAAGGGTTGCCTTTGGCGTTGCAGGCCCTGTGCCGCTGCGTGCAAAGACTGCCGAAGCTTTGGCGCAGGGACAGCCGGTATCCATGGAACTGGCAGAGAAATTTGCCCGTGCTGTGAAGGAGGATATTAACCCCCGTGACTCCTGGCGTGCCGCCAGGGATTTCCGTATGCATATTGCTGTGGAAAGTGCAAGGCGCGCCTTTGTGGAATCTGTCAAACTGTGTGGAGGTGTGCTGTAATGGAAAAGCATATTAACCAGTATCAGACGGTTCACTTTACCCTGAACGGCAAAAAAGTGGAAAAAACGGTGGATGTCCGTGCTTCTTTGACGGATATGCTTCGGAATGATTATTATCTGGATTCTGTCAAAAAGGGCTGTGAAGTAGGTGAATGCGGTGCCTGCACCGTCATTATTGACGGAGAGACCTTCAACTCTTGTATTTATCTGGCTGTTTGGGCAGAGGGGAAAAATATCCGCACCCTGGAGAGTCTGACAGGCCCCAACGGCGAGCTGTCCGATATTCAGCAGGCATTTGTTGAGGAAGCGGCCATTCAGTGCGGTTTCTGTACCCCCGGGTTTATTATGAGTGCGGTGGAGATCCTCGAAAGCGGTAAGGATTATACCGATGAGGAACTGCGGAAGATGCTCGCCGGACATCTTTGCCGCTGCACCGGCTATGAAAATATCATCCGGGCAGTGAAAAAAGCCATTCGCAGGACTATGTACCGCCGGCAGGGGCTGGAAGCTGCTACAGATTTATAAATATAAAAATTCCCTCCCTTGACAAATGAAGGGGAGGGAATAGATAATATATAGGTACTGCTCATATAGTTACGCTGAAAATGGTGCGTATGTTTCTACGGGTTGCCAAATAACCCACTATGAGCATCTTTGTTCCTTCGCATAGGGGACGGATGCTCAGTTTTCCGTCCTTGAATGCGCCGATGAAATGAAAGAGGTGTTTTCTTTGGCAACAACGATTTTGAAAGGTACTGTGATTTCGGCGCCCTCTCTGGGGAAACTTGACATTACCGAGGGCGGTTATCTGGTGGCAGTTGACGGCGTGATTCAGGGAGTATACAAGACACTCCCCCGGGAATTTGCAAGCTGCCCGGTAGAAGATATGGGAAACGATCTGATTCTGCAGAGCTTCTCTGATATGCACCTGCATGCGCCTCAGTACCCGATGCTTGGTATGGGGATGGATATGCCTCTGATTGACTGGCTCCATACCTATACATTTCCTACGGAAGCAAGATTTCGTGATACGGATTTTGCCCGTGAGACCTACCGCCGCCTCGCCGCTGAGCTGGTGGCCAACGGCACGACCCGTGTATGTATGTTCTCGTCCCTGCACCGGGAAGCAACATTGATTCTGATGGAAGAGCTGGAGAAAGCGGGAGTGACCGGCTTTGTGGGCAAGGTCAACATGGACCGCAACGGCGGCGTGGATCTGGAAGAAACCACCGAGGAATCTATCCGGGAGACGGAGCGCTGGCTGGAGGAGTGCCATTTCGAGCATATCAGGCCTGTCATTACCCCCCGCTTTACACCGTCGTGCACCAATGAGCTGATGGAAAAGCTGGGGCAGATCGCCGGGGAAAAGGATCTTCCCATTCAGTCCCACCTGTCGGAAAATGCCGGCGAGATTGCATGGGTTTCCCAACTGCATCCCGATTGCAGGCAGTATTGGGAGACCTACGCCAAGTGTGGTATGTGGAACGAGCGCACCGTTATGGCCCACTGCGTGTGGTCTGACGAGCGGGAGCGAAAGGCCATCAAGGATGCCGGTGTCTGGGTGGTTCACTGTGCAGACTCCAATCAGAACCTGATTTCCGGTTTTGCGCCTGTCCGCAAGATGCTGAAGGAAGGTATAAAGGTGGTTCTGGGCAGTGACATCGCAGGGGGAGATAAAATATCCATGTTTGATGTGACTGCCGCTTCCATCCGTTCTTCCAAGGCACGCCGGATAATGGATAACTGGAACACGGATTTTCTCACTGTCAGCGAGGCATGGTATCTGGCTACCTCTGCGGCATCGGATTTCTTTGGTGAGAAGCCCGGCTTTGCACCCGGTAATCCGCTCCATGCAATTGTGCTGCGGGACGATGACATCATCAGCGTCCGCAAACTGACTGCAGCGGAGCGTTTCGAGAGATGCGTTTACAATCGCCAGAAAAATGCGATCCGAGCAGTTTACAGCGCAGGAAGAAAGGTATACTCTGCCCAGTGACGGAGAATATGTTCTGCAAGCAAATGCTTCGTATAAGCAGCAGTCATCCGTACTATATATAGAAAGGGGGAATGTGCGGGGCAGAATATAGAAAGGGCAACCGGAGAATAACCCAAAATGCAAGAACTGATTCCTTTCCGTTTCGCTGAGTGACTTGCCCGATCCGTCTATCAAAATGAAAATAAGAAAGAAGGTTGCAAATATGTTTGAAAAAGTATTTAAACTGAAAGAACATAATACGAATGCAAAAACCGAGGTCACGGCCGGTCTGACCACTTTTGTAACCATGGCTTACATTCTTGCGGTTAACCCCAACATCCTGTCTGAGGCAGGCATGGATCGCAATGCGGTTATGATGGCAACGGCGATCGCTTCCGGTCTTGCTACGCTCTGTATGGCCTTCATGGCGAATCTGCCGTTCGCACTTTCTGCAGGTATGGGCCTGAATGCCTACTTTACGTACACGGTCGTGCTGGGCAGAGGTAACACCTGGCAGTTCGCACTGCTGGCTGTTTTTGTGGAAGGCATAATCTTTATTATTTTGTCCCTGACGAATGTTCGGGAAGCCATCTTCAATGCAATTCCCTTGAGCCTGAAGCGTGCAGTCTCCGTTGGTATCGGCCTCTTTATTGCCTTTATCGGCTTGCAGGGTGCCGGCATCTGCGTGGATAACGGTGCTACTCTTGTTTCTATTACCAACTTCACCGAGAACTTCAACTCCAGAGGCATTGCCGCTTTATTGGCTGTCATTGGTTTGATTGTGATTACGGTTCTGCACATCAAGAAGGTCAAAGGCTCCGTTTTGATTGGCATTCTTTCTACTTGGATTCTCGGCATGATCTGTCAGGCTGTCGGCCTTTATGTCCCCAATCCTGAGTTTAAGCTGTTCAGTTTGTACCCCGATATGAAAGCTCCTGACTTTGCCTCTTTGGGAAATACTTTCGGTCAGTGCTTCAATGTAGATTTTACTAACTTTGAATGGATCAACTTCATCGTTGTTGTCTGCGCTTTCCTGTTTGTGGATGTATTTGATACCCTTGGTACTCTGATGGGCGTTGCCTCCCAGTCGAAAATGCTGGATAAGGACGGCCGCCTGCCCGGTATTAAGCCCGCTCTGCTGGCTGACGCTATCGGCACCACGGCCGGTGCCGTTATGGGCACTTCCACCGTTACTACCTTTGTTGAGTCTGCTTCCGGTGTGGGTGAGGGTGGCCGTACAGGCCTGACCGCTCTGGTTGTTGCAGTGCTGTTCCTGCTGTCCACTTTGCTGGCGCCTATCTTCACTGCAATTCCTGCATTCGCAACTGCCCCTGCTCTCATTTTTGTCGGCTTCCTGATGTTCTCCGCCATCGGCGAAATCAAGTTTGACGATCTTCTGGAAGCGGTACCTGCTTATCTGTGCATTCTTGCGATGCCTCTGTTTTACAGCATCTCCGAAGGCATTGCTTGGGGAATCATTTCCTATGTCATTATGCACCTGCTGTGCGGTAAGGGCAAGAAGGTCACTCCTTTGATGTATGTTCTGGCCGTTCTCTTTGTCTTGAAGTACATTTTCCTGTAAAGAGAAACGCAGGAATCTGCGGACTCTGACTTGTTGAGGCCCCGCCGGTATAATCGGAATATAACAGTACCTGCCGCAGAAAAAATTCTGCGGCAGGTTTTATATACGGCAAAAAGCCGGCGAATCAGGGCATACTATGGCTATCAATCGTTTGGAGGTAGCTGTATGATTGAAGAAGATACGATTAAACTGCTCCGGGAGTGCGATGCAGGCATCAAAATGGGAACATCAGCCATCGAAGAGGTAATGGATAAAATCGAAAGCGATTCGATGCAGGAATGTCTGGAAAACTGCGCAAAAAAGCATCGGAAACTGGCGCACGAGATTCAGAAACAGCTGGATGCGTACAACGATGACGGTAAGGACCCCAATCCTGTGGCAAAGGGAATGTCCCGCATGAAAACAGAATTCAAACTCGCCGTGGGTGCTTCGGATCAGACCGTTGCTGAGCTTATGATTGACGGCTGTAATATGGGCATAAAGTCTTTGAGCCGGTACTTGAATCAATATAAAGCGGCAGACGAAACATCCAAGGATTTTGCAAAACGCCTGATTGCGCTGGAAAGCACACTCGCTGAAGATCTTCGTGGGTATCTGTGATAACTGTAGAAAAAAGCAAAAGCAGCTTGCCTTTTGGCAAGCTACTTTAAATATGGTGGAGACTACGGGACTCGAACCTGTGACCTCATGCGTGTGAAGCATGCGCTCTAACCAGCTGAGCTAAGCCTCCAACTTGGGAACAGGTAAGATTATAACATAAATCAAAAAAATGTCAAGCCTTATACTTGCGATTATTAAAAAATCTGGTATTCTGTTTATAGAATCTCAGTGATTTTTTGAAGGAGGCGGGCATATGCGCTATGTAAATATGGTTCCCGGGGTGTTTTTGGAGCGGCCTAACCGATTCATTGCCCATGTGGAAATTGACGGAGAAATACAGGTATGCCACGTGAAAAATACGGGGCGATGCCGTGAGCTCCTGCCTGCAGGGGCAAAGGTTTGGTGCCAGAGAAGTGACAACCCCAGCCGCAAAACAAAATATGACCTCATTACCGTGGAGAAGGGAAACCGGCTGATCAATATGGATTCCCAAGCTCCCAACGCCGCTGCGAAGGAATGGCTGGCAGCAGGAGGACTGGGTAAACTGGAGAATCTGCGGGCAGAGGTGAAGCATGGGGATTCCCGCTTCGATTTTGCTTTTACAAAGGACGGAAAACCCTGCTTTCTGGAAGTGAAAGGTGTGACACTGGAGCAGGACGGTGTTTGCGCTTTCCCGGATGCTCCGACGGAGCGGGGTGCAAAGCATCTTAAAGGACTGGCACAGGCTTCGCGGGAGGGTTACGGGGCCTATGTGCTGTTTGTGATTCAGATGGAGGGCGTTCAATACCTGCACCCGAATGATACAACGGATCCGAATTTTGGTACGGCGCTGCGGGATGCAGCCCGAAACGGTGTGCAAATACTGGCAGTGGACTGCAAAATCACACCGGAAATTATGGAAATAAAAAGCTTTGCGGAAATCAGACTGTAACTGGCAGAATATCCAATAATCCGCATTAAAAACTGTTAGAACCGCTGATTGATAAAGAGACACCTGTATGGTATGATAAATTCATCTCGGTGGGTGACGGCTACTCCACAAAATAGCAGTCATTCATCAAAAAGGAGGAAAATCTGAAACCCCGTAGGACTCACGGTGCGGCAGTGTGGAGACCTGTCGTAATGCAGTGTCGCCATTTCATGGGCGACTGCGAGAGCATAAGCGAGGATTCCTTATGCTTAGAGTCAGTGATTATGGCAAATGTAACTCTTAAGAATGTCAAAAAGATCTACCCGTTCAGCGGCGACGACACCAAGAAGAAAAAGAAGAAGGGTGCGCAGGAAGAGAAAAAGAACAACCTGCAGATTACCGATCAGGGTGTCGTAGCAGTTCAGGAGTTCAATCTGGAGATCAAGGATAAGGAATTTATCGTTCTGGTCGGTCCTTCCGGCTGCGGTAAGTCCACCACTCTGCGTATGATTGCAGGCCTTGAGGAAATCTCCGAGGGTGAGCTGTACATCGGCGATCGTCTTGTGAACGATGTGGCACCCAAAGACCGTGATATCGCCATGGTCTTCCAGAACTACGCTCTGTATCCCCACATGACTGTGTATGACAACATGGCTTTTGCTTTGAAGCTGCGTCACACCCCCAAGGATGAGATCGACAGGCAGGTTAAGCAGGCTGCTGAGATCCTGGACATTACCCAGTATCTGGGTCGTAAGCCCAAGGCTCTGTCCGGCGGCCAGCGTCAGCGTGTTGCCATCGGCCGTGCCATCGTCCGTAATCCTCAGGTCATGCTGATGGATGAGCCTCTTAGCAACCTGGATGCAAAACTGCGTAACCAGATGCGTGCTGAAATCATCAAGCTGCGTGAACGTATCGATACAACCTTTATCTATGTTACCCATGACCAGACTGAGGCCATGACTTTGGGTGACCGTATTGTCATTATGAAGGACGGCTTTATCCAGCAGATTGGTACTCCTCAGGAAGTCTTTAACCATCCTTATAACCTGTTTGTCGCCGGCTTCATCGGAACGCCTCAGATGAACCTCTTCGACGCAAAGCTTATTAAGCAGAATGGCAAGTATGCTGTTGTGCTGGGCAATGCTACTGTTGAGCTGTCTGAGGATAAGCAGGCTGCACTGAACGCAAACAATGTGGCAGAGCAGGAAATCACTCTGGGTGTTCGTCCCGAGCATATCTCTCTGGCGGATGAGGGCATCGAAGCTGTTGTGGATGTCCACGAGATGATGGGCTCTACGGTTCATCTCCATGTGACAGCTATGGGCCGTGACGTGGTTCTGGTGGTTTCTACTATGAACATGACCGGTGCAGAGGTTGCGGCCCTTGCTACCGGTGCACATGTGAAGTTTTCCTTCCATGGCAATGTTTGCCATGTGTTTAATAAGGAGACTGGTATCAATCTGGAAGCCTGAGCGTAAGCACTACGGGCCTGCTGTGTGGCAGGCCCGTTTTTTAAGGATAAAACGGCAATATGAAATTTGGAATTTCTTACGAAAATCCGTATCATTTTTGCTAAAATTGGAAAAAATAGACTTTGCGCAACTGGTTTTTCTTGACAAATGAGAAAAATAGTATTACTCTCTAAATGCGTGGTACTTCAGTGGCTGAGCATAAAGCCCGGCGCCCAATGCCCAAGAATTGCCGGAATATCCAGCAGTTCAGAACCGGTTTTCCCCTGACTGATGGGGTCGCCTGAAACCACGCATTATTATCACAAATCAAAAAAAGGAGCAATTGCTATGCGTGAAAGTGGCATTTTAATGCACATTACCTCGCTGCCCGGGCCTTATGGCATCGGCACCATGGGAAAGCAAGCCTTTGCATTCGTGGACTTTTTAAAGAAAGCCGGACAAAAGTATTGGCAGATTCTTCCGCTGACACCTACCGGCTACGGAGACTCCCCTTATCAGTCCTGCTCCACCTTTGCAGGCAACCACTATTTGATCGATCTGGATACGCTGATCGAAGAAGGACTTCTCCTTCGTGAGGAAGTGGAGTGCATTCGCTGGGAAGATCAGGAGGAGAAGGTCAATTTCGGTATCCTCTATAACAATCGTTTGGATGTTCTGCGCCGTGCATATGGGCGCTTCCAGCCCGGTGCGGAGTTTGAGACATTCTGCCAGGAAAACAGCGGATGGCTACCGGATTTTGCCCTCTTTATGGCACTGAAGGAAAAATATCAGGGAAAGCCCTGGTATCAATGGGAAGATGGTCTGAAATACCGCAATGTGGATGCTGTCTGGCAGGCACGGCAGGAATTGAAAAGTGAAATTCGGTTCTACTGCTTTGTCCAGTTTATATTCTTTAAGCAGTGGAAGGCGCTGCGGGATTACGCCCGTGCAAACGGCATCAGCATCATCGGCGATGTGCCAATCTATGTGCCGTATGACTCTTCTGATGTATGGAGTAACCCCGACTTGTTCCAGCTGGATGAGCAGCTGAACCCAATTGCAGTGGCGGGCTGCCCCCCGGATGCATTTTCTGAAGACGGACAGCTGTGGGGCAATCCCCTGTACCGCTGGGATTTGCTGGAAAAGGAAGATTACAGCTGGTGGATCAACCGTTTGGCTGCTGCCGGCGAGCTGTACGATGTGGTTCGTATGGATCATTTCCGTGGCTTTGAGGCATATTGGTCCGTTCCCTTCGGCGATGCAACCGCACGCAATGGTCAGTGGATGAAAGGCCCCGGTCTGCCCTTCATTCGTAAGGTGCAAAAGAGTCTTCCTGAGTTGCGGCTTATTGCTGAGGATCTGGGCTTCCTTACGCAGGAGGTTTTGGATCTGCGGGACGAGAGCAACCTGCCCGGTATGAAGGTTCTGGGCTTTGCTTTTGACTCTCGGGAGCCTTCTGATTATCTGCCCCATACCTATACCAGAAATTCTGTTTGCTATACCGGTACGCATGACAATATGACTATGCGGCAGTGGTTTGAAACCGCAGGCGAAGATGCTGTGGCGTATGCAAAGGAATATATGCGGCTTAACCAAGAGGAGGGGCTGGTCTGGGGCGTCATCCGGACGGCAGTATCCTCTGTGTCCGATTTGTGCGTAATCCTGATGCAGGATCTGCTGAATCTGGGCGCAGAATCCAGAATGAATTTCCCCGGTACTTTGACGGACGCTAACTGGACTTGGCGTGCGAAGGAAGGCTTTACCGGAAACGGTTTGGCCGAGCGGCTCTATGAGCTTATGAAGCTCTACGGCCGTCTGGGAGATAAATAAAAATAGTTTTCTTGATTGATGGGAGATTGAAAAATGAGTTATAATTGCCTGAACATTTTGAAGTGGACCGAGGCACAGCTGAAGTACACCTACGATGTGTCCTTGCAGGAGGCAACCCCTCAGGAGCTGCATGAAGCTCTGGGCGAAGCCGTTATGATGGCGATTTCCGATAACTGGAATCGCAGCAAGCGCACCCGTATGCACGAGAGAAAGGCGTACTATTTCTCTGCTGAGTATCTGATTGGCCGTTTGGTCTACTCTAACCTCTATAATCTGGGCATTCTTGACGATATGAAAAAGCTCTTTGCAGAGCGGGGCGTGGATTTGGCCATCCTTGAGGATGTAGAGGACGCTGCGCTGGGTAACGGCGGCCTCGGCAGACTGGCTGCCTGCTTCCTGGATAGCGCTGCCACCTGCAACCTTCCTCTGTCCGGCTACGGTCTGCGCTATCGCTTCGGCCTGTTTAAGCAGAAGTTTGATGCTGAGGGCAATCAGTGCGAGGCAGCGGATGACTGGACAAAGTACGGCGATCCCTGGTCTTACCGCCGCTATAACCACACGGTGAAGGTTCACTTTGCTGACCATGATGTGCTGGCAGTGCCTTACGATGTGCCTGTTATCGGTTATGGTACCGATAATATCAATACCCTGCGTCTGTGGCAGTGTGAGGCCGTGGAAGAGCTGGACTTTAACGCTTTTAACGATCAGGACTATCTGCGTGCACTGGCACAGAAGAACAAGGCTGAGGACATTACCCGTGTTCTTTACCCCAATGACTCCACATGGGAGGGAAAGCGCCTGCGGATCAAGCAGCAGTATCTGTTGTCTTCTGCATCCTTGCAGGATATGATTCGCGTGTATAAGAACGCGCATGGCAATGACATGACACATTTTGCTGATTTCTACGCAGTTCAGCTGAATGATACGCATCCCGCAATGTCCATTCCCGAACTGATCCGGCTCCTGATGCTGGAGGGGATGGATTTCGAGCAGAGCTTCGACATTGCCCAGAAAACCTTCTCCTACACCAACCACACCGTTATGGGTGAGGCACTGGAAAAGTGGAATCTGGACCTGCTGCGCAGTGTTGTGCCCGAAATCGTGGACATCATCTGCCGCATCGATGCCAAGCTGAAGTCTGAGCATCCCAACCTGTTCATTATCCGTGACAATACCGCACACATGGCAAACCTGTCCGTTTATGTGGGCAGCTATGTTAACGGCGTTGCAGAGATCCACTCTCAGATTCTGAAGGACGACTGCTTCAAGGAGTGGTATCAGGTGTTCCCTGAGCGCTTTCAGAACAAGACAAACGGTGTGACACCCCGCCGCTGGATCGGACTGTGCAACCCTGAGCTGTCCCGAATGATCCATTACCGTGTGGGCTCGGACTTTATGAAGGATCTGGATCGTCTGGCAAAGCTGAAGCCTATGATCGACGACGACATGGTTCACCAGTTCAACACCATCAAGCGCCAGAAGAAGGAGCAGCTTTGCGCAATTATCGCAAAGAAGGAAGGCATCCAGCTGAATCCCGACTTTGTGTTTGATGTGCAGGTTAAGCGTTTGCATGAGTACAAGCGCCAGCTGATGAATGCTCTGAGCATTGTGGATATTTACTTCCGCCTGAAGGATGGCGAGCTGCCTTACTTCCAACCTACCGCATTTATCTTCGGCGCTAAGTCCGCGCCCGGCTATGCCCGCGCAAAGGCTATTATCCGCTATATCAACCGGATTGCCAAGATGATCAACAACGATCCTGCAGTCAGCGACAAGCTGAAGGTGGTATTTGTTCAGAACTATAACTGCTCCTATGCCGAGCATATCATCCCTGCTGCTGATATCTCCGAGCAGATTTCTCCTGCCGGAACAGAAGCATCCGGCACCGGCAACATGAAGCTGATGCTGAACGGTGCCGTAACACTGGGCACCATGGACGGCGCCAATGTGGAGATTACAAAGGAAGCCGGTATTGAAAACGAGTATATCTTCGGTGCTACCGTGGATCAGATCAACAGCTGCCGGGATACCTATTGCAGCCGTGATATCTATAACTCCAACCGTTACCTGCACCGTGCCATTGACACATTGGTAGACGGAACCGTTCCCACTGACGATGATCAGAGGGAGCTGTATCACGCTCTGCTGGACGGTGCCTCCTGGCACAGACCCGACCATTACTTTGTCCTGCTAGACTATGCATCTTATATGGATGCCAAGCTGCAGGCCAATCACGACTACAGCAACCGTCTGGAGTTTGGCAGAAAGTGCCTGATGAATATTGCCAGCGGTGCAAAGTTCTCTTCCGACCGTACCATTCGTCAGTACGCCGACGAGATCTGGCATATCAAGCCCACTCAGTACTAAGCAACCGAAAAGCTCCCGCCTGCTTCAGAGGGCGGGAGCTTTTGCATCTGCTTCCGTATAAAAAAACATCCACCGAACTTTCGGTGGATGTTTTTTCTTAGGAATTCTTTTGCAGCTGCTTTGCAGAAATTGCAACGGTATGCTCAATGGGGGACCAGTCAAACTTCCGGAACAGCGCAGTAATGGTGATCGGTGCAAAGGTCATGATAAAGAAGGGGAAGAAGAACGGGGAACGAATCTTCTGCCAAGGTGTTGCAACGATCTTTTTCCACTCTGTCAGCAGTGTCCATGCGCCCATGGCGAACAAAGACAGGTAGGTGCAGACAAATGTAAAGGTAAGACAGGAGAGGAATCCGCCGGAGGCTGTGCACAGCAGTGTGGTGACCATGGCAAGCAGACCCACCAGTGTGGAGAAGCCAAAACCCCAAAGGGAGAGGGTCATCAGCTCAAAGCAGGCGTAGCTGCGCCAGCCACCCTTCAAAAGACCATGAGCAAGATGCTTAACATATTTTACAGAAACCTGATAGCCGCCCTGCGCCCATCTGGTACGCTGGCGCCAGGACTGACGGAAGGTCAGAGGCTGCTCGTCATAGAGCATGGCGTCCTGACAGTACCCGATGCGCACACCATGGCTGGCGCACCAGGTGTTGAACTCAATATCCTCAGTAAGTGTGAAGAAGTTCCAGCCGCCCAGCTGCTCCAGCAGTTCTCTGGTGAAGCCAAAGCCGGTGCCGTTGACGGAGGCAGAGGAGCGAATGGCATCACGGGAGCGGTTCATATGGCTGGATTCGTGGAGATACCACAAAGCGTAGCTGGAGGTGATCCAGTTTGTGCCGAAATTCTTGGTATTGCGGTAGCCGCAGAAGGCCTGATAGCCTTCGGAGGGCATGTGGTTCATGTTGGAGATGTAGTCCGGCCGCAGCAGATTGTCGGCATCAAAAATCAGAAAAGCATCATACTGGCTGATGTCGAAGCTGCGCTTGATTTGATCCAGCAGATAGTTAAGAGCGTAGCCCTTGCCGACACGGGCCTTGTTGAACCGGGTGAATACGGTGGCACCGTGTTCCCGGGCTACCTGTGCGGTGTTGTCGGTGCAGTTATCGGCCACCACAAATGTATCCACCAGCTCGGAAGGATAATCCTGCGCATGGATACTGTCCAGCAAATGGGGGAGAACCGCTTCTTCGTTTCTTGCCGCAATTAAAATAGCATATTTATTCTTCTGCAAAGGTTTCTTGTATCGCTTCTTCACCACAAATGGGAGGAACAGATATACGATTTGATAGCAGTAGCAAATGGCAGTGATGAAAATCAGCAGGCCGCTAAGCTTGGTTAAAAATTCAATCACGATTCAACTTGCTCCTTTCATTATGTTTCTGCTCCCATTATACATGGAAAGCAGTGCTGCGTCCAATTAAGATTCACTTAAGAATTTGTAAAAAATAATGAAATGGTGCCAATTCCAAAGAAATTGGCACCATAATAAGGGGTTTTACCCTTCTTTTACAATGATTTCTGAAAGCTCCAGACCGGGATTGCGGCGACAGGTGAAGTCGATGGCCCAGAAACTGGAGAACACCAGCAGATTTCTGCCGCGGTAATCTTCCAGAAGCTCGGCATCGCTGCCGAGGTTCAGATCGGAAAGCTCTCCGGGGTAACGGTCGATGAGACGGATTTCTTCGTAAGGCAGACCTTCCATTCGTAAATCCACACCGTATTCATTTTTCATACGGTACTGGAAAACATCAAACTGCAAGGTACCAACAACGCCCACAATGACTTCTTCCATGCCGGAATTGGGAACCTTGAAAATCTGAATGGCACCTTCCTGAGCAATCTGCTCGGTGCCCTTTACGAACTGCTTGCGCTTCATGGAGTCCTTAGCGGAGACACGGGCAAAATGCTCAGGCGCGAAAGTCGGGATGCCGGCAAACTTGAATTTCTTGCCAACGGCGGTAATGGTGTCGCCGATGGAGAAAATGCCGGGGTCAAAAACGCCGATCACATCTCCTGCGTAGGCTTCGTCCACAATCTCACGCTCCGCAGCCATCAGCTGCTGGGGCTGGGACAAGCGAAGCTTTCTGCCGCCCTGCACATGGTAATATTCGGTGTCTCTCTGGAATTTGCCGGAGCAGATCCGCATGAATGCCAGACGGTCCCGGTGGGCTTTGTTCATGTTGGCCTGAATTTTGAAGACGAAAGCGGAGAAATTGGGGTCAAAGGTGTCAATTACACCGCAGTCGGATTCCCGTGCCAGAGGAGGCGGGGTCAGCTTAAGGAAGGCCTCCAGGAAAGGCTCAATACCGAAGTTTGTGAGTGCAGAGCCAAAGAATACGGGGCTCAGCTGGCCGCAGCGGACAGCTTCCGTATCCATATCTCTTCCGGCGGAGAGGAGCTCCACATCGTCAACAAGCTGCTGATGCTTGGCTTCACTGCCCAAAAGTTCGGCAACCTGCGGATCGTGGAGGTCAATTTCCTGCTTGGCGGCACGGCTGCGCCCGTTTACGCCGGAGAAGAAGAGCAGCTGGCTCCGTTCCCGGTCGTAGACACCCTGGAAATCCTTGCCGCAGCCGATGGGCCAGTTCATGGCATAGGTTTCGATGCCCAGCTCACGCTCCACCTCGTCCAGCAAATCAAAGGGATCCTTGGTTTCCCGGTCCATTTTGTTGATGAAGGTGAAAATGGGAATGTGGCGCATGGCGCAGACCTTAAAAAGTTTCCGGGTCTGGGGTTCCACGCCCTTAGCACCGTCAATGACCATTACCGCAGAGTCGGCGGCCATCAAGGTACGGTAGGTATCTTCGGAGAAGTCCTGGTGACCCGGGGTGTCCAGAATATTGATGCAGAATCCGCCGTACTGGAACTGCATGACGGAGGAGGTAACGGAAATACCACGCTGCTTTTCAATCTCCATCCAGTCGGAGGTGGCGGCACGGGAATTTTTCTTGCCCTTGACCACGCCTGCCTGAGCAATGGCACCGCCGTACAGCAGGAATTTTTCCGTCAGGGTTGTCTTACCGGCGTCGGGGTGGGAAATAATCGCAAATGTCCGGCGTCGGCTGATTTCTTCTATCATAGTTGACATAATATCGTGCTCCTAAAAGAGTATAATTACAATAAATCAATTAAGTTTACCACATACTTGCCGCTATTACAAGTGTTTTTCGGAAAATTGTGGGATTTTCCCGGATTGAGAGCGGAAAAACAGAAAATTTGTGGGATATACAAAAATGGACACCGCTTTTGCGGTGTCCATTTCTTTTGAATTGATACCGAGATCAGGCCTTGCCGGCGCAGCCAAGGACGTTAACCAGCTTGTGGCGAACCAGTTCCTTGATGTTTGCACGAGCGGGCTTCAGGTACTGACGAGGATCGAAGTGATCGGGATGCTCATCGAAGTACTGACGGATAGTGCCGGTCATAGCCAGACGCAGATCGGAGTCGATGTTGATCTTGCAGACAGCCAGCTTAGCAGCCTGACGCAGCTGCTCCTCGGGCACGCCGACAGCGTTGGGCATTGCACCACCGTGGGCATTGATCATCTGAACATACTCCTGAGGAACGGAAGAAGAACCGTGCAGAACGATGGGGAAGCCGGGCAGCTTCTTGATGACTTCTTCCAGAATGTCGAAGCGCAGCTGGGGATTGGTACCGGGCTTGAACTT
>JAHHRX010000066.1 GCA_020025545.1 Oscillospiraceae bacterium | reverse complement strand
CCATTCTTCGTGGTAGAAGTGGACTTGGTTGCGCCCGCAAAACCAACATGCGGCTTGTTGACCTCGGCTGCCTTAACAGCATCTAGGTCAGTAACCGTAATCAGGTTCAAACCGGGGATATCGATAATGTCCACAGGCAGGGTATTGCCTTCGTTCTTTTCGATCTTTGCAACGCGATAGGTCAGGTTATTGCCCTCAACACTGATCTCGATGGTCAGCGTCAGGTCAATGCCCAGCTGATTCTTAACGCCCAGCGTGTAAGTAGCAGTGTTGCCGTTGATCACAACGGGGCTGGTGGTAGCAGCAATGGTCTGACGGTTGATTGCAACGTTCTTCAGATCTTCTTCCACCTGACCCAGCATTTCGCCGCTGCCGTCCTTCAGGACATACTTGGCAACCTGCGGGAACTCCTTGCCGACGTAGACTTTCATGGTATCGCTTTCGATGACAGCATACTTTGCGTCGAAATCGATTGCGTCCTTCAGCAGCAAGGTCTGATCCGGAATCCGGACTGCCTTGTCTGTAATTTGAAATTCGTAGCTGACAGCCTTGTAACCCGGCTTAGAAACTGCCAGCGTGTAGTTGCCGGTTTCCATCTTTTCGATGGTGTACATGCCATCTGCACCGGTTTCGACCTTGCGATCCGCCACACGGACAACAGCGCCTTCCATGGGCTGGTTGTCCTTGTCGACAACCTTACCGGTTACATTAACCAGCGTAGCGTAACGATCAGTCAGGGTACCGGTACCCAGCAGTGCCCAATCTTCCGCCACTTTCTTGCCATTAACCGCTACATTGGAAAACTCTACGGTGGTGTTGCCCTTGGTCATTACACCAAACTTCGTGGCAGGGTTCGAACCAATCGCCTGGCTCACCTGCATCAGATTTTGGTCATTCAGGGTCTTCTTTTGACCGTTGACGGTCACGGACAGCACTTCATTTGCCAGAGAAATCTCGATTTTTGCGGTTTCATCTTTGGCCAGTGCCGGCAGCTTATCCAGCTTGGGATAATTTTCTCGACCATTCAGTTTCCACTGATAATACCAACCGCTCGTCTTGTCGCGACCAATGTACAGCCAGTTGTTATCATTCAGATAGTAGTAGAAAATACCGAAATTGGGATCTTCGCTGCGCTGCTTAAACTCAAGGGACAACGTGTTACCAGCCTTAGCCGGTACAGTCTGGTGCAGCGCGGTAGCAGGACCACCGTTACCGTAATTATGACCACCTGCGCCATTGCCCTTCAGGACATGCCACAGCTTCGCGTTGGGGTCAACAGCTGCTTTCTTGGTCAGAGTAACATTTTCCGTCACATTCTCTGCCGCAACAGTCACCTGCTTGGTGAAGGTTTCATAGCCTTCTGCCGTAACCGTCAGGGTGTAATTCTGATTTGCTGCAACTTCCGTCAGGGTAAAGTTGCCCTGTTCATCGGTGGTAGCAGTCTTGTCGCCCAGAGCAACCGTTGCATTTGCAACTGCAGCGCTCTCTTCGTTCACAACCTTACCGGACACGGAAACAGAATCTGCCGGAGCGGTCTCGTCGCGCTTGGTCAGGCTGCCATTTCCATCCACCAGCATTGCCCAGTTATCTGCCAATGCCTTGTCGTTTACTTTAACATTTGCAAACGCAACCTTGGTGTTGGTCTTTGCCATTACACCAAACTTTGCGTTCTTGCCTTCCATAGCTGCGCTAACCTGAGCCAACGCATCATTGGTTACCGTTTGGGCAGTTCCATTCACAGAAACGGTCAACTCAGCGCCGTTCAGCGCAACTTCCACATTCATCTGCTGACCTTTTACGAAAGCCGGCAGCGTTTCCAGTTTGGGCCAATTTTCTGTAACGCCTTCTGCACGGTACTGGTAATACCAACCGGACATAGGATCATTGCCAACATACAGGAAATTATTATCATTCAGATAGTAGTAGAAAATGCCAAAGTTCGGGGCATTCTGCGCCTCGCCGGTAACAACCATATCCATTGTCACCTTGTTGCCGGCAGCAGCCGTCTCTCCCTGATACAAGGCAGATGCCGGACCATTAGCAGACCCGTAATTATGTACACCACCACAATTATTGGTATTTTCCAGAGCGTGCCATGCCTGGTCTGCCGGTGCTTCAGGTTCGGGTTCCGGTTCGGTGACAGGCTCGTTCACTACGGTGAAGTAGTTGATTTCAGCCTGACGTTTGTCACCGCCCAAACCGGAGTCCGGGTTATGTTCTTCCGTAATCGTCATGACCAGCGTGTGCTCACCCGGCTGCAGACCGGTCTTTTCAAAGACCTTCTGCTCATTGCCCTGGTTTCCATCGCCGTAGAAGTCTACGTTTTCCGCCGGGTTCGTATCAATGACAGCGGATACGATCGGACCATTGAAAGCCTTCTTGCCGAAAACGGAAATGCCGGTTCCGTTAAATTTAACGGTCACGGTAGACCCCGCATCATTGCCGAAATGCGTAGTCAAGCCATTCGTCTGGTCATACGTCCAGGAATTCCAACCATTCCATACAACTGCCGGGTCGTTATCTTCAATACGACCTTCTGTTGCCGGAGCCTCAGGCCCTGCGTTCTCTTCGGGCGCAGCGGGCTCTTCAGCCGTCTGCCCCGCAATGACGATCGACTCCTCACCGACCGTAGGGTCTTCCTCAACAACCTGTGTTTCCACAGTTGTTTCGGAAGGCGTCACCGGAATGTCAGTGCCTGCGGCGAAAGCGGGTGCTGCAATCTGCA
>JAHHRX010000065.1 GCA_020025545.1 Oscillospiraceae bacterium | reverse complement strand
GGGCAGGGAATTTGTACCACTTTCTTTGACTTTATGAAATTTCCGTATTACAATGGAGGTGTTGTCAGGATTATATTTCTAAGGAAGTTTATAAAATATATTTGAGAGGGAGAGAGAGAATGAAAAAAGGGATATCTATTGTGCTTGCGCTTGTGCTTGTCACAGGGTGCCTTGCAGGATCGGTATGTGCTGCGGGAGCCAGTTTCACGGATGTGAAAGAAAGCGACTATTTCTACAACCCCGTCCAGTGGGCTGTGGAGAATGGGGTCACATCCGGTATGGGCGATAACAGATTTGGCCCATTGCACCCCTGCACCAGAGGACAAGTTGTTACTTTCCTGTGGCGTGCGGCAGGGAGTCCCTCGCCCAGTTCCGACAGCAATCCCTTTGTTGATGTGGGAACAGATGACTATTTTTACACACCTGTGCTGTGGGCGGTGGAAAATGGTATTACTGCCGGCGTGGGAGCCAACAGATTCGGCCCCAACCAAACCTGCACCAGAGCACAGATTGTGACCTTCCTGTGGAAATCCCAAAATGCTCCGGAACCCAGCAATCCCAATGCCGGATTTTCTGATGTGGATGTCTCTGCCTATTATGCAGAGTCCGTCGCATGGGCGGTGGAGAACAGCGTTACTGCAGGTATGGGAAACAATCAGTTTGCGCCTGAGGCAACCTGTACCCGTGGTCAGGTTATGACATTCCTGTATAAGACTGCCAATCCGGATGCGGTAATTCCAATGCCTCCGGTCATCGATGAGCCTCAGATCAGAACCATTGTCTACGGCACCAGCGGAGCCGGTCGTAAATTGACTGCGTACCGTTACGGAACCGGAAGAAATGTGCTTGTTGTTACATTTGCCATCCATGGATGGGAGGATGGTTTCAGCAGAGACGGTCAGCTCTTGGTAGATACGGCCCATAAGCTGCGTGCATTGCTGCAATCTCAGTTTGATATGCTGGTCAAGAGGGGGGATTGGAGCGTTTATGTGTTCCCAACCCTGAATCCGGATGGCCTTGCAGATGGCTGGACGCACAATGGTCCCGGTCGCTGCACAACCTACAGCCTTAACGAAGGCGGAGAGCTGGTTTATGGAAGAGGCGTTGATATGAATCGCTGTTTCCCATACAACTTTGTGCCAAGTTACAGTGGTCGAAACTATACGGGAGATCGCCCCCTGCAATCGGTGGAGGCAAAGGCACTTCATGACTATATCCAGTGCTGCCGTGGCACAGGTCACAATGTCCTCATCGATGTCCACGGCTGGTTCGATCAGATCATTTGTTCTACAGATCGCTCAGGACAGGTCTATCGTGCACTTCAAAACGCCTTCCCGTCAGGGGATTATACGACGCTGAGGGGCGGCAGGGGGTATTTTGCTGCATGGGCCGGATACACACAGGGGTTTGAATCCTGCCTGTTTGAATTCCCATATATCAGCAATGCGCAGCAGTTCTATGACAGAAAATACGATCAGCGTTTTATTGAGGCGGTCTGCGATATTCTGACTACATACCATTGATCTTAGGGAAAAATAGAATGCAGCAAGATCCTCTGGGATTTATATTTTTAAAAAGCAGAAAGGAAAGAATACAATGAAAAAAATGTTATCCATTATGGCAGCACTGGTACTTGTTGTGAGCTGTCTGGCTGCACCGGTATCAGCGGCGGGAACCAGTTTCACGGACGTGAAAGAAAGCGACTATTTCTACAACCCCGTCCAGTGGGCTGTGGAGAATGGGGTCACATCCGGTATGGGCGATAACAGATTTGGCCCATTGCACCCCTGCACCAGAGGACAAGTTGTTACTTTCCTGTGGCGTGCGGCAGGGAGTCCCTCGCCCAGTTCCGACAGCAATCCCTTTGTTGATGTGGGAACAGATGACTATTTTTACACACCTGTGCTGTGGGCGGTGGAAAATGGTATTACTGCCGGCGTGGGAGCCAACAGATTCGGCCCCAACCAAACCTGCACCAGAGCACAGATTGTGACCTTCCTGTGGAAATCCCAAAATGCTCCGGAACCCAGCAATCCCAATGCCGGATTTTCTGATGTGGGAGGCTCTGCCTATTATGCAAAGCCCGTCGCATGGGCGGTGGAGAACGGCGTTACCGCAGGCATGGGAAACAATCAGTTTGCGCCCGAGGCAACCTGTACCCGTGGTCAGGTTATGACATTCCTGTATAAGGTGAAAGGTACTACCCCCGGTGCACCCGAAACGGAAGACAATTCCCAATTGAGCATGGCCAAAGAAGTGTTCAATTTGGTCAACGCTGAGCGCGAAAAGGCGGGGCTGACACCGCTTACATACTACGAACTAGGACAGCCTGCTGTGGATATTCGCTGTGAGGAGCTGAAGGAACTATTCTCTCATACAAGACCCAATGGCAGCGCCTGGTTCACGGTGCTGGATGAACTGGAGATCCAGGGATGGTGGGCCTGCGGTGAAAATATCGCATGGGGGCAGAGATCCCCTGAAGAGGTTATGGGCGATTGGATGAATTCTGAGGGGCACAGGGCAAACATCCTCAATCCGAATTTTACCGGCCTTGCCGTTGCAACAGACGGTGCTTACTGGGTTCAGATGTTCGTTACGGAGGGATAGTCCAGGTATCATCCACAAATATCAAAAAACCGGAGCCGTTCGCAGGAACGGTTCCGGTTTTGTATATTGGCGGCCTGCTGGGCCAAAGTTGTTGCATTAGGCAATGCTGGATGCCCACAGGGAGAAATCTTTTGCATAGGTAACCT
>JAHHRX010000064.1 GCA_020025545.1 Oscillospiraceae bacterium | reverse complement strand
TTCGCTGGGTGAACAGGTCAATGGTCAGGGTCAAGCTATTTCCTGCCGTCGGCGGTATCCGTGTGGCGTAGCTCTGTTCCAGTGTATATCCCCACGCGTTGGCCGCTGTCAGCACCAGGCCCTTCTCCCCCGTAAGGGTCTTATTGTATTTCAGCTCCAGGCCGGACATGCCATCGTTGTCCACATTGGTGAAGCCAAGCACCGACGCCAGCAATTTTCCTTGGGGATAATAGCGCTTGGTATCCTGGTTGATAAAGACACCGGTAATCTGGTTCTCACTGCAAAAAGCCCGGACAGCATCGGCAGTTTGCCGGTCTACTCGGTATTTCAGCAGGCAGTCATTGGATTTTCGCTGGGAAAACTTCTCCCGCACCTTATCCGGGTTCAAATCCAAAATTTCGGCCAGGCCAACCGCGGCCTTTTCTACGTCTTCATCCGCCATCTCTCGCGGAGATGCGCGTATGGTCCAGCAAGTCGCGCTGGTGGCCAACAGCGCGCCATCCGACGAATAGATTTCTCCGCGATCGGCGGGTACTACAGTATCCCGCAGCTGCTGATTGGCTGCCCGCTGCGCATACCAGGGGCCCTGAACCAACTGCAAATAGTACAGGCGCAATACCAGCCCACCGAAGACAAATACAGCCAGACAGATGGACAAAAGCCGTACCCTGTCCCGCAGTTTCCGCTCCACTACCGAGCGCACCAGATATTCCATGGCTGCACCTCCCCGTATAAAAACAGGATATGCGCCCGAACCGTCATTCAGACGAGAAAAAACAAAAAACGGCGATGTCCGGGCCGTGACCCGTTCATCGCCGTTCTGTTTTCAAAATAACGTATCAGATGCGGAAATACTTCTGGATGGACTTTTCGTGGCCCAGTACCAGGATCGACTTATTGGCATCCAGCACAGTGTCGGCAGAAACGCTCATATCCCACTTGCCGTTTTCCTTGATGCCCAGAATATTGATGCCGAACTTCTTGCGAATGTCCAGCTGCACCACCGTCTTGCCCACCCAGTTTTCGGGGATATCCAGCTCGAAGATGGCGTAGTCGTGGTCCAGCTCAATGTAGTCCAGCACATGATCCGAAGCGCAGCGAATGGCAGTCCAGGTTGCCAGCTGCTTTTCGGGGTAAACCACTTCGTCAGCTCCATTGCGCAGCAGGAACTTTTCCTGCACGCCGGTAGCAGCACGTGCAATGACCTTCTTTGCGCCAAACTCCTTCAGCAGCGAGGCCGTCTCCAGAGAATTCTGGAAGTTGTCACCGATGGTCACAATGCAGGCATCAAAATTACGAATGCCCAAAGAATCCAGGAACTCTTCGCTGGTGCTATCGCCGATCTGTGCGTTGGTCACGAAGGACAGCGCAGAACTGACGCGTTCTTCATCGCGGTCCACAGCCATAATCTCGTGGCCCATGTCGTACAGCTTCATGGCGATGTGACGGCCAAAACGGCCCAGACCAATCAATAAAATCGTCTTCATCTTTTTCTCCTTCTTAACCTACGGTCAATTTTTCCTGCGGCAGACGTGTGGTTTTTCCCTTGCTTCCTGACACAGCGGCAAAAATCAGCGTCAAACCGCCCACACGGCCCAAATACATCAGCAGGATCAGAATCCCGCGGGAAACCATCCCCAACTCCGGCGTAATGCCCAGTGTCAGGCCAACCGTACCCACAGCCGAGGCCGTTTCAAACAGGCAGGTCAACAGCGGCAGGCCCTCCACCCGGCTGATGATCAAACCGCCGGTGACAAAAAGCGTGACATACATGGTCACGATGGTAGCAGCAGTGCGAACCACCTCGCTGTCCACACGGCGGCCGAAGAAATGGGTGTGTTCCCGTCGGCCAAACACGGACAAAGAAGTGGAAAGCATCACTGCCAGAGTGGTATTTTTCATACCACCGGCAGTAGAAGCCGGAGCGCCGCCAATGATCATAAGAATGATCATGATAAAGATACCCGTTTCGCTCAAAAGGGTCAAGTCCACCGTGTTAAAACCGGCAGTACGAGGCGTAACTGCCTGGAACAGAGAGGACCAGATGCGCTGTTGCATGGGCAAGTTCTGAAATTCCAGGAAGAAGAAATACAGCGCCGGCAGCCCCAGCAGCAGCGCAGTGGACACCAAGATCACCTTGCTCTGCATCCGGTATCTTTTAAAGTGGAACTTATAGGTGCCAAAGTCTTCCCAGGTAGAAAAGCCGATACCGCCGATGATGATCATACTCATGATGGCGATATTGATGGCCGGGTTGGTGACATAGTAGGTCAGGGACGAGTACTCTTGCCGCACGCCCATCAGGTCAAAGCCGGCATTACAAAATGCCGAGATGGAATGGAAGATGCTGTACCACAGGCCCTTGCCCAATCCCATCTCCTTGCAGAATACCGGTGCCATAATAGCAGCGCCAATCACTTCAAATAGGAACGTCATCCGAATGATGAAGCCGGTCAGGCGCACGATGCCGCCCATCTTAGGGGCGGAGATGGCGTCCTGCATGATGCTGCGCTGTCGCAGGCCGATTTTACGGCCGGAAAAGGCCGCCAGGGCCACCGCAATGGTAATAACACCCATGCCGCCGATTTGAATCAGCATCAGAATCACCGTCTGGCCGAAAACCGACCAGTAGGTGGCAGTATCCCGCACGATCAAACCGGTAACACAGACCGCCGAGGTGGCGGTAAACAGACCGTCCGCAAAGCTGGCACCTAAGCCGTCCTGTGTGGCAAACGGCAGCGTCAGCAGCAGTGCACCAAGGAGGATTACTGCCGCAAAGCCCAGAATAATGATTTGCGAAGAAGAAAGCTCTTTTAGCATTTTTC
>JAHHRX010000063.1 GCA_020025545.1 Oscillospiraceae bacterium | reverse complement strand
CTTCGTTGATCCATCGGGATAAGATTTTCTTCATTCGGCACGTCACCACCTCTCTCTGTAAAATGTTATGCCGGGCAACAAAAAAGCCCCTGCCCCGAAGGACACAGGCTACATTCTTTTGGTTTTCTATTATCTTTCAATCGCTGTTTTGTAAAAGGTCGGATCAATCTCAAATCCCACATAATCACGGCCGGCATTACGGCATGCAACCTTTGTGGTGCCACTGCCCATGCAGCAGTCCAACACCAGTTGTCCCGGTTCTGTGTAAGTCCGAATTAAATACTCAAACAGTGCCACCGGCTTTTGTGTGGGGTGCAAGCCCTCACGCTGGCATGCAAATGTAAGAACCTGTCGGGGATAATTCGTGTAGTGCTGCACGCTATCCTTTTGTAATCCACCTGTCTGATATATGTGGGATTCTCCACACTTTTTTCCGGGTACTTTTCGAGGCTTTTCCAGTGCAACCAGCCCCTGCGGATTGTAGGTAGGTTTCTTGCGGTAAAACACCACAACATCCTCCACACATCGAAGCGGTTGGACTTTCGCAAACGGAAAGCCTGTAACCTGATTTTTGAACCAGTACCAGCAATACCGAAATGCCTTTGGATTACTGTTGATCAGCTTTGTAGTAAACGGCTGCGCCGCCGTCATTACCACAGCACCGTTAGGCTTAACAATGCGGTTCAGCTGTTCCCATAAATCTGGAAAAGGTATCAGAGTGTCCCAGCATCCGTCTGTTGTGCCGTATGGCAAGTCGGTCAGCACCATGTCCACACTGTTATCCGGCAGCAAGTGCATGCCGGCGATGCAGTCCATGTTATAGATTTTGTTCCTGTAATTTTCCACGTTGCAGCTCCTTTCTCAAGTTGCCGCAACTATAACGGTCGAAATTCCACCCCAGCCAACCCTCATGCAGACTGGCTGAGCATATAAAAACACCCCCAATCTAAACCGACTAGGGATGTTCACCATGTGGTAGACAATTCATGCCGCCGGCTACCAGAGCGACTATACAGAGGAGAAAACCCATGTGCTGATTTGGCTGTTCTGCTGGCCAAACTTCGCACCTACATAGTAGCACAGGTCGAACATCCGATGGTATATTGATTTACTCTGTTTTACTACGATTTACTATGTAGTTGCTGGCAAACTTACGGACAGGTCATCTAATGCACCGGCATGTAATTGAAAAAGGTAGCTAGTTGTTATATGCATTTCTGCTGCAATATCTTCCCACTTCTGCCCCTGCAGATACCTTCGGGTCAATATCTCATGCCGCTGTCCGTCATGCTCCTGATTGATTGCGTCTGCAATCTCCAATCTTGCAATCAACCCTTGCTCAATCGTTTTGGTTAACTCTTGCCGCGTATCCTCTATGCGCTCCACTGCACGTTGCAGCTGGTCACCATCTCCACCAGCTCCTCCAGGGACCAGCGATAACAACGGTGTGATTCGCTCCGCCTCTGAACGAAGTTCCTCTAACTGCAAAACAAGGTTGCGCTCGATTTGCTGGCTGTTGATGTATCGATGCAGCCATGCTTTTTTGTATTCACGGTCCTCCATTCAGTTTCTCCTCTTCTGTTTTATGTGCTGCGGTTATAGTTACTCGTTCTCGCCCTCTCTGATAATGTCGTCGATGGGCACCACGTCCTTTTGCTTTTTAACAGATTCAAACGCGTCGTCTGGCATACGCGTATATCCAATGCTATTGCCGTTGTTTCTAATGAATTGCACTTTTACATCGCCGCACTCATCCACACCTACTTTATCTGCGCCGAACGCTTTCAACGCCTTAGCCAGCGCAATGTCGGCATCAGAAAAACGGCGAACCGTGGGGATTTCCCACTCTTTAGGAACACTGCAAAACAGGTCTAAGTTGCACCTTTTCCCATCTGCGAATAAGCAACTGCATTTACTGTCCGATTTATAATTCTTCTCGCAGTTCTCTTTCAGCAGCTTTGCCGCTCCAATCAGCTGTTCATTATCGGTCATTCTTATTCTCCTCTGCTCTCTTATAAACATCTTCTCAACCATGTTGATTTCCCTTTCTTTCCCTATTGTGGAGGTGGCGGTCTTCGGCCACCTTTAGCACGGAGGAGGTGGGATCATGTACCCTTTGTCCGTAATGCGATGCCGCCCACAAATATGTTTACGCCCTGCAAAGGGCTTGGTAATGGTTCTTTAACGGCCGTGATGCTTGTTCAGGCTGATGATGCGGCGCCTGGCAGCCTCACAGTCGGCGTTTGTCTGGTACCCGCGGTACCGTTCCTGCCTTCTCGTTTCCTGCTGCATTGCATAGACCTGATAAGCCGGACAGCTTGCGTGGCAATCAGCGGATCTCTGGGTGCATTCGTAGCAAGGAACAGAATTCATTGTGATGCCTCCAATCGTTTCAGCAGCCCGTCCACGTCGTACCGCCAGTTCACACGCAGCTGACGCTGGGCAACCAGGATGCCGTGCTCCATGCACCAAGGCTGCGGGATGCTTTTACGTCCGCCGTTGACGGCAGCATGAACAAACGCCAGCACGTCTGCTGCGGGAATTGCCCAGGTACAATGTACAGCCTGATAATAGATCATCACCAGGGAACAGATGCCGTCCTTTTGGGCGGCATCTGCCATATCTTCCAGGTGCTTTTGCTTTTTGTATCGTTGCTTTTCCGGGTCAAACTTGCCGAACATGGCGGTCAGCGCTGCGCTGGGCGTGCCTACGGTTTTCAGCTCCAGCAGATACAACCCACGGCGGTACAGGATGAAGTCGCAGATATTATCCGATGCAAAGCGGATTGCGCTGTCCTGCATACCGCCGTATGTAACCGGACTGTCCCGCAGACGATACAGCCAAGCGTCCTTCGGCACGCTGGCTTTGAAATCAGCTTCAAAGCGCTTGCCGGTGTTCATGGACGCCCCTCCTTTCGTTTCAGCTGGCGGGGACGATCTATAGCAGC
>JAHHRX010000062.1 GCA_020025545.1 Oscillospiraceae bacterium | reverse complement strand
GCCACCTACGAGGTCGTATGCAAAAAGCCGGGCATCTCGGCCAGAGAAGCCATCGCCTCTGGTTTTGCCGTTGGGCGCGCTGCATGCGGTTCCACCACCACCACACTGCTTCTCGCGTATTCTGGCAGCTATATCGCCCTTCTGATGGTGTTCATGGCGCAGGGAACTCCTGTCGAGTTTATTCTAAACTACAAGTTTGTCGCTGCCGAAATGATTCACACGATTGTTGGCTCGTTTGGTCTTGTGACCGTCGCTCCTCTGACGGCAATTACCAGCGGAATTCTCTTTACAAGGGCAAACGCTGTGATGGATGTGTCGGGCGCGGACGGCGTGCAAGGATAAACGCACAGCCGCCACGGCCTTGAACGGATGCGCGCTCCATCCGGATACCGGCACACAAAACGGGGCTTCATTCCTTGCCCCCTCGAAACAAAATAAAGTGACACCTATTGACAAAGCAAATTTGCCCATGCTATAATTCGTTTGTCGCATTTGGAAAGAGTCTTTCCACAGCAAAATTATACGACCACCGTATTTTATCAAAGTGATCGCTGAGGCTATACGGACAGCTGGGTCGAATACCGAAAACTGCTGCACGGCAGTTGGCAACTTCTGTTGCCTTATTGATTGAGTTAAAAGCTCTGTTTTATAAGTTGGTTACTATAAACCGGTGCCTAATGGCATATACTTGTGAAATGGTCAATAAGAGTAGTAAAAGTAATTATTGCTATATAGACTCTGATCCATTGTGATTGAAACCTAATGACATGTTTACAAATTGCATACATCCTGTCGGCCTTTGCCTTGAGAGGATTTATGTATGTTCATTGTGAATGTATTGGTGTGTTCATTTTTTCTCAAGTGGTATGCTGCCAGGGCAGCATACCACTTTTGTTTTTTCAGACGCATAGAGAGAAGGGCAAACAATGGAATTCAGGAAAGAAAAATTAGACCAGTCACGCGCACCAATCTATGAAGCCTTGGAACAATTCCGTCATATGCGGGTGGTTCCCTTTGATGTTCCCGGCCATAAGCACGGCCGCGGAAATCCAGAGCTGACTGCGTTTCTCGGTCAGCAGTGTGTCAGCGTTGATGTCAACAGTATGAAGCCCCTGGATAACCTCTGCCATCCCGTTTCGGTGATTCGGGAAGCAGAGATGCTGGCGGCAGATGCCTTTGGGGCGGCAGACGCCTTTCTTATGGTCGGTGGCACCACAAGCTCCGTCCAGACCATGGTCCTGTCCACCTGCAAGCGGGGCGACAAGATCATTCTGCCCCGAAATGTCCACCGCAGTGTGATTAACGCCCTGGTCCTGTGCGGTGCAATCCCCGTATATGTCAATCCCGAGGTGGATCACCGCCTGGGCATCTCTCTGGGCATGAAGCGGGAGCAGGTGGCAAAGGCCATCCAGCAGCACCCGGATGCCGTGGCTGTCCTGGTCAACAATCCCACCTACTATGGCATTTGCAGCGACCTCCGGGCCATTGTCAAAATGGCCCACGACGCCGGCATGTACTGTCTGGCCGATGAGGCCCACGGCACCCATTTTTATTTTGGCGACAATATGCCGGTATCCGCCATGGCCGCTGGTGCCGATATGGCCGCTGTCTCCATGCACAAAAGCGGCGGCAGCCTGACCCAGTCCAGCCTGCTGCTGGTCGGTCCCAGGATGAATCCAGGCTATGTGCGTCAGATCATCAATCTGACCCAGACCACCTCCGGCAGCTATCTGCTGACCTCCAGCCTGGACATCAGCCGCCGAAATCTGGTTCAGCGGGGCAGAGAGGTATTCCGTAAGGTCGTGGAAATGGCCGAGTACGCCAGAGGCGAAATCAATGCCATTGGCGGCTACTATGCCTTCGGCAGCGAGCTTATAAACGGAGATTCCGTCTTTGCCTTTGACCCCACCAAGCTCAGTGTTCACACCCGGGATATCGGTCTTGCCGGCATCGAGGTCTATGATATTCTCCGGGATGAATATGACATTCAGATCGAATTCGGAGACATTGGCAACATTTTGGCGTATCTCTCCATCGGTGACCGCCCCCAGGAGCTTGAGCGGCTGGTCAGTGCCCTGGCCGAGATCCGCCGCAGATTCCACAAGGACCCTGCCGGACTTCTGAATCAGGAATATATTGATCCCGAAGTAGTGGCCAGTCCCCAGGAGGCGTTCTATGCCGACAAAACGAGCGTCCCCATTGAGGAGACCGAGGGCATGGTTTGCAGCGAGTTCGTCATGTGCTACCCCCCTGGAATCCCCATTCTGGCCCCCGGTGAGCGAATCACCCGGGAGATTCTGGATTATATCCACTACGCCAAAGAAAAGGGATGCTCGATGACCGGTCCTGAGGACCCGGACATTCTGCACCTGAATGTTCTTGCCAAGGAGGGTTTTTGATGGAGCTATGGTTTGACGAATTTCACACCCCAGATGTTCGCCACGGGATTCGGGTGGACCGGCATCTGTTTTCAAAAAAGAGCGACTACCAGCAGATCGACATTTTTGAAACTCCGGAATTTGGCCGAGTGCTGGTACTGGACGGCGCCGTTATGCTGACGGAGCGGGACGAGTTTATCTACGATGAGATGATGACCCATGTGCCCATGGCGGTACACCCCAACATTCAGGACATTCTGGTCATCGGAGCCGGTGACGGCGGCGTTGTCAAAGAGCTTACCCGGTATCCCCAGGTGGAGCGGATCGACCTGGTGGAGATGGACCCCGAGGTTGTCTCTGCCTGTCAGGCATATCTTCCGGAAAATGCCAGCCGCTTAAACGACAGCCGTGTCCACATTTTCTATGATAACGCCCTGCGGTTCATCCGCCGGTGTACCAACCAATATGACCTGATTATCGTAGACTCCAATGATCCCTTTGGTCCCAACGAGGGCTACTTCACCCGGGAGTTCTATGGTATCTGCTATAATGCACTGAAGGATGACGGGATCATGGTCAATCAGCAGGGAAGCCCCTTTTTCAGCCATGACGCCGACGCCATGCAGAGAAGCCACCAGCGCATTGCATCCACCTTCCCCATCAGCCGGGTCTA
>JAHHRX010000061.1 GCA_020025545.1 Oscillospiraceae bacterium | reverse complement strand
TGAAGAACGCTACCCGCTGCTGCGCACCACGGGTAACGCAGACACCTTGGATTTGCTGATGCAGGACCCAGATGCCATGAAGACCCACTTTCTGAGTATGCTCAGATATATGCAGGACTATCCCCAGCTTGGTCAGATGTTTGACTTGGGTCACACGAACTGGGATGCATCCATCCAGTATGTCGAAGAAAACGGCCTGCAAATCTACGGTTTCTGCGTAACAGCGGGTAAAGAAACCCTGTTAAAACTGTCTGAATACCAGCATGTTTCCTATGTTTATACCGTCCCCGCCAAATAACATCCCAGAATCCGAAAACCGGGCATGCTGAACACCATGTTTGCACTGGTATTTCCGGGTCTTGTTACGGCTTTCGGCACCTTCCTGCTGGTTATGGCGCCTCTGACTCCCTCCAGTATGGTGGCTCTGGGCATTTTCACCGCCCCAGCAGAAAAAAAACGATCCCTGACAGAATTTCACAAACCGGGGCAGTTCGTATTGAACTGCCCCGGTTTTATTATGGCAATATGGTGTTATTGTGCAATCAGATCCAGTGTCAGGCTGGGATAATCTGTCATGCCGGGTTCCTGAAGGGCAACGCCCACATTCATCAGCACAGCACCGCTTCTTACAATATTCAGCTGAGGGATGCGGTACTGCTTTTCCGGATCCAGCCCCCGCAGCTTGAGATACTGTGGTGCAGGCTGCACGTAGCTGGTTTTCCATGCGAACATCACAAAGGACTGCATCCGGTCCTGGCTGACCAGCTGCCAGGCACAGTAGTCAGAGGTAAAGGGGCTACGCAGGCGGTAGAAATCGCCCAAGTTTACCAGATTCTCCAGCTCCCGGTGTTTCTGAATTTGGGCCTTGATGGCATCCCGCTCCTGCTGAGAGAGCTTTCCCACATCAAATTCATAGCCAAGGCTGAATCCTTGCGCCACATTTGCGCGGGTGTCGATGGACGTGGTCCTGCCGGACTGATGATTGGGGCAGGCTGAAACATGGGCCACGATGGCAGAAGGCGGATAGACAAAGCTGGTGCCATACTGGATCTTCAGGCGCTCTACCGCATCGGAATCGTCACTGGTCCAGATCTGGGGCATATAGTACAGGATGCCGAAATCGAACCGGCCACCACCGCCGGAGCATCCTTCAAAGAATACATGGGGGAAACGCTTCTCCAGCCGAGCTATCAGGGAGTAGACACCCCGGATATAGCGGTATCCCATTTCACTCTGACGGTCTACAGGCAGTGCCGCCGAACCATTATCGGTCATGTGTCGGTTCATGTCCCACTTCACATAAGAGATGTCATACGTTTCCAGGATCTTTGCCATCTGCTCATAGATGCAGTCCACCACCTCCGGACGGCTCATATCCAAGATCCGTTGGCATCTGGACTCCACCCCCTCCCGCTCCGGCACATGGATGCACCAGTCTGGATGAGCTGCATAGAGCTTGCTGTCCCGGCTGATCATTTCCGGCTCAAACCAGATACCGAAATTTATCCCGTTTTCGTGGCAGGCATTGATGATTCCGGTAAGGCCGGTAGGCAGTTTCCGGTCATAGATAAACCAATCCCCCAGTGAGCTGTGGTCATCATCCCGATGGCCAAACCATCCGTCGTCCATGACCACAGTGTCGATGCCCAGGCCGGCGCAGTCTTTTACGAACTGGATCATTTTCTGATCGTCAAAGTCAAAGTACATCGCCTCCCAGCTGTTGATGAGGACAGGATGCTTCAAGCTGCGGTCAGCACACTTGCCCAGATGGTTTCGGCAGGCACGGTGGAAATTCTGGGACATGCCGTTCAGCCCCGCCTGCGTATAGGTCAGCAGCGCTTCTGGCGTTTCCAGAATTTCCCCGGGCTCCAGTTTCCAGCTGAAAGTCTCGGGATTTAGTCCGATCTGCACCCGGACAGATGCAAAGGGATCCACCTCTGCAGTGATCTTGAAATCGCCGCTGTAAACAAGGCTCAGACCATATGCCTGACCCATATGCTCATTGGTATCCTTATCCACCAGGGCTGCAAAGGGATTCAGCTCATGACTGGACGCACCCCGCCGGCTGTCGATTGCACTGACTCCCTGATGCAGCGGATAACGCTCCACATACCGTTCGCGCCCCCAGGAACCGCGGAGCGTGATCATATCAAAATCTCCCGTCTCCAGATCAAAGGATGCACTGCAGGCATTACGCACCATAATGGGCTCCTGCGCAATGCTGCGCAGCACGGTCCGGCGGGCGATTACATCGGATTCTTCAAAAGGGGTGTAGTAAAGCACAGCCTCGAATCCGGTCACAGCATCCCGTAGAACCAGCTCCAGTGTCTGAACAGATTCGGTATCTACATCCAACTGGGGCATTGCGTCCATAAGAGGCTTGCCCTCCAGAATCCGGTGCCATGCATAGTGCAGCTCATTGACATTGCTGCCATCCTTGCCCTGAACCGTAACAGCAGGGATCCTGTAGTCTCCGCGGCCAAAGGTGGGGTATTCCTGCATGATCGTCTCCGGAGAGATCTGCTGGCCACCGATTTCGTGAACAGCGCTGAACACGATGGGCCGGAACATATTATAGTAACTCAGATCCTCGTGAGGGATTCTGGCACCGTAGTAGCTGTGAGCAATCGCCCCGTTCTCCAGAATACGGATCACATAGCTGGAATTGCTGGTGTCCAAATAAAAGGTTCTGGTGGTTTCTGAGAATGTAATCATATGGTTCCTCCAGCATAAAATGATTTTCCACAGTCGGCATAACCACTTTGATTATATACCATATAAATAAATACGTAAATATTTTCCGCCTTTCTATAGTGAAACAGCACAGCAAATCAGGTATTTGGGGGAAAGAAATAGCGGAGAAGAACCGTTATCGTCCTTCTCCGCTATTTCTTTGCCCTGTTGCAATGCCCATTACCTGAATTTGATAAAACGATCCTTATCGGTTCCGAGCATTGTAAACCGGCCCTTTTATATTCTGCATTTTTTATTCGTGATACTCCACCGGGGCACCATCCTGAATGATGGCAACATAGGTCTTGCCAACGCCAAAATTCAGGGGCTTGCCATTTTCCGTGGTGTAAACGAAGGGAGAATCCACATCCGCTCTGGACCACTTGATGGGG
>JAHHRX010000060.1 GCA_020025545.1 Oscillospiraceae bacterium | reverse complement strand
GTGACCTATCCGGAAACATCAGATGGCCGTAACCCGGAAGAAAGGGCCCACAGCTATACGATTGCAAGTGCGTTTCAGAATTTCACATATAAAGACAATGCCGATGTCAAATATGCAGGAGCAAAACTGATAGAGTATGTGTCCCGGCAGGAATCCAACGGGGCCGAGCTGAATCGTATTGCAGCGCAGGCGTTGGCCTATGCTGTGAATGGCGACAATGAAGTACTGGCACGTGTGCAGGAAACGGCTCAAAGTGAGGAGGTCATCCTTGATGTGAGCGAATTTGGCCCGGGCTATTATCTGGTAGCGGGTACGGCAACGGCTTCTGATAATCAGACCATTACGGCGACTTGTGCACTGGACACGACCAACCCCAAGGCATCCGTACAGGTTAAGGTAGAGGCACCGAAAATCGACACACTCATCGTAAACGCCGACAGCGCAAGGCCGGAAGCGACAGACGGTAAGGGCACGGCCGTGAACGTGGGTGATACGGTGGAATGGAAACTGGCCTCCAAGGTGCCCAATATGGCGGGGTATACAACCTACCACTTTGCAGTGCATGATGCACTTTCTGCTGGATTGACCTTCAACGAGGATGTTCAGGTTAAGATAAATGGTACTATTTTAGAACCGGAAAATTATCAGGTTCGCCAGGATCTGGAAGGCGAAACCTTTGCCGTCACGATGGACCTGAAAAAACTGGAACAGTCCGGAAAAGCGGCAGTGGGGGACCCCATCGAAATCACCTACGCCGCAACCCTCAATACAAATGCCCTGAAGACGGACAAGGAAACCAATACGGTACATCTGGAATACTCCAACAACCCGTACGATGCGCAATCCAAGGGCAAGACCCCGGACAGGACGGTTTATGTCTACGATTTTGATATGGTGATTCACAAAGTGGTTGAAAAAGAAAACATACCTCTGGCGGGTGCAGAGTTTGTACTGTATAAGATGGATGCTGGCGAAGCGGGAAATACCAAGAAATATTATCGGTGGGATGATCAGAACAAAAAGGTTATCTGGAACGATCAGATGGAAACGACTGCAAAGCTGACGACCGATGACAAGGGTTTGGCCAGCCTCCAGGGCCTGGACGCAGGTACTTACTTCCTGGAAGAAACCAAGGCTCCCGATGGTTATAACAAGCTGGCAGCGCCTATCCAGGTGAATATTAACGTTGCCTATGGGGAGGATGGCAAGGCAAAGAAGGTCACCTATACGGTTGGTGAGACGCCCAATACGGCTACGGTAACCGAAAACAGCCAGATTTCGCTTACCGTAACAGTAGAGAACAACACCGGTACAGAGCTGCCCTCCACCGGCGGCATGGGCACCACAATTTTCTACGTGGTGGGCGGTACAATGATGCTGGCAGCCGTGGTGCTGCTCATTACCAAAAAGAAGATGGCTGCAAAGCAGAAATAATGCCTGATAAAGCCGGGGACGGATCGGCTGGAGCACAAAACGAACTGCTTTGAGGAGAGAAGCAACGCGGCTTCTCTCCTCAGGGGCAGCCGAAACGACGAAGGATGCGGTTTGACCGCAGGGAGTAACCTATGAAGAAAGATCGTTCCACCATTGCTTTGGTAATTCTATTCTTCGTAGGTCTCTCCGTGCTGTTATATCCCATGATCAGCAATGCGTGGAACAGCAAGGTGCAGACTAAGGTTATCACCCACTATGAAAATACATGGAAACAGATGGAAAAGAAGGATTACCAAACCCATTTTTTGCAGGCAGAAGCCTATAACCAGCAGCTCTGCCAGATTTCTTTTCCATTGCTGCATTACATGCAGATACCGGGCTATACAGATATCCTGAACATTGACGGAAATGGTGTGATCGGCTATCTGTCGATTGACGCCATTCAGGCGGAAATGCCCATTTATCACGGCACTTCGCCCGGCGTGCTGAATATTGCGGCCGGCCACCTGGAAGGCACCAGCCTGCCGATTGGCGGCCCTGGCACCCACGCGGTGCTGTCGGCACATCGGGGCCTACCCAGCGCCAAGCTGTTTACGGATTTGGATCATCTGCAAGTGGGGGACAGCTTTTCCATCACTGTGCTGGACCGGGTTTTGACCTATCAGGTAGATCAGATCTTGATCGTCGAACCCGATCAGATAGAGGCGCTGGCAATCGAAGACGGCAAGGATTTCTGTACCTTAGTCACCTGCACCCCGTACGGGATCAACACGCACCGCCTGCTGGTGCGCGGCGCGCGGACCGAAACGGTACAAAAGAAGAAAATCTTTGTGCCAAACGAGGGCATTCGGATCGACCCGGTTATTGTGGCGCCGGTTGTGGCAGCGCCTATGCTGCTGGTGCTGCTGATCGTGCTGTTGATCCAATATCGGAAGAAATCCTAAAGATTCCAGAAAGGGGACTGCACAATGGCCGAAAGAGGGAGAAAAGGGTTCGTTGCGTTGCTGCTGGCGGTAGTGTTACTGGTTGGCGTGGGGGCAACGGCATTCGCGGCCGATGACACCGCAGACCCCACCAGGAAAGGCTCGATTCGGCTCACGCTGCGGGAGAGCAGCGGTGACGGTGCACCGATCCCCGGCGGGAAGATTTGCCTTTATCAGGTGGCAGAAGTCCATGCCGGAAACGGAACACTGCAGGATGCGTTCACGCCGGCTTTCACCGACAGCGGCGTAGCGCTGGGGGATTGGGGCGTCCCCGGCCTGGCAGAACATCTGGCCGGTTACGCAAAGGAAAAGCAGATGCAAGGCGCGACCAAAACAGCTGGCGAGGACGGCACGGTGAAGTTTGACCAGCTGGAGCTGGGCGCCTATCTGGTGACCGAAGAGGGATCGGTGCCGGGGTATTATCAAACCACACCGTTTTTGGTGACGGTTCCCATGGCCAACCCCAAAGGCACCGGTTGGATCTACGATGTGGAGGCAAATCCCAAAACGGAGAAAGATCCGTCACAGGAACCATCGGACGAGAAAATTACCTTGACGGTGAATAAGGTGTGGGTCGATGATGGTACCCATCCGGAAAGCGTTGCGGTAAACCTGCTGCGGGACGGAGAAATTTATGATACGGTGCGTCTGAACGCCGCGAACCATTGGAGCCATACCTGGCAGGTGCTGGCGGCAGATCACCGCTGGAGCGCAGCAGAGGCCGAAGTGCCTTCGGGATATACCGTGCAGTATGACAATACCGATACCACGGTTACGATTACGAATACCAAGCAGGCGGATCTCCCGGAGGACTTGCGGACGCTGACAGTTGTCAAGCGCTGGGAGGGGCCCGGCGATCACCCGAATGCCATCACAGTCGAAC
>JAHHRX010000059.1 GCA_020025545.1 Oscillospiraceae bacterium | reverse complement strand
TGAAGCCAGCAACATTTTCCCCAAGCACGTAAGCGGGCCGCAGTTCGGTAATAATTCTGCACATTTCCGGCCACAGGTAGCGTTCATCCGCAAAGCCTTTTCGCTTTCCAGCGGTACTGAACGGCTGACAGGGAAATCCGCCGGAGATGATGGTGACTGTTTCAAGTCCTGTTTTCTCAAAAAACGCCTCCTTTGTAAAAGTCGTGATGTCCCGGAATTTCGGCACATTCGGCCAATGTCTTTCCAATACGGAGTAGGGGTAATCTGCCCATTCGCACTGGCAGACGGTCTCAAAACCTGCCGCCTCTGCTGCCAAGTCCAGACCGCCGATGCCGGAGAACAGGCTTACATGGGTCAGCTGTTTAGTCATGGAACCAATCCCCGCTGGGCTCGTCATCGTCCTCGCACTCCACGAAGAAAGCATCCAGTTCACAGAGCTCCTTTGCCTTCATCTTGGCAAGATCAGCCTTGTCGCCGAACACCAGATAGCGGCCGGGGATACTCCAGGTGTCAAACATCTCGTCAGCAATTTCCCCATAGCGTTTTGCTGTGTCAATGAGATTTTCCATATCCGCACGATCCTTGATTTTTCCGGCAAGGAACGCAAGCTGATGGAGCAGCCCATACAGATGTACTTCCTCGTCGATATGTGCCTCATAGGTCTTTTCGTCGATCACATATAACTTTTCCTGTTCCATATCCTTATCCCATCCTTTCCTATCCTTGTCCGTGTTCCACTTCACTGGGTCTGGTGGTAAGCAGTTTATAAAGCTCCGTATCCTTGGGGAAGTCATCCGCAAAGGGCAGGATCACATTATTGAAGAACAGAAGGCCACAGCCAGGGTCAGAGTTGGTCACATAGGCAAGCTGCTCAGAAGAAATGCTCAAGCGCTCCGCCAATATCTTTCGGTCGCCCGCCGCTTGGTTCAGCATATAGATAAAATCGCTGTTCTCCAGAATGTTTTCGATCTCCGGGGAAGAAAGCAGATCCTTGGGGTTCTGGGTGGCTCCCGTGGGAATACCGCCCCATTTTCGGAACCGTTTCCAAATCTCCGCCGAATAGGCTGCCGTCTGTTCCTCCTTCAGCAGAAGGTGAAACTCGTCCACGAAATACCATGTGGAGCGTCCCAGACTACGATTGACCGTGACCGTGTTCCACACCGCATCCTGCACAATGAGCATACCGGGCTTTTTCAAGTTCTTGCCCAAACCCTTGATATCAAAGCAGACAAGGCGGTTGGAAATATCCACCGTTGTCCGATGGTTGAAAAAGTTGAGAGAACCATTTACATACAGGTCAAGTGCCTGGCCCACACGGTCTGCCTCCGGGATATTCTGGGATAGCAGAGCGTTCATCAGATTCCCAAGAACAGGCATATTCTCCGGCTTCGGATCAGCGAAGTACGGCTGATAGATCATCTGCACCGCTCGATCAATGACCGTCTTTTCAATCGCCTCCAATCCGGTCTTGCTGCCCATGATAAGCTCACAGAAGGACAACACAAAATCGGATTTCAGCGCCAGTGGATTTTCTTCCTCAGAATAATTGAGGTTGATATCCAGTGGATTCACATAGTCGGTACTGCTGGGAGAGAGCCGGATTACCTGACCGCCCATGCGTTTCACTAGAGGAGAATACTCATCCTCAGGATCACAGATGATGATATTATCCTGCGTCATCAGCATAATGAAGGTGATTTCCCGTTTACAGCTCATGGATTTGCCGCTGCCGGGGGTGCCGAACACAAGCCCATTGGGGCAACGGGAACGCTTGCGATCCAGCAGAATCATATTGTTGGAGAGTGCGTTCAGACCGTAATACATGGCCTCGCCACCCATGAAAAGCTCCTGAGTGACGAAGGGAACAAACACGGCCAGAGCCGAAGTGGTGAGGCTCCGCTCGATTTTAATTCGATTAAGCCCCAGAGGCAGAGAGGACATCAAGCCATCCTCCTGCTGAAAGTCCAGACGGCTCAAAATACAGTTGTAGGTCTGTGCCACACTTGCCGCCTGAGATACGGCAATCTCCAGCTTTTGCTTTGTCTCTGCCATGTGCAGAACCAGAAAAGTTATATTGAACAGGCGCTCATTTCGGCTCTGCAAATCTTGCAGAAGATTCTTTGCCGCTCCGCCGTAGGTAGATAGGTCGGAGGGAAGAATATCCATGTCATAGCCGTTTCTTGCCGCCTTTTTCTGCTCCTGGATCTTCATGGCATCCAAATCAGTGATCTTTCTCTTAATCATCTTAATGGCCTCATTCTGGTTGATGCCCCGAATGTGCATATTCACCATGATGTTACCATCGGTATCCATGAAGTCGGTAAGGATACGGTCGTGGATTTCCGGAGCCAGAATTTGCAAAAAGGAAACCGCACCATACATCTTACCAATGCGGAAGGTTCTGGTCTGCCCAAAATCGAAGGAAGTTGGGGCAATGAAATCCTTAACGGACAGACCGCTTGCAGGGAGCCAGTCCCATTCAAAAGCGAACTTGCCACCCTGCGGGTGAAGGATACCATGCAGCAGTTCCAGCCGTTCTTTGCCGTCCAGAACCCTTGCCGCCGCACCCATGACCTTAAATCGGTTGAGGGTATCCGCTTCGATGCGAGAGAACCTTGCTCTTGCCGCTGGGATGCTGTCCGCCTCGATGGTCAGGGTCACATACTTGGTCTTAACATAGCCGTTGCTGCCCCGTTCATACTGGCGGCGAAGGATACTCACTGCCTCGTCCCGAATGGAGTCCAGCTCGTCCCCCTGGGGATGGATGCCGAACATGGTTTCATCCGAACCGCTGTCCACATAACGGCTGCTCAGAGAAATCTGTACACCGATGGACGGATCGTAGCCGTTATAGAAATCGCAAAGGTGTTCAAAAATATCTCGCTGATCATCGGGACTGGCAAGACGATAATTCACATCTTCAAATTCGATGGTCTTTGAAAATGTGGTGTCATCCAGCCTGCACAGGCCATCCGGGAACATGTTCTGAAACGGGATACTTTCCTGCACGGTGTGGGTTTTCCCGTCACCTTTGGCCTGCCGGATCACGGCTTCAATCTGTTTCTTTTCAGCACGGGTCAGCTTACGCTTTGGCTTTTCTGCCTTTTGATGTTTCTCTGCTTTTGCCTGCAATCTGACGCACCTCCTGTTCCAATTTGCTTTGCCGAATCAAAGCAGAATAGAGATTGTTGGTCTGATAGATCCGTACCTTCGGACGGATCAATTTGTTTTGAATGAGGTTTCCCAGCATCACCTCCAGCGGCTGTCCGTTGCGCTCATACATGGCAAACAGGAAGAACGGCAGCATCACCATAATCATACAAATCACCGCCGTGGTAGTTCCCAGGCTCTCTT
>JAHHRX010000058.1 GCA_020025545.1 Oscillospiraceae bacterium | reverse complement strand
GTTAAATTTTAAGGAGGAAAAAACAAATGAAAAAAGCATTAGCAATTGTTATGGCCGGCGTAATGGCGCTGTCCCTGGCAGCTTGTGGCGGCACCACCAGCAGCACTCCTGCTACCTCTGGTTCTACCGCTACCAGCGGCAGCACTGCTTCTACCGGCAGTGCAACCGAAATTACCCTGTGGACCTACCCCATCGGTTCCTGGAAGGATTCCGCTACTGTTGAAGGCTTTATTGCCAAGTTCAACGAGAAAGAGCCCGATATCAAAGTTAATGTTGAATATCTGGATTACCAGAACGGTGACGACAAGGTTACCACTGCAATCGAGACTAAAACTACTCCTGACATCATCTTCGAAGGCCCCGAGCGTTTGGTTTCCAACTGGGGCGCTAAAGGTCTGATGGTTGACCTGAGCGACCTGTGGACCGAGGATGCTGTGGCTGATATCAGCAAAACCAGCGAAGCTGTTGTAAATGCCTGCAAAGGCACCGACGGCAAGTACTACGAGTACCCCATGTGCATGACCGCTCATAACATGGCCATCAACTACGAAGTATTCGAGAAGGCTGGCGCTCTGCAGTACATCGACGAAGAGACCCGCACTTGGACCACCGAGAACTTTGCTAAGGCTCTGCAGGCCGTTAAGGATAGCAACCTGGTTGCTACTCCCGCTATCGTTTACTGCGGCGGTCAGGGCGGCGACCAGGGCACCCGCGCTCTGGTAAACAACCTGTACAGCGGCAGCTACACCAACGCTGAGCACACCGAGTACACTGCAAACAGCGAGCAGAACGTTAAGGCTCTGCAGTTCCTGGCTGACCTGAAGGGTAAGAGCCTGGTTGACTTCAACGCTTCCATGCAGGCTTCTGACGAGCTGCAGATGTTCGCTAACGGCACTGCTGCTATGAGCTTCTGCTGGAACGCTTCCAACGAAGCTCAGTACGCAAGCCAGGTTAACTTCACTCCGTTTGCTATGAACTTCCCCACCGATGACGGCAAGGTTGAGCTGTGCGGCGGTATCTGGGGCTTCGGCGTATTCAACAACGGCGATCAGGCTCGTATTGACGCTGCTAAGAAGTTCATCCAGTTCGTATGCGACGACTCTGTTCAGGGTCCCGAGAGCGTAAAGGCTACCGGCTTCTTCCCCGTTCGCAGCTCCTTCGGCAATGTATACGAAGGCACTGAGAATGCTGAGCGTATGGCTACCTTCCAGACCTTCCTGCCCAACATGGGTGACTACTACAATGTAACCGGCGGTTGGACCGAGCAGCGTACTGCTTGGTGGAACATGCTGCAGCAGATTGGCGGCGGCGCCGATGTTACCGAGGCAGCTAACACCTTCGTTGAGACTGCAAACGCAGCAGCTGCTAAATAATCTAAAGAATCGTAAAAACTTGCTTTAGAGTAGGATGCGCACCTCTCTTTGTGCTGGATGTGCAAAAAGAGGTGCGCTCTTTCATGAAAAATACATGATTCAACGCGCTATTATAGCGCCCGCAAGAGAGTTGAGAGGAGAGGACTCATTTGACAACATCTGCAGCTAAGCAGTCCGTTAAGGGCCCCAGCAAGCGTTCCGGTCTGGGCATCAGCCGCGCAGAAGCACGCCGAGAGACTATTTCGGCTTACCTGTTCCTGCTGCCGTTCCTGGTCGTTTTCGTTGGTTTTGTTGTAGTCCCCATGATTATGTGCCTGTGGACAAGCTTCTTTGATTCCACCATGGCCCGTGAGGATGTTTTTGTTGGATTTGCAAACTACATCAAGATGTTCCAGGATAAAGTTTTCTGGAAAGCATTGGTGAATACCGCAATCATCGTGGTAGTTTCGGTTCCCGTTGTTACTGCGTTTTCTTTGTGGGTGGCTTCTGCCATTTATAAAATGAAGGCGGCTTCTTGCTCCTTCTTCCGCTGTGTATTTTATCTGCCCGTTGTTACCGGTACTGTTGCTGTTACCGTTGTTTGGAAATGGATGTTCAACAACTACTACGGTATCATCAACTATGTTGGTAAGGGCGTTGGCCTGATCGAAAACAATGTGAACTGGCTGGGTGATTCCAAGACTGCACTGTGGTGCATTATCTTGATCCTGATCACCACCAGCATCGGTCAGCCCATTGTTTTGTATGTATCTGCTCTGGGCAACGTAGATGCCAGCCTGACTGAAGCAGCTCAGGTGGACGGTGCTACTAAGATGCAGACTTTCTGGAAGATCATGTGGCCCCAGATCACTCCTACCACCCTGTACATTCTGGTTATCACCACCATCAACAGCTTCCAGTGCTTTGCACTGATTCAGCTGCTGACCAGCGGTGGTCCCAACCATGCTACCGATACCATCATGTACTACATCTACTATCAGGCATTTAAGCTGTATCAGTATGGTTACGGTAACGCAATGGGCGTGATTTTGGCCATCATCATCGCACTGCTGTCGGCAATCCAGTTCAAGGTAGCCGGCAACGGTAATGACTAAGGAGGGAACGAGATGAAAAACAGCGCAAATGGCAAAATGACTCCTTACAAGGTCATCTCGACGATCATCCTGGTTATTTTGACCGTGTTCTTGGTGTTCCCTCTGTACTGGATCTTCACCGGTTCTGTAAAGATGGCGGCGGATATCAATACTCCGACCCCTCAGTGGTTCCCCATGAACCCTACTCTGGACAACTACAATCGTCTGTTTGAAAACCCCGCACTGCTGTGGCTGTGGAACACCGTGTTCATCGCAGTAGTTGCCATGGCTCTGACCTGCATCACCGCCGCTATGGCCGGTTATGTTCTGGCAAAGAAAAAGTTCTACGGTCGTGGTGTTATTTTCAGCCTGATCGTATGTGCAATGGCTTTGCCCAAGCAGGTTATGCTGATCCCTCTGCTGAAAGAGATGTCCGCTCTGGGCATTTACGATACCCTGTGGGCAGTTATCCTGCCTACGGTCGGCTGGCCCTTCGGCGTATTCCTGATGAAGCAGTTCAGCGAAGGCATTCCCAACGAGATGCTGGAAGCTGCCCGCATTGACGGTGCAGGCGAAGTGCGTACTTTTGTACAGATCATCCTGCCCATGGTTAAGCCCGGTATCGGTGCTCTGGCCATCTTTACCTTCATCACTGCTTGGAACGATTACTTCATGCAGTTGATCATGCTGACCAGTAAGACCAGCTTGACCATCTCCTTGGGTATCGCAAACCTGCAGGCAGAAATGGCTACCGACTTTGGTCTGATCATGGCCGGTGCCGCAGTGGCAGCAATTCCCATCTTGACCGTGTTCTTGATGTTCCAGAAGTACTTTACTCAGGGCATCACCATGGGTGCAGTTAAGGGTTGATTTAAGCATCCAATACCAGGTGGCTCTTGCCGCCTGGTATTTTT
>JAHHRX010000006.1 GCA_020025545.1 Oscillospiraceae bacterium | reverse complement strand
CCCTTGTGTCTGCTTTTTACGCCCAGTTTAGGGTGGATGCTGGGGGTTAAGGATCCCGGGCGCACTCCAATGGCATGGAGTATCCGACCCGGCTTCCGTGGAGACCTGGTATTGTGCGACGAAGTTGAGAACTCCCTCTGTTGGAAGCCGCTTCGCGTACGGGCCTGGTATGAACCTGCAAAGCGGTGCACAGAATCGTGTGCTGCGTGCAGCGTAGCCTGCCTTGAGTGAATATGTTGGGACGGAAGAAAAGGCGTCTGATTGCTAGGGCCATAGCATTGGGCGATATTGCTTTCGGAAATCGTATTTGCAAAAGAGGCTAAGAATCGGATAGTTTTGTTGTGGAAATCACCTAGGCTGTCGTAATTGGGCAGACAGGGGGCTACAGTACGGACTAAGTGGCAATCGGGTATTCAATCCGGTAACGTTTGAACTGATGGATTAAAGGGAAACCGCCTGCACGGTAACGGCAGGTTCTGTCAGGGGAAAACCAACCCGACCTAAGCCGTAAGATTTATCCTGTCTGCCGCCGTCATTTTATATTTTAGAGGAGATTAACCTGTGTCTACAAAAGATGCGAGCAATTCAAAAAAACAGCGTAATAAAACTTCCCGCTGGGTGTTGACGGTTTTCTTCGTTACCATTCTGGTGTCGGGTACCATTTCATTTGTGTCAGATGAAATCATGAGCCAGAGCGGTATTGCTGTGGCGTTTCTCATTTTGCTCATTATTGTTTTGATAGGCATTATTTTTGATATTATCGGAGTGGCTGTCACATCTGCTGACGAAACTCCGTTTCATTCCATGGCTGCCAGAAAGGTTCCCGGAGCACAGGAATCTATCCGCCTTTTGCGGAAAGCGGAGCGTGTCAGTTCTATCTGCAACGATGTGGTTGGCGATATCTGCGGTGTTGTTTCCGGCGCAGCTTCCGCTACCATTTCGGCTCAGATTCTGGGTAAATTTGAATTTACCTGGCCCATGGTGATTTCTCTTGTCATGTCTGCTGTGGTTGCGGGCCTCACCGTCGGCGGTAAGGCAATCGGCAAAACCTTTGCGGTAAATTCTTCCACCACCATCGTGCATTTGGTGGGCGAGACCCTTTATTTTTTTCATCATATTCCTGACATGCTACAGAGAAAAGCGAAAAACAAGAGATAAGGTTGTGTCATGATTTGAATATACTGAATACAATTCAGGGGCACGAGGATCTTCAAAACTTAAGTAAGGAAGAACAAATCGAGCTCTGTAAAGAAATACGAACTTTCTTAGTTCAAAATGTTTCCAAAACCGGCGGCCATCTTGCCTCTAATCTGGGTGTTGTGGAGCTGAGTGTGGCTCTGGAAACCGTTTTTGATACCAACAAAGACCGCCTGGTTTTTGACGTTGGTCACCAGTCTTATATCCATAAGCTGCTGACCGGTCGCCAGGCGGATTTTGAGCATTTGCGGCAGTTTGGCGGCATGGCCGGTTTCCCGAAGCCTTCCGAAAGCGTCACGGATGCTTTTGTAGCCGGACATGCTTCCAGTTCTGTGTCCATTGCTCTGGGCATGGCACGGGCCAGAAGTCTGCTGGGAGAAAAGTATAATGTTATCGCCATGACCGGTGACGGAGCTGCCACCGGTGGTATGATTTATGAAGGCCTCAATGATGCGGCGTACAGCCAGGAGCCCATGATCATTATTCTTAACGATAACAATATGTCCATTGATCGAAATGTAGGCGGTATTTCCTGGCATCTTTCTAAGATTCGTATGCAGGAACGTTACCTTGGAATGAAACGAAAGTACAAGGACTTTATGAAAAAGGTCCCCTGCGGTGCCTATCTCTATAATGTGACCAGCCAGCTCAAACGGCGGATCCGGCAGTTTTTGCTGCCCAGCACGATTTTTGAAAACATGGGCTTAACTTATCTGGGGCCTGTGGACGGGCATGACATTTCGGAACTGATTCGCCTTTTAAAGGTTGCCAGAGATATGGAACGCCCGGTGGTACTGCATGTGCTGACCCTGAAGGGCAAAGGGTATCTCCCCGCAGTTGAGGATCCTTCCAAGTTTCATGGCATCGGCAAATTTGATCCGGAAACCGGCAAAACCCTTGCTGCCTCCGGCGAGTCTTTTTCCAGCACCTTCGGTAACACTTTGGTGCGGATCGCAGACACGGATAAGCGAGTCTGTGCAATAACCGCTGCCATGCCTTCCGGCACCGGACTCATTAACTTTAAAAAGAAGTACCGGGCGCGGCTGTTTGATGTGGGTATCGCAGAAGAGCACGCAGTTTCCATGGCAGGCGGCCTTGCAAAGCAGGGCATGGTGCCGGTCGTGGCACTCTATTCCACATTTCTGCAGCGTTCCTATGACCAGATCATGCAAGACATTGCCATGCTTCATCTGCATGTGGTTCTGGCAGTTGACCGTGCGGGTTTGGTAGGCGAGGATGGCGAAACCCACCACGGCGTTTTTGATGTAGGGTTCCTGCGTCAGGCGCCGGGCATGATGATTTTGAACCCAGCCAGCTGTGCAGAGCTTTCCGATATGCTCTATTGGGCGGTTGAACAGTATGACGGCCCTGTTGCCGTGCGCTATCCCAGAGGAGGCAACCAAGGCTACGATGAATCGGCCTGGCATGATTTTACAAATGTTTCTGTCCGTGGGGCGCTGTGCTGCCATAGAGAGGGTGCAGATATTGCCATCATCACTTACGGTACGCTGGTAAATAATGTTCTGGGCGCTGCAAATCTTCTGGAAGATTCCGGCATTCACGCTTCTGTGCTGCGGATGATGACCGTGGCTCCTCTGCCGGTGGATGCGATTGTCAAGGCGGTCGGCGATTGTAAAAGGATTTTGATTGTTGAAGAGACCTGCACAGGCTCCGGAATCCATGAGGCACTGGCATGGCAGCTCAAACCCCGTCTGCCCCATTGCAAGATCAGCGCCATTGATTTGGGCAACCGCTTTGTAACCCACGGCAGCACGGCAAAGCTCTATGAGAGCCACGGCTTGGATGAAAAATCGATTGCAACTTTCGTCACGGAGGTACTGAAAGGTGAAAATTAAGAAAAGACTGGATGTGCTTCTGACGGAGCAGGGATATTTCGATTCCCGCGCCAAGGCACAGGCGTTTATTATGGCAGGACAGGTCTATGTAGACGGCCAGAAAGCGGATAAGCCCGGTATTGCTTACGAAGAAACTGTCAGTATTGAAGTTCGCGGGGAGCATTGCCCCTATGTGAGCCGGGGCGGCCTGAAGCTGGAAAAGGCGCTGCGGAATTTTGGCGTAAAGCCTGATGGATTTGTATGCAGTGATTCCGGTGCATCTACCGGCGGATTCACTGACTGCCTGCTCCAGCAGGGAGCGAAAAAGGTGTTTGCCATCGATGTGGGATATGGTCAGCTGGATTGGAAGATCCGTTCTGATCCCAGAGTTGTGGTTATGGAGCGAACCAATATCCGCTATGTGACCCCGGAGGACATCGGAGAGCCGCTGGATCTGTCTGTGGTAGATGTGAGCTTTATCTCTCTCAAAATTGTTCTGCCCGCCATCAAGAACCTCCTAAAGCCCGGTAAGGGGCAGGTTCTCTGCCTCATTAAGCCTCAGTTTGAAGCAGGGAAGGAGAAGGTAGGCAAAAAGGGTGTTGTCCGTGATCCGCAGACACACAGAGAAGTGCTGGATAACTTCCTTGCCCTTGCCGATCAGTTGGGCTTTACGGTTTTGGGTCTTACTTTTTCCCCGGTCAAGGGACCGGAAGGCAATATCGAATTTTTGGGGCATCTTACCCTGGAGGATAAGCCCGGTATCGTTCCGGATACGGCCGCTCTGGTAGCCGATGCCCATGAAACGCTGAAGGGGTGATGACAGTGAAACGAGTGATCCTGACTCCAAACCCCTACCGGGACAGAGATTTTAACACCGTCCGGTCTGCAATGAAAATTTTGCAGGAGGCCGGCGTGGAAACCAGACTTTGTCTGCCTTTTGAGGTGGATCGATCCTTCAATCTGCCCAAAGATCTGCGTTTTCAGCGCTTGGAACGGGAGCTTCCCAATGCGGATATGATTGTTTGCTTCGGCGGCGATGGCACCATTTTGCATATGTCTAAGGCGGCAACCCGGGCGGGACTGCCTATTCTCGGGGTGAATATCGGCACAATGGGTTTTATGGCGGAGCTGGAAAGCAGTGAGCTTCAGCAGCTTAAACGCCTTGCCACCGGTGATTATGCCATTGATAAGCGGATGATGCTGGATGTGGCAGTGCACAGAGAAAGAGACATCCTATACCACGACATCAGCCTTAACGATGTCGTGGTTACCAAGGGCGCTGTAGCCCGTATCGTGCACCTGACGGTGAGCTGTGACGGTGTGCAGGCTATGGTATGCGGCGGCGACGGCGTGATCATTGCCACCCCCACCGGTTCGACAGCTTATAACCTTTCCGCAGGCGGCCCCATTGTGGAGCCGGAGGCACACAATATCCTGATTACGCCCATTTGCGCCCACGATATGGTGAGCCGCTGTATGGTGGCATCGGATAAGCGGGTTGTTACTTTGGCACTGACCAAAAATACCCGCAGAAATGCGTTTTTGTCCGTGGACGGTGGAAAATCTACACGGCTGAACGCCGGTGATACGGTGACTGTTCAAAAATCCAACCTGGAAACCAAACTGATCCGGCTGAAGGATCGCAGTTTTTACGATGTGCTGAATACTAAGTTTAGAGACGGAAGATAGGGACGGCAATGAAAACAAAACGACAGGCTAAAATCATGGAGATCATCTCCAACCGAAATATAGAAACACAGGAACAGCTGCTGGCAGAGCTTGAAAATGCGGGTTTTCACAGCACACAGGCCACCATTTCCCGGGATATCAAGGAACTGCGAATCATCAAAGAAATGACCAGCCTTGGCACATATCGCTATGCAGCTGCCAATAACGAAGCGGCAAATCCCTTTTCGGCAAAGCTCAACACTATTTTCAGAGAGTGTATCACGAGCTTTGACTATGCAATGAATATGATTGTTATTCGCACCCTGCCGGGACTGGCTTCTGCGGCGGCTTCTGCCATTGACGCTATGAACATGAGCGTAGTGGTGGGCACGATTGCAGGCGATGATACCGTATTTATTGTCATGCGTGACATCAATTCTGCAGCTGCATTCTGCGGTGAAATCAAGAATCTTCTGAATTAACGAAAGGATGTGAGCGCTTTGCTGAGCCTTTTGCATATCGAGAATATAGCGGTTATTGAGCGCTCTGATATTTCCTTCAATCGGGGCTTCAATGTGCTGACGGGCGAAACCGGTGCCGGTAAGTCCATCGTTATCGATGCGATCAGTGCCATTTTGGGGGAGCGTGCTTATCGGGACATGATCCGGACAGGCACTGATAAGGCATCCGTCAGGGCGGTGTTCACCGATGTGCCGCAATACCCGTGGTTCGAGGAAAACGGGGTGGAATATGACAGTGAAGTTGTGATCCAGCGGGAAATTTTTCTGGATGGGAAAAATGTATGCCGGGTGAACGGCACGCTTGTAACGGTTTCTATTTTGCGTAAGCTCGGCATCCAGTTAATCAATATCCACGGTCAGCATGATTCGGCATCTTTGTTTGATGAAGCCAACCATCTAAAATTCCTGGACGATTTCGCAGACAACGGATCTCTGCTGGCAGATTATGCGGAAAAGTATGCTCTGGTGGAAAAGTTGACCCGCCAGATCAACCGCATGACCATGGACGAAAGCGAAAAGCTGCGGCGGATGGAAAATCTGCGCTATCAGATTGCCGAGATTCAGCGGGCTGAACTGGAGCCGGGGGAAGACGACGCGCTGGAAGCCAGACGGAAGATCCTTCAGAATTCCGAGAAAATTTCCGACGGGATGAACGAAGCATCCATGCTTCTTTACGGCGGGGATGACACCGACGGTGCATCCGCAATGCTGGAGCAGGCGGAGCGGGCACTGGCCCGTATCAGTCATTTTGACGACACCATTCCGGAATTCCACGACCGGGTTGCCGACCTTATGTATCAGGTGCGGGATGTGGCCGAAGCTGTCCGGGATGCCCGGGATTCCATGGCCTTTTCTGCCGACGAATTGGAGCAAATCGAATCGAGACTGGATGTCATTCATAAGCTTCGCCGGAAATATGGCGTTAGCTGTGCGGATATTTTGCAGTACTGCGAGAAGGCAAAACAGGAACTGGACGACATCGAGTTTGCGGACGATCATCTTGAGCGGCTCAAGGGCAAGCTGGAGAAGGCAACGAAAACTGCTATGGAGGCGGCGCAAATCCTTCACAGAAACAGACAGGAGGCCTCCCGGATGCTTTCGGAGCGAATCCGGCAGGAGCTTACGCAGCTGGATATGCCAAAAGTACAGTTTACCTGCCGCTTTTCGGAGGTGGAACTGGGCGCCAACGGTATCGACAGCGTGGCGTTTTATATGTCTGCCAATGTGGGAGAGGCGCTGAAGCCTCTGAACAAGGTGGCATCCGGCGGTGAATTGGCCCGTATCATGTTGGCAATGAAAAATGTGCTGGCTGAGCGGGATCGGGTTGCAACATTGATTTTTGATGAGGTAGATGCAGGCGTATCCGGCCGTGCCGCCCAGAAAGTCGCAGAAAAGCTGAAATCCGTTGCAAAAAATAAGCAGGTGCTGTGTGTGACCCATCTGCCGCAAATTGCCGCAATGGGCGATACGCATATGCTGATTGCCAAGGGAGAGCGGGACGGAAGGACATACACCACCGTGACACCGCTGGACCGGCAGGGGAGAGCCAGAGAACTTGCCCGAATTATCGGCGGTGCTGTCATCACCGAAACGACTCTCAAAAGTGCAGAAGAAATGCTTCGTTTGGAGGGAGAGGCCTGACCGCCTTTTCCGGCTATATGGCCGAACGGGAAAGGAATTTATCAAAAATCCTTGACAAATGTGTTTTCATTTGCTAGGATACGCATATCTCAATAAACATGTTGATGGGAATAAGTAAGCGCCCGATTTTCTTGCAGAGAGTCCCCGCTTGGTGCGAGGGGATAGGAAAACACGCTGAAATACCTCCCGGAGTGGCCTGCCTGAACATTTCAGTAGGGCGGGACGGGTTCGCCCGACACAGCGATAGGCGTTGCTAGACGCCGTGAGGGCTTCCTGACGGAAGCTGAACATGAGGTGGTACCGCGTATTTTACGCCCTCTGTCTTTATGACAGAGGGCTTTATTTTTTGGAGGAACAACTATGAAAATTTATGACGAGCTGGTAGCCAGAGGCCTCATTGCCCAGGTTACCAATGAAGAAGAAATCAGAGATCTGATTGACAACGGCAAGGCTACTTTCTATATTGGCTTTGATCCCACGGCAGATTCTCTGCATGTCGGTCACTTTATGGCACTGTGCCTGATGAAGCGCTTGCAGATGGCAGGCAACCGCCCCATTGCCTTGATCGGCGGCGGCACAGCTATGATCGGCGACCCCTCCGGTCGTACCGATATGCGTTCCATGATGACCCGTGAGACCATCGACCACAACTGCGCCTGCTTTAAAAAGCAGATGGAACGCTTTATTGAGTTCGGCGAAGGCAAGGCTATGATGGTGAACAACGCCGACTGGCTGCTGAATCTTAACTATATTGACTTTATTCGGGATATCGGCAGCTGCTTCTCCGTGAACAATATGCTCCGTGCCGAGTGCTTCAAGCAGAGAATGGAGAAGGGCCTCAGCTTCCTGGAATTCAACTATATGCCCATGCAGTCCTACGACTTCTACTACCTGTATCAGCATTACGGTTGTAACCTGCAGTTTGGCGGCGACGATCAGTGGAGCAACATGATCGGCGGCATGGAGCTGATTCGCCGGAAGCTGGGCAAGCAGGCCAATGCCATGACCATCACACTGCTGCTTAACTCTGAGGGTAAGAAGATGGGCAAAACAGCCAAGGGCGCTGTTTGGCTCGATCCAAACAAGACCTCTCCCTATGAGTTCTATCAGTACTGGAGAAATGTTGAGGATGCCGATGTCATGAAGTGCATCCGGATGCTGACCTTCCTGCCGCTGGAACAAATCAACGAGATGGATGCCTGGAAGGATGCCAAGATCAACGAAGCCAAGGAAATTCTGGCATTCGAGCTTACCAAGCTGGTACACGGCGAGGAGGAAGCCCTCAAGGCACAGTCTGCAGCAAAGGCACTCTTTGTGGGCGGCGGTGACCATGCCGATATGCCCACCACCGGCATTACCGAAGATCAGCTGCGGGAGGGAGCCATTGGCATTCTCAACCTGATGGTTGCCTGCAAACTGGCTGCATCCAACGGTGAGGCCCGGAGATTGGTGCAGCAGGGCGGCGTTTACATTAACGATGAAAAGGTCGCTGATCCTTCCTTTACAGTGAGCGCCGATATGCTCAAGGAAGGCATCAAGATCCGCAAGGGCAAAAAGGTATTCCACAAGGCAGTTCTGGCTGAATAATTTTTTTAAAATCCCTCACTTAACACGGCTGCATCGTGTTGGTGGGGGATTTTTCAGCTGCAATAAAAATTTTACTACAAATTTTACTTCAATATGACAATTTGGAAAGAATTTTTCTGGACTTTATATGTGAAAAATGTATAATGGTTACTGTAACACCAACTACATGAATGGAGGGCTCTCAAAATGAAGCTCAATACAAAGCGCACCGTGCTGGTCGGCTTTGCTTTCCTGTCCATCAGTGCCTTTTGGCAGATGTACGACAGCGTTGTGCCGCTGATGCTGGCAAACAATTTTCATCTGAATGAATCTCTTACCGGTGTCATTATGGCCGCAGATAACGTGCTGGCACTGTTCCTGCTGCCGCTGTTTGGCGGCTTCAGTGATCGGATTAACACACGGATCGGCCGCCGGATGCCGTTTATTATCAGCGGAACACTGCTGGCTGTTATCACGATGAACATTCTGCCGTTTTTTGCCAATCATTACTTCGCTGCGCCTTCTGTCGGGCTGATTGCCGGATTTGTGGTTGTGCTGGGTCTGCTGCTGGTGGCCATGGGTACCTACCGCAGCCCTGCGGTAGCGCTCATGCCCGATGTTACCCCCAAACCTCTGCGCAGCAAAGCCAATGCGATCATTAATCTGATGGGCGCTGTGGGCGGCCTTCTTTATCTGGGGATTACCGCTGTTCTCTATTCTAAAGGAAATATCGAAAAGTACTTTACGCTTGGCACCATCACCGCTGAAAATGGCGTACAGGCGGCGGTAGTCAATTATCAGGTCCTTTTTGCTGTGGTTTCCGGTATTATGGTGATTTCTATCGGTATCCTGTTTGCCTCCATCCGGGAACCTAAGCTCTCCGAAGAAAACCGTGCCTACGAGGCTCAGCACCCGGAGGAAAACCTTACTACCACCGCTGAGGACGGCACCGAGAAACTGCCAAAGTCTGTAAAGCGCAGCCTTGCCTTCCTGCTGGTGTCCATTTCCCTTTGGTATATTGGCTACAACGGCGTGACCACATGGTTTTCAACCTATATCAGCCGGGTTATGGGCGAGGGAATCGGAGGTGCCTCCAAGTGTCTGCTGGTGGCAACCGCAGGTGCCATTGTTTCTTACATCCCGGTGGGCAGCATTGCATCAAAAATCGGACGCCGCAAAACCATTCTCGGCGGCGTTGCACTGCTGGCAGGTTCCTTCCTTGCCGGATTCATTGTGACCGTCAATGCAACCAGCATCACACCGCCCATGTACATTCTGTTTGCGCTGGTAGGTGTTGCGTGGGCCGCCATCAATGTAAACTCCCTGCCCATGGTGGTTGAGATGTGTAAGGGCAGTGAGGTCGGTAAATTTACCGGATACTACTACACCTTCTCCATGGTCGCACAGGTGGTAACTCCCGTTCTGGCCGGCACGCTCCTGAAAAATATCAGCTATAAGATTTTGTTCCCTTATGCTGCATTCTTTTCTGCCTGCTCCTTTGTGACCATGCTTTTTGTGAAACACGGCGACAACAAGATTGCTACCAAAGCTGGATTAGAGGCGTTTGATTTCGATGATTAAGCTATTGATTATTCTTGCGATTGCTGCGGCAATCCTGTTCGTTCTTTATATTTTGGCTCTCCGTGGCCGAAAAAATCACCCCGGACTGGAGACTCTGAGGAAATGGTCCTATGCACACCGCGGCCTTCACGGAAACGGTGTGCCGGAAAACAGTATGGCGGCATTTCGCCTGGCACTGGAAGCAGGATACGGTATAGAACTGGATGTTCATTTGCTGAAAGACGGTGGCCTCGGCGTGATGCACGACAGCAATATGAAACGCACTGCCGGCGTGGATCGGAAGCTGGAAGATCTCACCACCGAGGAGCTGACCCGGTTCCGTTTGGAATCCACAGAGGAGACCATCCCGGACTTTCACGATGTGCTGAAGCTCTTTAACGGAAAAGCACCCCTGATTATCGAGCTTAAGTCCGACGGAAATAATGCAGCACAGCTTTCCAAAACCGTTTGTGAACTGCTGGATACATACAAAGGCCCTTACTGTCTGGAGTCTTTTGACCCGAGATGCGTGTTGTGGATCAAAAAGCATCGTCCGGAGATGATCCGGGGGCAGCTGGCAGAAAATTTCGTAATCAGGGATACTGACGGAGTTCCTTTTATTCTGCGGTGGGTCATGACAAAGCAGGTGGCAAACTTCATTACCAAGCCGGACTTCATTGCTTACCGCTTTGAGGATCGGGTTCGGTTGGGAAACCGAATCTGCCGGAACTTCTGGGGGCTGCAGGGCGTTTCCTGGACGATCAAAACCAAAGAGAACTATGACACAGCAGTAAAAGAGGGCTGGATTCCTATTTTTGAGGGGATTCGTCCGTCAGCTGACGCAGGCAGTCACTTAGTTGCTGCTGCTTTTCCGGGGAAAGAGCCGTAAGCGGCAGGCGGCACTCACCGCAGTCAAAGCCTATTTGCTTCATGGCGGCTTTTACCGGAATGGGGTTTACTTCGCTGAACAAAATTTGACTCAATGGCAGCAGCTGTGTTTGCACGGCTGCTGCTGCTTTAAAATCACCAGACAGAGCGGCATTTGTCATTTCCTGCATTCTTTTGGGGACAACATTGGAAAGCACCGAAATGACACCCTGACCGCCAAGAGACAAAATCGGCACGGTCATGTCATCATTGCCAGACCAAATGGGGAAATTCCCTCCGCACGCAGCGCGAATGTTTAGAATTTTCCGAATGTCCGAGCTTGCTTCTTTCACGCCGGCAATGTTTTTGATCTTGGATAGCGCCTGATAAACGCTGATGGGAATATCGAGCCCTGTGCGCGAGGGAACGTTGTAGACAATCACGGGAATATCCACTGCTTTGGCAATGACTTTATAGTGGGCGATGATACCGTCGGGTGTGGCTTTGTTATAATAGGGACTTACCACCAGCAGGGCATCCGCTCCGGCATCCTGAGCCGCCCGACTGAGAAAAACGGCATGGGCAGTATCATTGGAGCCGGTTCCGGCGATGACCTTCATGCGGCAGCCGGTGTGCTGCTTGGCGGCGGCAAAGAGCCGGAGTTTTTCTGCATCGGAAAGTGTAGGCGCTTCGCCTGTGGTTCCGGCTATGACCACAGCCGGGATCTGAGCCTCCATTTGCTGATCCAGAAGCAGATGGAGTGTAGGAATATGGATCTGTCCGTCGCGAAACGGAGTGACCAGTGCCGTGCAGACACCGGTAAAAACTGGATTTTTCATGTTGCATCCCTCCACAAATATCTTATGCGGAGCAGATGGATCTTGCGTTATAAATTTTTACGCTGCGGTCCATGAGAAACGCCAGAGGCAGAATTTTGCGCACCATGGAAATTTCCATAGGGAGTTTTTGATAAACGGTTGCAAAATCTGCCCAATTAGGCTATACTATATGCGTTTTTAGAGTGGATCGGAGGAAAAATATGAAAACTCATGATTTTTGGTATGATCTGCCGGAAGAGCTGATTGCTCAGACACCCCTGCAAAAGCGGGACGCTTCCCGCTTGCTGGTGATGGATCGCAAATCCGGCGAACTGGCGCATAAGCATTTTTATGATATTATCGATTATCTGAACCCCGGTGACTGCCTGGTTATGAACGATTCCAGGGTGTTGCCTGCGCGGCTTTTGGGTCACCGTCCCACCGGAGGTGCCGTGGAAGTGCTGCTTCTGCGGGATCTGGGAAATAAGCGCTGGGAATGCCTTTGCAAGCCCGGCAGGAAAATGCAGGCAGGAAATGAAGTTACCTTCGGAAACGGAGAACTGAAGGCTAAGGTTACAGAGGTACAGGAAGATGGTAACCGTATCGTGGAATTTGACTACGATGGTATCTTCCTGGAGGTTCTGGAGCGGCTTGGCAAAATGCCTCTGCCGCCATACATCAAAGAGGAGCTTCAGGATCAGGAGCGCTATCAGACCGTTTACTCTAAGGAAGTCGGCTCTGCGGCGGCTCCAACGGCGGGCCTCCATTTTACAGATGAGCTTCTGCAAAGAATCCGGGAAAAGGGCGTAAAAACCGCTTTTGTGACCCTTCATGTAGGACTTGGTACTTTCCGCCCGGTGAAGGCTGAGGATATTTCCGAGCATCATATGCATTCGGAGCTTTGCATGATCAGTGATGAAACAGCCAAAATCCTGAACCAGACCAAGGCGGAGGGCGGCCGGATCATCTGCGTCGGTACGACATCCTGCCGGACGCTGGAATCTCTTGTAAATGAGGACGGGAGCTTTTCTCCCAAGTCTAAATGGACGGATATTTTTATCTACCCCGGCTACGAATTTAAGGCTATGCAGGGACTCATTACCAATTTCCATCTGCCGGAAAGCACTTTGGTGATGCTTGTTTCCGCTTTTTCCAGCAAGGAAAATGTACTTCATGCCTATGAAACTGCGGTGAAGGAGCGCTATCGTTTCTTCTCCTTCGGCGACGCGATGTTTATCGGGGATCTGGGATCCGTAAGCAAAATGTAAGGAAATATAGAGGTTACTATGTTTGAGTTAAAGAAAACAGAGGGCAAGGCCCGCCGAGGTGAATTTACCTGTGCCCACGGCACGGTTCAGACACCTGTATTTATGAATGTCGGCACGCAGGCGGCTATCAAGGGCGGCCTCAGCGCAGCAGACCTTAAGAACATCGGCTGTCAGGTAGAGCTTTCCAACACCTACCACCTGCATCTGCGCCCTACGGATAAGGTGGTGCGGGAAATGGGCGGTCTCCATAAATTTATGACTTGGGACGGACCGATTCTGACCGATTCCGGTGGATTTCAGGTGTTCAGTCTGGCAAAGCTCAGAAAGATCAAAGAGGAAGGCGTTTATTTTTCTTCTCACATCGACGGTCACAAGATTTTCATGGGACCGGAGGAGAGTATGCAGATTCAATCCAATCTTGGCTCTGATATCTGCATGGCATTTGACGAATGCATTGAAAATCCCTCTCCCAGGGATTATGTTCAGAAGAGCGTGGACAGAACCTACCGCTGGCTGGTTCGCTGCAAAGCGGAAAATGCCCGTCTCAACAGCTTGGAAACTACCGTAAACCCTCAGCAAATGCTTTGGGGCATCAATCAGGGCGGTACCTATCGAGACATTCGTATTGACCACATGAAGCGTATTGCTGATCTGGATCTTTCCGGATATGCTATCGGCGGACTTGCAGTAGGGGAGACCGCAGAAGAGATGTACGATATCATTGAGGCGGTAGAACCTTATATGCCGGCAGACAAGACCCGTTATCTCATGGGTGTGGGCACTCCCAGCAACATCATCGAAGCGGTTGCGAGAGGTGTTGACTTCTTTGACTGCGTTATGCCTGCCAGAAATGCCCGCCATGCACGGCTCTTTACATGGGAAGGCGCTATCAACCTTAAAAATGCCAAGTATATTCTGGATGAAAGCCCCATTGATCCCCAATGTGACTGCCCGGTTTGCCGCAGATACTCCAGAAGTTACCTCCACCACCTTTTTGTTGCGGACGAAATGCTGGCAATGCGTCTTGCTGTTATGCACAATCTTTATTTCTACAATAAGCTCATGGAAAAGATCCGCAACGCGATCGATGAGGGGACTTTCGCTCAATTCCGGAATGAATATTCCGAGAAACTCAGCCGCAGAATCTAATTTCCCCTTGCAATTTCCCGCAGGGATGATATAATAATCTGGATTATTAAACACAAAGGAGTTTTCCCAATGTTACATTTTTTGGAAGGCGAAGTCGCTGGTTCCGCAGGTGCAAGCATGATGAGCACCATTTTGATGCTCGTTTTGATGGTTGGCATTTTCTACTTCATGCTGATCCGTCCCGAGAACAAGCGTAAGAAGGAAGCAGAGCAGATGCGGACTGCCGTGAAGACCGGTGATAAGATCACCACCATCGGCGGTATCGTCGGTACTGTTGTGAGCATTAAGGAAGATAAGTTCGTTGTTGAGACCGGTGCCGATCAGGTCCGCATTGAGCTTGCAAAGTGGGCTCTCTCCAGCAACGAAACTGCAAACGAGGCTGCCCGTGAAGCTGCAATGAAGGCTCAGGAAGAAAAGGCTAAGGCAAAGGCTGCCAAGAAGGCTTCCAAGTCCAAGTAAGAAAACTGAAACTCCGGAATGCTAAGCATTCCGGAGTTTTTTTATGCGTCCTCATAGGTAAGGACTTCTTTTGCAAGATAAATGGGACGCTGCTTGGTTTGCTCAAAAGTGCGCCCAACATATTCGCCGATGATACCGATGCAAAACAGCTGCATACTGCCCAGCAGCAAAATCAGCACGATAATGGTGGCGTAGCCCGGAATTGCGATGCCGTCCATCAGCTTCTGACAGACCACAACGATCAAATAAACGACAGCAGCGAAAGCTGTGATCCCGCTGAGGTAGGTCGATAGGTGCAGCGGACGGGTGGAAAAGCCGATAATACCGTCAATGGCGTAATTTGTGAGCTTTCGGAAATTCCACTTGGTAGTACCGGCCGCTCTGGGACAAGCCGTATAGGGAATATAGTGCGTGTTGAAGCCGACCCAGGAAAAGATTCCTTTGGAAAAGCGGTGATATTCTGCCAGCTGCAGAATGCTTTCGGCAACACTTCGGCGAAAGGTGCGGAAATCGCTGGCATCTGCATGAAATTTCACATTCGAAAGCCAGTTGATAATCTTATAAAATCCCTTCTTGAAAAAGGACAGCACCTTTCCTTCCCCCCGACGATCCTGATAAGCAGCAACAATATCGCAGTCCGGGTTTTCGTCCAGTATCCGAACCATGTCACGGACGATTTCCGGACGCTGCTGAAGATCCGCATCAATGAGGGAGATATATTCTCCGGATGCGTGCTCCAGCCCGGCATAAAGTCCGGCTTCCTTGCCGAAATTTCTGGAGAAAGAAACCACTTTAACAGGGCACTTTTGCTCTGCATGGAGTTTTTTTAGATTATGCAGTGTAGCATCCCGGCTGCCGTCATCGATATAGACAATCTCATAGTCATAGCCGCAGCCGGAGAAAGCCGTGATCACCGCATCCTGAAAATTGGCTACATTTTCCGCCTCGTTATAGCAGGGAACTACCAAAGAAAGTTTCATACCCGATCACGCTCGTTTCCGTAGTTTTGCTCTATTATATGATAACTTGATCCCTTCGTCAAGAAATGGATACCCGCTTTAAAAAAACAAGATTGACATATTGGAAAAAATATGATAGTTTATCACTAATAAATGCTTGGATGAAGAGGTTCTGCTGTATTTTTCTTTCAGAGAGTGCGCATTTGGTGAGAGCGTACAGAAAAGCCGCAGATGGTCGCTTCGGAGCCGATTTTCTGAAATCACATTAGGAAGATCCGGGTTTGCCCGTTACAGCAGCAAGAGTGTCCGGGGGCTTCCCGGAAATTCAGGTGGTACCGCGGAGATATGTCTATTTTCGCCCTGAACCGTATGGTTCGGGGCTTTTTTATTTGTAAAGGAGTGTGTTTTATGGCAAGAGAACTGCCGAAGGTCTATGATCCCCAGCAGGTGGAGTCCAAGATCTACAAGATGTGGGAGGATAATGGCTACTTCCGCCCCTCCGGGAAGGAAGGCGCAAAGCCCTTCACCATCGTTATGCCGCCACCCAATGTCACAGGTCAGCTGCACATGGGCCACGCAATGGATGCAACCCTGCAGGATACCCTGATCCGCTTCAAGCGTATGCAGGGCTATGATGCGCTGTGGATTCCCGGTGTGGATCATGCCGGCATTGCCACCCAGATCAAGGTGGAGGAGGAGCTGCGCAAAGAAGGACTGACCCGCTATGACCTGGGTCGTGAAAAGTTCCTGGAGCGTGTGTGGGACTGGAAGCACAGGTTCGGCAATCGAATTGTGGAACAGCAGAAGAAGCTGGGTGCATCCTGCGACTGGGAGCGGGCTCGCTTTACCATGGATGAAGGCTGCTCCAAGGCTGTCCGTGAAGTTTTTGTTTCTCTCTATGAGAAGGGGCTCATTTATAAGGGCAGCCGGATTATCAACTGGTGCCCGCACTGCGTTACTGCATTGTCTGACGCAGAAGTGGAATATGTGGACAAGCCCGGCCATCTGTGGCATATTCGCTATCCGCTGGCTGACGGCAGCGGCGAAGTGATCGTTGCCACTACCCGGCCTGAAACCATGCTGGGCGACAGCGGTGTTTGTGTAAACCCCAACGATGAGCGCTACAAGGATATTGTAGGCAAGAAGGTTATCCTGCCTCTCATGAACAAGGAAATCCCTGTCGTGGCTGACGATTACGCCGAAATGGAATTCGGTACCGGCTGCGTTAAGATGACGCCTGCCCATGACCCCAACGACTTTGAAGTTGGTTTGCGGCACAATCTGGAAGTCATCCGCGTGCTGGATGACAATGGCAAGGTCAACGATCTTGGCGGCAAGTATGCCGGCATGGATCGCTACGAAGCCCGTAAGGCTATCGTGGCTGACCTGGAAGCGCAGGGCTATCTGGTGAAGGTAGAAGACTACTCACACAATGTGGGCACCTGCTATCGCTGCCACAACGATGTGGAGCCAATTATTTCCGCTCAGTGGTTTGTGAAGATGAAGCCTCTGGCAGAGGAGGCCATTCGCGTGGTGAAGGATGGCCGCACTCAGTTTGTCCCTGAGCGTTTCAGTAAAACTTATCTTAACTGGATGGAAAATGTCCGTGATTGGTGTATTTCCCGTCAGCTGTGGTGGGGTCACCAGATTCCAGCATGGACCTGCGCTGACTGCGGCCATATCACTGTATCCCGCGAGGATGCCTGCAAATGTGAAAAGTGCGGCAGCACCCATATCGAGCGGGATCCCGATGTGCTGGATACCTGGTTCAGCTCCGCTCTGTGGCCCTTCGAGACCTTGGGCTGGCCTGAAAAAACAGAGGATCTTGCAAAATACTATCCCACCGATGTGCTGGTCACCGGCTATGATATTATCTTCTTCTGGGTCGCCAGAATGATCTTCTCCGGCTGTGAGCATACGGGCCAGACCCCCTTCCACACCGTTCTGATCCACGGACTTGTTCGGGATGATAAGGGCAGAAAAATGTCCAAATCTCTGGGCAATGGTATCGATCCTCTGGAAATGATCGATCAGTATGGCTGTGATGCTCTGCGTATGAACATGGTCACCGGCAACTCTCCCGGAAACGATATGCGTTTCTATGTGGAGCGCTGCGAGGCAATGCGCAACTTCGCAAACAAGCTCTGGAACGCTTCCCGCTATGTCCTGATGAATCTGGACGAGAACATGGAGAACCGTCTTCCGGAGCTTGACCGGCTTGAGATTGCCGACAAGTGGGCCCTCAGCAAGCTGAATACTCTGATTGCCGAGGTCACTGAAAATCTGGAGCACTATGAGCTGGGTGTTGCCGTTCAGAAGATCTACGACTTCATCTGGGACACCTACTGTGACTGGTATATCGAGCTTACCAAGGCACGCCTGTATTCCGAGGATACCCGGCGCAAGGAGACTGCACTTTCCGTGCTGGTCTATATTCTGGATCAGGTTCTGCGGCTGCTGCATCCCTTTATGCCGTTCATTACGGAGGAAATCTGGCAGTCCATCCCCCACGAGGGTGATGCTCTGATTGTTGCCAAGTGGCCGGAATACTCTGAAAAGCTGGCATTCAAGGCAGAAGAGGAGCACATGGAGCTGGTAATGGAGGCCATTCGTGCTATCCGCAACCGCCGTTCCGAAATGAATGTTCCCCCCAGCAAGAAAGCTGCACTTTATGTTCTTACTTCCCATCCTCAGGTCTTTGCTGAGGGCAAGGGCTTCATTGAGCGTCTGGCATATGCCGACGAGGTGACCCTGCTGGATCAGGAGCCTGCCGACTTAAACGGTATGGTGACCTGCACCACTGCCGATGCCAAGCTCTATATTCCTATGGGCCAGCTTGTAGATGTGGCTAAGGAGCTGGAACGGATCGCTAAGGAACTGGAAAAGGCAAGAAAGAATCTGGAAGGTTTGGAAAAGAAGCTCAGCAATGAGAACTTTACTTCCCGTGCGCCCGAGGCCGTTGTAAACGGTGAGCGGGAAAAGGCTCAGAAGGCAAGAGATCTGATCGCCCAGCTTGAGCAGAGCGAAAGCGCCATGAAGGCCCTGTAATTTCATAATTTCTCATGCTCTCCCATGCAAATTTTCAGTTTGCATGGGAGAGTTATTTTTTATCCTTCCAAATCCGACTGAAAATCCGAATGGAAAAAACTATACTGTCATTGAATCATTTAAAGGAGGAGTTAATATGCATTTCATCAGTTTCCTTGAAAACGGAAAATTAACGGTTGCACTGACCGGAGAGATAGATCACCACTGCGCCAAAGCCTACATTCAAAATATTGCCGGGAAAATTGAAGCCTATACCCCGGATGTGTGCGTGCTGGATTTCGGGGAGGTTACATTTGTGGATTCTTCCGGCATTGCAGTGGTCATCAATGCTCTGCGGAGCATGACACAAATTGAAGGAAAATTGGTTCTTACCGGGATCGGAGCCCAGCCTATGCGGGTATTTACAGCATCCGGTATTGACAAACTGGTTGAGATCAAGGAGGCAGTATCATGAAATTTACAAACTATATGATTTTGGAGTTTCCCAGCAAATCCACAAATGAAGCCTTTGCCAGGTCTGCCGTAGCTTGTTTTGCTGCGCAAATGGACCCCACACTGGAAGAATTGGGAGATATCCGAACGGCGGTTTCAGAGGCGGTGACAAACTGCATCGTCCATGCCTATCCGAACGATTTGGGGGTCATAACCCTTCGGTGCCGTATTCTGAAGGACAATGTGCTGGACATTGTGGTTAAGGATAAGGGAGTGGGGATTCCGGATCTGGAACAGGCCAGAAAACCCATGTTCACCACCGGCGGTGCCGAGCGCAGCGGTATGGGTATCACCATTATGGAGAGCTTTATGACTTCCTTTGACATTGCCTCAGAGCCGGGGAAGGGCACAGCTGTACATATGCGCCGCAGACTTCAGCGCAGGCAATGACCCGGCAGGAAGAATTGATCCGGCAGGCTCAGTCCGGAGACAAGGCAGCGGCCGAGACCATGGTAAAAGAAAATACCGGGCTGATCTGGTCGGTTGCCAAGCGTTTTATCGGCAGAGGCGCTGAGGCAGACGATCTCTATCAGCTGGGGTGCCTTGGATTTATGAAAGCCATCGAGGGGTTTGATACGGAATACGGAACCCAGTTTTCTACCTACGCCGTGCCAAAGATTTCCGGAGAAATCCGCAGATTTCTTCGGGATGACGGGGCGGTGAAAGTATCAAGAACCATCAAAGAACAGGCCGCAACCATTCGCAACACCCGAAATCACCTGACATTAGCATTGGGAAGGGAACCTACGGTGCAGGAAATCGCACGGCAGACGGGGTTTACACCGGAAGAAATTGCCATGGCAGAAACCGCCACCGCCGCCACGGAATCCATCCAGCGCCAGTCAGGAGAAGACGGTTTCAGCTTGGAAAATATCCTTACGGATACAGATACCGAGGAGCAGATGGTAGAGAAGATTTCCCTGCGGCAGGCAATCTCAAAGTTGCCGGAACGAGAAAAAACGGTGATTCAGCTGCGATTTTTCCATGGGCTTACCCAGCAGCGGGTGGCAAAGGTGCTGTCTGTCAGTCAGGTTCAGGTCTCCCGCATTGAAAAAAAGGCGCTGGAGCGTCTTCGACAGCTGATGCAATAGGAATTTGTTCTTTACCTTTTCGACAAAATGCGGTAAAATGTAGCTATCAAATTAAGATAGGTGCAGAAAATGACCGAACAGTTAATGAATCGAATGATTGCAGCCCGGAAAAAATACATTGCCGGGCAATTTGAAAACCTGAATGATATGCAGCGGCAGGCGGTGCTGACTACCGAAGGGCCGCTGCTTCTGCTGGCAGGCGCCGGAAGCGGTAAGACCACGGTGCTGATTAACCGGATTGCCAATCTCATCCGCTTTGGCTGCGGCAGTGACAGCAGCGAGGTCGCTGATACCGTCACGGAGGAGGATGTGGAATTTCTCGAAAACTTTCCGCAGGCCCCCAGTGACTTTGACCGGCACAGAGCGGAGCATCTGTGTGCTGTGCGTCCTGCTTTGCCCTGGAGCATCATTGCCATTACCTTTACCAACAAAGCAGCCAACGAGCTGAAGGCGCGGCTGGCAGATATGCTTGGGGCGGATGCTCAGGATATTTGGGCCATGACCTTCCACAGCGCCTGCTGCCGGATTCTGCGGCGCAATATTGAGCGTCTGGGCTATTCCTCCAGCTTTACCATTTACGACACCTCTGATTCTGAGCGAATCATGAAGGATATTGTAAAGGACATGGGGATGGACGATAAAACCTTTCCCGCCAAGCTTGTTTTGTCTGTTATCAGCAAGGAAAAGGACAGAATGACAACCCCTGACCAGCTGTTGGCCCGGGCAGAAAATCTGGGGGATCTGAAGCTGGAGCACATTGCCCGTGCCTACAAAAAGTATCAGACCCGTCTGAAAGAAAATAACGCCGTGGACTTTGACGACATTATTCTGCTGACAGTCAGGCTGCTGGCAGAAAACCCGGATATCAAGGAGTATTATCAGCGGAAATTCCGCTATGTTCTGGTGGACGAGTATCAGGACACCAACCATCTGCAATACCTGCTGACCAGCCTGCTGGCCGGGGGACACCAAAATATCTGCGTGGTGGGCGATGATGACCAGAGCATCTATCGTTTCCGCGGGGCGACCATTGAGAATATCCTGAATTTTGAAAAGCAGTACGCTGCCGCCAGAACCATTCGTCTGGAACAGAATTACCGCTCTACACAGAATATTCTGAATGCAGCCAATGCGGTGATTGCCAACAATGTCGGCAGAAAGGGCAAGCTGCTCTGGACTGCAAACGATCAGGGAAGCCTGATTACGGTTTATGAGGCCTCGGATGAAGCCGCGGAAGCAAATTTCGTTGCAGGACAGATCATTGCCAAGTCCAAAGGCAAGAATTTTAAGGATTACGCAATCCTGTACCGCACAAACGCGCAGTCTAACGCAATAGAATATGCCCTGAAAAAGAACGGCATTCCGTACCGTGTCATCGGCGGCACCCGATTCTTTGACCGGGCAGAAATTAAGGATATGCTGGCATATCTGTGCGTGATCAATAACCGTGCGGACGATTTGCGGCTGAACCGGATCATTAACAATCCTCCCAGAGGATTGGGCACAAAGTCCATCGAGACGGCACGGCGGCTGGCGGATGCAGAGCAGGTGCCGCTCTATGCGGTGGTGTCTGCACCGGATAATTATGCGCCGCTTGAAAAATCGGCCGAGAAAATGAAGCAGTTTTCTCAGCTGATTGAATCTCTGGCGGAGCTGCTGGATAGCGGACTGAGCCTGCCGGAATTCTATGATGAACTGATGATCCGTACCGGATATGCAGATATGCTCCGAAAAAAGGAAACGGAAGAAAACAAGACAAGGCTGGAAAATATTCAGGAACTGAAATCAAGCATTGTTTCCTATGTGCAGGATGCCGAGACTCCCACACTGGCAGGATTCTTGGAAGAAATTGCCCTCTATACGGATATTGAGCAGTATAACGATGGCGACGATGCTGCTGTTATGATGACCATGCACTCCTCCAAGGGTCTGGAATTTCCCCATGTGTTTCTTGTGGGCTTTGAAGAAGGACTGTTCCCCGGTGCAAAGGTCATGGGAGACCCGGACGAGCTGGAAGAGGAACGCAGGCTCTGCTATGTGGCAATTACCAGAGCCAAGCAGACCCTTGCCATCAGCCACGCCCGTCAGCGTATGATCTACGGACGCACTTCCGCATCCATGCCGTCCCGTTTCCTCAAGGAACTGCCCGAGGATGTCATCGAGCATAAAGGCGGCTATGCGGCTCCCAAATATGCGGAAAACTATCAGCATCGGGAAAACCAGTACAGCGGCTATACAGGCGGCAGCTATGGTCAGCGCAGCCGTCCCAAGACCCTTTCCAGTGCGTCTACGATAGAAACTTCTGCGGCCTGTCTGGAGCTGAACAAAGGGGATATGGTGAGCCATACTGCTTTCGGAAAGGGCATGGTGCTGTCTGTTATGAAAATGGGGGGAGATGCCCTTCTGGAAATCGCATTCGACCAGATCGGCACCAAGAAGCTCATGGCCAAAACTGCCTCTGCCCATATGAAAAAGCTGTAATTTTCGAAACCGTTGGCGCATAAACTCCCAAGAGGTGATGGTATGCGCCGCTATGTTCGGATATCCTTAAGATGGCTGCTGCTGGTGATGATCGTGTGCATTGTGGTGTTCGTGCTTTTTCGTGCAAAATACCATACAACTATCCGACAGCTGGCGGAAACACAAGTTAAAAATTCCACTTCCGATCTTATAAACGATGCCATTGATTCCAAGATCGAGAAGGGGGATATTCAGTACGACAGGATCGTTTATTTCGAGAAGGACCTGAACGGCAGGATTACCGCTCTCAAAACCAATATGGCCGAGGTGAACCGGCTGAAGACAACAATCCTGAATCTCATCAACGATGAAATTCTGGCGCTGGATACGCAGGATCTGGGAATTCCCTTTGGAAGCCTGATTCTCCCTGAGTTTCTCTCGGGAAAAGGCACATTGATACCGGTGAAGATCCTGGCCATCCGCAATTCCGATGCAGATTTTGTAAGTAAATTCTCGGAAGCCGGAATCAACCAGACCCTTCACCAGATTAACATGAATGTGAGCGTCGATGTATCCATCCTTGTTTTGGGAAACACGGAGAGTTTTACCGTCACCAGTCAGGTGGTCGTGGCAGAAACCATTATCGTCGGACAGGTGCCGAATGCACTGTTCAGAAGCGGAGGCTAATATGAACGCAAAAGATAGAATTGAGGAACTTTCAAAAATCCTCACAGAGGCAAATTATCGGTATTATGTGCAGGATGCTCCCCAAATGCCGGACTTTGAATACGACCGGCTCCTGCGGGAATTGGAGGATCTTGAAAAAGAACATCCCGAACTGGCGCAACCGGATTCTCCCACCCAGCGGGTGGGCGGCGAAGCCATCAGCAAATTTCAAAAAGTGACCCATCCGGTGCCCCTTATGAGCCTGCAGGATGTGTTTTCTCCGGAAGAGTTAAAAGAATTTCTGGAAAAGACCTTGTCGCTCTACCCGGATACAGCGTTTTCCGTGGAGCCTAAAATCGACGGACTTTCCGTGGCGCTGGAGTATGTGGACGGAGTGTTCATCCGGGGTGCCACCAGAGGGGACGGCAATGTGGGCGAGGATGTCACAGAGAATCTGAAAACAATCCGCTCCATTCCCATGCGTCTGGAGGGAGCGCCCGCCCGGCTGATTGTCCGTGGTGAAGTATATATGCCGAAATCCAGCTTTGCCCAGCTGAACCAGCGGCAGGAAGAGGAGGGAAAACCCCTCTTTGCCAATCCCAGAAATGCTGCTGCAGGTTCTCTGCGGCAGCTGGATCCGAAAATCGCCGCTCAGCGGAAACTGGACATTCTGATTTTCAATGTCCAGCTGGCGGAAAACATGACCTTCCGGACCCATCAGGAATCTCTGGATTTTATGCGAAAGCTTCATTTTAAAGTAATTCCCAATAAAATTCTGCGCAATCCTGAGCAGATCGTGTCCCATGTGTTTTCCATCAACGAAAACCGGGAGCAGCTGGCCTGCGATATTGACGGTGCCGTTGTAAAGGTGGATGATCTCGGTCAGCGGGAAAAAATGGGCAACACCGCAAAATGTCCCAAGTGGGCGGTGGCCTACAAATATCCGCCGGAAATCAAGGAAACCGTGGTGGAGGACATCGTGGTGCAGGTGGGGCGCACCGGCGTTCTGACTCCCAAAGCAGTTGTAAAGGCCGTCCGTCTGGCAGGAACCACCGTCACCAATGCCACGCTCCACAATCAGGATTTCATCTCCGAGCGGGATATCCGCATTGGCGACACCGTGCATATCCGCAAGGCAGGGGAGATTATCCCGGAAATTCTGGATGTAGACGTTTCCAAACGGCCGGCAGATGCGCAGCGGTATTTTCTCCCGGCATTCTGTCCCATCTGCGGTGCTCCCACGGAAAAGGATGAGGACGGTGCATTTATTCGCTGTACCGGTGCAGAATGCCCTGCCCAGCTGAGCCGAAATATCGCTCATTTTGTCAGCCGGGATGCTATGGACATTGACGGCCTCGGTACTGCCATTGTGGACACACTTATCGAAAAAGGCTTTATCCATTCTCCGGCAGATATCTATTATCTGACACTGGAAGAGCTTAAGAGCCTGTGGCAGAAGGGTGAGCTGGCGGCTAAGAAGCTGCTGACCGCCATTGAAAACAGTAAGCAGGCCGATGTAAGCCGCCTGATTTATGCCTTGGGCATTCGCCAGGTGGGCGCCAAAACAGGCAAAGTCCTGGCTGCGGAGTTTGGCAGTCTCGACGCCCTAATGGCGGCGTCCGTTGAGCAGCTGACAGAGATTTCCGATATCGGCGAGGTAACAGCCCGGAACATTGCCGAGTGGTTCCATCAGCCCCAATCCCGGCACATGGTAGAGCGGCTGAGAGAAGCAGGCGTAAACTTTGAAAGCAAGCGTGTGGTGACGGATACCCGATTTGCCGGTATGACTTTCGTGCTCACCGGTGCGCTCAGCAAGTTTACCCGGGAGGAAGCCACGGAAAAGATCGAACTTTTCGGTGGCAAAGCTTCCGGTTCTGTGTCGAAAAAGACCACTTATGTGGTAGTGGGTGAAAATGCCGGTTCCAAGGAACGCAAAGCCCGGGAACTGGGGATCCCCATTCTTTCGGAAGACGATTTTCTGAATATGATCCGTTAAACGGATCGGATGATAAAAGCGCCTGATGCAGTTTGATCTGCACCAGGCGCTTTATGCGGATTTAATCACCCAGAGTGAAGTCTTCCTCGTCATATTTGGAAAAATTCAGGGGCTTTGCTTTTTTCGGAACACGCTTGCACGGATCGTAAAAAAACTTTCTGCAGGCATCGTCGGCGGAGATCAGCCCCCGCTTGGTGCACAGTATAACGCCATCCTCCAGCTGCGTGCCGTAGGAACAGTATGTACAGGATTTCTCTATGCGCTTGCGAAACAGCATGGCCTTCGCCTCACTTTCGTCATTCAATGGTGAAATTATACACCAATCGCCCGGGGAAAGCTACTCTTATTTTTGCTTCTCCGGGAAATTGCAGAGCCTATGACGAAAAATCCGATTATCAGGAATGGAATGACAGGGGAGAGCGCCCATTTTTCGTTTGGTGCAAAAAAAATCATCTGGAAGATAAGTCCTATGAGAAAGCTGTATAGTGTCTGCATGACTTTCCCCCGCCAGTAAGCCCCCATACCAAGAGAGCCTGCCACAGAAGCGGTTTGCATTCCTACGCAAAGTCCGCCGAAGGCCATCATTGCGCAGCAGCAGACAAAGCGCATACCGATATTTTCCAGAAGATGCAGCTGACAGCAGCCGTTTGCCAGCTCTAAAAAGCCGTAGATTCCCACTTGTCCGCCCTGCGGCATCATCCAGAGAAACCAGCGCCCCGCAAAATACAGGATGACACGAAATAAAATGACCCAGCCGCAGACGTTGGCAGTGACCCCAATGGCTTTTTTGAGTGCCTGCGGGAGCGTTATGGGTGCGGTGGCTGCAATTTCGCATCTGCCCGTGTCCTTTCCCGGCAGGGTGATACCGACCAGCAGAGCAGAGAGAATATGGATGATCCAAAGGGCCCACACCATCCACATTTTGGGGAACTGAAGTGCCAGAACCCCAAAGAAAAAAGCAGGACCTGCGTTGCTGCAAAATCCAAGCATCCGCTTTGCAGCATCCTCGGATAACTGTCCGGCGTGGAAGCTCTGGGCTACCGCCTGTGCCCCCGTGGGATAGCCTCCCAGCAGACCGGTAAGGAAGATCCCTTCGCCGCCGGCAGGTATTCCTAAAAGCCGACCCAGAGGCCGCAAAACAGGAGCACCTCTGCCGCTTAGGCTCCCGGTCAGAAGAATGGACAGAACAAAAAACGGGAAAAGGGAGGGAATGATGACCTCAAAGCAGAGAATAAGCCCCTCTTTTGCTCCTAAAATTGCCGCTTTTGCATCCAAAATCAGCACAAGGATACCCACGGCCGCCCCAATACCCGTAAAGAACCGATGTAACATTTTCGATCACCTCCCTAGGAATCTATGCGTCCGGCGGCAATTTCATCCCTGAAGCCTCATATACTTTCCCCAAAGGGGGATAGGTTATGGCTCGGCAAAATGGATTTCTGGACCGTCTGTCGGAAATGGCGGGGATGCAGGATGAACCGATTCCCGGCCAGCCGCTGGTGGAAATCGGCAGCTACCGACGGGTACTTATTGAAAATCACAGCGGTGTCATTGAATATGCGGATACTGCAATCAGCGTTAAGGTAAAATTCGGGACGGTCTGCGTTCTCGGGAGCAATCTGAAATTTCTGCGCATGACCAAACAGCAGCTAATTATCTGCGGCTGCATTGACTGCGTCCGTCTTGTAAGGAGGTGACCGGATGAATTTGTGGGATTCTCTCCAAGGGACGATTTCTGTAAAATTGACCAGTGCTGATACTGCCGCAGCCCTGGAGGCTATGGGCAGCGCCGGGATCATACTGCGCAATGTGGCAATGCTGGATGAACTTACCGTTGCCTTTGAAATTCTGCGCCGCCACGAAAAATTTCTTTTGGCGTTAGCAGATCGCCGGGGAGATACGGTAATAATCACCGGGCGAAGAGGAATCTTCTGGGGATGGAAAGCCCTTTTGCATCGTCCGGTGCTGCTGGCAGGAATGGCAATTCTGCTGATCCTGGGGTGCTATCTTCCCACCCGTATCTTTTTCGTTCGGGTGGAGGGAAACACTTATATACCCACTCGCCTCATCTTGGAGGAAGCCTCCGCCTGCGGCATCCGATTTGGCGCAGAGCGGCGGGCGCTGCGGAGTGAACGGATGAAAAATGCCCTGCTGGAAAAAATCCCCCAGCTACAATGGGCGGGAATCAACACCAATGGCTGCACTGCCGTGATTTCCGTGCGGGAGCATCCGGTCCCCGAAAAGGTTCCGCCGGAAGGGAGCGTCAGCAGCATTGTGGCTTTGCGCGACGGCGTAATCCGGGAATGCACGGTCACCAAAGGCAGCGCCGTCTGCCGTGTGGGACAGGCGGTTTCCAAAGGCGATGTGCTGATATCGGGCTTTACGGATTGCGGCACCTCCATTACCGCCACCCGGGCAGAGGGAGAGGTTTACGCACTCACTAAGCAGCATATTTCTGCTGAAACACCGAAAGAATATAAAAAAAGAGGGACGAAAACTAAGACACGAAAAAAATATAGCCTCATAATCGGGAAAAAGCGCATAAATTTCTATAAAGACAGTGGAAATTTAGATACGAGTTGTGATAAAATGTATGATGAATATGTGCTGACCCTGCCGGGAGGCTTTGCCCTCCCTGTTATGCTGGTCACCGAAACTTGGACATTCTATGAAAGTGAGCCGGGGCTTCTGACTCCGGAGGAAGCAAACCGGATTCTTTCGGAGTTTTCCAAACGGTACCTGCTGGACCACATGATTGCAGGGGAGATCCTCAGCCAGCAAGAGGTGCTGCATCCGGAGGAAGGGTATTTCCTGCTTTCCACGGATTATGCCTGCACAGAAATGATCGGAGCAGAACGAAGCGAGGAGATTATCAAACCAGATGAGTAACATGATGGAACAAATTGTAAGTGTAGAGCGGGTCGAAGACTTGATCGCAGTTTTTGGCTCCTTCGATGAAAATATCAAGCGGATCGAGGAAGCGCTGGGCGTAACCATCGTGAACCGGGGTGAGGAGCTGCGGGTAAGCGGCGATGCAGAAGCTGTAGATAAGGCTGTCCGCACTCTGAGCGGTCTGCTGTCTCTTGCAGCCAAGGGGGAGACTATTGACGAGCAGCGTGTCCGTTATCTCATTACTCTGGTGCAGGAGGGCAATGATCAGCTGGTGACTAAGATGGCAAAGGACGTTGTCTGCATTACTGCCAAGGGAAAGCCCATTAAGGCAAAAACCGTGGGACAGCAGGATTACATGAAAGCCATTCAGAATAACACCATTACCATCGGCGTGGGGCCTGCCGGCACCGGCAAGACCTATCTTGCGGTGGCCGCTGCAGTTGCGGCTTTCCGGGAGCGGACCGTGAACCGAATTATCCTGACCCGCCCTGCGGTGGAAGCAGGGGAGCGGCTGGGATTTTTGCCCGGTGATCTGCAAAACAAGGTAGACCCCTATCTGCGTCCGCTTTATGATGCTCTTTACGATATGCTGGGAGCAGAAACCTTCCAGAAATATCAGGAACGCGGCTCCATTGAGGTTGCGCCCCTTGCTTATATGCGTGGCAGAACGCTTGACGACAGCTTCATTATTCTGGACGAGGCGCAGAACACTACCCGGGAGCAGATGAAAATGTTTTTGACCCGTCTTGGCTTCGGCTCCAAAATCGTAATTACCGGCGATGTGACCCAGATCGACTTGCCGGAAGACAAGGTTTCGGGACTTAATGATGCGGTTCGTGTGCTTCAAAATGTGAAGGACATCGCTATTTGCCGTCTGACTTCTGCGGATGTTGTGCGCCATGCACTGGTCCAGCAGATCATAAATGCCTATGAAAAGGCAGAGCAGAAAAAGCGGGAAAACGATAAAAAGCCCAGCTTTAACAGCGAATATAAAGGCAGCAGCCAAAGGAAGAAATGAAATGAACAAGCTTAATATTACCTATGATATCTTTACAATTAAACGACCCTTTATCGACTCTGTGATTAAAAAGTGCGTCGAATCTACTCTGTTTGCAGAGGGCATCACGGCGGAGTGCGAGATCAATATTCTGGTGACCAATGACAAGGGCATCCATGCCATCAATCAGGCCAGCCGGAATATCGACCGCCCTACGGATGTATTGAGCTTTCCTATGTTCCAGCTGACAGCAGGCAATCCCCCGGAGGATTGGGCAGAATACCTTGACCCCGAAACAGGACTCTGTCCCCTTGGGGATATGTGCATCAGTCTGGAGCGGGCCACAGCACAGGCAAAAGAATTCGGTCACAGCGTCAAGCGGGAGGTAGGGTACCTCACCATCCACTCCATGCTTCATCTGCTGGGCTATGACCATATGGACGAGGGCGCACAGAAAGCACAGATGCGCTCCCGGGAGGAAGTAATTGCCGCCGGAATTCCGGGAATGAGCAGAAAGGGTTAACGAAGGAGAATTGCAATGAATACAAAAACCGCTATGATTACCATCGCCGGTCGCCCCAATGTGGGAAAATCCACCCTCACCAACTATCTGGTAGGGGAGAAGATCGCCATTGTTTCCAACAAGCCCCAAACCACCCGGAATCGAATCTGCGGCATCCTCACACAGGAGGATTATCAGTTTGTTTTCGTGGATACCCCCGGCTTCCATAAGCCCAGAACCAAACTGGGCGACTACATGGTGGAAGTGACGAGAGAATCCATTGCGGATGTTGACCTGACCGTGCTGGTGGTGGAACCCATTGCCTCTCTCGGCAAGCAGGAAGAAATGCTTTTGGAGCAGCTCAAGGGCAAAAAGAGCCCCGTGGTGCTGGCAATCAATAAAATCGACACCGTGGAAAAAGATAAGCTTTTGGAAGTGATCGCTGTTTACAGTGCCGCTTTTCCCTTTGCTGCAATCATCCCCATTTCCGCCAAGACCGGCGACGGCGTGGAGGATTTGCTGGCGGAGTGCAAGAAATATGCCATTGAAAGTCCCTTCCTGTTTCCGGAGGATGCAACCACCGACCAGCCGGAGCGGCAGGTCATGGCAGAAATTATTCGTGAAAAACTGCTTTGGTGCCTGGATCGTGAAATTCCTCACGGCACCGCAGTGGAGATCACCCGTTTTTCCGAGCGGGACAGCGGCATCATTGACATCGACGCCACGATCTACTGCGAAAAGGCCAGCCACAAGGGCATCATCATCGGCAAGCAGGGCGCTATGCTGAAGAAGATTTCCTCTATGGCCCGGCAGGATTGCGAGCGCTTTATGGGAACCAAGGTGTTTTTGACCACTTGGGTCAAGGTCAAGGAAAACTGGCGTGACAGCGACTTCCTTGTCCGTAACTTTGGTTACAGAGAATAATTTCCATGAGTGATATTCCCCCGGACGGCTCAAACTAGTGCCGGAGGGATGACCATGAGAGCAAGTGATTATTGGACTCTTTTTGTTGAGACCGGCGCACCGGAGGCTTACATCGCCTATACCCGGGCGATGAATTTGGAGGCAAAGCATGTATTTGACGATTCAGGGCTTGGTGATTCGGGTAACGGATTACAATGAGAGAGATGCCCTGCTCACGCTGCTTACACCGGATCACGGCAAGCTCACAGTAAAAGCCCGGGGACTGCGGCGAAAAAACAGTCCGCTGATTGCACCCTGCCAGTTGCTTGCCTACGGGGATTTTACTTTGTTTGAATACCGGGGAATGTACACCATCAACGAAGCGGCATCGATCGAGCTGTTTCAGGATCTGCGCCGTGATCTTACCAAGCTTTCCCTTGGGACTTATTTTGCTCAGGCGGCAGAGGTACTTTCTCAGGAAGATCTGCCGAACCCGGAGCTTTTGAGCCTTGTGCTCAACTGCCTTTACGGCCTTTCCAGACTGAATGTCCCCGAGGATAAGGTGAAGGCGGTATTTGAACTGCGTTCTGCCTGCCTTGGAGGTTATCAGCCGGATTTGTTCGGATGCCATGTCTGCGGCTGTCAGACACCGGAGCTGTTTGACCTTTCCGCAGGCCGTCTGGAATGTCGTGGGTGCCGCAGCGCCGATTCTGACGGAATCCGGATGCCGGTTGCAGAGGGAACCATAGAAGCAATGCGCTACATAACCCTATGCTCGCCCAAAAAGCTGTTCGGTTTTTCCGTCGGCACCGAAACCCAGCAGCAACTCAGTCAAATCGCCGAAGCTTACTTTACAACTCAGCTGGAGCGTGGGTTTTCTACCCTTGATTTTTATAAATCTCTGCTGATTTAGGAGAAATACTATGTCTCAGTTATACGAAAAATCCCTGCACAAGCTGGAACTGGATCAGGTTTTGGCGCTTCTTGCGGAATGTGCAGGCAGTGAAGCAGGCAAAGCTGCCTGCCTGAAGCTGCGTCCTGCGCATGATCTTGAGGATGTGCAAACCTTACTGGATGAAACTACCGCAGCCTCTGACCTCTGCTCCCGGAAGGGAAACCCTTCTTTTGCCGGAGTATCGGATGTGTCTGCGGCATTGGAGCGCGCAGACCGCGGCGGCAGTCTGCAGCCCGTGGAGCTTTTACATATCGCCGCCGTACTGCGGTGCGCCCGCACTGTGAAGGGCTACTGTGACGAAGAGGAGAAGGCCACAGTGCTGGATCCCCTGTTTCAGGCAATAACTCCCAATAAATATCTGGAAGACCGCATCTATGGTGCCATTCTTTCGGAAGAGGAAATTGCGGATTCTGCCAGCCCTGAGCTGGCGGATATCCGCCGCCATATGCGGATCCAGTCCGCAAAAATCAAAGACGGTCTGCAAAAAATCATCTCTTCCCCTGCATATTCCAAATTTCTGCGGGATCCTATCATCACCATCCGCCAAGGGCGGTATGTAGTGCCCGTGAAGAGCGAGCACAAGGCAGATGTGCCGGGTATGGTGCACGATGTGTCCGCCACAGGCTCTACCTATTTTGTCGAGCCTATGTCCGCGGTCAACGCCAACAATGCCTTGCGGGAGCTGGAACTTAAGGAAAAGAAAGAAATCGAGCGAATCCTTGCGGAGCTTTCCGCAGAAGCCGCCGCCCACCGGGAGGATATTACCCTGACGGTTTCCATCCTTGTCCGGCTGGATGTGATTTTTGCAAAAGCTAAGCTTGCCTACCGAATGCGTGCATGGCCTCCCATTATGAACGACGAGGGGCGGGTGCAGCTGCGCAATGCACGCCATCCGCTGATTGATTCAGCGAAAGTAGTGCCCATTTCTCTGCATATCGGCACGGATTTTGACACCATGATTATTACCGGCCCCAATACCGGCGGTAAAACCGTCACTCTTAAAACCATCGGTCTGCTGACCCTGATGGCAGAGTGCGGCCTCCATGTTCCGGCAGGGGACGGCAGTACCCTTTCCACTTTTGATGCAATTCTTGCGGATATCGGCGACGAGCAGTCCATAGCCCAGAGCCTTTCTACATTTTCCAGCCATATGCGCACAATCGTGGATGTAGTGGCAGAGTGTTCCGACAGGACACTGGTTCTCTTTGATGAGCTGGGTGCCGGTACTGACCCTGCTGAGGGGGCGGCTCTGGCCATTGCGCTCATTGAATACTGCCGCAAGATGGGCAGCCGTGTAGTAGCGACCACCCACTATGCGGAGCTGAAGCTCTATGCCATGCGCACTGCCGGCGTTATCAATGCATCCTGCGAGTTCAATGTAGAGACACTCCAGCCTACCTACAAGCTGCTGATCGGCATTCCCGGTAAATCCAATGCCTTTGCCATTTCCAGACGTCTGGGACTTTCGGAGGACATTCTGAAGGAAGCTGCGGATCTGGTGGGCAAGAGCGACAAGGACTTTGAAGATGTACTTTCGCAGCTGGAAACCCAGCGTCAGCAGATGGAAGCTGCCCGCTATGAGGCAGAAAAGCTGCGGCTGGAGACCGAAAAAATCAAACGCCAGAGCGAGGATTACAGTGCGCAGCTTCAGCGCGAAAAGGACAAGGCTCTGGAAGCCGCCCGCCGTGAGGCACAGCAGATTATTGAAGATGCCCGCAGAACCGCAAATGCCGCTTCCGATGAATTGAAAGCATTTAAAAAGCAGCTTCAAGACAGCGCCGACACCACCGGCATAAATCAGCGGCAGGCGGAACTGCGTAGAAGTCTTAACGAAGCCGAAAGTAAACTCAGAGTATCCCGCAAGGAAGAAAAGCGACCGGAGCCCAAGCGGAGCGTTCTGGTAGGGGACACGGTGGAGATTCTCAAGCTGGGAACTAAGGCAAGCGTCATCGCCATCAACAAGGATGGAACCTACCTTCTGCAGGCAGGTATTCTGAAAATGACCGTAAAGCCCGAGGAAGTGTATCTTCTGGAATCCGAGAATCCCTACAAGCAGAAGGGACATCCTGCCCATTCCGGCAGGGAAATGAAACTCTCCTCCATGCCGGCCGAAGTGGATCTGCGAGGCATGGATGCGGTGGAGGCTATCTGCGTGCTGGATCGGTATTTGGACGAAGCCATGCGCGCTAACCTCCAATCCGTTCGGATCATCCACGGTAAAGGTACAGGTGTTCTGCGGACTGCTGTACAAAAGGAACTGAAAAAGAACAAGTTTATTAAGTCCTTCCGGCTGGGTGTTTACGGCGAGGGAGAGGATGGCGTAACCATCGCCGAATTCCGCTGATGGCCTTTTCGGAAAAGAAATTTGTTTTCGGTTGACTTTTTAGTGAAATTTGCTATCATATATATAAGTCGATTCTTTCCTCAATAAGAGAAAGAATGATAAGGAGTGTATCGTATGTTTAGTAAAGAAATCGTAGTTCGCTGCGAATCCGGTCTGCACAACAAGCAGGCTACATACTTTGTGCAGAAGGCGAACGAGTTTGAAAGCAGTATTTGGCTGGAATCTGAAAATCGCAAGATGAACGCCAAAAGTCTTTTGGGCATTATGTCTCTGGGGATCGTGACCGGAGCTACCGTGACACTGTCTGCGGCAGGTTCTGATGAAGAGGCTGCAGTAACCGCTCTGGAAGCTCTGCTCAAGCGGGATGTTTATTGATATAACCGTGCGTTAACCGCCTCAATGCTCGAATTTCTGCATTGAGGCGGTATTTTTAGGTGATGCTATGACTTATGATGAACTGAAAGACAAGGCGCTGACCCTGCCCTTTGCTCCCGGTGTGTATATCATGCGGGATAAGACGGACAAAGTTATTTATGTGGGCAAGGCCAAAAAACTCAAGAACCGGGTGAGCCAGTATTTTCAGGATACCGCTTCCCATACGCCCAAAACCCGCCTGATGGTCAGCAAGATTGATCACTTCGATGTGATTGTTGCGGCTTCGGAATTTGAAGCGCTGGTGCTGGAATGTTCCCTTATCAAGCGCTATATGCCGAAATACAACATCCTTCTGAAAGACGATAAGGGTTATCCCTATTTGCGGCTGGACATGAGAGAACAGTACCCTAAAATCACGCTGGTGAGCAAGATTGCCCACGACGGTGCAGAGTATTTCGGCCCTTACGGAAGCCGCGGCGTCACAAACAGCGCGATAGAGGCAATTGGGATTACTTTAAAACTGCCCGGATGCAGTAAAGAGTTTCCCCGAGATGTGGGCAAAGGCCGTCCCTGCCTGAATTATCACATGAACCGCTGCGCCGGATGGTGTCAGGCCAGCCGCTCCCAGATAGAATATAGGGAGCGAATGGAGCAGGCACGGCAGCTTTTGCAGGGTAATTACAAAGCCGTAGCAGAACAAATCCGAACACAGATGCTGGATGCGGCGGAGGAACTCAAATTTGAACTGGCTGCCAGTCTGAGGGATCGGCTCAATGCTGTAGAAGCACTCGGACAGCGCCAGCTGGTAACAGCCGGCTCCCTTGCGGATACGGATGTGGTGGGGTACGGACAGACCGGAACGAAAGCCTGCTTTGCAGTGCTCCATTTCAGCGGAGGCAACCTGCTTGATAAGGATTACGAGGTTTTTCCTGTGCCGGATGACAAAGCAGAAGCTGTATCCAGTTTGCTGAAACAGTTTTATCTCAGCCGCGGTATCGCTCCCAAGCGGGTACTGCTGCCATTTGAAATTGAGGACGGAGATCTGTTTTCCCAGCTGCTGGAGCAGCAGACCGGCCGTGGACCCAAGCTCCATGTACCTCAGCGGGGGGACAGCGCACATCTGGTGGATCTTGCCAACAAAAACGCACTGGAAGAAGCGGAGCGGCTTACAGATAAAGAGGAAAAGGCAATGGGTGCCTTGCTGCAACTGGGAAAAATGCTGGCGATGGATCCGCCCAAGCGCATTGAATCCTACGATATTTCCAATATTTCCGGTACTGATATTGTTGCCAGTATGGTGGTATTTGAAAACGGAAAACCGAAAAAGTCCGAGTATAAGCGCTTTCAGCTTCAGGATATGGCAGGGCAGGACGATTACGCTTCCATGCATCAAATCCTTACCCGGCGGTTTACGCACTATAAGGCAGGGGACAAGGGCTTTACGGAAACACCGGATCTTCTCCTGATTGACGGCGGCATCACCCATGCCAATGTGGCTATACAGGCGCTGCAGGCGCTGGGACTGTCTTTCCCTGTGTTCGGCATGGTGAAGGACAATCGCCATCGCACACGGGCACTGGTGACGGCTGACGGAGGAGAGATCGGAATTGACGGCAACCAAAGCGTGTTTGCCCTTGTCGGGAACATTCAGGAGGAGACCCACCGCTTTGCGATTACCTATCACCGCCAGCTTAGAAGCCGCAGGCTCAAATATTCGGAGCTGGATTCCATTGAGCATATCGGCACCAAGCGCAAGCAGGAGCTGCTGAAAAAGTATAAATCCATCGCCGCCATCCGGGAAGCGCCCCTCTATGACTTGGAGCGGCTTCTCCCAAGAGATGCTGCCATGGCGGTATATAAACATTTTCACCCAACGAAAGAGGAAGAAAGCACATGAGAGTGATTGCAGGAAAAGCAAAGGGTGTTGCCCTGAAAGCACCGGAGGGAATGCAGACCCGTCCTACCGGAGATCGGGTGAAAGAAGCCCTGTTCAGCATCATACAGTTTGACCTGCCTCTGACACGAGTTCTGGACCTTTTCGGCGGAACCGGACAGCTCGCCATTGAGGCCCTCAGCCGAGGAGCCAAAAGCGCTGTCATCGTGGATGCAGGGGAGAAGCCTTGCCGGGTTATTCGGGAAAATCTGCGTCGTACCGGCATGGAAAGCGCCGGTCGGGTGATTCGCAGCGATTATCTGGATTATCTTAACGGTTGCAAAGAAACATTCGATATAATCTTTCTGGATCCGCCATACGCCGAAATTTTTCTGGAAAATGCGCTGAAAAAGCTATCGGAAATTGACATTTTGGAATCTGGTGGTATAATAGTTGCGGAACGCCCTGTTGGGAAGGAGCTTCCGTGGAATCTTCCCGGCTTTACCCGTTCTAAAGATTATAAATACGGCAGCACGTTGCTGACGTTGTACCGTAAAAACGGTGCAGAGGATGTACTATGAAAATTGCCATTTATCCGGGCAGCTTTGATCCGATTACCAGCGGCCACCTGAATATCATTCGACGCTCTTCTAAAATTTTTGACAAGCTGATTGTTTGTGTTATGGTGAATGCAGGAAAAAATCCCATGTTCACTTTGGACGAGCGGGTAGCGCTTATCCGGCGTGTTACAGCCGATCTTCCGAATGTGGAAGTAGATGGCTCCCATGAACTGCTGGCTGAGTACGCAAAGCGAAAAGGCAGCTGCGTCATCGTTAAGGGACTGCGTGCAGGATCGGACTTTGAGAATGAATTCCAGATGGCTATGATCAACCATAAAATCAACCCCAATCTGGACACCATGTTCCTGACAGCGGAGCATCAGTACATGTATATGAGCTCCAGCATGGTAAAGGAACTGGCATCCTACGATGTGGATTTATCCGATTTTTTGCCGGAAGAGATCATAGATGACTTTAAAGAACGAGTTTCTACCATACATCAAGGAGGAAATAGAATATGAACGATCAACACATTGAAGATATTATCAGCGCCCTGTACGATATGATCCAGGACGCACGGGCACTGCCTTTGGGTGCCGATAAGTGCATTTTGGAGCGGGATAAGGTGCTGGATATGCTGGATGAAATCATCGCCCAGCTGCCTGCTGAGCTGAAGCAGTCCCGCACCATTGTTGAGTCCCGCAATGAGCTGATTGGACAGGCACGCCGTGAAGCGGAGGGCATTGTTCGTCAGGCTCAGCAGAAGGCCAAGGAGCTGGTTGCGGAGGAAGCCATTTATCAGGAGGCACGCCGTCAGTGTCAGGAAATGGTTATCAAGACCCAGGGCCGGATTGCTGATCTGCGCAAGGCCAGCAACGACTATATGGACGATGCACTGCGCCGTACTCAGGAGGCAATTGCCCAGTCTCTTGCAGAGGTGAAGGATACCCGGGCAAAGTTCCGTGCCCTTACCGAGGCTCAGGAAAACCGCAGCACTGAAGCAGCAGAAACTGAAAACTAATTCCGAAAGCAGCTCAATTGAATTATTGAGCTGTTTTTCACATTACAGGGAGGCATAAAAATGAATTATATGGATCGCTATCAGTTTTGGTGCAATGCCAATCTTCCCGAGGATGTAAAGAAGGAACTGGCATCTATCGAACACGATGAAGAAGAGTTGAAGGGGCGCTTTGGCAGCGACTTGCAATTCGGTACTGCCGGTATGCGCGGCATCATGGGTGCGGGAAGCAACCGCCTGAACCGCTATACTGTCCGCCGTGCTGCCCAGGGTATGGCCGCATGGCTTTCCTGCACCGATCTGCCCCAAAAGGCTGCAATCGGATATGACTCTCGGCATAATTCTCAGCTGTTTGCCGAGGTGTGTGCCGTTGCCTTCGCTGAGGCAGGAATCCACACTTACCTCTATGATCGCCTTGCCCCCACTCCCATGCTTTCCTACGCTGTCCGGGAGCTGGGCTGCGGCTGCGGCATCGTTATTTCTGCAAGCCATAATGCCGGTGCCTATAACGGTGTCAAGTGCTACGGCCCCGACGGCTGCCAGATGACGGATGAACCCGCCGCTATCGTCACCGAAAAGATCTCCCAAATCGATTTCTTCATTCCGGAAGAAAAATCCTTCGATGCCTTCATGGCAGAAGGAAAGATCTCCTACATCGATCAAGAGCTGTGGGAGCGCTACTATCAGACTGTCCTCAACGAATCTGTCGATCCTGAATCTATCCGGGATGCACATCTCAATGTGGTCTATACGCCTCTGTGTGGCACCGGAAACGAGCCTGTCCGTGAGATTCTCGGACGGCTGGGCGTCAATGTGACCGTGGTATCCTGCCAAGAGAAGCCTGACGGCGATTTTAAGACCTGCGAGTATCCCAACCCCGAAACCGATGCCGCCCTCAATGAAAGCTACAAAATTGCCCGTACTGTCCCCTGCGACCTTGTGTTTGGAACCGACCCTGATGCCGATAGAATTGCCATTGCTGTTCCTGACGGTGACGGCTTCCGCAAGCTCTCCGGCAATGAACTGGGGTGCATGCTGATGGATTATATTCTGAAAGCCCGCACCGCTCGCAATAACCTGCCTGACGGTGCAGAGGTGGTTCGCAGCATCGTTTCCTCTCCTTTGGCTGACCGTATTGCTGCGCACTACGGCGTGGAAATAAAGAGAGTCCTCACCGGCTTTAAGTATATCGGCGGTGAGATTTTGGAATTGGAAAACAAGAACCAGCAGAACCGCTTTGTGTTCGGCTTTGAGGAAAGCTGCGGCTATCTGAAGGGCACCTATGTAAGAGATAAGGATGCCGTGATCGGCTCTATGCTGGTCTGCGAAATGGCTGCCAGCCTCAAGCGGGAAGGAAAGACCGTTCTGGATGCTCTGCGTGAGCTCTATAAAGACTATGGCTATTTCCTGTCTTATGTCCAAAGTGTTGAGCTTACCGGCTCCGACGCCATGGAAAAGGCTGCCAAGATGATGGCCGACCTTCGCAGCAACGCACCTGCGGCTATCGGCGGAGCGGATGTCACTGCAATACGTGACTACGGCATCCGTACGCAGAAGGACATGGTGACCGGTGAGGAAACCCCCATTAACCTGCCGAAATCCAATGTGCTGGAGTTTGTGCTGGGGGATAAGGGCAGCGTCATAGTTCGTCCTTCCGGCACCGAGCCCAAGGTAAAATTTTATTACACGGCTGTCGGTGAGACGGAGCAGGATGCAAAAAATCTGCTGGATGCTCTGGTGGCTCAGATGTCCAAGTAAATACAACCCCACTCCGGGGCGGACAAATTTGTCCGCCCCGGTTCTTTTTTTTATATTCACCGAATAGCTTTAAGCAAGGGGGTGCGATTATGGTTCGCAGAAAACAAATCAGGAAACGCCCATGGGGATTGCCTCAGACAATTTGCCTTAGCTTGTGCACCAATCTGCTTATTACGCTGCTGGGAGCAGCGCTGACTGCTTACTTGATGGGGGCAGAAAAGATAGGAGAGGCAAGTGCAATGGCCGCGGCTGCTGTCACTGCGCTGCTGGCATCTGCAGCCGGGGCTGCGGCAACAATCATGCTTGTTCCGCAAAAAAAGCTGCAAATGTGTCTTCTGTCAGGAGGATGCTTTTTTGCAGCGCTGCTGATCATTACAGCTGCAGTTGGCGGAGGACGGTTCAGCGGAGTCGGGATAATCGCAGGTGCCGTTTTTGCAGGGTGCATGATGGTCGCCCTTTTAGGAAATATTTCGAAAGGGAAGGGGTATCACAGGAAGCATTAATGGTGCTTTTTGTAATGTTGTACAAAAATTGCAATAGGGTAAATAATATTTACCCTATCAGGAGATATTGAAAGAAATCTTGCAAAATCTATATTTTGTGGTAAAGCGGAGCAATATCTCCAATATCTTGAATAATAGTTGAAATATGCAAAGAGTAATATGGAGATGGTTACACTTGTTTACATAACGATGTTGACATAAAATATTGTCATAATTTACAAAAATTGTAATATCGCACAAATGCTCTTGCTTTTTGGTAGATTTTGGAGTATAGTATTCAAGTAATATCGTTATTGGTATGCAGTTTGCATTCCATAACACCTGCATGACTGCGCAGCTCCAAATCGCTTATTATCATAAACGAAGGAGTTAGTTATGAGCAGGGAATGGTTTAACCAATTAAAAAAGCATTTTGCAGTTTGCCTGTGGCCCTGGGTTTCGCTTGGGCTTAGTTTGACGATTGGCGTTTTAGCCGGCCTGATTCTTGCAAAATGGCTTGGTTCTCAATATTTTCTTTTGATGCGCACAGCCGTCCGGGGCCGTGTGTCGATCGTTAGTTTGTTCGCAGTCAATTTATTACCTTTCCTTATTTCTGCTTTTGCAGTTTATTTTTCAAAACCACAGATCGTTTCCTGTGTTTGCTTTATAAAGTCCATACTGATGGGGGCCACGGTGCTGGCAATGCTGCGTATATTCGGCTCTGCGGCTTGGCTGTTTTTTGTGCTGTTCCAGTTTTCGTCGCTGTGCCTCTTTCCGGTACTTTGCTGGTTTTCCGTACGGCATTGGGCAGGTAACCGTGACACATTAAAAACAGATTTTACCATCTGCGCTTGCACGGCTGTCTTGGTTTTGGTTTTTGATTACTGCTTGATTTCTCCGTTTCTAGCGGGGATTTTAGAGATTTAGAAAATGGGAAGGTAAGTTTATTCATGTTGGATCTCATTGGCGCTTATGAAAATTACCTCACAAAGGTAAAACAGGCATCAGCCAATACCATATCCTCTTATATGCGGGACATTCGGCAGTTTTCCGAATGGCTGGGCAATGAGGGAGATGTGGATATTGCCGATGCTACACAACAGAATATCAGCAGCTATCTTACCCATTTGGAGGAAGAGGGGCGCTCCGGCTCCACGGTGTCTCGCTGTCTTGCCAGCCTGAAGAATTTCTTCAGCTATCTGGTTTCTTCCGGTTTTCTGGAGAAGACGCCTGTTACCGACATCAAAGTGGACAGGGGAGAGAAGAAGCTGCCTCAGATTCTTACCGGCCGTGAAATTGAGCTTCTGCTGGCACAGCCGGTCTGTCTGGAGCCGAAGGGGATCCGGGATAAAGCAATGCTGGAAGTCATGTATGCCACCGGTATGCGTGTCACAGAGCTGATTGATTTGGACATCGATGATGTGAATCTGGAGCAGGGGATCATCAAGTGCAGCAGCGCACGAAAGACCAGATCCATTCCGCTCTATCCCGCTGCACTGAAAGCCCTCACGGTTTATATCACGGAGGTTCGGGACGGTATGCTTGCTTCCGTAACAGAAAAAGCACTGTTTGTGAATCTCAGTGGTGCCCGAATGAGCCGCCAGGGCTTCTGGAAGATCCTCAAAAATTATCAGGCCAATGCCCATATTGATAAGGATATCACGCCGCATACGCTGCGTCATAGCTTTGCAGTGCACCTGCTGGAAAACGGTGCAGATCTCGGCTCTTTGCAGGAGCTGATGGGTCACAGCGATATTTCCTCCACGCAGCTTTACACACACATGGTGAATCAGAAGTTGAAATCCGTATATGAAAAATGCCATCCAAAGGCTTAAAAGATCTGCCGCAGCTGAACATGCGGCAGATCTTTTTATTTTACTCTTTACATTTTCTTGATTTATTAGTAGAATAATAGAATAGCTAAAGTAGCCCGAAATGGAGGAATTGCTATGTCAATCAAAAGAATCGGTGTATTGACCAGCGGCGGTGACGCCCCCGGTATGAATGCCTGCGTGCGTTCAGTTGTCAGAACCGCTTTGTATCATGGCCTGGAGTGCTACGGTATCCGCAGAGGCTGGAATGGTCTGATTACCGGAGATATTATTCGCCTGGATGAACGGAGCGTTGGCCACACTATTGACCGGGGCGGCACAATCCTGTACACGGCCCGCAGTAAAGAATTTATGACCGAGGAAGGGCAGCAGAAGGCTGTTTCTACCTGTAAGTTCCTCGGGCTCGACAGTATCGTGGCCATCGGCGGTGACGGTACCTTCCGTGGCGCAAGAGCACTTGCCAAATATGGCATCAATGTGATTGGTATTCCTGCCACCATTGATAATGATATCAGCTGCACAAATTATTGTATTGGATTTGATACTGCTGCAAATACTGCTATTGAATGCATTGATAAGCTGCGCGACACTATGCAGTCCCATGAGCGCTGCTCTGTAGTTGAAGTCATGGGCCGCAATGCCGGCTACCTTGCTATGTATGTGGGTCTTGCAGTCGGTGCAACGGCTGTGCTGGTTCCAGAGGAGAAGATTGATTTTGAACGAGATGTGATTGAGAAGATTCGTCAGGCTCGATTTAATGGGTTTACCCACTACATGATCGTGGTTGCTGAAGGTGCAGGTTCTGCATCGGATATAGCAGCTAAGATCAAGGATGCAGTGGATCTTGATCCCCGTGTGACCGTTTTGGGACATATTCAGCGCGGTGGAACGCCTACAGCGCGTGATCGTGTAAACGGAACCAAGATGGGTTATCTGGCGGTAGAGCTGCTGCTGTCCGGCAAGACCAATCGGGTAGTCTGTACCCATGATGGCGGATTTACAAATGTAGATATTGAAGAAGCCCTTCAGATGCACAAAAACATTCAGCAGATTGAAGTCGATGTTCTTGCTGCCATGACCGGCATTTGATATAAGCATTTAGGGAGGATTCAAATGCACTACTGCGACCGTTGCCTTTGTATAACAGAAGGGGAGTTTTGCCCACTGTGCGGCAATCGTAATCTTACGGCGGTACAGGCATCTGATTTTTGCTTTTTGACGGAACAGGACGATATATGGGCAGAATTGCTGATAGAAATCCTAACGGATCACGGAATTGAGTTCATCCGTCAGCCAGTTTATGATGCCAGAATGTGTGCAGAGGCCGGTAACAGTGAGCATCAAAAGCTCTATGTTCCGTATAAAAAGCTTTTGAAGGCTCAGAAGCTTATGCAGGAAGTGCTTCCAAGCGAATAAAAAATCAGAGCGTGCTGCGACGGGCAGTGCGCTCTGATTTTTTACTACGAAAAGATGAACCGCCATTATGAAAAAAATCGCATCCCAGCCAACCGGGTTATAGGAAGTGACGGAAATGCACGGAAGGGAGCACCCTTGCGCAGCAAAGCATTTAACGCAACAAAATATAAATTTTGTTGCGTTAACAATAGATTTATGCTATAATGTATCCATCAAAACCCTTAGGAGGCGTATCCATGCAGCGATACTATGACTGTCCGGAAATTCTGCGGGATTTCCTTACTTATCACGAAACCATTAAAGGTCAATCTGCAAAAACAATTTCTGAATACCATCTGGATCTTCGGATGTTCCTGCGCTTCATAAAACTTATGCGCAATGAAATGCCGATTGATACAAACTTAGAGGATATCTCCATTCGGGATGTAGACCTGCAGTTTATCGCAGGAATCACACGAAATGATGTGATGGATTTTCTTTCCTATCTGGCCCACGACCGCACGGTAAACCCTGACTCGCAGTATGCAGAACATGGCATTGAAGCTGCGGCCCGTGCAAGAAAGCTTTCTGCCATCAAATCCTTTTATAAGTACCTCACCGTCCGCACCAAGCAGCTGACAGAAAATCCGGTAGCGGATCTGGAGTATCCGAAGCTGCGGAAAAGCCTTCCCAAATACCTGACACTGGAGCAGTCTAAGGCGCTTTTGCAGGCTGTGTCCGGTCAGAATCAGAAACGTGATTACGCTATTCTCATGATCTTTCTGAACTGCGGAATCCGCCGCTCAGAGCTTGTAGGACTCAACCTGTCAGATATTTACGAGGATCGGCTTCGTGTCGTGGGCAAAGGCAACAAGGAGCGTTTTGTCTATTTTGGCTCTGCCTGCCGGAAAGCCATCGATGCCTATCTGCCCGAACGCAACAAAAAAGTGCTGTCTGATAATCGCGCCCTGTTTGGTTCCCGGGATAATAACCGTATCAGCGTGACGGCTGTCCATCGGCTGGTGAAGAAAGCGCTGCTGCAGGCCGGGCTGGATGCCACTCAGTTTTCTGCGCATAAACTGCGCCATACTGCAGCTACAATGATGCTCTCCGGCGGCGTAGATGTTAAGACTGTTCAGGAAGTTTTAGGACACGAAAACCTGAATACTACCCAGATTTATACGCATATTGAGAATACTGAGCTAAAAATTGCCGCAGAAGCCAATCCCATTTCGAAATTGGATTTTGCAAAAAAAGAGGAGGGCTGAGCCCTCCCCTTCCCCTATTCTGATTATAATGCAACTTCAATCGCTTCCCGAAGATTTCTGACTCTGTAAACCGTCAGTCCTTCGGGAATTTCTAACTTTTCAGATCCATTTCTAGGAAGAATACACTTTTTAAACCCTAATCTTGATATTTCTCCAAGCCGCTGATTCATGTGACTTACGCTGCGGATTTCTCCCGTAAGCCCCACCTCGCCGATGGCTACCAGGTCATTGGGAACGCACTGATCCCGATAGGACGACGCTACCGCCAGCACCACCGGCAGGTCTGCCGCAGGCTCGTCCAGCTTGAGACCGCCGATCACATTGATGTAGGCATCGAACATGGATAGCTTCATCCCCCCGCGTTTCTCCGTCACTGCCAACAGCAGGGCTGCACGGTTAAAATCGAAACCATCGGAAGTCCTTCTCGGCACATTAAAGCTGGTTTTGCTCACCAGCGCCTGGACCTCAGCCAGCACCGGGCGAGTGCCTTCCATAACGCAGGCCACACAGGTGCCGCTGGCATCCTCCGGGCGTCCCTCCAAAAGCATTTGCGAGGGGTTCGGCACCTCTATAAGTCCGGTATCCACCATTTCAAAAACGCCGATTTCGTTGGTGGAGCCGAAGCGGTTTTTGGCTGCACGGAGAAGCCGGTAGGAGGAATTGGGATCGCCCTCAAAATAGAGAACACAGTCCACCATATGCTCCAGAACCTTCGGCCCTGCAATATTGCCGTCTTTGTTGATATGGCCCACCACGAACACCGTGATCCCCTCTTGCTTGCTGAGCTGCATGAGACTCATGGTGCAGTCCTTTACTTGGGAAACACTGCCGGGAGAGGATTCGTTGGCCTCGTTGTAAAGGGTCTGGATGGAGTCGATCATCAAAATATCCGGCTTCGTCTCCTCCACGGATTCCAGAATATCCGAAAAACGCGTCTCGGAGAGAATCATCAGATTTTCGGGCATCACCGACAGCCGCTGGGCTCTCAGCTTTAACTGCCGCTCGCTTTCTTCTCCGGACACATAAAGAACCCTTCGCTCCTTGCAAAGCTCCTTACAGATCTGAAGCAGCAGCGTGGATTTTCCGATGCCGGGAGCACCTCCTACCAGCACCAGGCCGCCCTGCACTGCGCCGCCGCCCAGTACCCGATCCAATTCCCCCATACCTGTGAGAAAGCGAATCTCATCTGCGCTATCCACCTCGGTAATGGATTTTGCTCTGCGGATCGAGCCAAATCCGGCAGATTTTGACCGTCCGGCAGGTACAGGCTTCTCAATATGCTCCTCTATGGTATTGAATGCACCGCAGCTGGGACAGCGCCCCATCCATTTCGGGGTTTCATTTCCGCAGGCAGTACAGTAAAAAATCGTCTTTATCTTTGCCATAACAACAGCTCCTTTGGCCCCATTATAGCAATCATTTGTTTGCCGGTCAAGTCTGGCTCTCCTGCAAAACACATGCCGCAATCACGCACACCAGCTTCTTCTGATAGTCCCGGCTGCGTAGTTTTGCCTCTTCTTCCGGGTTGGACAGAAAACCGCATTCAATCAGGATTCCGGGGCATTGGATATGCTCCATCAAATAGATATTATCCGCCCGCTTACACTTGCGGTTACTGCCGGGATTGATAGTTTGGGTAAATTGATTTTGCAATGCTGCCGCCAGCGGCTGGCTTCCCTGTGTATTGGCATAAAACACCTGTGCGCCGCCATAACGACTGTCCGGAAAAATATTCTGGTGGATGCTTACCAGAACAGGATTTTCGCACTCGTTTACGATTCTCACCCGCTCCTTGAGATCCGATACTTTTTTCGCTCCCAGCGTATTGCCGGAAGTATATACCGAAGTATCGGTTTTGCGGATCATCACAGTTTCTTGTCCCAGCAGATGCATCAAATCATCCAGTCGCAGGGCGATTTCCAAATTGATATTGCTTTCCAAAGCTCCGGTGCAGGAGGATGCGCCCCCATCCTCCCCACCGTGTCCTGCATCGATCACCACATAGCGTTCCGGCTTCTGAGGGCGGTTTTGCACCCATGCGGTTACCAAACGGCTGCCACCTTTTCCAATTCCGATAAAAATAATCACGGTGAGTAAGTAAAATGGGATAAATGCGATCCAGCGATCTCGTTTCATGGACAACACCTCTCTTTACCTATATGCGCCAACAGCCAAACAAGAACCAAAGTTAAAATCCGGCATAGTATGACCCTGAACGACAGTTCACAAAAATTATAGGAGGTATTGTTGTGGAAGATCTGAAAAAGCAGGAGCAATACGGTCTCGGAAAATTGCCGGCCATGGCTCCCCTGTCCAATCCCTATGTACCCTTTCAGCTGGAAAATCCCCCGCAGTACGAAGCCGCCAAGGGCTTGGTGCGCGGAACATTGTTTCCCGGGCTGGAGCTGCCATTTATGGGCATGGTGAACACCGGTACGCCGGAACAAACCACGAAGTTTCAAATGCAAACCCTGGCCTTTGCCGTTCAGGAGCTGGCGCTGTATCTCGACACGCATCCAAATGATCGGGAGGCACTGGAAACCTATCGCAAATATCAGAAGCTCTACCACGACGGTCTGGCGGCCTACGGCGATAAATACGGTCCCATGAGCCATTGCGCTCCTTCAAGCGGGAAGGATTACAATTGGCTCAATGATCCGTGGCCTTGGGAATATGCCGCAAATAAGGAGGGTTAACCATGTTTTCCTACAATAAAAGTCTCCAATATCCCGTAAAAATAAAAAACTCAAATCCCAAGCTGGCAGCCATTATCATCAGCCAGTATGGCGGCCCCGACGGGGAGCTGGGCGCTTCCCTGCGATATCTTTCTCAGCGCTATTCCATGCCATTTAACGAGCAAAAGGGGCTTCTGACCGACATTGGCACTGAGGAACTGGGCCATCTTGAAATGATCGGTGCCATTGTTCATCAGCTTACAAGAAACCTTACCGAAGATCAGATCAAAGAATCCGCCTTTGCCCCGTATTTTGTCGATCACACGGTAGGTGTCTACCCCACTGCCGCATCCGGATTTCCCTTCTCTGCGGCATCCATGGCCGTAACAGGAGATCCTATTGCAGATCTTACGGAAAATCTGGCGGCAGAGCAAAAGGCCCGGCTAACCTATGACAACATTCTGCGTCTGTCTGACGATCCCGATGTCAATGATGCCATCAAATTCCTGCGCGAGCGGGAAATCGTTCACTTCCAGCGCTTTGGGGAATCTATCCAGCAGCTGCGGGAAAAACTGAACCAGAAAAATGTTTACTATATGAACCCTGCATTTGACATGTAAGGAAACGGCAAAAGGCTGGTGCAGCAAGCATCAGCCTTTTGTTTACAGCAGTTCCATCAGCGTTTTTGATTTGCTATCCTCCGCATAGGAGCCGAGTTCATAGAGCAGCACCTCCCTGACTACGGCTTTACTATGCGGCAAAGCAGCCAGGAGATCCGAAGGGAGATGACCTGGCTGCTTTGCCGCAGGGAAAAAGAGAAATTAAGGAAAAATCAGAGGATTATGCAAAATCCTCAATCATCTTGATGATGAGGGGCTTCTGCTGCAATCCGGTGGTGCGCTTCAGCTCAACACCGTCACGCATGAGAATCAGTGTGGGATAACCGGCAACGCCGTATTCTTCCACCAGAGGCTTGTTCTTATCGAAGTCCACCTTCAGAATGGTGACCTTGTCTCCACAGGTCTTGTCTACATCTGCAAGAATGAAAGAGAGCATCTTGCAGGGGCCGCAGGTGCTGGAATAAAAGTCAGCCAGAACCAAGCCCTGATTGACACTCTCCCGGAATTCAGCTTCTGTTACTTCTTTTAACATGATATTACCTCACAATCGCTGCAAATTCATCACTTATGTTCCTGAACATACTTTGCTGCTGCCTGAGCGGCAATGGCACCGTCAGAGCAGGCAGTAATGACCTGACGCAGATTCTTGGTAATGCAGTCGCCGGCGCCAAAGATGCCGGGGCGCTTGCTGTTCATCCAGGAGTCTACTTCAATATAGCCGAATTTATTGAGAATGTCCAGATTTTTAAAGGGCTCGGTAGTGGGAGTCAGACCGATATACTCAAATACCTGATCGCAGTCAACCTTCCGCTCCTCGCCGGTCTGGGTGGACTTAAAGCGGATTCCGCGAATCTTTTCATCACCATAGAAGCCCAGCACATCCTGATAGGGATAGATTGTCACATTTTTCATTGCACGGAGCTTGTCGCAGACCATGGGATCGGCAGTCAGATCGAACATCGTGACAACGGTCAGGGAGTTGACAATCTCAGCCAGATAGAGGGATTCCTCTACTGCGGAATTGCCGCCGCCGATAACCACCACATCCTTGCCACGGCAGGCAGCGCCGTCGCAGATTGCACACCAGCTAATGCCATGACCGGCATATTGCAGTTCATTGTCCACCTTCAGTGTGCGAGGACGGGTGCCGGTGCAGATAATGACGGAAAGTGCAGTATAGACAGCATTCTCCTCTACGCAATGGACAGACTTAATGCCGTCTTCTTCCGTGATTTCTTTGACAGTCTTATAGTCAAAAGCCACATTGAGCTGCTGGGTGTGTTCGAACATCTGGATGGCCAGCTCTGCACCGTTAACAGTGCCCATGCCGGTATAGTTCTGGATTTCGTTGGTATTGATAATCTGTCCGCCGGGGGCCAGCTTGTCCAGCATCAGCACAGACAGGTTGGCACGGGCTGCATAAATTGCAGCCGTCATGCCGGCAGGACCGCTTCCGATAATGATTAAGTCATAATTTGCCATGGGTTCTCCTTTCCAATCAAGCAACATGATTCATACTGCTCCCCCATTAGGGACAGCAAATTTTAACACCGGTGTCGTACTTCTTGTCATCAATCAGAACCTGTACATCGTAATTGCCCCTGAGCCCTGCCTTGTTGACGCTGAGGGTCACATTTCTGGGATCCTTGGCAATAAAGGTACCGCAGCACAGAGCAGTAAATTTATTTTTTGAGGTAGAGATAAAGTAGCCATGCTCATCGCCGGTTTCCCTGTCTTTCAGCATCAGCATCACCAGCTGACCGCCTTCAAAAATCGCATTGAAGGTAAAACGATCATCCTGCTCTGTGATAGATGCTTCGTAGCGGTAAGGCAGAAGCTCGCCGCATGAATCCATAGGAATCAGCGTATCCATTTCGGGGGTTGCTCCCAGCTGACCCAAGGTTACACCAGGACCGATAGGGGCATTGTCGCCATCGTGGTAGAAGCTCATTTTCTCGGCACGGAAGAAGTTTCCGCTGATTTTCAGCTCCATGATGACCTTACCTTCGAGAATCTCAACGGTAATGCTCTCAGCACGAACATTGGGATCTCCCTGCTGCAGGGCAGCAGGTTTCTCGGAAGCGTGTTCCCCGTAGTACTGAATACCGCCGGAATGAACAAGATAATGATTTTCACCGTACCACTCTACATTTCCTATGTAGGAAGAGAAGAACTCCTCTCCCCGCTCCTTGCCATACTGCCACAGCTGGCGAATCGTCATATCCTCACAGTTGATCTCATAGAGAACGCCTCTGGAGAAATTATCCCGGTTCAGCCGGAAATTCTCACGGATCTTAGAGCGGTAGTGACCGTTATCGAAGCACATAATGCCGCCGTTATCGGTAACAAGACAGCCATGCATCTCATAGGGCCAGTCAAAGTCACCGGAGCCTACGGGAGTAAACATATACTTTTTCTTATCTTCCGGCCATGTCTCAGGATCACCCAAAATCCAGTTGAGCTTTCCGGTTTCATAGTCGATGTTAATGAGCGCATCGATGTGGCGGCAGGAAAGTGTGATGGAATCCGTATTCTTATCATACCACAGAGCATTGTTGTGGAGCCAGTCCCGGTCAGTGTAGCCGCCGGAGGGGCCTTCGCCGGGGATCATATACTGATGCAGATCCCACTTCTTTTTGACCATGCCGGTCTTGCGATCCAGCAGAACGATCACATCTTCTACGGTAAGATACCCCGGATCGTCGCCCAGCACCAGCAGGTCGCCGTTTTCCATCTCCCACTGATCGTGGTGATAGCCGCCGGGGATCTGAAATTCCGTAACAATTTTGCCTGCCATGGTCATCTCATAAAGACCGGTCATATAGTATGGCATCTGGTCAACCCGATCCGTACCGATAAGAAAATTGCCGTTGCGCAGCCGCTTCATATCGAAGTTTACGGGAACATTCAAATGCCAGCGGATGTCGCCGCGGTAGTCAAAGCCGGTAGCAAGTGCCGCAAGGGACGGAGTAACAAAAATAATATCATCGGAGGTATATTCCGGCTCCGTTTTCATATAGGACAGCTTGGGAACCTGAGGACCCTCCAGCACCTCGGTAGCAATGGTAATTTCATGGCTCCGGCCACCGTAGAGCTTCAGCTCTACGCGGTTTTCACAGCCAGGATAAAGACCTACCACAGAAATAATGTGTTCCTTTGCACGAGGGAAAGTATGGGTAACATTGCCTCTGGTTTCCTTACCGAACACTGTAACGGTGACGGCAGTTTCCTCTTCTGTGCGGAACAGGACCAGAGCGGCAAGGGGATTAATCAAATAGGGGTTAATTTTAATAAGGGGCTTTTCAAGGGTGAAATCACCGTCTTTGAACGCAGCAAGTATGCAGGCTTCCGCTTCATTCTGCTGTTGAATCAAAGTATGACAATGGCTATAAGAAACCCCATCTGTCATATGCAGTTCTCCTTCCATATTCAGTTTAGCCGACACGCCGGTTAAACGTTAAATCGTTAATAGCTTTTCTGCGATTCTGCTGTCGGTAATCAAACAATCAATCAAACCGCCCTTGAGCGCTGCATGAATCGCATAAGTTTTATCTTTTCCACCGGCCACAGCGATGAGGTGAGGTCCTCGTTTAACCTTTTCAAAAGGGATGCCTACAATCTTACGATTGATGGGATCGGAAACCAAATTTCCGTTTTTATCAAAAAAGTATCCGCACAGATAGCCGGCTGCACCTTTTTTAATCAGCTCGTCCCTCTTTTCTTCGCTCAGATATCCTGCCCATGTACCGCAGCATTTCTCATTGGAAACATCGGCAATGCCGGTCAGAACATAGTCTACCTGGCAGGTCTTATCGATCGCCTTGCGAATAATATCCTCACGCATCAGCTCTTCCCGCACGATCTCGCTGTTGATATACATAGGCGCATAGAGCAGGGATGCCTTCCCATGGAAGGATTTTGCCATAGCCTGCACAAGACTTGCAATATCCGTCTCCGTATCGTAGGTATCCCGGGAGTTGCCTACCAGCTGCACCACATCGATCTTTCGGTCAGAACGGGGCCGCAGCTGCCGCACTGTCTGATAGATCGTCCGTCCCCAGGAAAGGCCAATGGAATCGCCGTCTTTCAGCTTATCATCCAGATACTCTGCCGCCAGCTCGCCTATGCGCTTGATGGAAATATCGGCATCCATATTGTCCTGCAACTCCGAAACCACCAATACCTCCGGCAAATCAAAGCGTCGCTTCAATTCGCTTTCCAGCATCATAGAGCGTCTGAGAGGATAATTGATTTGAAACTCAATAATATGCTTTTCCCGTGCTGTCTGCAGGGCTCGGGAAACTTTTGCCTTGGAAAAATACAACATTTCAGAAATCTCAAGCTGGGTCATTCCTTCGATGTAATACATCCTTGCGATTTCTGCAATGACAGACAGTTCCTCATCACCGTAGTGCTTCATAGTATCTTAGGCTTCAGGTGCGATACCGATCTCAACCAGTTTTTCGCGCAGTTCCTTCTTGTTCATAATGTTCTTGAGGCCCACTACCTTTGTGTTTTTGCCGGGCTTGATGCTGTTTACGAAGGTTTCCGCGACAACTACCAGATCATAGTCGTGGGCAGTGGACTTTGCTTCATCGATACTGGTGTGGTGCACGGTGCACTCTACGCCCAACTTGTTCAAGACGTTAATGCAGTTCATCTTGATCATCTGGGAACTGCCCATACCACATCCGCATGCAACTAAAACTTTCAGCATAATCATTTCTCCTTTGCTTTTAACAAGCGGCGGCCTGACATCATGTTGAAACATGAACCGCCATGCCGCCGCCTTTCATTGTGACGACAAAGTTCGCTCTCTTACGGATTAACCGTATCAGTCCTCGTCATCCATGTCCAGATTAAAGTAATTGGCCTTATTCTTGCGGTACTGCAGCTGAGGGATAATCAGCATGCCGATGATGCAGAGAATGACGCCGGGAACCGTCAGATACTTAATGACAACACCCATAGCAGGCCACAGGGTTGCCCAGTCCAGATTGCCGACATAGCCGCCGAAGGGGCCCATCTGGAACAGGACGATTGCTACGGCACTGCCCAAAACCTGAAGCAGACCGGAGCCGACACAGCAAGCAATCAGGCCCTTCATGCCGCCCTTCATATTGGCATACAGACCGATGGTTGCGTTATCGTAGAACAGGGGCACAAAGCCGGGGATGATCATTAAGGGGGACTTGAAAATCAGCAGTCCTGCAATGGCAATCAGCTGGCCAACGGCGCCAAACAGGAAGCCGAGGGTCACAGCATTCGAATCGCCGAAGGAATAAGTAGCAGCGCAGTCAACAGCAGGCAGGCTGCCCTTCAGAATGGAGCCGGAGATACCGTTGAAGGACTCCACCATCTCGCCAACAAACATACGGATGCCGGTTTTCAGAATCACCAGTGCAACAGCAAAGGATGCGCAGCGCTGGAAGATATACATGGGGAACCACAGACCGTCGCTGAAGTTTTTCTTATCCACTGTACGCAGCAGATCCGGACCAAGGATCAACATAATCACACCGAAAAACAGCATCATGATAAGGGTGGTGGAAACAACATAGTCATCCAGCACCTTCATTGCGCCGCCCAGCTTCAGTTGCTTCTTCTCGGTGTTCTCCCCTGTCTTCTTTTTGCCCTTGAAGAGACCACCGAAGCGGTAAGCAAACCATACGCCCAGCATCTGCTGATGGCCGATAGCAAAGCCGGCATTATCGGTCAGTTCCTGAGTAGCCTCTACTGTCAGATTGGAGAACACAGACCAGTAGGTACCGCAGAGCAGACCAACCAGAACGACACCCGCCATGTTTCTCATATCGGGAATCAGGAAGAACAGAATCCAAGTAGCAACTGTGGACTGCTTGACCATAATATGGCCGGTGGTAAACAGTGTGCGAATCTTGGTGATCTTACGCATAAATACCAGGAGAATGTTCCAAAGGAACGCCACCAGCAAGGTAATCATAGCATAGGATGTGGTAGCACCGATGCTGCTAAGTGCAGCGTTTGCAGCCGTGAAACCAAAGTTCGGATCAATAACGACCGCTTCAATTGCCCATTTTTCCTGAATTGCAGTCAGGATAGGAGCCACCGTGTTTTTCAGATGACCGGCGCCGGCTTGCAGAATCATGTAGCCGACAACCGTGCGAATGAAACCTGCAGCAACTTCATACCATTTTTTGTGCATCAGGGCGTAGCCCAATACGACAATCAGGCCGATAAAGATGGCAGGCTGAGCCAGAATATTCTTAAATATCCCGGTCCAAATTTTCACAATTATGTCCATATTTTCCTCCTTCTCAAAACTAGTGCTTGTTAATTTTGCTGATTTTCACGCGTGTCACAATATTTATAATCAATATTGGGAAATTTGTCAAGAATAAGCGATACTTTTGCAATTTTTTTCATGTGTGATTGAGTTTATGTGAAACCTTTTTCAGAAATATGAACAACGGCATTTTTGTAGTGAAAAAGTCACCAAAAATGCCGTTGCAAATTTATTCAATATAGCTACACTGTATGGTTTGTAAACAGAAGCGCCCAAATGTTGATTGATTCGCTCAAGTCAATCTTTCACGATATATGCGCTCACAATTTCACCGTAATAGGCAATATGTCCGTCCTTTCTCTCCGGGTAATAACGCTCCTGAACATCCTGCCCCAAAAGAGCCACATCCTGTGGCTGCCGATAGATCACACGGCACTCAAGGGTTAACGGAAGCTCACGAATGGCAGGTGCAGAAATGACCGAAGGCTCTTCCAAATGAAGCCCCAGTTCTTGGATCTTATCCACCTCTCTGCCTGACTTACTGCCGCAAAAGCTGAAAATGCGGCTGTCCGGCTCAGTGTCACCGTAGGGGGCGCTGATTGTAAACTCACCTGTCCTATCCAGAATCTCTCTGGTATAACGACTTTGACGCACATAGGCAATGAATATCGGCTTCCGCCAAATAACGCCCAATGTGCCCCAGCCAATGGTCATGGTGTTGATCTGACCGTACTCTCTCGTTGTGAGCAGCAGACCACGCTTCATATTTTTAGAAAAGTCACCTGCGTAGTCAAACGGATCGATGGTTTGTTTCATTGTCGTTACCTCCCTGAAGTTAATTAGAATAATTATATCATACAGATAAGTCAAATACTACAGAAATTACAGACAGAAACACAGAGCAATTTCTGTGCAGTCTATCAAAATTTTCCCTTGTCTTTGACATTGCCCACTGCGGATGCTATAATATTTTCAGGCAAAAGCAAAGGAGGAACCATCTATGCAAAAAAAGATTATCACAATCAGCCGTCAGTTCGGAAGCGGCGGAAGAACCGTTGGTCATCTGGTCGCTGAGGCTTTGGGCATCCCCTTCTATGACAAGGAGCTTGTAAAGCAAATTTCCGTGGAGAGCGGCTTTTCCCCCAAATTTGTAGAAGAACATGGCGAGCATTCTCCCGGTCGGAGCCTGTTATCCTATGCCTTTGCTGCTCCGGGCGTTCCGGGAGTTATGAACGGACTTTCCACCTCCGATTTTCTTTGGAATATTCAGTGCAATGCCATCATGCAGCTGGCAGATCAAGGCCCCTGCGTGATTGTAGGTCGGAATGCGGACTACATTCTCAAGGATCGGGAGGATGTTCTCAATGTTTTTGTACATGCAGATCTGGAGTTCCGTGCTAACCGTATTGTCCGGCTTTACGGCGAATCGGAAAAGAGTCCTGAAGCTCGTCTTCATGAAAAAGATAAGCGCCGCAGCGTAAACTACCAGCACTATACCGGCAGAGTCTGGGGCGCATCCGAAAACTATGACATCTGCCTGAAAACCAGCACCATCGGTGTGGAAAATGCCGCAGATATCATTGTGTCCATCGTCAAAAATTCTCAAAAGTGAGCAATCCGTCTCTCCCTCGTCCGATTGGACGAGGGAGATTTTTATGGGAAAAGAGCGAGTACCCGGTACTGACACAAGATTAAAAACGACTTTAAAAAGCTAAAACCTGAGTGCATCGATAGGCGATACACTCAGGTTTTTGTTCATTTTATATTGCTTTACCGTGGATGCTCAAATTACTGCTGCGGTTCTTCTGTGGCTGGAGCATTCTCTGCTGCAGGCTTCGTGCGCACTTCCTGCAGCGACATGGGAAGCCACCCAAGACCTGCCAGCAGACACAAGGCTGCCAGCTCCCCGGCCCATTGCCAAACATTGAGATGCCCAATATCCAAAAACAGCAGCCTTACCACAGCTGGGAAAATGAACATAAAACTGGCCAGTATCCGTCCGGGCAGAAATCCGCCAACGGTAGCCACCAAAATAACTGCCGCCGGGATATACCAGATCACAGCAAGAACGATACGCAGCGCACTGCCTGAAAAAAAGCTTCCGAAAATCAGCAAAGCACAGCCAATACTTCCGAGAATACCGTAGAGCCCCGGCGCATTAAGGCGAATCCAGCTGAGCAGGAACACAAACGCACCTGTCAGAGCGATGCTGCATAACATGGACGAGAGAATCTCGATGAATCCCACATCCTTAAGATTGGTAAAACCAAAATAATATACAAAGCGAAGAAAAAAGGAAAATCCCATAAAAGCAGCGCAAATCTTCACGCATTTTCCGCTGAAATCCATTTGATAATGAACATACTGCTTTAACTGCAATGCTCTCACCTCCGTGCCTACATTATACGGCATGAATCTGAAAATAGCAACACTTTATCCGACGGAGACCGCCCGGTTATTCTCCGATGTGGATGCTGACACCGTTGACCTCCACATTCTCCTCGGCGTTGATAAGAATATACTTGATGCCGCCGATTGTGCGGGTCTCAATCAGATCTGCCCGCTCAGGTGCTACACGGATAGCAACATCGGGCGTTTTGATATCAAAGTGCTTGTCGTCAATGACATTCTTCGGATGCAGATCCGCTTCAAAGCCAAAAGCTTCGTCATAATCGGCGCTGAATTTTGCAATATGCGGCTCAGAAATGCCACAGGACTGCAAGACCTCTTTTACATCGTTCTTGCTGACCATCAGAGTGTCCGGCACATGGCTTTCCTTATGAAGCTCGATCCGCTGGCAAAGCTCATTATGTACGGTCTGCACCACATCCAAACTGCATTCATCCTCCAGTGCATCGCCCAAAATAGCCTCAAAACGCTTCCTTTGCTCAAAGGCAGGCTTGGGGATGTCCGTATGGAACACAGCCTCCACAAAGGCATCGTGGCTCTCCTTCTGGCTGCGGGTGTAGTAAAGTGCGTTATAGATGTTGGTTGCCCGGTTGTCAAAAGCCGGAAACAGGAAGCCTAACTCCGGAGCACCAACTACGCTGGTGATGCCTCCGTCATGGAATTCTTTTTCCTCCGGTACATAGTGAAGCATAGGCTTTGTCTGCTTCACTGGGCAAACGGCACAGACCACATAGGTAAAGGTCTCCTCAGAACGGTCGTGGCTCAGCTCGTCATCCTTGCTCTTAAAGGGCACATCGTAGCGGTCACACCCCAGCAGGATCAGATAATTTCCTTCCAGCATCAGCGCATCAATGGCTTTGCGATAGAAAGCCGCCCGAGCCTCCTCGTCCTGCAATTCGGAATTACGCAGCTGCATCAAAAGCTTATGCTCCTCGCTGGTTGCCACCTGAGAGGTCTTAAAGTTAATATCAATCAGATTTTTCCCAATCGTGCCGGAAAGAGATTTCTTGAGAAGCGCAAAATACTTTTCGCCCTCGTTTTCCGACATCATACCGGTGCTTCTGCGAAATTCGGATATAATTTCTTTGTTGTCATTGACATAGCAGCCATAGATCGCTGTCATATTACTGCGGTCACGGCGCAGACGGCGCCGGATCTCACCGATTTCTTTTGTATTCATATTGTCCTCGCAGTCAGAAGAATTTGCGTTTTCGCGCTGCTGAAATTATAGCACAGGTTTCTGATCTGCGCCATATGTTTTTGCGGAAAAGTGCGCTGCAGCAAGCAGCGCACTTTGTTCAGTCCCAAAGACATTTCCAGTTTTGAACGAAATACTCAACGCCTGAATAAATGGTAGTTACCACGATCACACCGGTAATTACCCACCCCAGCCACTGGATTCCGGGCAGTGCCATCCAGACGCAAAGCCCAATCATAGTGCTGGCTGTCTTTACTTTGCCGCTCCATCCGGCGGCAATCACATTCCCCTTGCCGACAGCAATCAGCCGCAGACCGGTAACAGAAAATTCACGGGCCAGAACCAGCATCAGGGCCCACGCAGGCATCCGTCCCCATTCACAAAACATGGTCATAGCTGCAATCACCAGCAGCTTATCTGCCAGCGGATCGAGAAATTTACCGAAATCGCTGACCTGATTGCATTTTCTGGCAATCTGACCGTCTACATAGTCTGTAAGGCTGGCAATGATAAACAACGCCAGAGCAATCCACATCCAGAGGCCGGACTCACCGCCGCTCAAATACATAAAAAGCATAAATACGGGAATAAATGCAACCCGCACAAGAGTAATTTTACTGGCAGTTGTCATAGCACTTCTCCCACAACAAATCCGGAAAGATCTCCGTCAACGATATCATCAATCCGCACAGTAACAAAGCTGCCTTCTTTCAGGTCTTCGTCAGAGGACAGCCACACTCTGCCGTCAATATCCGGGGAGTCCGCGTAGGTGCGGCCATAATACTGCTCATATTCTTCATCATAGCCGTCCACAAGGACTTCGATTTCTTTTCCCAGCAAACTTTCACAGTACGCATTCATAATCTGGGACTGGATGGTTTCGACCATTTCCGCACGGGCCTGAGCCACAGAAGCATCCGGATGCTCCATATCAGCTGCGGCAGTTCCCTCTTCCGGAGAGAACGGGAATGCGCCCACGCGCTCCATGCGGACTTCCTTCAGAAAATCGCAAAGCTCCGTAAACTCAGCCTCTCCCTCACCGGGAAGGCCGGTAATAATGCTGGTACGCAGCACCAGCCCGGGAATGCGGCTGCGGAGTTTTGCAAAGAGTGCCTTGATAAATTCACCGTCGCCCCGGCGATTCATACGCTTCAAAATCGTGCTGTTGCAATGCTGGATCGGAATATCCAGATACTTGACAATTTTCGGCTCCTGTGCCATTACATCGATAAACTCATCGTCGATGAGATCCGGGTAGACATAGTGGACACGAATCCAATGGAAACCTTCAATCTTACACAGTTCCCGCAGCAGCTGGGGCAGCAAACGCTTGTGCCCCGGCAGATCAGTGCCGTAACGGCTGGTATCCTGTGCCACCACAATCAGCTCTTTTACTCCGGAATCTGCCAAAAGTCTGGCTTCATACAGGACATCGTCCAACTGACGGCTGCGGTATTTGCCGCGAAGCTTGGGTATGATACAGTAGGCACAGTGGTTGTCGCACCCCTCTGCAATCTTTATGTAGGCATAGTGCTCAGGTGTAGTAACAATGCGTCCGGTCTCCTGCTCCGGGGTATCGATGGATGCAAAGTCACGGAAGGTTTCTCCGCGAAGCAGTGCTTCGATAGCCGGGACGATCTGGGTGTAGCTTCCGGTACCGAGAATACCGTCCACTTCCGGCATTTCCTTCACGATCTGCTCCTGATATCTCTGGGAAAGGCAGCCGGTAACAAGGATTTTTCCCACCTGGCCCTCTGCCTTCATTGCGGCAGTGCGCAAAATATAGTCGATTGCCTCAGACTTTGCCGAATCGATAAAGCCGCAGGTATTGATAACCACAACATCGCTGCCCACCACATCGGGCTTCACTGTATGTCCGGCTTCGGCGACACGGTACATCATCCGCTCACAGTCCACTTGATTCTTGGCACAGCCAAGACTGATAAATCCAATATTTGCCATATTATTCCTCCATGAATTCTTGAGCATCCAAAGCCATTTTTTGTAATGTACTTCGGATCACACCGTAAGAGTGCCCCCGGCGCAGCAGGGCATCAATGGCCCGCTTCACTTGCTTGGGATCGTTGTTTCCCCGGAGCCGTGATTCCAAAAAGTCTGCTATTTTCTCGGTTTGGTCGGGATAGTCCGTCAATACCTCATCCCACAGCTCCTTGGGAATCCGCTTTTCATATAAAACCTGCTTGGCTCTGGCCAGGCCGTAGCCCTTATGGATGCAGCGGTTTACGATCTGTTCAGCAGTTTTTTCATCATCCAGCAAAGAAAGATCGCTCATCCATTGTACGGCTGCTTTGGCCTGTCCCGGGTCTTCGCCCTTGTGAATCAGTCGTTGCTCCAAATCCCGCTTGGAGACGCTGGAGGCAGACACAATCCGAACTGCCCGCATTTTTGCAGACATGGCCCCGGCAGCAATATGAAGCTCCTGCATTCGCTGCTCGGGAAGCTCTGCACCGGAATAGATGGAAAAGTCCTCAATAGTCTGGCGATAGAGCCGCATAACGGAGCCGTCCTCGAATTGAACCCGATACTTCCCTGCCCTGTCCGCAGATGAAGATACTTTCTCAATCCTCATCGTCAAAATCGTCGGCACTGATGGCTACAGGGCGCTCAGCCGCCTTGGCCGGGGCCTTGGCATGCATGGGATTGCTGCTCAGCAGCCGTTCCCGGACCTGAGCCTCTACGCTTTCAGCAATTTCCGGATTTGCCATCAGATATTCCTTCACAGAGTTGGCACCCTGACCGATCCGCTCGTCACCCATGCTGAACCAGCTGCCGCTCTTCTGTATAATATCCATCTGCACCGCCAGATCCACCAGCTCGCTCCACTTGCTGATTCCCTGACCGTACAGAATGTCAAAGTGGGCTTCTCTGAAGGGAGGTGCCACCTTGTTCTTGACCACCTTAACGCGGGTCTTGTTGCCTATCACATTGCCGCCTTCCTTCAGCGCTTCCACACGGCGCACATCCAAACGGACGGAGGCATAGAACTTAAGGGCGTTACCGCCGGTGGTAGTTTCGGGGTTACCGTACATGACACCGATTTTCATACGCAGCTGGTTGATGAAAATAACTACGCAGTTAGTCTTGGCAATGGTACCTGCCAGCTTCCGCAGAGCCTGACTCATCAGTCTTGCCTGCAGGCCGACAAAGGTATCTCCCATTTCGCCCTCGATTTCCTGCTTGGGAACCAGAGCGGCTACAGAGTCCACAACGATGGCATCCACCGCACCGGAGCGCACCAGCGCATCGGTGATTTCCAGTGCCTGCTCACCGGTATCCGGCTGAGAAACCAGCAGATTATCGGTGTCTACACCCAGCGCAGCTGCATAGACAGGGTCAAGCGCGTGCTCTGCGTCCACAAAAGCAACCTCGCCGCCCATTTTCTGAGCCTCTGCCAGAATATGCAGAGCCAAGGTGGTTTTACCGGAGGATTCCGGTCCGTAGATCTCAATGATACGGCCCTTGGGCACACCGCCGATGCCCAGAGCTGCATCCAGCGCCAAAGAACCGGTGGGAATGGCATCCACATTCATGTCCGGACGGTCGCCCAGACGCATGACGGTGCCTTTGCCGAAATTCTTATCAATCTGGGACAATGCGGTTTGCAAAGCCTTCTTCTTGTCAGATGCGGGAGTAGGTGCTTCGTAAACTGTCTTTTTAGTAGCCATAATTTAATCTTCCTTCCTGCCAAACCGGGCAATAACTGCCCTTTCTCTGTCGTTATAATCTCTGGTACGCTCCAGAATAGTATATCCGTTTCCTTCAAGGATGCTGCAAACTGCATCCCCCTGCCCCATGCCAAATTCGAATGCCAGGTATCCGCCGGGCTTCAGTGCATGCGCATAATTTTGCGCAATGGCACGGTAAAAATCCAAACCGTCATCGCCGCCATGAAGAGCTAAACGCGGTTCAAAATCTTTTACACTGCCGGGAAGCTCCTCCATTTCCTCTGTGGTAATGTAGGGAGGATTGGAAACAATCATATCAAACTTTCCAAGGAACGCCGAGGGCTTTCCCAGAGCATCTGCGGTGATGCAGGTCACTCTGCCGGAAAGGTGATTGCGAACAATGTTCTTTTTTGCAACAGCCAGCGCCTCCTTAGAGATATCCGCGAGGGTCACTCTGGCATCCTTGACCCGGCTGGCAACCGCCAGTCCGATACAGCCGGAACCGGTGCAAAGATCAAGAATACGCGGATCCTTATCCAGAAACAAACCCTTTTGGATGGCAAGGGTGGTAACGGCGCAGGTGTCATCCCGGGGAATCAAAACATGGGGATCTACGGTAAGTTTGAGTCCATAGAATTCCCACTCCCCCAAAATATAGGCCAAAGGTTCACCGGCAACGGTGCGCTTTGTAAGTTCCTGCAGCTTTATTTCAATTTCTTCAGAAGCATAAAGCTCACGATCTGCAAGGATCTGCTCCTGTGTCTTGCCGGAAGCGTAGCAGAGAAGATTTCTTGCAAGCATCCCGGCCGATGCCATATCCTCTGTTTGCAGAAGTGCCTTGCGGGTATCCAGATACAGCTGGGAATACTTTTTTACCACCGATCTGCCCCCTCTTCCTCCGGAAGAACGGCCTGCAATGCAGAGATGCCAACCTCAATCATGGAATCGTCAGGCTCGTTGGTGGTAAGCAGCTGAAGCCACATGCCGGGAGCTGTCAGCACTCTCGTAAAGGCATTGTCGTTGCGGCCTGCCCAGCGGTTGATTTCATAAGTAATGGCAACCACCAGAGGCAGCAAAAGCAGCTTAAAAAGGATCATAATGAGCCGATACAGGAAGCCGCCCCGCATATCGGCAAGCACCGGAAAAATCGCCAGCAGCAAAGAGGATGCAATGGAGAAAATCAAAATAGAGATCACCATCACCACCAGCAGGAAGCTGGTGCCGCAGCGAGGATGCAGCCGGGTCTGGATGCGGACATTTTCCACGGTCAGCGGAAGGCCTGCCTCATAGCACCGGATTGTCTTATGCTCTGCTCCGTGATAGGAAAAGACGCGCTTCATTTCCTTCATCCGGGAAACGAGGAACATATACGCAAGGAATATCACCATGCGGATCACGCCCTCAATCAGGTTCAGTACCAGATTGCTATTGACAAATTGGTCAAAAAAGCCGCTGACAACCATGGGCAGCAGGAAAAACAGCAAAACAGAAAGTCCTACCCCCATAAAGACGCCAAGCCCCACAAGCAATTTCTGGAAGCCGTCGCTTCCAAGCTTGTTTTCCACCCATTTGTCGAATTTGGAAGGCTCATCCTCCGTTTCGAGCTCGTCAGAACTGAGTTCTGCTGAGCGCATCAGCGCCTTCACGCCCACAATCTGGGCATCAAAGAAATTGATCATACCGCGAATGAGAGGCCAGTTGGCTGCGGATTTTTTTGATCTTACCTTCCGGGGCTTGATCTCAATATCAATCTCTCCTTTGGTACGGATCGCCACAGCATCCTTTTCGGGTCCCCGCATCATAATGCCCTCGATGAGGGCCTGACCGCCGATGCTGGTTTTAAATTTTTCGCAGCATGGCTGTGTATTCTTCTTTTCCATTGAATTCCTTCCTTATTGGGTAATGGGCAAACGCACAGTAACCAGCGTACCGCCGCCCTGCGCATTTTCCAGAGTCAAAGTGCCGCCGTGCATCTGCACGATTTCATCGCAGACTGCAAGGCCGATACCGGTTCCGCGGGCCTTAGAGCTGCCCTTGTAGAATTTCTTCTTAACAAGGGGAAGTTCATCCTCCGGAATGCCGGGGCCAAAATCACGGATGCGAACCACAACTTCGCTACCCTCAAGGTGCATGGAAGCCTCAATTCGCTTGCCGTCGCCGCCGTGCTTGGCGGCGTTGTCCAGTATATTCAGAAATACCTGTCGCATCCGCTCGGGATCGCAGGGTATCTCGGGAATATCTTCGTCATTGTCCAGATATTCCAGCGCAATGCCTTCCTGTGCGGAACGGCTGGAATACATATAGATGGTATCTTCAAATTCGCTGCGGATGTCCGCCTGCTGAATGATCAGGGTCATTCTTCCGTCTTGAATCCGTGTAAAGTCCAGCAGCTCCACCACCATCTGTGTCAGCCGCTTGGCTTCACGGGAAATAATCTTCATCCCCCGCACAGTGTCCGGATCCAAGGTATCCCCGGCGAGAAGAGTCTCGCTCCAGCCGTTGATAGCGGTCAGGGGTGTCCGAAGCTCATGGGACAGAGAGGAAATAAATTCTCTCTGCATAATCTCGTTTTGGTTGATCTGCACGGACATTTCGTTAATCGTATCAGCCAGATCGCCAATCTCGTCATCGTATTTCTTTTCGATTTGGATGCCGTAGCTGCCGCTGGCAATCCGCTTTGCCTTTTCGGTGATCTCGTTGACGGGAATCAGAATGGAGCGGATATAGTAGCTGCTGCTGATCAGCACGATTGCCGTTACAATAGACAAAGCGATGACGGCAAAGATCGCTAGCTTCAGAATCTGCAGATCCAGCTTTCGGGTAGCGGTCACATAGCGCAGCACACCAATGACCTCGCCGTTGCCGTAAATCATGGGGCTGGAAACCGCAAGAATCCGTTCGCCGGTGTCAGGATCCCTGCCGATAAATGTTGAGATCCGGCGGGTATTGATGGAATCTGCCACATCCGCCGTCTTGGGGGCAGACCCGGGCCAAACGCCGTAAGAGGATGCTACGATTCGGCCGTTGGTATTGATGAATTGCAGCTCCAGATTGTTTTTATCTTCAAATGTTTTTGCATAGTTGATGCAGGACTGATAGTAGTCATTGTAGCTCAAATTGACATTCTCTGCAAAAAATTCCGTAGTGACCTTAGCACGATAGCGCATATCTGTTTCCATACTGGTGTAGTGGTATGCAGAAAACAGCACCATTACAATAAGCACACAGATGATGCCCAGGGTCAGGACAACCCCCACCGTATTCATCAGCCAGCGTCCACGAAGACCGCCGATTTTTTTCATGGACTTTCCCTCACGATACTGTTAGTTTCCCCACTTGTAGCCAAAGCCCCATACCGTAGTAATATAGGTGGGATTGGTGGAATCATCTTCAATCTTAATCCGCAGGCGCCGGATATTCACATCGACAATTTTGAGCTCGCCCTCGTATTCCCTGCCCCACACGGCAGAAAGCACATCTTCACGGGAAAGCGCTCTGCCGGGATTCTGCATAAAGAGCTTCAAAATAGAATATTCAACCTGTGTCAGGCGAATCCGCTTGTCTCCCTTATCCAGGGTGTGGTTGCGGGTATTCATGACAAAAGGACCGTAAGTAAGAATCTCGGTGCTGCCTGCGCTGTCGCCGCCCAGCCGGCGGAACAACGCATCAATCCGGGCGGTCAGCTCAGCCGGCGAAAAGGGTTTCGTCACATAGTCGTCAGCGCCGGTCATAAGGCCCGTAACTTTGTCCATTTCCTGTGTCCGCGCTGTCAGCATAATGACGCCCATCTGATTATTGGTGGCACGAATCCGGCGGCAGACTTCAAATCCGTCAATGTCCGGAAGCATGATATCCAGAATGGCAACGCCAATGTCCGGATTTCTCTGCAGGGTATCCAGCGCCTCCTGCCCGGTACCTGCCTCCAAAACTTCATAGCCTGCCCGCTTGAGATTGATAACTACAAAGCTGCGGATATTCACTTCATCTTCAAGGATCAGAACTTTTTTCATACTATCTCCTAAGTCTCTCCTGTCTTCCAATCCTGCTGGATCATATGGAAGCTCTTAATCAGACTGTCTTTCGACATATTATATGCCGTGGATGCCACTTCCAAATGGGCGGCATAGACGGTGGATTCGTTTCTATACAGTACGAAGCGGTTATTGGCAACGGCCTGTTCGTCTCGGGCTTCTCCCGTCAGCACAAAGATGGTCAAAAGCCGCTCGGTGTTGCCGGAGTCTGAATTGACGCAGTTAAATTCAAAACTGTTGCCCTTCTGGGTCACGTGCAAGGTACCGGCAATCTCGGAATCCAGCTCCATATACCAACCGCCGGCATAATTATGGTAAGTATACATCTTATCCGTCTCCGAACCATCGGAGGCCAACGCATACCAGCGCAGGATGTGGTTGTCATCCGTATCCGGAACGCAGATGTCATCGTTACACACAAGGCTCGGAAGCTCCATAATACCGTCATCATCAATGTCGTCACCGTAAACATAGTAATCACGCAGAGTATCCACGCCGGTTCCATTGGCACTGGAAAAGGAAATATTTGCAAATTTTCCATCTTTCAGTGCGTACACATCCGTTACTATGGCAGAGCCGTCCACCTCGCTGGCAACAAATACTGCCGGGATTCTATCCTGTAAGGAACTTACCTTAATCCGCTTGATGTGGTTAACCTGTCGGGACATATCCACTGCGTCGGAAGATTCCATCACACCATTTTGAATACGGTAAAGCTTGGCCATGCCCTTATTGGAATCTTTTTCGCCGGGACGAAGCACCAAGACCTCACTGTATCCATCACTGTCCAAATCACAGCATACATAGCGGTAATAGCTGGTCGTCATCTTCTGCTCCATCTTTCCGTTTACCAGAGAATAAACCGAAACGGTGCGAAGGGATTGGTCACTGACACGCCGTCCAACCACCAGATCATAGCCGCCGTTGCTCATGCGAATATAATCTACCTGCTCAAAGGCAGAACCGCTGAATTCGATGGTGTCAAGAAGGACATATTCATCCGCCTGCTGGCTGAAAATCAGGATATGCAGGGGCTTTTCATTGCTGCCCTTGGCAAAGAGAAGATACTCTGCTCTGCCATCTCCATCCAGATCTGCCATTTGTACCGTCTGCTGATTTTCTCCCGAGATTGGGGCGCTGTAACTCATTCCGTTCATAGCTTTATTGATTGCATTCTGCAAATTGAGATAATCATCAGAACGCTTCGGCAGACAATAAAGCTGGTCAACAGTGCGCAAACTGCATCCAGACAGTAATGTGATTGCCAATATTAAAATAATCCCTGCCAAATGCTTTCGATTCATGGCAAATCACTTCCTTCCAAATGTGTATTATAGCATATTTTTTGTAAAATGAAAAGCTATTTCACCACGACATTTTTGCTGCCGAGTACATTTTTCAGCTCATCGATCATCCTGTCATCCAGTATGGCTTGTGTGCCTCTGCGGATTTTGGTATCTTCATAATAGAGTACCACAGTGCTTTCTCCGGGGAACATTTTGGTGATGGCACGGATTTTGCGATCCAGCGCATCTCCCTCGGCCGGAAGCCGCAGATAAAGCTTCTTGCCGGGATCATAGACTTTTCGTGCAGGCTTCTCCTGCACCTGAAATCCCTCATTTGCAAAATCCGAAATGGGGCGTGCCCGGTTTACAATGATCTGAGGCTCTTTTTCCTCCCGCAAAGACAGCCGCCCTGCAATGACAACGGGGCTGTTTTCGTGGAGATAACCGCCGTACTGGCTGAGAACATTGGAAAACGCCAGCATTTCAATGGATGCCGTATCATCTTCCACCGTCACATAGGCCATCATGGAATTATTCCGGGTGGTCTTCATTTTTACTGTCTGGACGATGCCCGCAATGCTCACGATAGCGTCGTCCTGATAATTGCTTTCCTCGTCCATAAGGGTTCCGATAGGCACCACATGGGTTCCTTTCAGATATCCTCGGTAATCATCCATGGGGTGCCCGGAAATATAGATACCCGTGGTTTCCTTTTCCATAGCCATCATGTCTGCACGGCTCAGCTCATCCAGATGGGGAATGGGGATCGCGGCAGCTTCATCGTCATCTTGCAGCATAGAGAACAGCCCCATCTGACCCTCCAGATTTTTCTTTCTGGTGGAAGATACACTATCCATCATGGTGTCATATACAGCCAGAAGCTCGCTTCGGTGGTAGCCAAAACAGTCCATAGAGCCGCATTTAATAAAGTTTTCCACGGCTCGCTTATTGAGTTCCCGCTCCCCCATTCTCTGCAAAAAGTCCTCCAAAGACTTAAACGGGCCGTCCTGCGTGCGCTTTGCCACCATAGTGCGGATCAGTCCTCTGCCCACATTCTTAACGGCACCGAGGCCGAAGCGGACAGCATTCCCCTCCACAGTAAACGGATCGTCAGAGTGATTGATATCCGGGGGAAGCACCGGGATGTGCATTTCTTTGCACTCGGCAATATAGCCGGATATCTTTGTGGCGGAATCCAGCACAGAGGTCATCAGCGCCGCCATATACTCCCGGGGATAATGGCACTTGAGGTATGCAGTCTGATAGGAAACAACAGCATAGCAGACGGCGTGAGCCTTATTGAAGGCGTAGTTTGCAAAGTCAACGATCTCGTCATAAATCGACTGAGCCGCCGCTTCGGAAACGCCCTTGGCAACGGCACCGGGAATTCCCTGAGCCGCATCGCCATAGACGAACACCTTCCGTTCTTCCTCGATGACCTTCATTTTCTTCTTGGAAATAGCACGGCGAATATTGTCTGCCTGTCCCATGGTATAGCCGCCGAGGCTCTGGAAAATAGCAATAACCTGCTCCTGATAAACAATACATCCGTAGGTAACCCGGAGAATCGGCTCCAAAAGCGGCGTTTTATAGGTAATTTTCCGAGGATCCAGCTTGTTGGCAATAAAGGTCGGGATAGAGTCCATAGGACCCGGGCGGTAAAGTGCCACAATAGCCGTCAGATCTTCGATAGAGGTAGGGTGCATATTGACACATACGCCGGTAATGCCCGCAGATTCCAGCTGAAACACACCTTGCGTCTTGCCCTCCGCCAGCATAGCAAAGGTCTCAGGATCATCGTCCGGCACAGATGAAATATCAAAGTCCGGCTGACGCTTGCGAATCTCCCGCTGAGCATCGTCAATAACCGTCAGATTTCGCAGCCCCAGAAAGTCCATTTTGAGCAGTCCCAGCTCTTCAATGGTGGTCATGGTGTACTGCGTAACGATCGTATCGTCATTTTTAGAAAGGGGCACATAGCTGCACACGGGTTTTGCGGTAATTACAACACCGGCTGCGTGGGTCGAGGTATTGCGGGGCATACCCTCAAGGCTCATGGCGGTGTCGATCAGCAGCTTCACCCGCTCATCGCCGTCATACATATCTTTGAGCTTTGGACTGACCTCCAGTGCCTCTTTCAGGGTAATATGGGGCGTTGCGGGAACCAGCTTTGCTACGATATCCGTTTCTGCATAGGTGAAATTGAGAGCCCGTCCCACATCCCGAATGGCGCCTCGGGCGGCCATGGTACCAAAGGTAGCGATCTGTGCCACATGATCCGCACCATATTTGCGCACCACATAGTCGATGACCTCTCCGCGGCGTTCCTGACAGAAATCCGTATCAAAGTCCGGCATACTGACACGCTCGGGATTGAGGAACCGCTCGAAAATCAGCGCATACTTCATAGGATCCACTTCCGTAATGTGCATACAGTATGCAACAATGGAAGCGGCACCGGAACCACGGCCCGGGCCTACGGGGATGCCGTTTTCCTTTGCATAGTGAATAAAGTCCCACACGATCAGGTAGTAGTTCACATAGCCCATGCTGCTGATAACGCCCATTTCGTATTTCAGACGATCCTTATACTCCTGCGGTGGATTTTCGTAACGCTGGGCAAAGCCGTCAAAGCAGAGTTTTTCAAAATATTCTTCGTTGGTAAAGCCCTCCGGCACCGGAAATGCCGGGAGATGATATTCATGGAAAGTAAACTCCAGATTGCACATATCGGCAATTTTCGCCGTGTTTTCAAAGGCTTCATCGCAGCCCGGGAACAATAAGCGCATTTCTTCCTCACTCTTGAGGTAGAATTCCTGCGTCGGGAATTTCATACGGTTAGGCTCGTCCACGGTCTTGCCTGTCTGGATGCACAGAAGTACATCCTGCATTTCGGCGTCTTCCTTGCGCAGATAGTGGGCATCGTTGCTTACCACCAGAGGGATCCCTGTTTCTCTTGCAATACGCATAACGCCCTGATTAACGGCCCTCTGCTCCTCAATACCGTGATTCTGCAATTCCAGATAAAAATGATCCGGACCGAAAATATTCGCCAGCCTGCACGCATATTCCTTAGCGGCATCGTAATCATCTTCCATCAAATACTGGGGAACTGCGCCTGCCAGACAGGCAGAAGTGGCAATCAGTCCCTCATGGTACTTGCAAAGCAGGTCTAAATCCACTCTGGGCTTGCCATAGAAGCCTTCCGTAAAGGCTTGGGACACCATATAGCAAAGGTTTTCATAGCCGGTTCTGTTTTCGCACAGCAGCACCAGATGGTACGGGTCATTGTCTATTCCATGCACACGGTCTTCCATCCGGCGGCGGGCCACATAGACCTCACAGCCGATAATGGGCTTGATGCCGGCAGCCTTGGCAACCTTATAAAATTCAATACATCCGTACATAACGCCGTGGTCCGTAATTGCCACGGCGGTCTGTCCCAGTTCCTTGACCCGATCCATCAGTTTTCCGATGCGGCAGGCACCGTCAAGAAGGCTGTATTCCGTATGGACATGAAGATGCACAAAACTCATGATTCTGCCTCCTTCGACATTTCTTCCAGCTTTTTCAGTCTGTGGTTCATGGCAGGCTTGGTAATAGGCGGATCCATCATAGCCGCCAGCTCCGTGAGGGATGCTGCCGGATGATTTTCCCGTGCCTCGGCTGCCTGCTTAAGCTTTGGCGGAAGATTGTCTATCTGTCCCCGCTCCTTAAGAATACGGATGGCCGCAAGCTGTTCCTGAGCGGCCTCCACTACTTTTGAAATATTAGCATCGTCGCAGTTACAGCGGCGATTCACCTTGTTGTTAAGTTCCTTTTCCAGTCTTGCCTCCATGATCCCCATAGCTGCCAAGGGTGCGCCCAGCAGGGTAAGAAAATCAGAAATCTGCTCGCTCTGCTTAATATAAAGCACCATTCCCCCACTTCGCTGAGCGGTTTTGGGGTTAAAGGTCAGAACCTCCTGCATCAGTGCAAAGGTCTCCCTTGCCACACTCTGATGCGTGGTGGCGATTTCGATATGGTAGCCTTTTGCGGGGTCAGTAACGCTGCCTCCGGCCAAAAAAGCCCCCCGCAGAAAAGCGTTGCGGCAGCAACCGTTTTCCACCACCGGAAAATTCACATGAAGCGCCAGAGTATCGTCAAAATCGAAGCCATAAGCCGCCATAACGGCGCTTATTTTTGAGGGATCCGTGATGCCGAAAATCATCTTACCGCCTGCTTCCACTTCCGGCAGCTGGTCAAACTGAAAACCGAAGGCCTTGCGAAACAGCTTCGGCAAAAGCGCCGCAAAATCCGCGTTTTCGGTTATGATCTTAATCCCATCGGTGCGAAAGCTGTTGCAGTACAGCAAAATACCAAAGCATTCCGCCAGAGCGCAGCAATGCTTCTGAGGGAAAACCCGACAAATTTCGGATTTTGCACCGGAAGAAAATGACATTGCCATTTCGCTCACTCCTTTCTATATTTACCGGATTTTTAAGACCTGTTTTACCAGATACGGATTTCCGGCTCCAGCATAATACCTGTTTTCTCATTTACAATCCGGGCAACCTCAGAAAGGAGGTTTTTAACATCCTCTGCAGTAGCGCCGCCCAGATTTACCGCAAAGCCGGTATGCTTTACAGACACTGCTGCGCCACCCACCTGGTAGCCCCGCAGTCCGGCTTCATCAATCAGTTTCGATGCATATCCCGTCTTCGGGCGTTTGAATGCCGATCCGGCAGAAGGGAGATCCAAAGGCTGGGAATTGCTCCGCTTGCCCATCAGTTCCTTCATGCGGCTGCGAATAGCCTCAGGGTCCCCCGGCTCCAGACTGAACACGGCGCTGACAACAATATCTCCGGACTCCTCTAAAGCACTGTGGCGGTAAGAAAAATCCATCTGTTCCCGGGAAATCTCCCGAATATTTCCGCGGCGGTCCATGACTTCCACGCTTTGGCAGATTCCGCCGATCTCGCCGCCATAGGCACCGGCATTCATATAGACACCTCCGCCTACAGTGCCGGGGATCCCGTGGGCAAACTCCATGCCGGTAAGCCCATGATTGGCAGCAAAAACCGCCGCCCGGCTCATGGTGACGCCGGACATAATTCTGATTTTCCCGTACTCCAGAACTTCCATTCCGTCAAGAGCATCCTTCAGGCACACTGTGACACCGGAAACACCGGCATCCGGTGCAAGGACATTGGTTCCCGCGCCTAATATCCGGCAGGCGCACTCCTGATCGGCACACCAGACAAGCGCATTTCGAAGGGCCTCCCGACTGTCGGGAAATGCCATAATTTCAGCATTTCCGCCGATGCGGAAGGATGTGTGCTTAGACAGGGGTTCATTGTATTTTATATCGCACCCAATGGGAAATTCGAGCAGGATTTTCTGCAGTGGTGTTCTTTCCATTATAAACGCCTCCGGGCATATCATTTTTAGAATACTATACCACAAGGCGCACGAATATGCAATTGCATCCACTTAAAATGGGTATAAAAAAGGCCGGACACCTCCGGCAAAAAAACAGGGCAGCTTTCGCTGCCCTGTGCATATTTACTTCTCTACGATCTCCAGAATTTCCATGGGGCAGGCCTTGACACAGATGCCGCAGGCAATGCACTTGGAAGCGGGATTCTCAGGCTTCAGCACCATGACATGCATGGGGCAGACTTCCACACACTTGCCGCAGGAAATGCACTTCTTCTTGTTGATCATGTAAACACCGGTCTTGGGATTCTGGGCGATAGCATCATGCTCGCAAGCCTTGGCGCACTTACCGCACTGAATGCAGGTCATGGGCTTGGGTGCATTGTTTTTGGAAATGATCCGAACGCAGGAGTAATCCTGATGGAACTCCTTATAGAAAGACTCAGAGCAGGCACGCACGCACTCCAAGCAGGCCATGCACTCGGCGTTTTTCTTTACCGCAAGTTTTTTCATGTCAGAGTATTCCCCTTTATGTAATGTTCATGTTTTTTCATTATAACGCAAAACCGCACAAATAGCAATGGTAAAATATTGATTTCGGTAAAAAAGTATTTTTTCTTTCCGAATTTCAGAGTAAACAATCGGATATCGGCAATACTAAAACTGGATTTTACCATTTCAGGAGGTTTATTATGAAAAAATTTACAGTTTTACTAATCATTATGGCTCTGACTGCTGTTTTTGCAGCCGGCTGCCGCAATCGCTACAGCAGCGAAGTCACACTGCCCTCCTCCATGCCAACGGATACGGCAGTCACAGAAGGCGGTATTCCCGGTGAATCCGCAACCGCCCCCGCTGCTTCAAGCCCCACCTCCGGGGCAACAGGGCCCATGACAGATGGAATGCATTTTCAATGGCAGCTGGGATAAGTCAGGCAATTGCCTGACTTACATAGAGTGTTAAAGAATATCAATATACCGGGTCAGATTCCGCTTCATGCGCTCTGCCGCCTGCATGGCCTGCTGAACATAGTCCCGTCCGTCAGTTCCGGCTTCTTTCCAGGCAGCAGTGACAGAAGGACCCGCGCAGGCAACGGCACCATATCCCAGACGGTCAAAGGCATAGCTGCAATTTTTTGCGTTGCCGCCGGGATAATCAAGACCGTCCACCAAAAGGAACATACGCTTATACTGACTGCGGAGGGTTTTAATGCTGTCCGGCGCAGCAGCACTGACTGCGGCACCTATACAGGAATACCCGCATTTACCGATTGCGTTGTCGCCGAAACGGTCAACAATCGCTGCTGCGGCGCTGTGAACCAGACGGCTGCCGGTCAGCAGATCCTGAATTTCTGACGCACTGCGGTTGGGAGAACGCACGATCGCAAAAAGATCCTTTCCGTTTTCCTTGCACAAAGGTGCAAAGGGCTTAACGCTGTCGCTTCCAATGTATGGGAAGATTACAACACCGTCACAGTGGAATCGTTCGCCGCTCAAAATTGTTTCCGCTGTCCGGTCTGCCTCCCATGGAGAAAGGATTTCCGGAGTATCCAGCAGAACATAGTACCCCAGCTCCCCTGCCTCGTGCAGCAATCTTTCCAGAAGCTCCATACCCTCGCCGCCCATCAGGGCAAAGGTACCAAAAGAAAAGCGAACAGCAGGCACAAGCGCCTTGAGTGATTCCAGAAGTTCCCGGCAGAATGTGCCGTAAGCCTGTGTGGCATTGGGAGCCTGCTCCAAAATGTGCGGCGGCACAACATCCGGCTTGATGCCGAAATCAATTACAGAGGGATTTTTCAGTTTTCGGATCCGTTCATGCAGAAAATCAATGGACATCATACATCACCTTGCCTCTTTTTATTTATTATAGCACACAGAAACCACCAAAAACAATAGTAAAAGCCAAATGCTCTTTATTTTTCCAACATGATTTCATTTTTCGGCGGGCATACTGAAAGCGAAAGGGGTGAAATCACGGAAATGAAAGGCATAGGATTGGGAATGGTTCTTGGTATGGCAGTAGGTGCCGTCACGGTAATGATGCTGCCAAAGCAATGTCCCGTAAGAAAATTTGCGGACCGTACAGCCCGTACTGTGGAAGATACCGTGGAGCAGGTAGCGACCAAAGTCGCCGACGAATTGGATCTGTGACATCGGCATCCCACATGCAAAGAGACCGACATCAAGCGATGTCGGTCTCTGATTTTATTTTGCTTCCACAGTGATATTACCGTCATGCACCGAAATTTCTATGCCGCTGATGGGCGTTTCAAAGGAGTCGATGATTTTTTCTGCAATGGGGTCTTCCAGTTCCTTCTGGATGACACGGCGCAGATTTCTGGCACCGTAGACAATGGAATATGCCTTCCTTACCAGCAGACGGCGCAACTCATCATCCCATGTGACAGTGAGTCCGCGATCCTTGAGGCTCTGCTTCAGCTCGCTGAGCATAATATCCGCAATGCCCAGGAAGTTTTCTTCCGTCAAATGGTTAAAGGTGATGATCTCATCCACACGATTGATAAATTCAGGCCGCAGGAACTCGGAAAGAGCCTTCATAGTCTTTTCTCTCACCAGGTCGCTGTCACTGCGTCCGAAACCCATGCCGCCTACTCTGCCCTCAGAGCCGGCATTGGATGTCATAACGATAACAGTATTTTCAAAATTCACCGTCCGGCCCTGAGAATCCGTGATTCTGCCGTCATCCAGCACCTGCAGCAGTATGTTCAGCACATCCGGATGGGCCTTTTCGATTTCATCGAAAAGCACCACGCTGTAAGGCTTGCGCCGGATCTGCTCCGTCAGCTGTCCTGCCTCGTCATAGCCCACATAGCCGGGAGGCGAACCGATCAGCTTGGAAACCGTGTGCTTTTCCATATATTCCGACATATCCAGCCGGATCAGGCTGTCTACACTGTCGAAGAGGTCATTTGCAAGGCACTTCACAAGCTCGGTCTTACCCACGCCTGTGGGGCCCACAAAGATAAAGGATGCCGGGCGTTTCTTGGCGGAAATTCCGACTCTGTGGCGGCGGATTGCTCTTGCTACCGCATCCACAGCCTCATCCTGTCCTACAATATGTTCCTTCAGACGATCCTGCAGGCCGCTGATTTGCTGGTATTCCTGTGCCTTGATCTTGGTGGCGGGAATCTTTGTCCAAAGCTCAATGATCCGTGCCAGATTCTCGATGGTCACCGCAGGGGGCGGTGTCTGCTCCAGTTTTTCAATCTGGTCAGCCAGTCGGCAAAGACGGCTGCGGATCTCTGCAAGGCGCTCATAATGCTCATGCTCCGTGTCCTCGGTAAGCATTTGCAGTTCCAGCTCATAATCGTCCCGCTCCTTCTTAAGCTCCGCCAGCTGAGAGATTTCCTTGCAGCGGAGGTTTACATCGGAACAGGCTTCGTCCAGCAGGTCAATGGCCTTATCCGGAAGGAAACGGTCGGTAATATACCGCTCAGACAGCACAACACACTGCCGCGCGATTTCCGGCGAAATGGAAACGCCGTGGAAATCTGCATAGCTCTTGGCGATGCCCTGCATAATCTGGCAGGCTTCCTCGATACTGGGCTCAGCCACCGTCACCGGCTGGAATCGCCGCTCCAACGCAGAATCCTTCTCGATATGCTTACGGTATTCATTGAAGGTGGTTGCACCAATCACCTGAATTTCCCCTCGGGAAAGGGCCGGCTTCAGAATGTTGGCAGCATTCATAGAGCCCTCTGCATCACCGGCTCCCACCAGATTGTGCACCTCGTCAATCACAAGGATGATGTTTCCGCACTCCTTGATCTCTCCGATCAGGCTCTTCATTCGACTTTCGAACTGTCCGCGGAACTGGGTGCCGGCAACAAGAGCCGTCAGATCCAGAAGGAAAACTTCCTTATCCCGCAGCTTGAACGGCACATCTCCGGCAACGATCCGCTGAGCAAGACCCTCAGCAATAGCAGTTTTACCAACACCGGGCTCACCAATCAGACAGGGATTGTTTTTCTGGCGGCGGTTCAGAATCTGAATGATCCGCTCTGTCTCCACATCACGGCCGATGACCTTGTCGAGTTTTCCTTCTCTGGCTCTGCCTGTAAGATTCAGACAGTAGCTGTCCAGAAATTTATGCTTTTTATGCTTCTTACGCCCGTTTTTTTCCTCGGAACTGCCTTTTTCCGGCTCCTGAATGGCAGGTGTATTGTCCTGCTCAGAAGGATTCGCAGGCATTGCGGAACCAAAAAGCTGATTAAGCATCGGGAAAGTGGCAGTCTGGCTGTCGATATCGTCCTCATCGTTTTCTGTCTGGTCGATCTGGCCGAACATACTGCTCATTTCATCGCTGAGGGAATCTAAATCCTCCTCAGAAAAGCCCATCTGCTTCACTGCATCGTCAATCTGAGGAATTCCCAGACTCCGGGCACACTTGAGGCAGTAGCCCTCATTCATGGTCACGCCGTTTTCAATTTTCGTAATGAAAACCACGGCAATATTTTTTTTGCACTTTGTACATAACTTCGGTTGCATATCCATCACTCCGTTTCAGCCGGGTATATCTTCTATGCCACAGTGTAGCACACAATTCGCAAAAAATATCAAACAAACTATAAACATTTTTCAGTCGCTGGTACATTCAAATTTTTCAGTTCCGTCATCATACCACAGGTGGGTCATATACAGTCCCCCCGGCGGCACCGTGGGGCCTGCGGCAGTACGGTTTCCGGAATCGAGAATCTTTCCGATGTCCTCAGGCTGAATCTTTCCTTCTGCGGCATAGATTACGGTTCCCGCCATGGCACGCGCCATGTTATAAAGAAAGCCGTTGGCACAGACCCGCAGCAATATCACATTTCCCTGCCGCTCCACATTATAATAGTATACGGTGCGGACAGTGGATTTGACATCAGTGCCCACACTGCGCACGGCCGCGAAATCGTGCGTACCGATAAATTGCGAGGCCGCCGCCTGCATAATCTTTTCATCCAGATGCTTGGGGTAAAACAGTGCCCGGTTCACATAGAAGGGATCCTTCAGCCGGGAATTATAGATCATGTAGGTATACTCTTTCCGAACGCAGGAGCCGATGGCGTTGAAATTCTCATGAACATCAAAGGCCTTCGTCACCACAATATCCTCCGGCAGGTGGGTATTGAGAGCGTATGGCAGCCGATCGCTGGGAATGGTGGAGGAAGTGCGGAAGTTTGCCACATAGCATTTTGCGTGCACGCCTGCATCTGTGCGGCCGCAGCCTGTTACGTGGACACTGTGCCCTACCACCATCGCAGCTGCTTTTTCCACAGTCTGAGCCACGGTTGGCAGATTTTTCTGCACCTGCCAGCCGTGATAGGCCGTGCCGAGATATGTTAAAAAAATGGCAATATTGCGCATACTCTAACCTCAAAGTCCAAAATTTCGCAGGATCAAAACACCTGCCAGCAGTGCAGCACTGACTCCGAAGGTCACAAAATCATGGAGATGATACCGCAGCAGTTTCATTTTTGTCCGTCCCACATCTCCCTGATAGCACCGGCACTCCATAGCCGTTGCCAGTTCATCGGCTCTGCGGAAAGCGCTGATGAAAAGCGGTACCAGAATGGGGATCAGCGCACGGACACGTTCCATGAGCTTACCGGTTTCAAAATCAGCGCCTCTTGCCTTCTGGGCTGCCATGATCTTGTCCGTTTCCTCAATAAGGGTGGGAATGAATCGCAGAGCAATGCACATCATCATGCTGAGCTCGTGAACGGGCACATGGATCTTTTTCAGCGGTCCTAGCAGGGATTCCAAACCATCCGTCAGAGAAATCGGAGAAGTGGTATATGTCAGCAGGAAGGTGCCGGTGATCAGCATCAAAATTCTTCCCAGCATGAAAACGGCCCGCACAACACCTTCCAGAGTGATGGTAATGCCCCAGAAATGTACCAGAACCGTTTCGCCCTGTGTAAAGAAGAGATTCAGAATAGCCGTGAATATCAAAATAAATACCAGCGGCTTCATGCCACGCAGGAATGACTTGCCGGGGACCTTTGAAATGTGAATACTGACCAGTAAAATTACCAGAATCACGCCGTAGGAAATCCAGTTCACGGCACAGAACAAAGCCACAATGTAGACCAAAAGAACAATCAGCTTCGTTCGGGGGTCCAGGCGATGGATAATGGAATTGCCCGGGAAATACTGACCGAGGGTAATATCTTTAAGCATGGGCAGCACCTTCTTTCAGCTGACGCAAGGCAGAAATAGCCTGCTCCATGGTGTAGATCGGTTCCACCGGCAGTCCCAGCTCTCTTAGGCGCAGAAAAACCCGGGTCACATCCGGGATATCCAGGCCCATTTCCAGCAGCTCATCTGTACGGCGGAACACTTCACCCGGAACTGCATCCATGGCAAGCTCGGCGTGGTTCATAACCAAAAGCCGGTCCGTAAGTCTTGCCACATCGTTCATGGAGTGGCTGACCATCATAATGGTGGCATTTTTGGCTTTGCGGTAACGCTCAATGTTCTCAAGGATCTCCGCTCTGCCAATGGGATCCAGTCCCGCCGTAGGCTCGTCCAGGATCAATACCTCCGGCTCCATCGCAATCACGCCGGCAATTGCCACACGCCGCTTCTGTCCGCCGGACAGATCAAAAGGAGAAACCTCCAGCTGCTCCGGGGTCACACCGACAAAATCGGCAGACTCCCGCACTCGGCGGTCAATTTCCTTCGCATCAAGCCCCATGTTTTTAGGGCCAAAGGCGATATCTTTATAGACCGTCTCCTCAAAAAGCTGGTACTCCGGGTACTGGAAAACCAGACCCACGCGGAATCTTGCCTGCCGAGTCAAAATCTTATCGGACCAGATATCCTTTCCGTCCAGCACAACACTGCCGGAGGTGGGCTTCAAAAGTCCGTTCATATGCTGCATCAAGGTGGATTTGCCGGAACCGGTGTGACCGATAATACCGATAAATTCTCCACGCTCCACGCTGAAAGACACATGATTCAGTGCGGTATGCTCAAAAGGCGTTCCGGCGCTGTAAACATGGGTCAGGTCTTTTATCTCTAAAATTGGTGCCATTTTCTACCTCCTGCGGGTTAGGCCTTCAGATAATCATAAAGTGCCTGCGCGCATTCTTCAGGATCCAGTTTATCCAAGGGCAGACGAAAGCCCTGCTGATTGAGCTGCCAGCAAAGCTCAACGGTCTCCGGGGCGCCCAAGCCGATTTTGTGCAGCAGCTCCACTTGGGCAAAAACCTCCTGTGGGGTGCCGTCAGCAACCACTGCGCCGTCATTCATAACCACCACACGCTGAGCCTTTGATGCCTCGTCCATATGGTGGGTAATCAGAACCACAGTGATTCCTTTTTCCCGATTCAGGCGGGTGATGGTATCGATAACCTCACGGCGTCCACGGGGATCCAGCATAGCCGTAGGCTCGTCCAAAACGATGCATTTGGGTTCCATTGCAATGATACCTGCAATGGCAACCCGCTGCTTCTGTCCGCCGGAAAGCAGATGGGGAGCGTGCTGGCGATATTCGTACATATCTACCTGTTTTAAGGCATCATCGACTCTTCTGCGGATCTCAGGGCTGGCAACGCCCAGATTTTCCGGGCCAAACGCCACATCCTCTTCCACCACATTGGCAACAATCTGGTTATCCGGATTTTGGAAAACCATGCCGGTCGTTCGCCGCAGGGCAATGATCTTGTCTTCGTCTGCCGTATCCATGCCAAACACATAGACCTTACCGCCGCTGGGCAGCAAAATGGAATTAAAGTGCTTTGCGAGGGTGGATTTACCGCAACCGTTGCCGCCAAGAATTGCCACAAAGCTGCCTTCTTCAATTTTGAGGTTAAAGTCCTCAAAGACGGCGACACCGGGCGTGTCGCACACGCCCGGATAAGTAAACGCCAAATGTTCAACGGAAATTGCTGTATTCAAGTAGCATTCCTCCAAATTAAGGTGTCCAGCGGCCCGTAGATCCGCAGGGCAGCATGAAGCCCGAGGACTTCACAGGCAGTCCCAGCTCCCCTACCTCGGTATGTCCGCCGTGTTTTTCACCGAATACCACATCGGCAGCATAGCCAACCGCAGAGGGGGCAAGACCCGTGGTATAGGAATTGATGATCACAAACAGAGGATCATCCGTCAGCAGCTTGGCTGTCTCCAGCAGAAACGGATAGAAGCTGGTTTCCATCTTCCATATCTCCCCGCCGGGACCCCGGCCGTAGCTGGGCGGATCCATGATAATACCGTCATATCGCCGGCCCCGGCGAATTTCACGCTGTATAAACTTTGCACAGTCATCCACGATCCAATGGATGGGGCGGTCAGCAAGACCGGAGGCCTGTGCGTTCTCTTTTGCCCAGGCTACCATGCCCTTAGAAGCATCCACATGGTATACCTCTGCCCCACCGGCTGCCGCCGCAAGTGTCGCACCGCCGGAATAGGCAAAAAGGTTCAGTACACGGACGGGACGATTGGCGGAGGCAACTTTCTCCCGGATAAAATCCCAGTTTGCTGCCTGCTCCGGAAATACGCCGGTATGCTTGAAGTTCATAGGTTTTACATTGAAAGTAAGGTAATCCTTGTAGCGGATCTGCCAGCGCTCCGGCAGATGGTGGTTGGACCAATGTCCGCCGCCGGTACTGGAACGCAGATAGCGGGCGTCAAACTTTCTCCATGCCGGATTGTCTTTCGGGGTATTCCAAATCACCTGCGGATCCGGGCGGATGAGGATATATTTTCCCCACCGCTCCAGACGCTCTCCGTCAGATGTGTCAAGGACTTCGTAATCCTTCCATTCATCGGACATCCAAATCATAGTGCTCTCCTTTAGTCTTCAGGGGTTGTCTCGGTCGGGTTTGTTTCAGGACGATCGCCCCAGTCAAATCCGCCGGTGTGCTTGGTGCACACGAGGTAAGGTGCATTGACTCCCTGATTCTTGTCGCCATAGATACCGGTATAATTCAGAGGGTTGCCCTGCTTGTCTACCAGATAGATATAATTATCGCTGAGGTACTGACTGGTAAGGCCGCATCTGCCGGCTTCGGCAATGGCCTGCACCTCCTGAGGTGTCATTTTCACCAGAGAGCGCTTGCTCAGAGTAGCCAGACCGAACTGTGCCAGTTTCTTGCAGTGATCATTTGCAGCACAGTTGCAGGTTTCGCAGAAATCTACGATTACATGACTGTCGCAGGATTCCTTGGGTGCATCCTCGGGATATACCCAAACCGTCTCTACCCGGCTGAGGCCGTGATCATGGGTACGCGCATCCAGCTTGCAGGCGTCGGTGGCCAGCTTGCCGCTGTCCTTACACACTTCCACCTGCACCATGCCTGTCTTATTATAAATCGGCACATTCTCAGTTCCCTTGTGCAGCGGTTCCATGACTTTCTTCCACAACATACAAGCAGGGTTGCCACTGCTGCCCACCAGCTTGATAACCTCGGGATTTCGGTAGCCACACCAGACGGCAGCGGTATATCTGCCGGTATAGCCGCAGAACCACTTATCCTTACCGGCGTCGGTAGTACCGGTCTTTCCTGCCACATCGATGCCGAGATTCTTGAGGTCCGCTGCGCGGCCGGTACCGTGATCCACTGCATTATCCAGGCAGTAGGTCAGGTAATTAGCGCTCTTCTCACTGAGAATACGGCTGCTGTCCTGCTCATTATGCAGAACTACTTTGCCGTTGTTATCATAAACCTTGGTAAAGGTTCGTGCCTCCCGGTAGACCCCCTTGTTGGCAATGGCAGAATAAGCACTGCTCATATCCCGGACGCTGATACCAATAGTAGGAGCGCCCATGCCCAAAGGAGACCAGCCAATATCGGAAAATACCTTTCCGTTGGAGTTTGTATAGGATTCCACCAGAGTGGACAGACCGAACTTTTCTTTTGCAAATTTAAAGCTGTACTCGAGCCCGATCATATCCAGCGTGCTGATAGCGGCACCGTTAACAGAATTAACCAAACCGTCCAGGATGGTACGGCTGTAGGAGTACTTGCGGTCCACATTTTTAGGGAACGGATTCTTGTCATTATAGAAAAGCGGAAGATCCTTCACAACTGTGGCAGGACTGATTACTCCCAGCTCAAAAGCAGGGCCGTAAACCGCCAAAGGCTTCATAGAAGAACCGGGCTGGAGCTTTGCATCGGTTGCACAGCTGTGAGCATCGAATATTTTCTTTTCGCCCACACCGCCTGCCATAGCAACTATGTCGCCGGTCTTATTGTCGATCATAACAATACCGGATTCCAGCTGCTGCATACTCTGCGTCTTGGGAATCTGACTGAGATCCGTATAAATCTTATCGACGGCCTGCTGGGCTTTGAGATCCAGCGTGGAATAGATGTGATAGCCGCCCTGACAGACCAGTCGTTTGAAGTCGTCCTTTGTGGTCTTGTTCCACTCAAGTCCGGATTGCTCACACATCATCTGCGCCACATCTTCCAAAAGGGTATCCACAAACCAGGAATAAACATTCTGGGATGCGTTTTCGCCGATAGATGTCTTGGCGCCGCAGACAGGACAGTAATATTCACCGTCAGAACGCTTCTCAAAGGTGCTGACTTTCCCGTGATATTTGCAGGCATCATTGGGGCAGTCAGCAACTCTGTCGCCGTCGTCGATGCCACGCTTCAGAACAATTTCCTGATTATAGGCTTCCTCATACTCTTCTTCTGTGAGCCAGCCCTGCTTCCACATTTCGTGAAGGGTATTGACCTGACGAATGCGGTTCTGTTCCATACCGGTTTTTCCCTCGCTGTCAAGGGCGGTACGGTAGGGGTTAAAACGCGAGGGATTATTAGTGATACTGATAAGGCTTGCACATTCGGCAGCCGTCAGATGTTCCAGTTCCTTGCCGAAATATGTTGCCGCGGCGGATTTAACGCCCTTGCAGCGCTCGCCAAGGTAGATTTTATTGAGATACCACTCCAAAACGACTTCCTTGCCGTACTTCTTTTCAAACTGGGTAGCACGGAAGATTTCCTGCACTTTTCTCTGAACCGTCACATCATCGGCACTGTCATCCTGCTCAAGGAACAGATTCTTGATCAGCTGCTGGGTAATAGACGATCCGCCGAACTGGCTGTGAGAGCCAACAAACATATTGACGCAGGCTTTTACAGTAGGAATCCAGTCCACGCCCTGATGCTCAAAGAAGCGTTTGTCTTCGATCGCCACAGCTGCATGAATCAGGTCTTTCGGGATCTCATCATAGTATGCCCAGTCCTTGGACACATCCGCATAGAGCTTCTGAAGGATCTGAATCTCTCCGTTGGAATCCACATAATATACCATGGAGTTGCCGTTCTGTTCGAAGCCCTCCAGAGTAACATCGGAATTGGGCATGATATCCGTTTCCAGATAGGTAGCAAGCAAACCGACAAATGCGAATAAACACACAATGCCGATAAGAACTACCGTAGCGGCAGCACCCACAGCAATCTTCAAAACAGAATAGATGCCGGTCCATATTCCCTTGCTGACCTGCAGAAAGCGGTTCGGGGTCCACGATTGCCTGGAGACCTTTCTCACCCGCTTATCATTCTCGTTATTCATACTGAAACCTCCATAATATCCGCCGTAAAAGCGGCATGGCATAACCATTCAAATTGAGTAAAATGCATAATCGCAAACGATCAGCCATATGATTATAGCATACCCAAAAGCAAAACGAAAGACCCAAATTACTCATAATGTGAAAAAAACGGCCCATACTACCAGTGAAAGGAGGGTCTTAATTGAAACATCTGCATCATATAAATCATATAATATGCGGTATCTTCCTGCTGGGTTTTATGCTGGGCGTTCACGACGGCCGTATTGCCCTCTGGAAAGAGGATGACCCGCAGCCCATCCGAATATTCCCCTATCGGGTCACTTCCCTGCCCCTGTCTGACCAAAAAGCGCTTGAAAAAGGCATCGTTATTGAGTCCAAAGAGCAGTTACACAGATTGTTAGAAGATTATCTTTCTTAATCATGCAAACTGCCCACTTGATTTTATGCGGTTCATCGAGTAAAATAAGCCTCGAAGACAGAATGACTCGGAGGAACAGCAATGGAAGATCAGTACGGTTCTGATTTTATCAGCATCACCGATGAAGACGGTGTTGAATATGAGCTGGAGGTTCTCACCAGCGTAGAATTTAACGGTAATTCTTACCTTGCGGTGATTCCTGCGGCAGACGATCCGAATTCCCTTCAGGATTTACAGGTCAGCATCCTCAAATCCACAGAGGAAAACGGGGAGCCTATCCTCAGCGGGATCGAGGATGAAAATGAGCTGAAGGCTGTATATGACCTCATCATGGACAGTCTTTACGACGACCCGCAAACAGACGAATAAAACTATCCTGCCTTGTGCGTGATGTGTCCTTTTGGACCCACATTTTTTAATAGGGATGTTAGACTTCATGGTTGGCTTGCAGACCTCCCGCCGGCGCTTTGACGATCGGTGGATGTTGGGAGCAGATAAAGCCCTGAGCGGCAACCCACCTGCCATTTCGTGCAGGTCATAATTGGATGCACACGGCTATGGTGGGATAGGCATGGGAGGCTTCGGCCTCCCATGTTTTTGTATATCCGCGCAATTTTTAGTTGTTCTTAACAAAATTTTTTCAATCTTCACCAAAAATCAAGAGCAAAAGACTTGAAACCATGTAATCTATCAGTTATAATATAGCGGTCTATGCGCAAGCTATTGCGCGGCGTACCATTTGGACAATGAGAGGAATTGATTACATGAGCGCATCTAACAAGAAAAAGCTCCGCAAAGAGCTAAACACCGCTGCCATGACCGAGAAGCAGCGCAAAGAGCTGAAAGAAGCCAAAAAATTGAAGGCGTATACCATCACTTTTGCGGTTGTCATGGTTCTTGTTGTGGCAATCCTGGTCGGTGTACTGGTAAAGGCCCCAATTGCAGGTATGCTTGACCGCAACAGCCATGCAGTAACCATCGGTGAGCACGAGCTCAGCGCCGCAGAACTGAATTACTATTATGTGGATGCCATCAGAGGCTACTGCAACGAAATTCAGCAAACTTACGGAAACTACGCAATGTACTTCCTTGGCTTTGATACAGCGAAACCTCTCGGCGAGCAGGAATATAACAAGGACAAGGGAACCACTTGGGCTGATCATTTTATCGAGGAAGCTATCAAAAACGCTAAGAGCGATTACAGCCTGTACGACAAAGCTGTTGCCGAAGGGCACAAGCTGTCCGACGAAGAGCAGACCTCTTTTGATACCTCCATTAAGAATCTGGATCTTGCTGCACAGTACAACAACTTCAGCAGCGCAAAATCCTATATCCGTTCCGTTTATGGCAACGGTTCTTCCCTGAAGAGCTACGAGGAATACTGCCGCATTGGCGCTCTGGCATCTTCCTATTTCCGCTCCTATGCTGACAGCCTTAAGTATGAAGATCAGGCTTACAGAGATCACGAGAAGGGTCAGTATAACAAGTACTCCTCCTACTCCTATGTCTACTATCTGGTGAGCGTCAATGATTACCGCGGTGAGCCTACCAAGGACGAAAACGGTCAGGAAACTTATACCGATGAGCAGATGAAGAAGGCCCGTGAACTGGCTGAAGTTCAGAAGAATGCTTTGATGGGCGTTGAAATCAGCAACAAAGAAACCTTCGACAAGGCCATAAAGACTCTGAAGATTAACGAAAAGAACGCAAAGGCTGAGTCCACTGAAGAAAAGAACGCCCTTTACGGCACCATTACCTTCAACAGCGACGCTCAGAAGTGGATTGGCAATTCCGAGCGTAAGCCCGGCGATAAGGAATTCTTCACGGTTATGTCCGGCAGCGGTGATGACCGCGTTGTGACCGGCTACTATGTTGTCGTTTATACCGGCTCCGAAAACAACAATATGCCCATGGCCAATGTTCGTCACCTGCTTGTGCAGTTTGAGGGCGGCACAAAGGATCAAAACGGCAATGTAACCTACACCGATGCCGAAAAGCAGAAAGCAAAGGATCAGGCACAGAAGCTTCTGGACGAGTGGAAGGCCGGCAATGCTACCGAGGACAGCTTTGTCGAGCTGGTCAAGAAGCACTCCGCTGACAACGGCTCTAAAGAGCAGGGCGGTCTGATTGAGGATATCAATCCCGCCAGCCAGCTTGTGGAAGGCTTCCGTGACTGGGCTCTTGAGAAGCATCAGAAGGGCGATGTGGGTATTGTAGAATCCATTTACGGCTACCACATCATGTTCTATGTAGGCGATGACGATCTTACCTATCGTAACGCCATGATCAAGGCTGAACTGGTTGAGAAGGATATCACAGAATGGCACGAAAAGCTGGTTGAAGGCGTAACGGCCACCACCGTGGATCTTTCCCGTATGGACTACAAGTACATTCTCCACTAATCGAGATATAAAAATTCCGGACCAAACGGTCCGGAATTTTTTATTTATCAACTCAAAAGAATTGGACATAATCTATAGCATATCGTACATCATTGCCGGAGGAATATATGCAATGAAAAATTATCTGATACTCGCTTTGGCCGGTGCCGCAGCCGGTGCGGTCAACGGGCTTATGGGCACAGGCGGCGGTATGGTGCTGCTGCCGATATTGTCTCTCTCCGGGGCCGTCGGAGAGGAAGAATTGTTTTCTTCCTCCGTAGCCATTATGTTCCCCATCTGTATCGTTTCCCTGATCGCATCCGCTTTTGCTGCTCCGCTTCCCTTTCGGAACGCACTCCCCTATTTATTGGGGTGCATTCCGGGTGGACTGCTGGCCGGAAAATTCTCCCACCGGATACCGATACAATGGCTTCACCGCATTCTCGGTGTCATGATTCTGTGGGGAGGCATCCGATGGCTGTTGTGAACTCTTTCCCTGTGGCAATACTTTCAGGACTGGTGTTTGGATTTCTGGCAAGTGCTGGCGTCGGAGGCGGCTCTTTGCTGATGCTTTGGCTGATACAGGTCACCAGCACACCGCAGGAGGATGCCCGTGCCATCAATCTGCTGTTTTTTGTAACCGCAGCAGGTACTGTCAGCCTTTTTCGCCTTCGAAGAAAAAAGTTTTCCCTGAAGCAGATTGCCCCGGCTATCGTGGCCGGATGCATTGCCACCGCGCTGTTTACATGGATTGGCAGTTGGCTTTCTACACAGCTCCTACGCCGTCTGCTGGGGGGACTTTTCGTCCTGACAGGGCTGCGGGAACTGTTTTACCGTCCTCGGAATGCCAAATAGCCCTCTAAGATCAAAGATGCAGCAACAGCATCCACCGTGTTTTTCCGCTTCTGACCGTGGTAATTGTGTGCCGAAAGGATATTGTGGGCCTCCACGGTAGTTCGGCGCTCATCCCACATGACCGTCTCCACCCCCGTCGCCTCCTCCAGCTTTCCGGCAAATTCCCTGCACAGCTCAGCTCTTGCGCCCTCAGTGCCATCCATATTTCTCGGCAGACCCACAACAATCTGGCCCACATCGTTTTCCTTTACCAGCGCAGCAATATCCGCAATGGCCTTTTCGGTATTTCTGCTTTTTACCACCGTAGTCGATCCGACGATAGAACAAAGAAGATCGGAAATGGCAATGCCGGTTCTTGCATCGCCGTAGTCAACGCCCATAATTTTCATAGCTGATTTCCCTCTCGGTTTCATTATTTGCCCTCTATTATATTACAGTTTTTGCGAAAATGGAAGAATGTAAATTGCCCCGGTGAAAAAATTCGGATTTCTCTTCAAAACATGGAGAAACAGCGCAAATAAATGTTGACTTGAGCGTTATCATGTGTTAGAATGATTTCACCTGTGAAAAAAGGGGCAATGTCAGTGCGCCTTTTTCAGCCTCGGAGCGGCGATTTGTAGTTTGCCGCTTCCTAAATTTTTCTAGCCGGGGTTATACAGGGAGGCAATTTTTAAGGAGGTGCCGTTATGCGCGTTAAAGTCACTTTGAGATGCTCCGAGTGCAAGCAGAGAAACTACAACACCATGAAAAACAAGAAGAATGACCCTGATCGTCTCGAGATGAAGAAGTATTGCAGATTCTGCAAGAAACACACCATCCACAACGAGACTAAGTAAGGAGGGTCCAAGCAATGGCAGATGTCAAGAAACAAAACTGGTTCAAAAGAACCTGGGGCCGTATCTGCAAGTACTTCCGTGAGCTGAAAAGCGAACTGAAGAAGGTTGTGTGGTCCACTCCCCAGCAGGTGCTTAAAAACACCTTGGTTGTCGTGGCATGTGTTCTGGTTGTCGGTGTCTTCATTTGGATGTTCGACTATGTAGCCGAAGTCTGCATCACCGCTCTTATCAATCTCTTCCACTAAGGTAGGTTGCTATGGCTGAGACTGCACAATGGTATGTAGTGCATACCTACTCCGGTTATGAAAACACTGTTAAAGCAACAATTGAAAAGACCGTAGAAAGCCGTCATTTGCAGGATCAGATTTTAGCCATCTCTATTCCTATGGAGACCGTGACTGAGATCACCGAGTCCGGCAGCAGCAAAACCTACGATCGCAAGGTCTACCCCGGCTATGTGCTTGTCAAGATGGTTTACAGTGACGACACATGGCATGTCATCAAGGATGTACGAGGCGTAACAGGCTTTGTCGGTACATCCAGCAACGACCCCATTCCCCTGACGGATGAAGAAGTCTATCAGATGGGCGTTGAGAAGCGTGAGATCGTTGTCAACTACGCAGTTGGCGATACTGTCCGCATCCTTGACGGTCCTCTCAGCTCCTTCACCGGCGTTGTGGAAAGCATTGAGGTCGAAAACAACGCGGTCAGCGTGATCGTTTCTATGTTTGGCCGTGAGACCCCCGTTGAGTTTGAGCTCGATCAGGTTGAGGTCGTATCCCAATAAACGCATCCGGCCGATTCCGTCGGTCAGACCGTGGGAGGGGTGAAACCCCGAAAAAATGCGCTGTGCGCATCATTACCACATTTTATTCAGGAGGTGCTTATTATGGCACAGAAAGTTACCGGTATTATTAAACTTCAGATTAACGCCGCTAAGGCAACCGCTTCTCCCCCTGTTGGTCCCGCTCTGGGTCAGCACGGCGTTAACATCGCCGCATTTATCAAGGAATTCAATGCCCGCACCCAGGCTATGGAAGGCTACAAGATTCCTGTCGTCATCACGGTTTACGCAGACCGCAGCTTCACCTTTATCACCAAGACCCCCCCTACCCCCCTGCTGGTTCTGAAGGCCGCAGGCCTGCAGAGTGGTTCCGGTGTTCCCAACAAGAACAAGGTTGCTACCCTGACCCGTGCACAGGTCACCGAGATTGCTAAGACCAAGCTGCCTGATCTGAATGTTAATTCTCTGGAAGCCGCTGAGAGCCAGGTTGCTGGCACTTGCCGCTCCATGGGCGTTACCATCGTCGACTGATATTTGCTGACCGGGGTTTTTATGCCTCGGAAATGTGGGAGGATTTTTCCGCATCACCACTATAAGGAGGATAATTACATTGTTTAGAGGTAAAAAGTACAAGGAGAGCGCAAAACTGATTGACCGCTCTGTTCAGTATGATCCCAACGAAGCCCTGGATCTGGTTGTGAAGGGTGCTTCCGCTAAGTTCGACGAGACTGTCGAGCTGCACATCAAGCTCGGTGTTGACTCCCGTCACGCCGACCAGCAGGTTCGTGGCGCAGTTGTTCTGCCCAACGGCACCGGCAAGACTCGCCGCGTTCTGGTTTTTGCTAAGGACGCCAAGGTTGAAGAAGCTAAGGCTGCAGGCGCTGACTACGTTGGCGGCATGGAGCTGGTTGAGAAGATCACCAAGGAAAACTGGTTTGACTTCGACGTTGTTGTTGCTTCTCCCGACATGATGGGCGTTGTTGGCCGTCTTGGTAAGGTCCTCGGACCTAAGGGCCTGATGCCCTCCCCCAAGGCCGGTACCGTGACCCCCAACGTTGCTGCCGCTGTTAAGGAAATCAAGGCTGGTAAGGTCGAGTACCGTCTGGACAAGACCAACATCATCCACTGCCCCATCGGCAAGGTTTCCTTCGGTGCTGAGAAGCTGCTGCAGAACATGGATACTCTGGTTTCCGCTGTTGTGAAGGCTAAGCCCGCTGCAGCTAAGGGCCAGTATATCAAGTCCTGCACCGTCGTTTCCACCATGGGCCCCGGTGTTAAGGTCTCTACTGCTAAGTATCTGTAAGCTCTGAATATACCCCGGAGGCTCAGGTCTCCGGGGTTATTTCGAGTGCAAAAATAGTAAAAAATGCACTTGACAACTCAATTGCATTATGATATAATACATCCGTTGCCAAAGACAGCAGGTTGCGAAAGCAGTAAGTCCTGCCGAGGTGCGCTGAATAAGATTTCTGCGTGTCTTTCTGTCTTCTGGCAGGAAGACATTTTTTATTTTCGGAGGTGAAAAATCATGCCCAACGCAAAGGTTCTTGAGAGCAAGAAGGCAGTCGTTGATTCTTTGACCGGCAAGATCAAGGAAGCTAGTTCCGTTGTTTTTGTTGATTACAAGGGCATCACTGTCGCTCAGGATACCCAGCTGCGTAAGCAGTTCCGCGAGGCCGGTGTTGAGTACTCCGTTGTTAAGAACACTCTGACTAATTTCGCTGCAAAGAATGCAGGCTACGATTTCAGCGAGGTTCTGAACGGTACTACCGCTATGGCTTCCACCACCGGCGACCCCATCGCCCCTGCTCGTATCGTCTGCGAGTTTGC
>JAHHRX010000057.1 GCA_020025545.1 Oscillospiraceae bacterium | reverse complement strand
ACCGCCATGGGAGGTTGGAACGCCGGACTGCAGGCGCTGGTGATCTTCATGGGGATTGACTATGCCACGGGGCTGATGGTGGCGGGGATCTTCCACGCAAGCCCCAAGACCAGCGGCGGTGGCCTGGAATCTCAGGCAGGTTTCAAGGGCCTGTGCCGGAAGTTTATGATGCTGCTGATTGTGCTGGCTGCAAACCAGACCGATATGCTGCTGGGAGTGCAGTACGTCCGGGATGCGGTCATCATTGCTTTCTGTACAAACGAGCTGATCAGTATTTTGGAAAATGCCGGACTGATGGGACTGCCCATCCCAAAGGCAATGAAAAATGCCATTGAGATTTTAAAGAAGAAAGAACAGCAGGAGAGGGGTACATAATGGCTAAGACTTTTTTGATGGCAATTGATGCAGGTCACGGCAGAAATGTGGGCGGCAACCGGTGTATGAAGGCTCTGGACCCCAACCAGACGGCAGAATGGGTACTGGCTGACCGGGTATCCAGAGCGATTGCTGAAAGAGCAAAGCTGTACGCGGGATTCAATACCATCCGGGTGGACGATATCACCGGCAATGAGGATATCAGACTGGGTGAGCGTGTCAGACGGGCAAATGCTGCAGACGTTGATTTCTACCTGAGCAATCATTTTGATGCCGGCATTGACGGCGGCTATGGCGGCGGTGTAACGGCATTCTGCGTGACTACCGGCGGCCAGGCTGAGCGGTACCGGGATAACCTTTACGAGGCTGTGGTGGAATCAGGAGGCCTGCGCGGAAACCGGTCGGAGCCCAGAAAGACGGCAAACTTCTATGTACTGCGAAACACGGATGCTCCCGCTGTGCTGATCGAATACGGTTTCATGGATAGTCCAACCGATGTGCCGGTGATCCTGACTCAGGAGTACACAATGGCGGTGGGCTATGCTGTGGCTGACAGGCTGGCAAAGATGCATGGTCTTCGGCGGCTGGGCACCTTCCACGATGTGGCACCGGATACATACTGCTTTGATGCGGTGGAATGGGCAGTGAAAAAGGGTATTACCAACGGTACATCCAAGAACACGTTCAGTCCGGATGCGTCTTGCACCCGTGCCGAGGCGGTCACAATGCTGTGGGCACGGTATGGAAAGTCTGAGCCCGATGGGTATCAGGCGTTTACGGATGTGGCTCCTACGGCCTATTTCTCCAAGGCTGCCCAGTGGGCACGTTCCAAGGGAATTACTGAAGGCGTGGGAGATAACAAGTTCGGGCCCGATGTTCCCTGCACACGTGCTCAGATCGTGACCATGCTGTGGGCAGCAGACGGTCGGCCTGATGTGGGCGGCGAGCTGCCTTTCAACGATGTAAAGGAAAGCGATTACTTTGCCAAGGCCGTCAAGTGGGCTAAGGAAAAGGGCATTACCGCCGGTGTTGGCGGCGGCAAGTTTGCACCCCACGATCCCTGCAGCCGGGCGCAGATGGTTTGTTTCCTATATAAGGCATAAAAAATTTCCCCTCTCTGGAGTAGCATTCGGAGAGGGGATTATCTGCTTTAGAGACATATTTTTATTACCAATTTCATAACCAAATTGATTCTATATAGAAAGAATCAATCTCAAAGCAGAGAAAAAATACACAAAACAAGCCATCGAAACTGATGAAAACCGCTAGCTGGTTTGTGAGATATAGTAAAAACCAGCCAGATAAAACATCTGACCGGTTTTTTATTGGTGGAGCGTCCGCAACCAACGGCGAACACATATTACATCCGGTCGTGCCACCATCCAAGCCCTCCTCGATTTCATCCAAAAGGGCGTCGTCGATGGTAATAGGCTTGTCGCTGCCGTTCAAGATCAGGGTAAAGCGATCATCATACAGATAAACTGCCTTGAGGAAAATATTGATGATTCCCCGCTTTGTATTTTCATCGTTAAAGTTTCCGCGTTTCAGCGCATTGAGGTACACCCTAATTTGGGGCGCACTTAGTGTTACCTGTTTGCCCATCTCAATTGCCAGCTGTGCCTGCAGCTCCTCTTTTTCCCGCTGCCACTTTTCTATTCGTTCCGTAATCATATCGGCGTCCTGCCCCATCTCCAGCGCTTTCCAGAGCAGAGATTTTCAATTGCGGTATCCGCCTCCTGGATCGCAGCCTTGATGCTCTTGATGAAAGTCGTATCCCGATCCGTTTCACAGGCAGTCGATACCGCAGTGGCGATCCGCTCAATGTTACTGTCAGTCAGCAGTTTGCGGCATTCCAACATAACCCTTCCCGGCAATAGCCACAAAAGAGTTTTGTGGTCAACAGATATTCTTCTTTGCCTCTGGAGCGGGCAGGGGCTTTTTTGTTGCGATCTAAGATGTGGTGAACTCGTTCAAACAGCTCATCCTCAATGATACGAGGCATTCCATTAGGGGTTTCCTGCCCCTTATAGATGTAAAAGCCAATATATCTTTTGTTGTTTAAGATGCCATGGAGACTGTTCTTATTAAATGGCCTGCCCAGCGAGGTGGTAAGCTTTCTCTGGTTTAGGTCTCGAATAATATCTGCTACCGTTTCTCCGCTGGCATATCGTTCAAAAATCTCATGGACGATCTTTGCTTCATCCTTATCCACATAAAACCGCCGTTCAGAATCCACCTTATATCCCAAGCCGGGATTGCTGCCATTAGATAAACATTTTTGTGCGATGAGTTCCATACCCCCGATGGATCTTTTGGGAAAGCTCTGCTGAGTAATATTCAGCCATGCTTTCCAGTACACCTTCCACCAGAATACCACTGGCATCATCACTGATATTTTCTCTTGCAGAGATCACCCGAACACCATTCTTTTTCAGCTTTGCTTTATTGATGGCGCTGTCATAACGATTTCTGGCAAAACGGTCAAGCTGATAAACAAGAACACCCTCAAAGGTATGCTTGTCACTGTCAGCAATCATGCGTTGAAATTCAACACGGCTGTCGGTCGTTCCACTCTGGGCACGGTCAATGTATTCACCAATGACAATATGACCGTTGTTTCTGGCATATTCATAACAAGTGTGGAGCTGACCTTCAATGGATTGCTCGGTCTGGCTGTGGCTGGAATAACGGGCGTAAATCACAACATTCATTGCTTCGCCTCCCCAAGCATTTGCAGCAGCGTTTCCTTGAGCCGTGCATTCATGGGAGATGCAGGGTCAAAGCACATCTCCACAAACTTCTCCATTTGAGGATTGCTTTGCTGGATTTTGGGCTTGTACTCATACAGCTTTCCTTGAGGGTTGTCCGTGCGTCCGAAAATATAATCCATCGACACATCGAAGTAATCCGCATACCGGGTCAGTGTTTCAAATGTAGGCGAAGCCTGATTGAGTTCATAGCGGTTCAAGCTGGATTGTTTTACGCCAACAATTTCGGCCAT
>JAHHRX010000056.1 GCA_020025545.1 Oscillospiraceae bacterium | reverse complement strand
CAGCTGAAAAAACCACAGCATCGTGGAGCAAAGCGCTGTATTTGCGGTTATTATATCACGCTTTCCCCCATAGGTAATTACAGAACAGTTACAACCGAATTTTACGTTTCTCCATTTACTTTTTCGCTTCTGCGGGGTATGATAAGATATCAGTGTGTGATATGATCCGATTATTCTATTTTTTTACCTGGAGGTACCGCCATGGCTCACCCGTCTAACTCTGACCGAAACACCTCGAGCAGCTGGATTTTCCCTGTTGTGATGCTGTTCCTCTTTCCGCCCTTCGGATTTGTACTTCTGGCGCTGAAGCTGTTCACCAACCCGCCCAAGCGGGTCCGTGAGATTGGCCGGCACCCCTACTACATCCAAAACGGCCAGGAGACCCAGCCCGCCAACGCCCGGGATCAGAAAACGGCCCTGAAACGGAATCAGGAGGCCAGCCTGGCCCGTCTGGACCGCAAGGGCAAGCGGCTTATCATCATCGGCAGCGTCCTTGCCGCACTGTTCGGCTTTCCCTTCCTGGAGAATTTCTCCTGGATGCTGCGCTGGCTAATCAAGGGCGAGCTTGATATGGTAGGCTACGAAGTGTTCCATTCCCTGCCCTGGCTGTGCTTCATCGGCGGCGGCGTAGGCTGCCTGCTGGCCGGTCTGAAAAGCCGCAAACAGGTCCGGCGCTTCCGCCGCTACCTGGCCACCATCGGCAGCCTCTCGGTCGTGGCCCTGCCCGACCTCTCCTCTGCCACCGGGACCCAGCAAAAGACCCTGCTGGACGACCTGGAGGATATGCTGGACGGGGGGCTGTTCCCCCAGGGCTATCTGGACTTCGGCGGTCAGCGGCTGATTTTGTCCGGCGAGGGTATGACCCCCAAGCCCAAGCCCGAACCCAAGCCCGAGCCTAAACCGGAGCCCGAGCCCGAAAACGCCATTCTTGCGGAAATTCGGGCGGTCAACGATGCAATCGCCAACGAGAAGCTGTCTGAGCAGATCGACCGCATCGGCGTCATCACCTCCAAGATTTTGGAGTACCAGAAGTCCCGCCCCGAAAAGGCCCCTCAGCTTCACAGCTTCCTGAGCTACTATCTGCCCACCACGCTGAAGATTCTCGGGGCCTACGCCCAGCTGGAAGCTCAGGGTGTGGATGGCAAGAACATCACCGTCTCTATGGAGCGCATCGAGGGCATGATGGATAAGGTGGTGGAGGGCTTCGAGAAGCAGCTCGATATGCTCTTCCAGGGCGACGCCATGGATATCGCCACCGATGTAGAGGTGCTGGAGCGGATGCTGGCAAAGGACGGTCTTTCCGATATCGACGGTGTGAACCTCACCCTGTAAGTACATTTTATGTCCCCCTACCAGAATAAAAATGACCCGGACCGTGGTCCAATGTCATTAAGTTAAGCGTTTGAGCGCAAAGAAAAATCACTCATCCCATTTTGAATGGGGTGAGTGATTTTTGTTGTACATGTTTGAGTGTTCGGATTATTGGAAGTGATATAAATCTGTCATCCTCGTCATTTCTCAACAAGTTCAGCAGCATAAAAGATTTCTTTTGTTCGAGGAGTGTTATTATTTAGGGCAACTGTCATCGACCTCCATGTATACCCCTTTTCATCAGGATTAAAATCGGGATGATAATATTGAACTTCGATGGATTCCAAAGGATGTATATTCTCAACACGGGCGATAAACTCAAGTGCAACAGGGGCAAGAAGTTCTTTTATCTGCGCCTGGCTTGGAAGCGGAACACTCTCATCGTCCGTATAATCGATTCTCAAACTGACAATAGGCGTTATTGTGTCATCACAATTCCAAATTACACGGCAGGCATAAAAGTGCCCATTGGTGCGCGTTAGCTCTGCGATAATTTCAGCGATTCCGCTTTCATTCAAAAATAATTCTTCCCGATGGGCATCGTAAACGAAATCTTTGGCAGGGTTTGCAGATACGTAAATCCTCTCATCCCCTAACGTGACGGTAGTTTGATAACCGTTTCTGACAGGATTAAATACGGTTTTTCCTACTTGGGCTTCAGGGTAAATTTTGCTGCAATAGCTCTTTGCTGCATGTTGTGATAGTATTTTGCCAAAGCCTAAAGGGAATCCCACAAAATAAGATATGCTTACATATCCGATCAGGAGAAATAGGACGATTGCGCCAGTTTTTCTTGAGACGTTCCGTTTCATTCTATATACCTCCATTCCATCGGCTGCATTGACCAATCTGGCTGTTCGAGTAACCCGAATAGGTTTAACACTTCATGGCTGCGTTCTCTTATTTCCGTTTTCTGCAACTTATTGTACGTTGTCTACAGGTTACTTATCTTTATTTTTCGGGATGAGAAACATTGTGGCAGCGCCGATCGCCCATACGATACTAAGGTTGCCATCAAACCCCAAGGCAGAATCAATAAGCATCCCAACAAAGGCAGCGGTTATGATCACAACAAAAATCCAAAATGCCTTAAAGTAAATGTTTGCAGTTTCGCTATTGGTGTATGCCATTATCAACAATGAGAAAATGATAAATCCCAGAACCATTCCAATTAACATTTTTTACTCCTTTACTCTGTGAGGAACACCATCATGATCGCGATTCCTTTTGCCAGAATAACCACGCCGCCAAGGCTGATGCCCAATAAGCATACAGCCATTAAGGGAGAAGCGAACAAGTTTTATCCCTTAATGGCTGTATCTTTCGGTCAGCTTAGTGACATTGGACCGTGGTCCGGGTCATTTTTTATCTTACTTGTGCTTGTACGTGGCAAAGTGGAAGGACACGCCCTTCTCCTCCATCACCTCAGACTCCTCCACCAGCTCCCACTCAGGCTTCTGGTCCAAATTGGGGAACCAGCAGTCAGCCGGCCAGGAGGCGTGGAGTTTGGTGACATAGGCCGTATCGCACTTATCTGCCAGCGCGTGATAGACAGACGCGCCGCCGATCACACAGGCATCCTCCGGTGCAGCGGCCAGCAGGCTCTCCAAGTCGTGGTACACCTCGGCGCCCTCAGGGGCAAAGTCGGGGTTTCGAGACAGAATCAGGTTTCGCCGCCCCTTCAGCGGCTTTCCGCCGGGGAAGGTGGCCATGGTCTTTCGGCCCAGCACCAGAGGGTGCCCCATGGTCAGGCTCTTGAAGTGCTTCAGATCCTGGGACAGGTAGACCATCTGGTCCCCATCCTTGCCGATGCCCCAGTTTTCATCGACTGCAACGACTAATTTCATCTTCCGATCTCCCCCGCTCAGACCGCCACGGGAATCAGCTTTGCGTCCAGGGGGTGGGCCTGGTAGCCCTCCAGCTTCACGCTGTCAGGGGTGAAGTCGTAGAAGTCCTTCACCTCGGGGTCCAGGGTGAACTTGGGGGCATCATAGGGGGTGCGCTTAATGAGCTCCTCCACCACGGGCACGTGGCGGTCATAGATGTGGCAGTCGGCAATGACGTGGACCAGCTCGCCGGCCTCAAAGCCGCTGACCTGGGCCATCATGTGGAGCAGCGTGGCGTACTGCATCACGTTCCAGCCGTTGGCCGTGAGCATATCCTGAGAGCGCTGGTTCAAAATGGCGTTCAGGGTGTTGCCGGACACGTTAAAGGTCATGGAGTAGGCGCAGGGGTAGAGGGCCATCTCGCTCAGGTCGTGGTGGTTGTAGAGG
>JAHHRX010000055.1 GCA_020025545.1 Oscillospiraceae bacterium | reverse complement strand
GGGAAGATAAGTAACGCCAACATAAAAGAGTCAAGCTTACGCTTGGCTCTTTTTTTGTGCCTAAGCATTCTGCACTATGGTAAAATTTTGTTCACTTCTTTTCCTAAATAAAATGGGAAATTCAGTGAGATTTTCCTGTGCTGCGCAACAATTCAATGAAATAACTGTTGTAAAACTACTTCTGTTGATGTATAATAGAGCAAATAATGAATTAAACTAAATGGAGTTGCGATATATGGATCATATGAATCATGCAATTCAACAATATATGCGCCCGGGTAAACGGGTACATCTCGTCGGCATTGGCGGCGTTTCCATGCGGCCTTTGGGACTTGTTTTGCAGGAAATGGGACTGATTGTATCAGGTTCCGATATGAACGCTTCGGTTTCTACGGATGAATTGATTTCTAAAGGCATTCACGTGGACATTGGACATAGAAGTGAAAACATCATTGGCGCTGAGTGTGTTATCCGCACTGCGGCTGTGCATAATGACAACCCGGAAATTGCCGCAGCCAGAGCTGCCGGTATTCCCGTTTTTGAACGGGCGCAGGCATGGGGGGTTATCATGCAGCAATACCACAATGCAATTTGTGTTGCGGGTACGCATGGCAAGACCACTACTTCTTCCATGATCGCTCATGTCCTCATGGCAGCCCAGATGGATCCCACTGTGATGATCGGAGGATATCTGCCTCTGCTGAATGCCGGGAACCGTGTTGGAAACGGCGATACAATTCTGTTGGAAAGCTGCGAATACTGCGATTCTTTTCTGAACTTTTTCCCAACCTTAGCGGTGATCTTAAATATTGAAGAGGATCATCTTGACTATTTCAGCGGCCTTGCGGATATTCAGAAGTCTTTCCGCACGTTTGCTGAGATTTCGCGTGACTTTGTCATTGCAAACGGTGATGATGCCAACACAGTTGCTGCGCTGGATGGCTTGGATTATGTGACTTTCGGCATCAATGCGAAAAACCGCGTCCATGCGGAGAATATTTCCGACGATTGGCGGAGCTTTGATGTAATCTGCGACGGGAAGTTTTACACGCATGTGGATTTGGCAATTTATGGCCACCACAACACACTGAACGCCTTGGCGGCTGCCGGCGCAAGCTGGCTTATGGGAATTGCAGGTGAGGCTGTCAGTGAGGGACTGGCTGGCTTCCATGGTGCCGGCCGGCGCATGGAATTTAAGGGCAAGTTTAACGGTGCTGATCTATACGATGACTACGCACATCATCCCAGTGAACTGGCGGCTACCTTGGAGTCTGTGAAGGCGATGGGCTACAAGCGGATTGTCTTTGCTTTCCAGCCCCACACCTACACCAGAACAAAAGCACTTTACGATGACTTTGTGACACAGCTGAAAAAGCCGGATGTCCTTATTTTGGCAGAGATCTATGCGGCCAGGGAGCGTAATACCATTGGTATTTCCTCCCGGGATTTTCTGAAGCAGATTCCGGATGCAATTTATTGCGAAACGCTTCCGCAGGTCACAGAGCAGCTGCGCAGGATCGCACAGCCCGGTGATGTGATCCTCACGGTGGGGGCCGGTGATATTTACCGAGCCGGAGAAGCACTCCTGAAATAAATCAGGGGCCGTTCGGCCCCTGAATGCGCTATTCTTCCAGAATCAGATGATCAATGCCGGAGTATTCAAACTCCTCCAGATATTCATCCATGCGGTTGGTAATTTCACCGTAGTTTTCTTCGGTGATGTCCGCATAGTCCATATCTCGGCGGGACAATTCTTCGGCCAGAATTTCATAGAAGCGGTTATCCTCGTAATAGGCAATGGCGTCATGAATTCCGCCGTCCACATAAGCACGGGAGGGAACAGAAACGCCATTCCATTCCTCCACCAGGGTGCGCATACCGTTTCCGTTGCATAGACTGAATAGCTTGCTTTCTATATTGTCGTAGTCCCCAAAACGGTCATCGCCTCTTGTGGCATTTAAGACCCAGTTACCGATGTAGACAAGATCCAGTAACCGGCGAAACTCTTTTGCGGATAATTCGATTTGCATATTGTTCCCTCCTCGGTTGGTGCTTACCAGCTATTATAGCATTATGCCTTGGAATTTCCAGATGTAAATTGTAAATTGATTTTCTTTTGTGCGTTTTTAAATGACACAATATCCACATTTATCTAGAAAATGAGGCGATTTTTTTGAAAAAACTGAGTGTTTGCGTTTTGTTTGGCGGTATCAGCCCTGAGCATGAGGTTTCTCTGCGTTCGGCGGAGTTTATTCTCAACACTTTGGATCCGGAGAAATATAATATTTTCCCTGTTGGTATTACCAAAAACGGCGACTGGATCCTTTATACCGGCACAGACTATTCTTTGCTGCCCACCGGCCAGTGGCAGAACTACCCTGAAAATCGCAGAGCTACGCTATCTCCTGTCCGCGGACAGGGGCTGCTGAGCTTTGAGGGAGACTGCGTGGTGCGGGAAAGAATCGATGTGGTATTCCCGATTCTCCACGGCGAAAATGGCGAAGACGGAGCCATGCAGGGGCTACTGCAGATGGCCGGCATCCCCTATGTAGGAACCCATGTGTCTGCTTCAGCAGTGGGTATGGATAAGACCCTTACCAAGCTGGTAGTTCAGGACACCGGTGTTGCACAGGCAGATTGGCTGGCTTTTACCAAGAGCGACATTGAACAGCGGGTGGATTTTGCTGTTTTGCAGGTGGAGAAGAAGTTCAGCTACCCTGTGTTTGTTAAGCCTGCGGGAACCGGTTCCTCTGTGGGTGTTTCCAAAGCTGCGGATGCAGAAAGCCTTAAGTGTGCATTGATGGAGGCAGCGGAGTATGACCGCAAGGTTCTGGTAGAGGAATTTATCCACGGCAGGGAAATTGAAGTAGCCGTTATGGGTAATGAGAATCCTGTGGCTTCCGTCTGCGGTGAGATCGATGCCGGCGCGGAATTTTATGATTACAATTCCAAGTATGTCACCGACACTTCTACAGCCTACATTCCTGCCAGAATTGATGATGATGTGGCAGAGCAGGTGCGGGACAGTGCTGTGAAGATTTATTCCGCCATCGGCTGCGAGGGCCTCAGCCGCGTAGATTTCTTTGTGACATTTGAAGATTCACGGGTTGTATTCAATGAGATCAACACCATGCCCGGTTTTACTTCTATTTCCATGTTCCCCAAGCTGTTCGGTGCCAGCGGTATTCCGGCAGAGCAGCTGGTCGATGAGCTGCTCCGGCTGGCCATGGAGGCTGCTGAATGAAGCGCAAGGTGATGCTTTCTATCCGTGGGCAGCAAGTCTATCGGGGACAGGAGCCGGAGATCATTGAGCTGATGACTGAGGGGGAAATGGAGTATATTCGGGACGGCTGGGAGATCCGGTATGAAGAAAGTGATCTCACAGGTCTCAAGGGCGTTACAACCACATTCCGGGTGGAACCGGATAAGGTCACCCTTACGAGAGAAGGCCCCCTGCGCTCCTGCATGGAGTTCCGTATGGGACAGTCCCATGACAGCCTGTACCAAATGGAATTTGGCACGCTGATGCTTACCGTCACTACAAAGCAGCTGTTTTTTGACATTGTACCCGACGGCGGTACAATAGATCTATCCTATGAGATCGAGATCGAAAAGACAGAGGCGGGCTTGATCGATTATCATTTAGACATTCGCACTATGGACGAATCAGAATAAAATATTCGGTGCGGTTCCTTATTGGGGACCGCACCGTTTTGCTATCAATAAGAGCCTAAGCCTGCGCCAAGGGCGGAGATCAGTTCTTAAAAGTTCATGAAATACTTTTGGCGTGGAATCTTTTCCGGTATAAAAATCACCCCATCTGTCAGACAGTGTATCGTGCTGTCTGACAGATGGGGTAGTTCGTTTTGGTGCGTACCGGCTCTGCCGGTATTTCAGCCGGGGGTATCCGGCTGTTTAATCCCCGATGTCTGCCTGCGTCTGAGAGGAATCGGAATTCTGAGCAGGAGGAGCCTCTGTGGGAGC
>JAHHRX010000054.1 GCA_020025545.1 Oscillospiraceae bacterium | reverse complement strand
GCACTGGTCAATTCGCATAAATTTTCCAAAAACGCAAAATTTTACTTGCACTTTCCCGAAATAAAGTGCTACAATGTTAGCAAGCAAAACGAAAGAATACATGTGTCTTTGCTGAGAGAGCACCTAAAAGCAGTGACGACGATCGCATCACAAACGCTGGAGTGGGTGAATAATTTTGAGGAGGAAACAACCATGAAAAAAATGTTAGCTCTTGTGCTGGCAGCTGCAATGGCATTCAGCATGGCAGCCTGCGGCGGCACCGATGCAAGTTCTGAATCCAAGACAAGCAGCGCAGGTTCTGCATCTGCAACTACAACGGCAGGCGCTTCCGGAATTACTGTACAGCTTGGCCCCAACCCCGAAACTCTGGACCCCGCACTGAACAGTGCAGTAGACGGCGGCAATATGCTGCTCACCGCATTTGAGGGCTTGCTCATCATTGATGAGAACAACCAAGTTCAGCCCGGTCAGGCAGAAAGCTACGAAGTGAGCGAAGACGGTTTGACCTGGACCTTTAAGCTCCGTGAAGGCCTGAAGTGGTCCGACGGCACCGATCTGGACGCAAACGATTTCGTGTATACTTATAAGCGTGTAGCCGATCCCCTTACCGCTGCTCCTTACTCCGCAACGGCTGTTGGCATGATCGCCGGTTACGAAGAAGCCGTTAACGGCAACCCCGACGCATTGCAGGTAGAAGCTCCGGATGCCAACACCTTTGTGGTGCGTCTGGCGTACCCCTGCACCTACTTTGACAAGCTGGCTGCATTCGCTACTCTGAGCCCTGTACAGCAGGAGACCATCGAGAAAAACGGCGATGCATGGGCAACCGCTCCCGAAACCTATGTTTCCAATGGTCCTTTCTACATGACCGAGTGGACCGTTGGTCAGCAGATCGTGTTCAGCAAGAACCCCAACTACAAGGGCGGCTGGGACACCAGCAAAATCGTATCCGATTCCATCACCTTCCTGCTGATGGAAGACTCCACCGCAGCCTACACCGCATTCCAGACCGGTCAGGCCCAGCTGGTAAAGGATGTACCGCCCGAAGAGATCCCCACACTGAAGGGAACCCCCGAGTTCCATGTGGATCCCATCATGGCAACCGCTTACATGAACATGAACCTGAATCTGGAGCTGTTCCAGGATGTAAATGTCCGCAAGGCTCTGAGCCTGGCACTTGACCGCGGCTATGTGGCAGATGTTATCAGCAAGGGAAACAGCGTTCCCGCTTATGCGCTGGTTGGCCCCGGCATCACCGATGTGGATGGCAGTGAGTTCTCTGAAAACGCCAAGGGCAACTGGATCCCCACCGATTACGAAGAATCCAAAAAGCTGGCACAGCAGGCTCTGGCAGATGCCGGCTACCCCAACGGCGAGGGCTTCCCCACCATCACCTACACCACCAACGATGCCGGCTACAACAAGCCCGTTGCGGAATACCTGCAGCAGTGCTACAAGGATGTTCTGGGCATCAACATGGAAATCGAGATCGTAGAATGGTCTTCCTTCACTCCGATGCGTCGTTCCGGCGATTACGAGATGGCCCGCAACGGCTGGGTATTTGACTACAACGATCCTTCCAGCCTGCTGGAGCTGTTCATGACCGAGAACGGCAACAACGATGGCAAGTACGCAAATTCCGAATACGATGACCTGATGAAGAGCACCCAGATCGCCGATGCTGAAAAGCGTTTTGAAAACCTGCACGCTGCCGAGGATCTGATCATGAACGATTACGCCATGATCCCTCTGGTTCACAACAGTGACTACTGGCTGCAAAGCACCGAGCTGCAGGGCAGCTGGCACAGCCCCTACGGCTACTGGTACCTGCAGTACGCCTACGTAGGTTAAAAACAGCGGCTCTTCCAGAGAGCAAAGTTTCTCTTTTAATCCCAAAAAAGAAAACGCTCCCGAGTTTTTCGGGAGCGTTTTCTTTGCATTGAAAAAATTCGAAAAGAAAAAAGATTTTGTTCAAAAAAACAACGCGGTATACATGGCGCACATGAAATTGCAATAAATTGCGTAAAATATATTCAAAACAATGATAAAATAAAACAAAATTCTTACAAATTAAAAAGACCGATTGAACTTTCTGCAAGTAAAGTGTTACAATTCTCACAAGCAGACTCATTAGGTTCAATCCATTGGATTTGCAAAAAAACGGCCGTCGTCTGTATCTGGAACTTACAGGCGGCAAAACGGCCGGGTCAAAATCAGCAAATCATATGTAAAGAGAAACTTTGTTAAAACAGGAGGAAACAACCATGAAAAAGATGTTGGCACTTGTGCTGGCAGCTGCAATGGCATTCAGCATGGTAGCCTGTGGCGGCGGAAGCACTTCCGGTTCCACCAGTCAGAGTGCTGCCGGTACTAAGAATGTTACTGTACAGATCGGCCCCAACCCCGAAACTCTGGACCCCGCACTGAACAATGCAGTAGACGGCGGCAATATGCTGCTCACCGCATTTGAGGGCTTGCTCATCATTGATGAGAACAATAAAGTTCAGCCCGGTCAGGCAGAAAGCTACGAAGTAAGCGAAGACGGTCTGACCTGGACCTTTAAGCTCCGTGAAGGCCTGAAATGGTCCGACGGCACCGATCTGGACGCAAACGACTTTGTATACACCTACAAGCGTATTGCCGATCCCGTTACCGCCGCTCCCTACTCCGCAACCGTAGTTGGCATGATCGCCGGTTACGAAGAAGCCGTTAACGGCAACCCCGAGGCTTTGCAGGTAGAAGCTCCGGATGCCAACACCTTCGTGGTGCATCTGTCCTACCCCTGCACCTACTTTGACAAGCTGGTTGCATTCGCTACCTTGAGCCCTGTGCAGCAGGAGACCATCGAGAAAAACGGCGATGCATGGGCAGTTTCTCCCGAAACCTATGTTTCCAATGGTCCTTTCTACATGACCGAGTGGACCGTTGGTCAGCAGATCGTGTTCAGCAAGAACCCCAACTACAAGGGCGGCTGGGACACCAGCAAAATCGTATCCGATTCCATCACCTTCCTGCTGATGGAAGACTCCACCGCAGCCTACACCGCATTCCAGACCGGTCAGGCCCAGCTGGTGAAGGATGTGCCTACCGAAGAGATCAACGCACTGAAAGAAACTCCCGAGTTCCATGTGGATCCCATCATGGGCACCTCTTACCTGCACATGAATCTGGAAAAAGAGCCCTTTAACGATGTAAATGTCCGCAAGGCTCTGAGCCTCGCCATCGACCGCGGCTATGTTTCCGGCACCATCCAGCAGGGCACCTATAAGCCCGCTTATGAGCTGAACGGCCCCGGCATCACCGATGTGGACGGCAAGACCCCCTTCATGGAGAAATCCAACACCAGCTACATCCCCACCGATTACGAAGAATCCAAAAAGCTGGCACAGCAGGCTCTGGCAGATGCCGGCTACCCCAACGGCGAGGGCTTCCCCACCATCACCTACACCACCAACGATGCCGGCTACAACAAGCCCGTTGCGGAATACCTGCAGCAGTGCTACAAGGATGTTCTGGGCATCAACATGGAAATCGAGATCGTAGAATGGTCTTCCTTCACTCCGCTGCGTCGTTCCGGCGATTACGAGATGGCTCGCGGCGGCTGGGTATTTGACTACAACGATCCCTCCAACATTCTGGAACTGTTCACCAGCAATAACGGCAACAACGACGGTCGTTACTACAACGAGCAGTACGATGAACTGATCAAGAACACCCAGATTGCCGATGCTGAAAAGCGTTTTGAGAATCTGCATGCTGCCGAGGATCTGATCATGAGCGATTACGGCATGATCCCTCTGGCTCATAACAACGACTACTGGATGCAGAGCACCGATCTGCAGGGTGTATGGCACAGCCCCTATGGCTACTGGTACCTGCAGTACGCCTATGTAGGTGAGCCTGCCGAGGGCGGCGCCGTTTCCGAATCCGCTCCCGCTTCTGAGGCAGCATCCGCATCTGAAGCTGCAAGCACCTCCGCTTCCGAGGCAGTTTCCGCCT
>JAHHRX010000053.1 GCA_020025545.1 Oscillospiraceae bacterium | reverse complement strand
ACTTCTTGCGGTTGATAACCAGAACAGCCAGAGCGGAAACAGCAACCAGAGCGGTCACAACAGCGACCATGGAGAAGCTGTCGCCGGTCTGTGCAGCGCTGCCGCCAATTGTGGTCACCTTTGCTGCGAACTGGGTCTTGCCGATATTGTCGGTCTTGACATAGCTGGACTTGGAAGCGCTGATGGTGTCAAAGGTCTTGCCTTCCTTGTTGGTGTAGGAGCCCAGATAGTACTCGGTTGTGCCGACAGTGGTCTTCATGATGCCCAGCTTGCTGTCCAGCGTATAAACAGTTTCAGCCTTGTCGGTCAGAGCCACCTGAACACCCTTCTTCATTTCGCCGGTATTCTTGTCCTTGTACTCGGTCTGCTGAACGGAAATGTACTTGCCGTCCTTAACGCGCAGGTAGAAGCCGTCGCCCTTTGCTTCCTTAACGACCTCTACAGCCTCAGCAGCGTTGGTGGTGGTGCCAAGGAAACGGCCGTTCACGATCTTACCGTTGAAGTAAACGGTCTTGCCGGGGATCTTCATGGACAGAACGGTCTTTGCGGGAATCTCGGGCTTGGTTTCGGGCTTCTCTTCGGGCTTCTCTTCGGGCTTGGTTTCGGGATCGGTGGTTTCGGGCTCAGTGGTCTGACCCTCGGTGTCAGTAGAATTGTTGTCTACAACAATCTCTACTTCCTTCTTGTTATCAAACTGAACATTGCCATTATACTCGCTGACATAAGCGGTAACAGTTACGGTGTCGCCCTGCTTCACATTCTCAAAGGTCTTGATGTAGAACAGAGTGATTTCGTTGCCCTTGTCATCGGCAAAGATGTATCTGGACTCAGCAGGATCCTTGGTGCCCTGCTTGACTTCCTTAACAGTCAGACCCTCTACGGTAACCAGCTTGCCGACATCCTCAGTGGTCAGGTTGTCGAGAGTGGTCTTGATGGGCTTGTTGGTCTCGGGAGCGGGGGTCTCAGGCTCGGTGACCTCGGGATCGGGGGTCTCGGGCTTGGTTTCGGGCTCAGTGGGCTGAACCTCGGTGTCAGTAGAATGGTTGTCTACAACAATCTCTACTTCCTTCTTGTTATCAAACTGAACATTGCCATTATACTCGCTGACATAAGCGGTAACAGTTACGGTGTCGCCCTGCTTCACATTCTCAAAGGTCTTGATGTAGAACAGAGTGATTTCGTTGCCCTTGTCATCGGCAAAGATGTATCTGGACTCAGCAGGATCCTTGGTGCCCTGCTTGACTTCCTTAACAGTCAGACCCTCTACGGTAACCAGCTTGCCGACATCCTCAGTGGTCAGGTTGTCGAGAGTGGTCTTGACGGGCTCGTTGGTCTCGGGAGCGGGGGTCTCGGGCTCGGTAACCTCGGGAGCGGGGGTCTCAGGCTCGGTGACCTCGGGATCGGGGGTCTCGGGCTGCTCAGGGGTGACCTCGGTCTTCTTGAACAGCTCAAACTGGGTCATATAGTTATCACCAGTTACAGAGGTCTGCTTGTATGCACGGAACTTATTGTAGCCACCGTTGGTGTTGTATGCCAAAATATGCTTTTCGGAAACAAATTCGAATACGATCTGATTTTCTCCCTGGATTTCCTTTTCACCAGTTCTGACAGTCCACTCAAAGCTAGCATCTTCTTCCATGCCGTTCTGGGGCTTACCAGACTTGTCCGGCTTGGGAGCGATGGTAACGCCATTTGCATCGGTCAGCTTCACCTTGTCACCGTTAACGGTAACCGTCCATACAGAATCCGCAATGTCGGTACCAGCAAGTACAGCGTGATTTTCTGCATCGTATGCGCCGAGGGCAATCTCTTCGTTGACTCTCAGGATATACTCACCGTCGGTCAGTTCTTCCTTGGTGTTGACTCTGACGTAGTTTGTCTCTGCCGCAAAGGACACGACAGCAAACATGCCCAGCGCCATTGCCAGAACGAGAACCACGCTGAGAATCTTACTTGTGATTTTCATTTTCTTTTTCCTCCTTGTTTTTTCCCTTTTGGGGGTGTTCTTTCGAACCATATTACAGCCCCACCCGTAACAGTGGGAGCTTTTTACTTATATAGGATAGCACAATGTTTTGTGCTTTTCAACCGTTTACCACATTTTTATGCAGTTTGTTTTGTAAAATTTAATTCAATTTTTTGTGCATTTTGCGTCACAAACGGGAAAATCGGATATTTCTTTTTTATTTTTTCTGCGGCCGGTATATCCGCCTTGGCGTTTGACAATTTCCTGCCGGCATGGTATCATAGATAGCAAATCGCAAAAGTATCGAAAACACCTTATCCCGGAGGTTTTCCCATGTATTTCCTGTTTTTTTGTATCTTTGCCGCAGGAATTGTGGCAGTGGATCAAATCACCAAATTTCTGGTGGTGGCAAACATTCCCCTGTTTGGGCATGTCCCCGTCCTGCCGGGCATTGTCCGGCTCACCTATGTAAAAAATACCGGTGCCGCCTTCTCCTCCTTTGAGGGGATGCAATGGCTCTTTCTGCTGGTTTTTCTGATTTTCACCGTTTTGGTGCTGTGGGAGTATTTTAAGCGCCCCATGCCGTTCACCACTTTTGAGCGTTGGTGCATCGCCGCCGTTTACGGCGGAGGTGTGGGCAATGTGATCGATCGTTTCCGTCTGGGCTATGTGGTGGACATGATCGAAACGGAGTTTATCACTTTTCCCGTATTTAATGTGGCAGACTGCTTCATCACCTGCGGTACCATCGCCCTCATGATACATCTTGTGTTCTTCAACAAGGCTTTCTGGAAGGAAGAAAAGAAATGATTCTTTACGCCGACACCGCCGGAGAGCGGCTGGACAGTTTTCTCGCCCGCTGCGGGGAAAATCTCACCCGCTCTGCCGCTCAAAAGCTTCTGGAAGAGGGACTTGTGAAACGAAACGGAAAACCCGGCAGAAAAAACGATCGGCTGGAGCCGGGGGATGCAATCGAATACATCCTGCCGGAAGTGAAGGAAACCGGCATTGTCCCCAAGGAAATCCCTCTGGATATCGTCTACGAGGACGATGATGTGCTTGTCATCAACAAGCCCAAGGGGCTGGTGGTACATCCGGCGGCAGGTCACGAGGATGACACGCTGGTAAACGGTCTGCTCTACGCCAGAGCCGGCGCGCTTTCCGGCATCAACGGAGAACTGCGCCCCGGTATCGTCCACCGCATTGACAAGGATACCTCCGGACTGCTGGCAATTGCCAAAAATGACCTTGCCCATCGGGTGCTGGCATCCCAGCTGAAGGATCACACCATGGCAAGAACCTACGAAGCCATTGTTTGCGGCTCTCTCAAAGAGGACAGCGGCACCGTGGATGCCCCCATCGGGCGGCACCCCACAGACCGGAAGAAAATGGCTGTCACCCCCCGCAATTCCAAAAACGCCGTGACCCACTGGGAGGTCGTGCGCCGTTACCGGGGCTACACCCATGTGCGGTGCCGTCTGGAAACCGGGCGCACCCACCAGATCCGGGTGCACATGGCCTACATCGGCCACCCCATTTTGGGAGATATGGTATACGGTCACAAAAAGCCGGAGCTGGGACAAAGCTCCCAATGCCTGCATGCGGGGCTTCTCTGCTTCCAGCATCCCCGGGATGCCCACCCGGTGATCGTTCACGCAGACCTGCCGGAATACTTCCGCGAGGTTTTGGATAAATTAGAAAAAATGGGCTGATTTTGCAAGGAGGCTACTTATTTATGGGAATTTATTCCGACATTCTGTTAACATCTGATTTTGACCACACCCTCACCGGGCCGGATGCCAAAATCCCCGAAAAAAATATCGAAGCCATCCGCCATTTCATTGCAAACGGCGGTGCTTTCACCGTCAACACCGGCCGGAGCCTGCCGATGGCACGGTATTTCCTGGAGGATGTGCCCGTCAGCGCCCCCGTCATTCTCTATAACGGCGGTGCGACCTATGATTTGAACACCGGAAAATTCACAAAAATCTATCCTATTCAGTTAGATCCAAAGGAAACCGTCGAAAAGCTTCTGCGCATGTTCCCGGATCTGGTGCTGGAAATACAGGGCACCGATGCCCATTACTCTTTCCGCAAAGCCCCCGGCTGGGAGGGTCTGCTTTCCAGCTGTGGCTGTGCCTTTCAGTACACCGATATGGACCATGTGCCCCTGCCGCTTATCAATCTTTCCCTGTGCTGGGACTGCCCCGAAGGCAACATCAGCGCGTATTTTACCGGCAGCGAAGCTGAAAATCAGCGCATGGAAAATGCCATTGCGCAGATTCAGCAGGAATTTGAGGGCAAGCTGGATGTCTGTCACCCCTGCATCAAAATAGTGGATATTCAGGCCCCCGGCGTATCCAAGCTTCAGGCGGCACGGGATTTGCAGGCCCAGCTGGGCAGAAAAATCCTCATCGGCGTGGGCGACGCCAATAACGACCTGCCCCTGCTGGAGGGTGCGGATTTTTCCTTCTGCCCTGCCGACGCCTCGGTGGCCGACTGCTTCCCCAATGTGTGCAAATGCGGCGACGGAGCCGTGGCCGATGTGATCTACAATAAAATTCCGGAAATTCTTTCAAATAATGCTTGACAATATTCCAAACCTATGCTAAAATTCTATGGCTGAAACAGCCAGACGGTTGTGGATTTGCGGGTGTAGTTCAATGGTAGAACACCAGCCTTCCAAGCTGGATACGCGGGTC
>JAHHRX010000052.1 GCA_020025545.1 Oscillospiraceae bacterium | reverse complement strand
TTTTCATGATAGAATAGACAGACCGTGGATAAAGCTTTTTGCTCCACCTCGGGTTTCCTCCCCGTGTAAAAATAGAGGCAAAACTTCATATGCGGGCGTGGTGGAATTGGTAGACTCGGTGGATTTAGGTTCCTCTGTTGCAAGACGTGCAGGTTCGAGTCCTGTCGCCCGCACCAAAAACTCCGGATTAAGGCATCTTGATCCGGAGTTTTTATATACTCTTTATAGATTTGTACAATCTTGTTTAAATATTATTTTTCGTTGTTCTTTGCATTCTTGCAATACGTATGTGTGGTCGTAAGGACTGCCACACCGGCTATGCCCAGAATCATCAAACCCACATAGAGAAATGCCTGACGATTATCGGACGTATTGGGTACGGCAGGATCACCGATTTCTACCGGAAATTCTTCAACCCCAAACTCCCAATCGATCATACCCACTGCTTTTTGAAAGTCATTTCCCATCTCAATGGGCACTTCCAGTGTCAGCAGCAGGTCAATATCTGCACCGGAGTAAAAGGTACCCAGATAAACCCAGTCACCCAACTGTGCTGTTTCATCCGCAGGCGCTTGAAAAAGGATAGAATCCCCCTCCTGTTTGACCGTCAGTTTCATTTGATTCAGAAATTCATCTGTAGCCTCCTGCGCCCCAAGGGAACGCAGATACAGCTTGATCTTGACCTCTTTCGACGCGTCATTGCGAATCGTAATCCGATTCGCAATGGTATCACCGGGCATTACCCCTTTGAATCCATCAAACAAGTCGGTGGCGGACAGATCGCTGCCGGGCTCAAAAACAAATTCACCGCTGTTTCCTGCATAACGAACCGTGCCGTCAGCATAGACCGTAACGGCAATGCCCATAATGAGCATGGCAGCCACCAGCAAGGAGATATATTTTCTGAAAATTTTCATCTTCTACCTCCTGATCCGAGTGTTTCCGGGTCAACGCCCCAGGCGGCAACAACTGCTTTATTACCTGCACCGTCTATGCCCTCTGCCTGAATTGCCTCTGCTGCAACTTCAATCACCTGCTTGCCGCCGTCCATATCCGTGTACTTCAAAAGCTGGATACCATCGGCAGCGATCAGCGGTGTTGCCGGTTGTTCTCCCGGGTCTACCGGGAATTTGTAGTAGTAGAACCCGTCTTTGAAAACCCAGTCCTTTCCGGGGACAAATGCGGGGATTTCGGCAGCGCCCCCGATTTTCTGGTTCTCCTCATTCACACGGTAGGAGACCAGTTTCACCCGGATATATGCAGAAGTATCTCCAGTGTTGGTGACGTTTACATTGCGTTTCACACTGCCATCGAAGTCCTCACGCACTTCACAGGTAACGGCAGATTCTGTAAAGGTATTCTTTACAGTCTGGGGCGGAGTATGAATCCACCCCATGGTACCACCAACCGTAACCGTGGCAATTGCGGCTACACAAGCCAGCACCGCAAAAATCTTACACCGCACAGCCTTCCTGCACCCCCAGCCGGCGTGTAAGTTATGATGTCGTTTTTTCATTGTCCCTACCGCCTTTCGTCAGGATTGACTATGGGCAATCCCAAGCACATTCTGCACAACTGAACTGAACCCACTGAGCCACTGGGGCAATCGTCCTGCATTGGTGCAGGTAATTTCACCGGAAGGATTGGTACTGCCCAATTGTACCCCCGGCCCCACCTGGATATCCGCATATCCCCAGGCCCAGTCTGCATCCTCTGCCAAGGTGTAGTTTCCCACAGGCAGCTCATAGATTGTTTCCGTTCCATTTCCGGTGATGGTCAGTTCTGTATACCTTTCACCGTTCCGATCAAGATAGAACACATACGGCTCTCCGGCAGCACCGCCCTGTTTATGCACGGTGAGCTGGCAGGTCCGAACATGGAGCAGAAACGCTTGCTCTGCGGCATTAAATCCGCAATCTGGTACACAGTCCTTGTGCTTATACGTTACGAACTCTGTAATATCCTGGTCACCAATGCCAACGGCCACATGCACCGGGATATCCGTTTTGGTGTGAATTTTTCCATTTTCCACGCCCAAACCTGGCTGATAAGTCTTTTTAAGATTAGGTGCAGAGCCAATCATGGTAACCTCGCCATCGAAAACACCTTCATGTTTCCATTGTGTAGAAACACAATTGCTTTCATATTCCGCAGGGGCATTGTCACCATAGTAGACTGCGCTGTCCCGGAATGTCAGCACAGGCGCAAAGACATTGACATTTGCTGAACCTGTCCCCCACACTTTCTCCACGGGGTTTGGCACATTGCTGGATTTCGGGGCAATTTCTGCGGTAACGCTATACGTCCCGTCTGCGGTCAGACCTGTCATGGCATCGGGTTTGGCAATGGTGATATCTACATATTGTACCTGCCAAGGCGCAAGCGCTTGCAGAAGGTTTGCCCCACCTGCGGTGATGGTGACACCCTGCATCAGCTGATCCTGTGTCAAATCGCCAAGCAGATATACATTCTGATCTTGAGCCGTAACAGTGATTTGGGGAATCGGGATATTGACCTCGGGAACCTCAAAATTCTCAATGGTCTTGTCACTGTTATAGATGCCGGAATCCGTTCCGTTGGTTCGCACACCGTTGCCCCCCAGGAATCCATCACGAACCACAATGGGGATCTCCACAATCAGTTTTTTACCTCTGTAGGACACCTGACCATTATTCGTGACGGTTCCCACCCAATTTTCAGAATAGTCAAAATTGGTGACGCAAACGGTTCTGTTATCCGGCGAAATATCCACTGTTGCATTGAAAGAACTCGGATTGCCAAATGTATTTTCCCCTATGTAATCAGCCGTATAGACTCTAATATCATCCTTACTTGCACTCTCAGGCAGAACGAAGGCATCCGCAATCACATCCTTCATGATTGTCTCGGCACCAAGCTGAATGGCAGAGCCACCCGTTTCAATATTTCCGGAGATGGTCTGGAAAATATCATTCAGTGCATCAGAATCCGCTGCAGACAAATAATAGCTGGGATCTTGAACCCTTCCGTCGTTGCTGGATAGGTTCTGCATGAACCAGTTACACTTTTCCTCATTCTTTCCATTCTGATCACCTGGTGAAGTGGCATCTGCGCCATCAAAAATGCCCACAGAATAAACGGTAGCCCCGTATGTGCCCTTTGTAATCTTTGCTGCAGCGATTGCAGCATCCGCAACTTCTTCTTGATAACCGACGTCCCCAGGCATTCCGTCGGTAAACACAATCATAATGCGATTACGGCGCTCGCCATCCGGGACTGGGTGTTGCTCGAATATCTTGTTCCCCAAATCGACACCAAGATTCACACGGGTGTTGCCGCTGGCTTCAAGGACGCCAATGGAGCTGTTCACATTCTCCACTCCAGATGCCTGATCCATATTCTGAAATGCATTCTGACAGATGTCATTCGTTGTCTCAGTTACCTTATCATACCGGTACTGTTCAGAACCAATCAGAATTTCCGTATTCTCGTACTCTTTTTCTTTTTTGGAACCAAAGCCAACCATTGCAATTCGGTGATTAACATCATCATCCGTACCGAGCTGCCCATCAGGTCCTTTGGCCTTCTGTGCAACGGCGTCGGCGAAACTGGTTACAGCTGTTTTCAGAGCCTCTATTCGTCTGATACTGTTACCAGGTTTCGTAGTATGAAAATCCCAATTTGGAGCTACAGAGCCCTGCTGTACGGTTTCTGTAACCAATGTTCCGTTCTCATCCCTATAAGAGAAGGTGTAGCTTACGTCCGCATCTCCCTTATAAAATTCGGCAGAAAAATCTGGCACAGTTCCTGGCCTCGAGGACTCCCATGTAGCGCCGCAGGATTTACACCGATAGGTATAAGTCAAGAATCTCTGCTCTACCTCAACAATTCCATAGTTGCCTCCCGGACACTGATGATAGAAGCTGCCTGACATATCCATGTATACCTTATTGGTCTGATTGGGATAGGGTGTATATGTACCCAGTGGCACACTCACCCGCTCAACGGTAACCGGAGCAAAGGCGCCATCTGCACGTTTCACATATAGTTTTTCCCGATTGTTATACAGTTCCTCCAGTTCCGCTTTGAACGGCTCATAGACAACGGTTGCAAATCCTTTCTTCATGGAGTCGGACTGATCCAGAACCAGGATGATATCCGCTGGAACCTGGGTTTGCTGATCGATAATGGTTTTGGCACCGGTTGCCCAGGCTTCCAGTGTCAGGGTGTATTGACCATTTTCATCCGGCCCTGAGACCGTCTTTCTGGTTTCCAATCCATTATCCGGCTCTGGACGTTCTGTGAGCAATCGATCATCTTCTGCACCGCCGGTCACGCCAACCACCGGAGGCAGGAAAGGTGCTGCATTGGTAAAGTTTTTAGTAGGGTAAACGACAGGGCGATCGTCCGGCTGCTGCATTTGCTGGGGCACCGGGGTGGTTTGCGGGGGTGTCAGGGCATCCGCCTTGCTGTTGATTTCATTGATCTGCTCCGGTGTCAGGGCAGAAACGAATGCATTGGCCGTTTCTTCATCCATCTGGGAAAGAATGTTGTCCATTTCCTCAATGGTCGTGGCAGCCATCAGTGCATGATATCGTTCAGCAACCTGCTCCGGAGCTGTTAAAGTGGGTGCTGTCTCAGTAGCTGCCGGGGCAGTCTCAGTCGCCGCCGGTACAGACTCGATAACTTCTGGGACAGTCTCAGCAGGTGCAGTGGTTTCTTCCGCTGTCTCCTGAGTTGTCTGAGTGGACACTTCCGTTTCATCCGGTATTTTTTTGTTTTGCTCAGATGCCAACACCCCATTTGACATAGAAACAATCAGGC
>JAHHRX010000051.1 GCA_020025545.1 Oscillospiraceae bacterium | reverse complement strand
GATACAACCACCAACAGCAGCAGCACCAACAGCAGCAATGTTTTACGCGGGTCACTTCTCCGGGTAAAGAATGTCTGCAAGATTTTCATAGGCTTCTCCCCAACGTGCATTCGGCTTTAAGTTATATAGTTTTTGGTCCATGATATGGAAACGCCCCTGCTTCACGGCAGTCAGGCTGCTCCAGGCAGGATTTTCTAAAAGTGCTTTTTGCAGTGACTTTTGTGCCTTTGCAGTATCAGCGCCTTGCAGCACTGCAAAAATATAATCCGGGTCCTGTGTCAGGATGGTCTCCATACTCAGATTTTCCAATAGACTGCTTTCACTGTCAGCAATATTGCGACATCCGAGTTCTGCCAGCATCTCACCCAAGACACTGTCCTTGCTGTTCTTGATCTTGCAGCTTGACCCGGACGCGCGAACGTACAAAACACTGGGCTGTTCGCCTGAGGCACGGGCGATTGCGGCGTCCACCTGTGACTGGATCTCTGTTCCGTATATGGTATAGTTCTCTGGGTGACCGGTAAGTTGAGTGCATACATTCAGCATCCGCAGATAGTCTTTAAACGTGCTCACATTAAAATAGAGCACAGGAATCCCCATTTGTTCCAGAGAATCCTTCAAGTCCAGATTTGCGGACGTTTTCGCACTGCCAATCACAAGATCCGGCTGAGCTGCCAGGAGCTTTTCAAGGCTTGGAGTTTTCACGCCTCCCAAATTGATTACGTCCTCTGACAAATCCAAATCAAACAGCGTCCAGGCATCATCCGCCGTTGCGACCAGCGACTCTTTGCCGCCGGCAAGGCACCACACATCCGCAAAGCTGCCGATCAGTACGGCTGTACGCTCCGGCATATTTACCAAAACTTCCCGACCCAGGTCATCTGTGACGGAAATCTGATTTGCCCCATCCGAATTTGAGTCTACCGGAGTCGATGCACAGCCAGCCATAAAACAAAATGTCACCGCAGCAGCAAGCACCAACAGAACTTTTTTCATAGCGCTCTCTTCTCCCCTATAAAATAGACCCCGGCACATAAAGATGCCGGGATCTGAGAATAGACATCAACAGGTCGCTCCGCCGGTCACCTGCTTTTCTAAAATCTGACTCTTGTCAATTTCAGCGTACAGCAGCCTGCGCTGAACAAAGTCAAATCCCAGTCGGGCAACCGTATCAGCAAAACGTTCACCGGTCTTTCCTTCATTGCGAAACAGCAGAATTGCCCGCTCCACAATATTCAGGACTTCTTCTTCCGAGGTAAAGAATTTCTCCAGCGGACGGCCATGAGCAACCTGCTTGCCCCAGCGGCCGCCAATATAAATCTTATAACCATCCTGATATTCTGCGGTGACACCGAAGGGGCACTTCCCATCGCAGCGTCCGCAGTGATTACACGCTTGCTCATCCACCCGCAGCATCGTTCCTTCCAGAGCCGCAACATGAATTGGGCACGCCTTTTCTACCTGGCAGACCTTGCAGCCACGGCACCTGGAATAATCAAAGACAGGCATTTTCTGGCCGATAATACCCAAGTCGTTCAAATCGGGCTTGACGCAGTTGTTTGGACAGCCACCCACTGCAATTTTGAACTTGTGGGGCAGCGTGACCTGGTGATATCCTTTGTAGAAGTACTCATGGAGTTTTTCACTCAACGCAAAGGTGTCAATCAGGCCGTACTGGCAGGTAGTCCCCTTACAGGATACAATGGGGCGAACCAGAGACCCGGTACCACCAGTTTCCAACCCGCGCTGATTCAGAAACTCCATCAGCGGGTCAATATTTGCATACGAAACGCCCTGAATCTCCATTGTTAAGCGGGTTGTCATGGTAATCTCGCCGGACCCAAACCGTTCTGCGGCTTCCGCAATGGTGCGGTGCTCGTCCGTTGTGATTTTGCCGTTGCGCGTGATCACTCGCACATTGAACACATCCGCAAAGCGCTTATCCCGCAGGCAGCCGAGCCCCTTTAACCGCTTTACCTCTTCGGGCGGCAGAGCTTTGCCTTCAACATGGGGACGGCGCAGTACGCTGAATTCCACGCCGCCCTCCAGTACCTTCACCTGGGTAAAACCACAGGCACGGAGCTTATTCTGGGACAGGTACGCCCGCTTGCCCTTGGCGCAGACCAGCAGCAGTTTTTCGTGGGGATCAAACTGCTTGGAGGATTCCTCGGGATGCGTCAGGTCAAACCACGGCAGACCAGGGATGGAGGGCGCAGGATGTGCATCCACAAGGCGATATTCCTCCGCTTCTCCGGCTGCATACTCAGCAGGAGTAACGCTGTCCATACGGCCACTCAACTTGTTGAGCAGGATGCCGCAGGCGGTGGCCATGGGGTGGATGGCGGTAGAGAACGGCGGTGCATAGGCAAAATCCATAGAGACAAGGTCTTCCAGCCGTGCTTTCATGGAGATTGCGGTGACAGCCACATCGGTCATTTTGTCAACAGCACCACTGCCCATCACCTGCAGACCGAGCAAGCGGTGTGTCGTGCGGTCTGCAATCAGCTTGACGACAAAGGTGGATGCATCCACATAATAATGAGCCTTGTCGTTCAGAATCGCCGTCACTGACGCTGCATCAAAGCCGGCATCCTGTGCCTGCTGCATCGTCAGACCGGTGCGGCCGACATTCAGATCTTCCGAAATTTTCGCAACGCCAGTACCCAGACATCCGGGATAGCAAACGCTCTCCCCAGCCAGTTCAAGCGCCAGCTCACGGCCAGCGATGTTAGCTGTAGAGCCCATGGCAGACCACTGTGGCTCTCCGGTAATGCGATTTTTTACCAGGGCACAGTCCCCTACTGCAAAAATATCTGCAAGGTTAGTCCTGTGAGCATTGTCTGTCACAATCACCCCTCGCTGCATTTCCAGGCCACTGTGTTCCAAAAATTCGGTCGCAGGGCGAATGCCAATTGCCAGAATGACCAGATCTGCCGGTAAAACGCCTGCACCACATTCAACAGCCTGCACCGCTGCACTGCCTTGAATTTCCTTGAGAGCGGCGCCAAGAACTATGCGCAGCCCCTTCTTGACCAGATGGCGGCGCATATAGTCAGCCATTTCGGAGTCCAACAGGTTGGGCATCAGCTGAGGTGCCATATCAATCAAGCTGACAGACATCCCCCGCTTTCTCAGGTTTTCTGCCATTTCAAGACCAATAAAACCGCCGCCCACTACCACGGCATGGCGGCATGCCTTGTCATCAATGTACTGTCGAATCTGAATGGCATCCTGCGGGGTCCGTACACAAAAAACACCTGGCAGCCCCACACCCTGGATGGAGGGGCGAATGGGTTCGGCGCCTACGGACACGACCAGCTTGTCGTAAGAAACGGTTTCTCCGGTTCGGGTAAGCACGGTATGCGCATTTGCATCCAGTGAAACGATCTCGCAGTCAGTATGTACCTCTACACCGGTAAGCGCGGAAAACGCTTGCGGTGTATTTACGATCAGCGCGTTCTCCGACTCAATGACACCACCCACATAGTACGGCAGGCCGCATCCAGCATAGGAAATATCGCTTCCCTTTGTGTACAGGACCACTTCATCCTGCGGATGCTCGCGTTTGAACTTTGCTGCTGTTTTCGTCCCTGCCGCTACGCCGCCGATTATCACAACTTTCACAAAAAATCCCCTTCTTTTCCGATAGTGCCTTTATTATACATCGCATATATGATAAAATCTAATTACTTTTTGTTATCAGATGATAAATAGAAATTATGATTATACAAGGAGTCTCTGCTATGTTTGACGACCGCGTATTCACGTTCTTAACGCTGTATAAGGAAATGAACTATCATCGCACTGCTGAAAAGCGGAGAATGACACAGCCCGGTGTTACACAGCACATCAAGTATCTGGAAAAGCTTTATGGGATAAAGCTCTTCCGCTATCAGGGCCGCACGTTATATCGGACACCCGAAGCCGAACAGTTCAAACGCCATCTGGACAGCATGTTGGCAGAAGAGCAGGCTATGCGCAAAGAGTTTGTGAAAAAAGCAGGTGTTTATCTGCGAATTGGAGCCACAAAGACCATCGGGGAGTTTATTTTACCCCCTATTATAAGCCGTTTTTTACAGCAGCCCAACCATAGTCTGGACTTCACGATCGATAATACCATGGTTCTTTTGCAAATGCTGGAAAATCAGGAGCTTGATTTTGCTGTTGTGGAAGGTGTATTTGATAAAACAAGATATGATTATCGTCTGTACAAAAAAGAAAGGTTTACCGGTATTTGCACCAAAGAGCACCGCTTTGCAGGGAAAACCGTGCCCCTGGATGAAACATTCAAAGAGACGCTGCTCATTCGGGAAAAGGGGTCCGGCACCCGTCACCTGCTGGAACAGGCCATTCTGGATCGGGGGTTTTCCCTGGACAGCTTTTCGCGTACCATTTCTATGAGTAATTTTTCTGTACTCATGGACCTTCTGCTGCAAACAAACGCAATCACGTTTGCCTATCAGCCAATCAGTCTGCAGCGAAGTGATCTCACGACCTTTTCCGTACAAGACATGTCTATCGAGGGTGAGTTTAACTTTGTCTACTGCAATCGCGGCATCGGAGAGCAAAAGGTTCACCAGCTATTTGATGATCCTCAGATATAGCAGTACCCCTGATGCAGTCTATCCTGCATCAGGGGTGTTTTCTTATGCCCATTTTAATGGACTCATTTATGTTCTTGATTATGAGATAAGTTCTTGATCTTCGTAGAAACGCCTCGCTCCGCTGTGCAGCGGGATGGGCAGATCTTGACAGAGAAAGCGGCCTTCTGCCATGGGCAGCATGGCCGGATGGACCTGGATCAATTCCGATCTGGCCTTCCAAAGATCCTGGGTCAGTTCAAAAACCAGATCATCATCCATGGATGCATCCACACACAGCAAACATTTAACCGCAAAGGTATCAACATCCTCAAGCTGGCCTCGGTAGGTTCCGGCTGGAACTGTGACAGGCACATAGAGACCGTCGCTTTTGAGAATGGATTCCAGCTCCGCCGGAGTATATAGAAGCAGTCGACAGGGATATTGATTGGCCAGCTCGTTCAGACGGCCGATTGGAGCTCCGGAAAAGCCGTGGATGGCATCCAGCTTGCCTTCGCGCACCATATCAACTCCAGCACCAAGGCCGCAGTTTACAATCTGGTTCTGCCCTTCTGCCCCGGCAGCACGGAGCGCGTCCAGGGCAGACTGTTCTGTGGTGGAGCCCTCCGGACCGATGCCAAGCCGCATTCCGGATAACTCATGGACGTAACGGACTCCCAATGTGTCGGGAGCCAGCCAGTTCGATTGAC
>JAHHRX010000050.1 GCA_020025545.1 Oscillospiraceae bacterium | reverse complement strand
CCTTGAACTCACGCAGCAGACGGTCAACAATGATCTCCAGGTGCAGCTCGCCCATGCCTGCGATAATGGTCTGACCAGTTTCCTCATCGGTCCAAGTACGGAAGGTGGGGTCTTCTTCAGCCAGTTTGTTCAGCGCAATGCCCATCTTCTCCTGACCGGCTTTGGTCTTGGGCTCGATGGCAACACGGATAACAGGCTCGGGGAATTCCATGCTTTCCAGGATAACAGGGTTCTTGGGATCACACAGGGTATCACCGGTGGTGGTGTTTTTCAGACCAACAGCAGCGGCGATATCACCGGCGTAGCAAGCGTCGATATCCTGACGATGGTTTGCATGCATCTGCAGAATACGACCCAAACGCTCGTTGTTCTCTTTTACAGAGTTGTAAACGGTGGTACCAGCTTCCACAACACCGGAGTATACGCGGAAGAAGCACAGCTTACCAACAAACGGGTCGGTGGCAATCTTAAATGCCAGAGCAGCGAAAGGAGCGTTGTCGTCGGAAGGACGGCTGGTCTCCTCGCCGGTTTCGGGATCAACACCCTTGATATCTTCGATATCGGTAGGAGCGGGCATATAATCCACGATGGCGTCCAGCAGCTTCTGAACGCCCTTGTTGCGGTAAGAAGTACCGCAGCAAACGGGAACGATGGTGTTGTCGATGGTCTCTTTACGCAGAGCCTTCTTGATTTCAGCCTTGGTCAGCTCTTCGCCTTCCAGATACTTCATCATCAGCTCTTCGTCGCCTTCTGCAACAGCTTCGATCAACTCGGCACGGTACTGCTGAGCCAGTTCCATCATATCTTCAGGAATGGGCTCTACGCGAACATCCTTGCCCAGATCATCGTAGTATACATCGGCCTGCATATCGATCAAGTCGATAATGCCTTTGAACTCATCTTCTTTGCCGATGGGCAGCTGGATGGGTACTGCGTTACATTTCAGACGCTCACGCATCATGTTGACAACGCGGTAGAAATCAGCGCCCATGATGTCCATCTTATTCACGTAAGCCATACGGGGTACGTGATACTTATCGGCCTGACGCCAAACAGTCTCGGACTGGGGCTCAACGCCACCCTTAGCGCACAGAACGGTAACAGAACCGTCCAGAACACGCAGAGAACGCTCTACCTCAACGGTAAAGTCTACGTGGCCAGGGGTGTCGATGATGTTGATCCGGTGCCGGTTCTTCTTGGCCTTGGCGGGATCGTTCAGCAGCTCAGTGTGGCTCCAGTAACAGGTGGTAGCAGCAGAAGTAATGGTAATACCACGCTCCTGCTCCTGAGCCATCCAGTCCATGGTAGCCGCGCCATCGTGCGTTTCACCGATTTTGTGGTTAACACCAGTGTAATACAGGATACGCTCGGTGGTGGTGGTCTTGCCGGCGTCGATATGCGCCATAATGCCGATGTTTCTGGTCATTTCCAGAGAAACGTCTCTTGGCATATTAACCTCCTAAAAATACAGGGCGGATCAATAACGGTAATGAGCGAAAGCCTTGTTGGCTTCGGCCATTTTGTGAGTGTCTTCGCGCTTCTTCACGGCGTTACCGGTGTTGTTAACGGCATCCATGATTTCGTTTGCCAAACGCTCACGCATGGTGCGCTCGCTACGGGCGCGGGCGTAAGCGGTCAGCCAACGCAGACCCAAAGTCTCACGGCGCTCGGCACGAACCTCAACAGGAACCTGATAGGTAGAACCACCAACACGGCGGGCCTTAACTTCCAGGCTGGGCATGATGTTCTCCATAGCCTTTTCGAACATCTCCAGGGGATCGTTACCGGACTTTTCCTTTACGAGCTCAAAAGCATCGTAAACAATTTTCTGAGCGACACCCTTCTTGCCATCCAGCATAATGCTGTTGATCAAGCGGGTCACCATTTTGGAATTGTACAGCGGATCGCACAATACGTCACGCTTTGCAATGTTACCTCTTCTAGGCATCTTTCTTCCCTCCTTCACAGAATGATATCATCGGTACTCGAAAGCAAAAAACTCCCGTTGTGCCATAAAAGGTCTACTTATATATATAAGACGCCTTTGATGGCGGGGTAAACGTTAATTACTTCTTCTTAGCACCGGCCTTGGGGCGCTTCGCGCCGTACTTAGAGCGAGACTGGTTACGGTTAGCCACACCCTGAGTATCCAGAGTACCACGGATAATGTGGTAACGAACACCGGGAAGGTCCTTAACACGGCCGCCACGGATCAGTACTACGCTATGCTCCTGCAGGTTGTGGCCGATACCGGGAATGTAAGAGGTTACCTCGATACCATTCGTGAGCTTTACACGGGCTACCTTACGCAGAGCAGAGTTGGGCTTCTTGGGGGTCATGGTACGAACAGCGGTGCATACACCACGCTTCTGGGGGCTGTTAGCGTCGCTGTAGGACTTGTCCAGAGAGTTGTAGCTCTTCTGCAGAGCAGGAGCGGTAGACTTGCGGACAGACACCTCACGGCCTTTGCGTACAAGCTGGTTAAAAGTAGGCATTTTGTTCTCCTTTCTTAAATTTATTTATGTTAAGGCAGCGAACTGCCAAAACATCATACGGACAAAGTTGCACCTTGGTCAGCGCAACAATCTTATTGTACACATAAGATTTATCCATGTCAACAGTATTTTCGAAAAAACCTTGGTTAATTCACTGAATTTTTCATTTTGTACAAAAGACCCCTCTAAAACCTATTTTTAATGTTATTATAGGATGTTCTGCTTTTATCTCTATATAAAAAGTCGGCAGCCGCTTTTCAGCAGCTGCCGATTTTATTTGCAATAATGGTGTGCAGGAAGCGAAAAGGATTACTCCTCTGCGCAGTCCTCACCGTCTTCGCCGGCCATGGTCATGGCGGGTGCTACCACGATGCCGTTCTCCTCCTGCTCACGGCGGACGAGTTCGGCTTCCACTTCATCCAAACCGGTACCGGCAGGAATCAGCTTACCGATGATAACATTTTCCTTCAGGCCCATCAGGGGGTCAACCTTGCCCTTGATGGCGGCTTCGGTCAGCACGCGAGTGGTTTCCTGGAAGGATGCGGCAGACAGGAAGCTGTCGGTAGACAGAGACGCTTTGGTGATACCCAGCAGCACATCGGTGTACTGGGCAGGCTTCAGACCCTGCTCACCGGCAGCAATGCGCTCTGCGATCTCTGCATTCTGATGCTCAACTTCCATCTTGTCAGCCAGTGCGCCGCCGATCAAAGTGGTAGAGCCTGCATCGTCCACACGAACCTTGCGGATCATCTGACGAACGATAACCTCAATGTGCTTATCGTTGATTTCTACACCCTGCAGGCGGTAAACCTTTTGAACTTCCTGAATCAGGTAGTTCTGAACGGCAACACGACCCTTGATGGCCAGAATGTCATGGGGATATGCATGACCTTCGGTGATCATATCACCCTTTTCAAGCTGCTGACCCTCGGTGATGCGAATGCGCTGACCGAACGGAATCAGATAGCTCTTCTCTGTGGGAGCACCGTTCTCGTCCACACCGTTCACAACAACATGACGGTTCTTCTTGCTGTCGTCAATGTGAGCGGTGCCGGCAATCTCGGTCATGATGGCCAAAGCCTTGGGACGGCGGCTCTCAAACAGCTCTTCAACACGAGGCAGACCCTGGGTAATATCTTCCGCAGATGCGATACCACCGGTATGGAAGGTACGCATGGTCAGCTGAGTACCGGGCTCACCGATGGACTGAGCAGCGATAATACCAACAGACTCACCAATGCGAACAGGATCGCCGTTTGCCAGGTTGGAACCGTAGCAGTAAGCACAAACGCCAACTTTTGCACGGCAGTTCAGCACGCTGCGGATCTCCAGTTTGGTGATGCCAGCTGCTTCGATCTTTTCGGCATCGAACAGATCCATCATCTTGCCTTCCGGCACGATCACGGCACCGGTGTTGGGATCACATACATCGCCCACAGCATAGCGGCCGATCAGACGCTCACGGAAGCTCTCGATCTCTTCCTTGCCCTCACGGATATCGGAAACCCAGATACCCTCGGTTGCGCCGCAGTTTTCCTCACGAACGATAACATCCTGAGAAACATCGACCAGACGACGGGTCAGGTAGCCGGAGTCGGCGGTACGCAGAGCGGTATCGGCCATGCCCTTACGAGCACCACGGCAGGAAACGAAGTATTCCAAGATGTTCAGGCCTTCACGGTAGTTTGCACGAATGGGCATTTCGATGGTCTTACCGGCGGTATTTGCCAGCAGACCACGCATGCCGGCCAGCTGCTTGATCTGGTTCATAGAACCACGAGCACCGGAGTCCGCCATCATGAAGATGGGGTTGCGATCTTCCAGGTTGTCAGCCAGAGCCTTGGAAACCTTATCGGTAGTCTCCTGCCAGATCTGAATCACGCCGTTGTAGCGTTCTTCGTTGGAAATCAAACCGCGGTTAAACTGTTTGATAACTTTAGAAACGCGCTCATCGGCCTCAGCCAGCAGTTCAGGCTTCTGAGGGGGAATAACCGCATCACACACAGCAACGGTGATACCGCTGATGGTAGAGTACTTGTAGCCCTGTGCCTTGATGCGGTCCAGCATCTCAGAAGTTGCCTTGGTGCCGTGTACGGCCAGGCAGCGGCTGATGATGTCGGGCAGGTTTTTCTTGGTTACCTGGAAATCAACCTCGTAGCCAAACATGGTTTCGGGATTGGTGCGATCCACATAACCCAGATCCTGCGGAATGGGCTGGTTAAAGATAATGCGGCCAACGGTGGTGTCCACCAGTCGGGTCTCTGTTTTGCCGTTCACTTCCAGTGCGCGGCGAACCTTGATGCGAGCCTGCAGCGTGATAACCTTATCGTTATAAGCCATAATAGCTTCTTCTTCATCACGGAACACCTTGCCTTCGCCCTTATCCCCATCATTGACCATCGTCAGATAGTAAGAGCCCAGGATCATATCCTGTGTGGGCACAGCAACGGGGCAGCCGTCAGAAGGTTTCAGCAGGTTTCCGGAAGCCAGCATCAGCATTTTTGCTTCGCGCTGTGCTTCTGCGCTCAGAGGCAGGTGAACCGCCATCTGGTCACCGTCGAAGTCGGCGTTGAAAGCGGTACATACCAGAGGATGCAGCTTAATGGCATGACCCTCTACCAGAACAGGCTCAAAGGCCTGAATGCCCAAACGGTGCAGAGTAGGCGCACGGTTCAGCATAACAGGATGGCCCTTGATCACGGTCTCCAAGCTGTCCCACACTTCGGTGCGGGTGCGCTCTACCATCTTGCGCGCGCTCTTAATATTGTTGGCCAGACCCTTTTCTACCAGATCTTTCATAACAAAGGGCTTAAACAGCTCCAATGCCATTTCCTTGGGCAAACCGCACTGATACATTTTCAGTTCGGGGCCAACAACGATAACCGAACGGCCGGAATAGTCAACACGCTTACCCAGCAGGTTCTGACGGAA
>JAHHRX010000049.1 GCA_020025545.1 Oscillospiraceae bacterium | reverse complement strand
AACTGTGGGACGTTGAGCTCGCTAAGTGTTGCACTTAGTTTGACAATTCACTGGTCCTGTATGGCATCGGTCCGCTCAACAAAGGCATTGACACGGTTAACTGGATGTAGTATCATCCAAAAGGTTGTATATGCACCTAAATGACAAAGGAGCGGCTGCCATGGAGCAAACGAAACGGGAGATCACGAAGATAGCGCGGGAAGTGAACAAGTTCACGGTACAGGTCATGAAAGAAGAGGGGATCGGTACCGCTGAATTTGAGTTTATGCATCTGGTGCGCCATCATCCGGGAATCACACAGGCTGAAGTACGAGAAACGCTTAAAATTGACAAAGGAGCGGCTGCCCGCCGCGCCGCCCGATTGGAAGAAAAGGGCTATCTGAGCCGGGAACCAAATCCAGCGGACAGACGCAGTCAGCTCCTCTATGCAACGGAAAAAGCAGAGCAGCTGAAGCTGTCACAAAAAGCAATCGAAGGGGTATTCTATGAATGGCTGTTATCCGAACTGACTGCGGAAGAAAAAGGGACCTTTTGCAAAACGCTGGACGTACTATATTTGCGGTCAAAGAAGCAGAGCCGCGAGGGCTTTCCGGATGTTTCCGCACTTGTAGCAGCAAAATACAAGGAGATCGTCAATGAGTAGAGAATGTTGTAAGACAGATCGTATTGCCAGCTATTTCCGCGCTGAATGGGGTGTATTGCTGGCGGTTACAATTTCGGGTCTGGTCTATAACTTTGGGTTACTGGCTGGACCTTGGTTTGAAGGAAAACTGGCAGGGTGCCTTGTGGATATTCTATCCGGGCGGTCCTCCTTTCAGGCAATGCTTCAGTTGGTATTCTGGTATGTGACCATCATTGCCGTTGTCCAAGGAATGCGATATGTCAAGCGCTTCTATGTGCGGCGCTTTTCAAACAATGTCAACCGCAGAATGAAGAAGGTGCTGTATCACAATCTGCTCAAAAAAAGCAGAGCGGAGCTGGAGCAGGAAGGAATCGGGAATGTCATCACAAAAGCGATCTCCGATGTGGATGACTGTGCAGAGGGAATGCGGAAATTCACAACCGAAGTCTTTGATACCGGGGTCGCGCTGATCTGCTACTGTGGGATGCTCCTGTATTATGACTGGCGTCTTACCCTTCTAAGTTTGCTGTTCCCGCCCATTTCTTACATTCTGGCCGAAAAAATGAAGCGTCTGGTGCAGCGTACTGGTGCTGAGTACAAAAAACAGGCGGGAAAGCTCAGTGCAGATACACTGGACAGGGTGTCCAATGCAATCACCTACCGGACATTCGGCTGTGAAGCGCAGCGCAATGAAACCTATGAGCACCAACTTTCTGCTTATGAACGGTCAGCCGTGGAAGCCAATATCTGGATCGCTGCGCTGCCGCCCTTATACCATGTGATCTGCATGGTCAGCGTATTGTTTATTCTATGGTTTGGGGCCCGGAATGTGCTGGGGCAGGGCTGGAGCAGTTGGGATATTGCGGCCTTTACCACCTTCTTATCCTGCTATACAAAGCTGTCGGTCAAATCCTCGAAAGCAGCCAAGCTATTTAACTCGGTTCACAAGGCGCAGGTGTCCTGGAAACGCGTCAAACCGTTTATGGCACAAACAGAGGATTCGGAAGCCGTTCCGACGGCAGCAGCGGATACGCTTACGGTGAGCAATTTGAGCTTTTCCTACCCGTCTGCGGCACCCATCGTTCAAGATCTGTCTTTTACTGCCGCACCGGGACAAATCATTGGCATAACCGGACCGGTTGCCTGCGGCAAATCCACATTGGGGAAAACGTTTCTCTGTGAGTATCCCTACTCCGGCTCGATCAAATTTGGAGACAGGGAGCTGTCAGACCTGCCCGACCCGGTGCGCAACAGCATTGTCGGCTACCTGGGACACGACGCAGAGCTGCTGAACGAAAGCATCAAAAATAATATTCTCATGGGAGATCCGAAAGATGCCGCCCCGTATCTTCGTGCGGTCTGTCTGGAGCAAGAGGTACTGCGGATGAGCAACGGCAGCGATACCATCGTTGGAAACGGCGGAGTGAAACTGTCCGGCGGTCAGGCCAAACGGTTGGCCTTGGCGCGAACCATTTGTCACCAGAAGCCAATTCTCATTTTGGACGACCCCTTCTCCGCATTGGACCGGGGCACGGAGGAAGCCGTTTTTGCCAATTTAAAAGAATTGGCAAAAGACAGCATTGTCCTGTTGATTTCCCACCGCCTGTATCTGTTCCCGCAGCTGGAGCAGGTCATCTGGATGGAGCAGGGGAAACCCATCGTCGTCGGGACCCATGAAACCCTCATGAAAGAGGTTTCTGAGTATGCAGAACTCTATAATGCGCAGGAGGGAGGACGCCCGGATGAACTGTAACAAGAATGTACTGCGGATTGTTGCCGGTACTGCAAAGCGCTTCCACTGGCTTGCAGCTGGAGTCCTTTTGGCCGTGGTGGGATCGGTTGTGACAACGCTGATTCCCCCTCTGGTCCTTGGAACCGTTGTTGACCAGCTGACGGCCGGTGCAGCGATACCGGTTTCTCTGGTGGTCCTCTATTTTGCCCTTATCGCGCTCTCCGGTGTTCTGGAGTCATCCCGCGAATCTCTGCTGATTGTGTTTGGACAAAAAATCACCCATGCCCTGCGCAGCAAGCTCTCAGAAAAGCTCACCCGCCTCAGCGCGGACAGTCTGAATCAACAGGAGCCCGGCTCTGTGGTGGCCCGATTTGTAGGGGATGTAAATACGGTAGAAACGCTGTTTACATCTGGCATCATCAGTATGTTCGCAGATGCGTGCAAAATAGTCAGCATCCTGATTATTGTGTGGACAAAGACGACAGGCCTTGCGGTGCTGCTGCTTCTGCTGCTGCCCTTTATTTTCCTTTTTACAAGGTCGGTGCAAAAAAAGACGCTGACAGCGCAGCTTGCCAATCGTGCCGCGGTCAGCCGGGCCACAAACCACGTTCCGGAGTCGCTTCGGTGCATCCGGACCATCCACACGCTGGGAAAAGAACAATATATGGAGAAGCGGTATGACGATTATATAGGGCAGAGCTACCAGGCGATTGAAAAGACCAATTTCTACGATTCGATCTATTCGCCTGTCATTCTGATTTTGAACGCCATCATTGTGGCCAGTGTCATGCTGCTTTCTGCGTCTGGAAACCCGAACATTTTAACCTTTTTTGGGATGTCTGTAGGTACCTCAGTTACAATTATCAATTATATCACGCAAATATTTGCGCCGCTTGAAAGCCTCGGCATGGAAATTCAAACCATTCAATCGGCTGTTGCAGGTGCAAGGCGGATCGATGGGTTTCTTGCACAGCCTGAGCGCTGTGCAGCGGAGAGCGTTCCGACGGAAACCCCGGATTCTCCCTGTGTAGAGCTTCGGAACGTCACATTCGGCTATGATGAAAACACTGTTTTGCACAATGTCAGCTTCTGTGTGAATTCAGGGGAGCAGGTCACCATCACCGGACGAACCGGAGCGGGGAAAAGCACAATGTTCAAGCTGCTGCTGGGGTTATATCAGCCTCAGTCCGGTGAGGTGCTGATAAACGGAATGAGCGCCTCCGCCATAGCTGATTCCGCCAAACGCAGGATTTTCGGCTATGTGGACCAGTCCTTCCATATGGTTCCCGGAACGATAAAGGATCAGATTACCCTGTTCGATCAGTCAATCACAGATGAGATGGTACAGTCTGCTGCCAGACTGACCGGCCTGCATGAGACCATTTGCAATCTGGAGCATGGCTATGAGACGGAATGTGCCCCGGCACTTCTGTCCCAGGGACAATGGCAGCTTCTCTCCATTGCACGCGCGGTGGCCGCCCAGCCGCAGATTCTGCTGTTGGACGAAATCACGGCCAATCTCGACGTGGAGACCGAACGAGCCGTTCTGAAGGCCCTTCGGAATGTCTCGGCAGACAGAACCGTTGTTTCGATCTCGCACCGGATTTATGAGTGCGAGGGCGGAAGAATGATTTCCATATAACGGAATGTAAGACCTCAAGACTCGTGATACACGGTTCCTGCCAGTGAACGGATGTGTACCACACAGGGATGCGGCTTGTACTTGCAATGGACGCAAAGGAAAAGTTTAAGCAAGCGTACTTTTCATTTGCGGAACTATGCGGTACAATAGGGCTACCAAGTAAACAAAGGAGGTTTGATTCTATGTCCGATTGTCTGTTCTGCAAAATTGTGGCGGGGGAGATCCCTTCCAACAAAGTCTATGAGGATGAGGTGTGCTTCGCCTTCTACGACATCGACCCCCAGGCACCCACCCACTTTCTTGTGATTCCCAAGGCTCACATCGGCTCTGCCGCTGAGGTGGACGCCGACAACAGCACCGTGGTGGCCCACATCTTCGAGGTAATTGCCAAGGTCTGCAAGGAGCTGGGGCTGGAGAGCTACCGCATCGTCTCCAACATAGGGGAGCAGGCGGGCCAGTCCGTCCATCACCTGCACTTCCATGTGCTGTCCGGCCGCGATATGACCTGGCCTCCCGGTTAAGGGGGCTCTGATTCACCGTCCAACTGTAAGCAGCTGGGCGGTGATTTTTTACGGAGAAAGAAAATAGTAGCAGCTGAAAAATAGAGTTGACAATCGAGTTAGCATATGCTAATATATGGGTGGTTAGAGAGATACCTCCTCACACCTCCCTACTTTCTTCATCTAACATTCAGCTCTAACCACCAAATCGGCTTGACGTTGCAGGAACCGGCAAGCCACACCGCCGCTCTGGGCATACACGGAGCGGCGGTATTCTTTATCAGATGGGGTTTTCATACTATAGTTTTTTTGTTATAATAAGATGAAACACAATACGAGGTGGTCCCCATGTTTTTAAAGAACCCTGAATACTTCCTCACGATTGCCAAGGAGCGCAGCATTTCAAGGGCGGCGGAAAAGCTGCTGTTAAGTCAGCCCTATCTGAGCCAGTACCTCTCCAAGCTGGAGAGCAAGCTGGGGGTGCAGCTGCTGGACAGATCCCACACGCCGCTGAACCTGACTCCGGCAGGGGAGCTATTTCATGCCTATTTGGAGCGCCAGAGTTTTCTTGATCGGCAATTTGTCAGTGATCTTCGAAATTTGCAGGATGAGAAGCGGCCTGTCCTCCACATCGGCGTCTCTCCCTGGCGGGGCTCTACGCTGCTGCCTGACATCCTGCCGGCCTTTACCAAGGAGTTTCCCAACGTGCAGGTGATCCTCCACGAGGCACCGGTGCCCGAGTTGGGGGACCTGGCGGCCGCCAACGCCCTGGACTTCTGCATCATGCAGATTCCAAATGAGCTGGCCGAGCTGAGCTATGAGCTGGTCATGCGGGAACGCATTTTTCTCATCGGCCACAAGGATCACCCTCTGATGCGGGGCATGAACAGTACCTACTCCGACCCAAAGCCATTTCCGGATCTGCGGCTGCTGGAGCGGGAGCGGGTCATTATGCTGCCACCGGATTGGCGGCTCTCCAAGCTGCTGAACAACGTATTCTCGGTGAATAACGTGGAATTGCAGAATATTCTGGTTA
>JAHHRX010000048.1 GCA_020025545.1 Oscillospiraceae bacterium | reverse complement strand
ACCGCTCTGGTTGCTGTTTCCGCTCTGGCTGTTCTGGTTATCAACCGCAAGAAGTTCAACGCTTAATCGCCTGAACAGACGGTTAAAGTTCCGGAATTTATAATTTGGCGCAGCTCCCTCGGGGGCTGCGCCTTTTTGCTGCTGTCGAAAACCTCCGGCTTAGCCGGAGGTTTTGCCTTTGGGAAAGATATGCCCAGCCTATGCAGAGCCGGCAATGGCGGATTAAAAACCTCCGGCAGTCAGCCGGAAAAGAATCGGCAAACTCATTGGGGCGTGGCTCTTAAGGCCTGCCGGGGCTAAAGCCTTTCTGCACAGAGAAAACGCAGACGGAAGCATTTAGCTGCTGACACAAAAGGAACAGGCGGCGCCATGGGGCGCAGCAACCGGCATATAAAAAAGAGACTTGCCGAAGCAAGTCTCTTAAAAATCGGAAAGATCAGGGGAGATATTGAATGGTAATTCGATTCAGCTCACCCTTCGTAAAATCAAAGACATATCCGGTGTAACCGTAATATTTGGTAGGCTGTTTCGTGTATTTCAGCGTATCGCTGTAGTAGCCGTTATCACCGTCATAATGGCGGCTGTCGGTAGGCTCACCAGCGCTTGCCTTCAGAGATTCCACGGTCAGATCCAGCGGGCAGGCAAAGGTCAGAATATCCTGGGTTTTATCCTTCTTCAGGGGCAGGGTAATTTCGTTGATGTAGCACTGGGCCATAGTCTTATTGCCGTCGGTGTCGTTAAATACATATACCTGAGCGCTCCAGTACTCACCCAGTTCAATGGCGAATGCGGGGGACTGATTGTTCTTGTTCAGATTATTGTTGGCATTTGCCAGATCGCTCTCTCTGAAGGGAACGCCGTCGTCAATCATCTGCTGCAAAGTGGTTTTGCCCAGGGTGTAGGTCTTTCCGTTGATGGAGAACTGCAAATTATCCAGATCAATGAAATTTCCGGAAGGGGCCACCGTAGGTGCGGAAGTTTCGGGAGTTTCGGGAGTGGTGGGTGCGGAGGTTTCCGGAGTGGTGGGCGCGGTGGTCTCCGGTGTGGTGGGTGCGGTGGTCTCCGGTGTGAATTCGGTGACAACGGGATCGGTGGAAGGTTTCTCAGTTTCCTGTGTTTCTTTGGCTCCGCAGCCGGCTAAAATACTGCCTGCGCAAAGGACTGCGGCTAACAAACAAATGGCTTGTTTTTTCATATGTCCCTCCAAATTTTACTTTTTAATGATATAGAAGTACGGGAAATCATTTCCACATATTTCCTATATATGCAAATATATACTACGCAGGGAATGATGTCAATATGTATTTTTGCCTATAATATTACAGAAAATGCCGCCTTTTCCCAATTTTCTCCATGGAAAAGGCGGCGTTTGACAGCCAGAATTGCGCGGTATTTCTATGCTGTGTATTATATTGACATTTCAGCCGTTTGTGAAATTTTCATCCTGCGCCGGCATAAGTGCGGGCGTTTGGCTGTTTCATTTGCGCTTTCAGAAACGATAGCCTGCGGCAAGGAGCCGGCTCAGGGCATTATTGGCCTCTTCGTCGTTAAACAGTTCTGTGAACGGCTTCTCCACAGCCAGAGCCTCAAGGCTCAGCTCTAGATGGTGCTTGTCCGCAAGAATCTGGAATCCGTCGCTTTCCCGATGACCGGACAGGCAGCGATGTGCAGCACGCATGGCCTCCTCAGCCGCTACCGGACGCATCCGGACGCCCAGACGGGCAGCCTTTTCCCGACGGGCTTCCCATTCGGTAATGAATTTTTCTTCCATAATATCGCCTCACGAATTACTTTTCCAGAATGATGGGGCCGTTGCTGGCGGCAAGCGCACTGCGGATATATTCTGCGGCCTCTTGGGCGGTGAGCTTTACCTGCTCGCCGGTGCGCATATTCCGCACAGAGCATTTGCCTTCGGCAATTTCATCCTCACCCAGCAGCACGGCAAAGGGGACGCCCAGCTTGTCGGCGTATGCCATTTTCTGCTTGAATTTCTTCTGCTCGCCGTAAAGCTGCACCCGCAGGCCGGAGGAGCGGAGGGTTTCCGCCAGACGGATGGCAAGAGCGGTTTCCTGCGTCATGGGCAGCACCAGAGCATCTGCCGGGGCGCTGGGCAGCTGGGGATTCAGCAGCCCCTGCTCATCCAGCACATAGAACAGACGGGTCAGACCGATGGAAATACCCACACCCGGCAGCTGCTTTTCAATGTAGAAGCCGGCCAGATTGTCGTAGCGGCCGCCGGAACAGACGGAGCCAATCTCCGGGTGATCCAGCAGCATGGTTTCGTAAACCGTGCCGGTATAGTAGTCAAGACCTCTTGCGATGGTGAGATCCACCGCAAAATTGGCTTCCGGAACGCCGAAAGCGGAAAGATTGGCGGTAACAGCCCGGAGCTCCTGCACACCCTGATCGAACAGCTCACTGCGGCCCATATAGCCTTCCAGAGCGGAAAGAACCTGGGCATTGGTGCCCCGGATGGCGATAAACGCCATGATCTTCTCTGCCTGCTCCTGAGAAATGCCGCATTCCTCCACCAGCAGGGCGGCGACCTTTTCGGCACCGATCTTATCCAGCTTGTCCACGGTGCGCATGATGTCGCCGCTCTTTTCGCCCAGCTCCAGCATATCATAGAAGCCGCTGAGGATTTTGCGGTTGTTCACCCGAATCTGGAAGCGGCGCAGGCCGAAGCCGGTAAACACCTTATAAATCACGGCAGGAATCTCAGCCTCGTTGAGAATGTCCAGCTTGCCGTCGCCGATGATATCGATATCGGCCTGATAGAACTCACGGAAACGACCGCGCTGAGCCCGCTCGCCGCGGTATACCTTGCTGATCTGGAACCGGCGGAAGGGGAATGCAAGATCATTGCAGTGTAGGGCAACATATTTTGCCAGCGGCACGGTCAGATCGTAGCGCAGAGCCAGATCGCTGTCGCCCTTCTGAAAACGGTAGATTTGCTTTTCGGTTTCTCCGCCGCCCTTGGCCAGCAGAATCTGGGCATCTTCGATCACCGGGGTATCCAGTGCAGCGAAGCCGTAGGATGCGTAGGTTTTGCGCAGAATTTCCAGCATCCGCTCGAACTGTGCCTGCTTTCCGGGAAGCAGCTCCATAAAGCCGGACAGTGTCCGGGGTTTGACAATGTTCATATGTTACCTCCAAAAATATTCGGATAAATTATAAAGTGGCCGCCCAGCCGATAGGGCTGTGCGGCTGTGGTTTTAATATTTTGCCTTGCTGTGAAGCATTTCACGCCAGTCAAGGTCGCCTCTCTGCAGACCCATAATGAGCATCTCCGCACCGGCCAGATTGGTGGCGATGGGGACATTGTGCTTGTCACAGTAGCGAATGGTCTCAATCATCTGGGAATCGTCCCAAGGGTCGGTGGTGTTGGGGTCGGTAAACAGCAGAACCAGATCGATTTCGTTATATGCAATTCGTGCATTGATCTGCTGATGTCCGCCCTGCTTATGACTGAGCAGCAGTGTGATGGGAAGCCCGGTATTGTCTGCAATGAGCCGCCCCGTGGTAGCTGTGGCAAACAAATTATGCTTATTGAGAACGCTCTTGTATGCAGTACAGAATTGAACCATCAGTTCTTTTTTCTTATCATGTGCCAAGAATGCAATATTCACTATCAATCACTCCTTATGAAATTTACCGGATGGCAACAGGCACCGGCAGGCCTTTCATTCGTTTTGCAATCCGCCGACAGGCAGCGGCTGCACCTTTCTTCGTATACTGGAGCAGAGGCTTTTCAAATGTGGAAGCCAGCACCACATTGACATCCTCCGGCACGACACCCAGAAGCGGCAGTCCCGTTTCGTCCATCACATCGTCCACAGTTATGCGCATGGTTTGGAAAAGTCTGGGGGTGATACGGTTGACCACCATTCGGACATGGTCTTTTCCCATCCGTTCCAGCATTTCACCTGCCCGGGCAGCATCCCGGATGGCAGCGGGATCCGGATTTGTCACCAGAATCACCCGATCCGCATAGGCTGCGCACAGCCGGAAGCCTGCGTCAATCCCTGCCGGAGCGTCCAGAAACACATAATCGAACTGCGCTCTGGCATCGTGGAGCATTTTCGAAAAGGCAGCCATGTCCACATCCTCGGCGCTGCAATTGAGGGGCGCCGTGAGAAAACGGAGCCGGGGATATTCGCTGTGACAGGTGGCCTGCTGAAGAGAATAGCCGCCGCTGCACACATCCACAAAGGATAACGCCCCGGAATTTCCCATGCCGAGAGAAAGATCCAGATTCCGAAGACCGATGTCGCAGTCGATACACAGCACGCTGTCGCCCGAATCTGCCAGCGCTGTGGCGATGCCTGCACACAGCGAGGTTTTGCCTGTTCCGCCCTTGCCGGAGAGAACTGCAATCAGTTCGCCCATGCTACACCGCCTTCCAACCATAGTTTACCACCATTATAAAGCAATATCGCACAAAAAGCAAGTACACATCACGGTATATTCCAATTATTTTCACCATTTTAAACAAAAGGCGAAATCCAAACCACGCCCTTTCCCACAGCGGGGGGGTCATTACGCCCGGGGAAAGAAAAAATTACAAGTTCATAAATTATTTACGGAAAATCCCAAAATACCCCTTGCTTTTTTCTTTTGGGTAGGCTATTATATATTAGCACTCAAAAGTAAAGAGTGCTAAACAAGTAGATAAATGCAGGGAAACCTGCGGTCTAAATATTTGTAGGAGGCATTTACTATGAAACTTACACCCATGGCAGACAATGTTCTGCTGAAGCAGCACGAAGCAGAGGAGACCACTTCCTCCGGCATCATTCTCGCCACTACCAATAAAGAGAAGCCCGCCATCTACGAAGTCGTTGCAGCCGGTACCGGCACCAAGGACGTGACCATGACCGTAAAGCCCGGCGATAAGGTGGTTGTCGGTAAGTACACCGGCAGTGAAATCAAGCTGGACGGCGTTGACTACAAGTTTGTAAAGCAGGACGACATTCTTGCCGTCGTGACTGACTGATCAGGAGGAATTACATCATGGCAAAGATGATTATTTATGGCGAAGAAGCCCGCAAGAAGCTCCAGTCCGGTATTGACCAGCTGGCTGACACTGTTAAGGTAACTCTGGGACCCAAGGGCCGCAATGTGGTTCTGGGCAAGAAATACGGCGCACCCCTCATCACCAACGATGGCGTGACCATCGCCAAGGAGATCGAGCTGGAGGACGCTTTCGAGAACATGGGCGCACAGCTCATCCGTGAAGTTGCCACCAAGACCAACGATGTGGCCGGCGACGGAACCACCACCGCTACGGTTCTGGCTCAGGCGCTTACCCGTGAGGGTCTTAAGAATCTGGCTTCCGGCGCAAACCCCATGGTTATGCGCAAGGGCATCGACAAGGCTGTTGAGGCCGCCGTGGAAGCCATTAAGGAGCATTCCGTTCCCGTTCACGGCTCCGATGATATCGCCCGTGTCGGCACCGTTTCCTCCGGCGACGAGGCTATCGGCTCTCTGATCGCTGAGGCTATGGAGAAGGTCGGCACCGAAGGCGTTATCACCATTGAAGAGTCCAAGACCGCTGAAACCGGTCTGGATGTGGTAGAGGGTATGCAGTTCGACCGTGGCTACATCTCCCCCTACATGGTCACCGACACCGACAAGATGGA
>JAHHRX010000005.1 GCA_020025545.1 Oscillospiraceae bacterium | reverse complement strand
AGTTCGACCGTGGCTACATCTCCCCCTACATGGTCACCGACACCGACAAGATGGAGGCCGTTCTGGACGATGCCCTCATTCTGATCACCGATAAGAAGATTTCCTCCATTCAGGAGATCCTGCCCATTCTGGAGCCTGTTGTAAAGTCCGGCAAGAAGATGATGATCATTGCCGAGGATGTTGAGGGCGACGCTCTGGCAACTCTGCTGGTGAACCGTCTGCGCGGCAACTTCAACTGCGTCTGCGTCAAGGCTCCCGGCTTCGGCGACCGCCGCAAGGAAATGCTGGAGGATATCGCCATCCTCACCGGCGGCACCGTGATTTCCAGCCAGCTGAACATGGAGCTCACCGAGACTCAGCTCAGCGATCTGGGCCGTGCCCGTCAGATCGTTGTCACCAAGGACACCACCACCATCGTGGACGGCGCAGGCGATGCCGAGGCGATCAAGGCCCGTGCCCATCAGATCCGTGCATCCATTGCTACCACCACCTCTGATTATGACCGTGAAAAGCTGCAGGAGCGTCTTGCAAAGCTCTCCGGCGGCGTAGCCGTTATCAAGGTCGGCGCACAGACCGAGGTTGCCATGAAGGAGCAGAAGCTCCGTGTGGAGGATGCACTGAATGCAACCCGTGCTGCCGTTGAAGAGGGCATCGTGGCCGGCGGCGGTACCGCACAGGTCAACGCCATTGCCGCTGTTGAGAAGCTGATCACCAAGCTGAGCGGTGACGAAAAGACCGGTGCAAAAATCGTTGCTGCCGCTCTGCAGGCTCCTATCCGTCAGATCGCTGACAACGCCGGCGTGGACGGCTCCGTGGTCTACGAGAAGATCCGCAGCTCCAAGAAGATCGGCTTCGGCTACAACGCATATACCGAGCAGTATGTGGATATGATCGATGCAGGCATTGTTGATCCCACCAAGGTCACCCGTTCCTCTCTGGAGAATGCCGCATCCATCGCAGGATGTGTCCTCACCACCGAGAGCCTGGTGGTCGATAAGCCCGATCCTGCTGCAGATGCCGCATCCGCTGCCGCTGCTGCACAGGCCGGCGGAATGTACTAAGATATACCAAACAGTGCCCCCGGCTTCGCTGACAGCACATAAGAAAGTTATTTAGCATATGCTAAAAGCTTTTTAATCCGGCGATGCAAGGCAACCCAAAGATAAGAATTTCAAGGAATATTTTTGTATGAACTGTCCCCATTTGTTAGATGGTATGATATACCATCTAACAAATGGGGTAATTATACGCTCAAATGTGGTAATTATACGCTCAAATGTGGTAATTATACGCTACACCTGTAATACTTTCCGCTAGAAGATTAGTTGGTGCACAAAACCAAAGGTAAGCCGATTTTTATTTGTCCGTTCAGCTGCAAGCGGTAAGATGTTTTGGACATAGCCTGCTGTGGAAGAAAATAAAAATGACGCAGCAGTGAAATTTGATTCCTCTTCATGCTGTTTTGGTGAAGGTGAGCTTAGATAAGTTTACCAATATGCACTAAGTAAACAATTAAATTCACTGTTAAGGATAAAACTGTTTCGGAGACGGAAAAACCTGTCAATCCTCCGATCAAAGTACCCCAGACCGTAAACATAAGAAGAAAACACAGTAATGAAATAACCCAGTTTGTCATATTAAGCGAAAAAGAATGCAAAGGAGAATTCAGATTGAAAAAGAAACAAGTAATCAGCACTCTTCTTGCGACAATCATGGCGGTTGGTATGCTTCCGAGCCCTTCGGTATACGCAGAGAGCGCGGCAGACTCTGCTCCAAAGACGGAGTGCACGCAGGCGGATCCTTTTACACCGACAACAGATGGAATTCTGGCAGACATCCCCGGTGACGGTGCTGTCAGGACAGATGGCAAAGAGCTGCAGAAATCTTCTGAGACTGGAGAAGCTGCTGCTCAGGTGGAATTGAACACCAAAATCGAAATGTCGGCAGGCAGCCAGATCAAGATCTGGGAACGCCTGAACGGCGGGAATGCAGATCCCCAAAATGTGGGAGAGTATTTCGAAGGGCAGCCTGTTGCCTATGACGGCTGGCAGCTGATGAAACTTACGGTCACGGTTCCTGCACAGGAAGGGCTTGAAGTAACGCAGATCACACCTAGGACGGAGGGACTCTACCCGGAGAAATCGACCCTTGTAAAAGAAAGCGACGGCTGGAAGTATACATATTACTTTAAGCGAAATGGTACTTATGGATTTAATATCAGCTATACTTTTAACGGTGCCTTGGGAGAAGAAAGCGTGGAATACACGGTCAGCGATCTTGTGTATATCCCCGATGTCACATTGCTGGGATTCTTTATTGTCGCTATGGATACTAATGAAGTTCATGGTTATATTACAAAAACGGACCTGATCGAAGGCAGAGATTATAACCAGGACGGCACCTATGAGACAGGCAGATTTCTTGGGCCGGGAACAGGCGGCCCTGGGTACTTTTTTCCGTATGTTAAAAATTTAGAGGGTATGCAGTATGTGCAGACGATGCGTCAGCTGGAGCTATATCCCGGCAGCTGGTATGGAGGAAAAAATCCCTTTGATGCCGAATCTTTAGAGCCTTTGACCCGTGGATATTATCCGGAATTGACAAAGTTCTATTTTACCGCTCCATATAGCAATGAGACTACCATAAAGCCGGAAGCATACACTGCCGAAATGCTCGGTCGGATTCTCACAAGGATGCCGAACTTGTGCGATTTTAGCGCTAATAAAACCGGTTTTAAGGATTTTAAAGTCTTTGCCCAGATGAACGGAAAATTGGAGAGCATTGATTGCAGTTATAATCAAATTACTTCCTTGGAAGGTGTCGAAGGCCACACCGGCTTAACGCATCTGTCCTTGAATCAAAATAATATCTCTGATCTCACGCCCCTGAGTAATATCCCCACAGCATACCAATGGAATTTCATCCAGAACAATATTTCTGATTTGACCCCCATTGCCAATGTAAAGGTTAATAAAGTTATCCATTTTGGTTTTCAAACGGTGCTGCCGGAGCCCGTGTTTGCAGAATTGAATGGTGACACCTATAAGTTGGTGCTGCCGATGCCGGTTGACATTGACGGTACAAGCACCAAAATAGGCTTTGCAAACTGGCTTGCTCCCCAAATCGGCAACCTTGTACCTGAGGAGCAGAGAACAAAGCTTCGTGTGAAATTCAGCGATACCGATGATAGACTTTATCCGATTGCAGAAGCCAACGGTGAGTTTTATGTGGAAATCCCCAAAACAGATGTGCCCAATGGTGGGACACCGCAGGCGTTCAACGGTACGGTGATGCGTTTCTGGTTCCATAATGACAATGGAACGGATAGCCGCACCAGGGGCAATTTTAACGGCAAGGTAGATTTTACCGCAACAGCCGTTCAGGAACCTGTCACACATGGCGTAAAGTATGAATTTGCTGCCGATGGCAAACAGCTTCCCGTGGAAGTCATGCAGCAGCTCCCTGTGGAACATACTGTCAACGAAGGTGAAACGGTTATGATCCCTGCTGACCTTGTTCTTCAGGATGTGAAAACACAGGACGGCATTTGGAGCTTTGTGGGTTGGGATAAAACAGAAGCCGAAAATGTGACTGCCCCTGTTGTCTTTACAGGAACCTGGAAGTTCAGCAGATTTGCAGGAACCGTCAACGAAGCCCCGATCATCAATGTCTCTGACCGCACACTGACACAGGGAGATACATTCGATCCCAAGGAGAATGTGACGGCTTCGGATGCGGAGGACGACCTGACGGATCAGATCGTTGTTGTAAACGGCGCCGTGGACACCACCACGCCCGGTGTGTACGAAGTTATCTACAAGGTAACGGATAAGGACGGAGCCAGCACGACAAAGACCATCCGTGTAACTGTGAATCCCAAGCTGGAAGGGCTGAATGCAGTTCCTACCATCACGGCAGCAGACAAGCAGCTGACCGTTGGCGATGAGTTTGATGCACGCAAGGATGTTACGGCAGCAGACAGGGAAGACGGTGACCTGACCGATGAGATCGTTGTTGTAAACGGCGCTGTGGACACCACCACGCCCGGTGTGTACGAAGTTATCTACAGGGTAACGGATAAGGACGGGGCCAGCACGACAAAGACCATTCAGGTCACTGTTATGGATAAGGAAATTATTCCAGAGCCGGAAAAACCTGTTGATCCTCCGACTGCTGTACCCCAGACCGGTGATAACAGTTATCTGGTTCTTTGGAGCCTGCTGAGCCTGTTTTCTCTTATTGGTGTGATAAGCACATTCCTGATCGGTAACAAAAGAAGAAAATACAGCAACTGATCCGCAAAATTTGAGCTGAAGATAGCTGAAGATATTTGTCAAGCGAGCGTTAAGAGAAAGCCCTGCCGCGTTTACGGACAGGTTCAGCAAAAACGGATAATAGACAAAACGCCCCCTGTGTAGGATAATAACTGCACAGGGGGTGTCGTCGTGTTTAAACAGAAAAGCCAGAAATATGGAGATTCTGGAGTGTCAGTAAGGCACACCAGCAACACTGGCGCAAGCATACGCCGCTCTTTCACAGCACGAAAAAGGGATTGCTGTTTTAGCCGGGGAGATATCCAAATAGTGATAACAGAACCTATGGGCAATCCTCGGAATATTCTCTGCATCGCATAAAAGAAGATACGCTACAGCCCTCGAACGGGCTGCGCCGTACCTTAGAAAAGATTTCCAAAATGGCAAGCTATTCGGCCGGGGGCGCTTTTCCTCCGGAAAAGTTCCGCAAATCCCCCGCCGGCGGAAAAGTAAATTTGACACGCCGGAAAAATCGGGGTATAGTAATGATCAGAAAGAGGTGAGCCTATGAAAAACAAACCCGCTGCATACCTGCTGGAAACTTTCATTGCCCCCGTGATGCTGGTGGTTTCCGGGGCGATTCTGCTGTTTAATCCCGATTCTGCTACGGCACTGATTTCCACGATTCTGGCATGGGCGCTTATCGGCATCGGTATTGTTGTGACAATTGCGCTGGTGTTGCGTAAGGACTATACCAACATTTGGAGCTGGGTGCAGATCGCAGGCTGCTTTGCCCTGGGGGTGTACTTTTTCAGCAATCCGCTGGTTCTTGCAAAAGTCGCCGGACGGATACTGGGACTGATTCTTGTGGTTGAGGGTATTCGCAATGTGAAGTATGCCACATCGGATTTCGGCAGAATTCTTTCTGTCATTACCGCTGTTACCGGTGCCATTCTGATTTTCCTGCCTCTGAGCCTGTCCCGGATCATTATGCGGATTCTGGGTATCGTGCTGCTGAGCGTGGGGGTCGCCAATATCTTTGACCGGGTGATCCACAGGAAATCCGACAGTGGCCGCGATAACATTATCGATGCCGATGAATGATTTTGTTCTCGGCTGGGAACGGTTGAAAGGCGCCTCCGGTCACGAAGCGGGCCGGCAGCTCCTTTGCAGACTTTACATCGGGCAGACGGGACTTCCCTGCCCGGAAATAGGGCTTTCCCCCGAAGGAAAGCCCTATTTTCTCAATTCTCAGTGGTATTTTTCCATTTCTCACACCCGGCGCCATGTATTCTGCGTCCTGAGCCGCCGCCCGGTGGGCATTGATGCGGAGGAAATGGATCGGCAGGTAAATGGCAGACTGGCGGATCGCTGGCTGTCCGAAACGGAGCGGGCGCACTATGACCGGCAGGAAGATCCCAATGGTGCCCTGCTGCGGCTCTGGGTTCTCAAGGAGGCCCTTGCCAAGCAAACGGGGCGGGGCATCGGAAACTGGCTGAAAGATACCGATTTCGACCAAAATGACAGCCGCATCATGGAAATTGATGGCTGTTATGTTGCCGTAATTCAGGAATAAAGGAGAAAATCATGCTTTTTGATACCCACGCCCATATGGATGACCGGGCGTTTGATGCAGACCGGGAAGCGCTGCTTGCCGGGCTTCCCAAGGAAAATATTGCCCTGCTGATGAACCCCGGATGCAGTCTGGAAACTTCCCGGGCGGCCTCGGCGCTCTCTGGGCGCTATGACTATGTGTATGCCGCCGTAGGCTCTCACCCGGATGCCGCCGACGAAGTTTGCGATGCCGTTTTGGAGGAATACCGCACCCTCTGCCGGGAAAATCCCAAAATTCGTGCCATCGGCGAAATCGGCCTTGATTATCATTATGAGGATGTTCCCCGGGAGCGGCAGCAGAAGGCCTTTGCTGCTCAGCTGGCACTGGCACAGGAACTCAATATGCCGGTTATCATCCACGACCGGGAGGCCCATGAGGACTGCCTTGCGATTCTCAGGGATTTTCCCACGGTTCGGGGCGTGTTCCATTGCTATTCCGGCTCGGCGGAAATGGCACGGCAGCTTACCGACCGGGGCTGGTACATCGGTTTTACAGGTGTGCTGACCTTCAAAAATGCCCGCCGTGCGGTGGAAAGCGCCGCCGCGGTGCCGCTGGATCGGATCGTCATTGAAACGGACTGCCCCTATATGGCGCCGGAGCCCTTCCGTGGAAAACGGAACTACCCGGGCTATGTGTACCGCATGGCGCAAAAGCTGGCGGAAATCCGGGGCATCAGCGAGGAGGAAGCCCGGCGCATCACGCTGGAAAACGGTAAGCGGCTCTACGGTATCGAAATCTGAAAACAATCCTTTTGCCGGATTCCTCAGAACCGATTTTTCGGGAGAAATTCGGAATTCAACTGCCGCTTTAGTGGAAAAACCAGTAACTCAAGTGACAATTGTTTGACGATTGGCACCTTTTTCCATATACTGAAGGGGCAAGAAGCAACGGCCGGCAGACTTGCAGAAAGGATGCGAACAATATGCTGAATATGATGAAAGTAGGCAGAAAAATTTCTGAACTGCGCAGACAGCAGAACATGACACAAATGGAACTGGCGGAGAAACTGTGCATCAGCTATCAGGCCGTTTCCAATTGGGAACGGGGCAATTCCATGCCCGATATTTCCAAGCTCCCGGAGCTGGCACAGCTGTTTGGCGTGACCATTGATGATTTGCTGGGGGAGACCTCGGAGCTTATCAGTCATGCCGCCCAAAACCGGGTGGAGGAATATCTGGAAGATCACGAAGTGACGGCTGAGGAACTCGCAGAAGCGGCTCCTATTTTGAAGCCCACACAGGTGGATGCAGTGTTTTCCAAAACCAAGTGTACCAATATGGGGAGCGTGATCAAGCTGCTGCCGTTTTTGGATCAGGAAACTGTGGATGAGCTGGCAAGAAAGGCCGCAGACAGCGATGATATCAGGAAATTTGTGCCGTTTGTCAGTCAGGATGTGCTGAATGAGATTGTGGCGCAGCGGACGGAAAGCGGGAAGTCCATTGAAGCATTTCTGCCGTTTCTCGACACGGAGGAAATCGGAAAGATGGCAGAGCGCAGCTATCAGAAAGCAGGACTGGGAGAAATCGTTAAATTCTTTCCCTTTATGTCCCGACAGCAGCTGGAGCACATTGCGGAAATGGAATTTGAAAAGAAACGAATGGAAAACATAGCGAAAATCGCCCCGTTCCTGCGTTCGGATTTTCTGGCAAAGCTGGCAAGTCAGCTGATTGCGCAGGGTGAAATGGACAGCATTCTGCCGATCGCTCCGTTTCTGGATCAGGAGCCATTAAAACAGTACATTAAAGTACAATTTACCTGAGATTTTCCCAAACCAATACCCGACAGGGGCTGACGCAGGCATTTTGCGTCAGCCCTTTTTACGGGACATCTTAGCCCAATCAGAAAAGCCCTCTGCCGATCGGCAGAGGGCTTTGTGCATGGATCATTTTGCTTTTGCGGCCAGACGGTCTTCTTTGGTTCTGGAGAAACGCTCCAGAGAGGGAACGAGGATCACGCAAATGAGCGCAGCGGTGAATCCGCCGTTATACAGGCAGAAGCCGCCGTGGAGGGTGGGGACGGAAGTCACCAGCACATAGTGCATACAGGCAGCAAGGAAACCGTAGCGCCAGCCGTATTTGTCGGCGATGGGGCTGAGGCCGTTGGCGTAGCACAGACCTACCATGATGGCCTGGGCGTTGGCGGCGCCGGTGAAGGTGCCGCCGGCCAATACACTGAGCCGACCGAATACCATGCTGGAAACCACATAGCCCAGCATGATGGGCCACACATTTCCCGGATGGGAGCCGGAATTACAGCAGGCCAGCATACAGAAAATAATACCCAAGGTGACACCGTTGAAGGAAGCGCCGATCAGATTGTAGTAGGCGAGGATAAACAGGCCGTAGACACCCACATTCATCAGGAAGGTGGCATTTCCATAGGTAGAGGAGAAGTTGGTGACCAGGGCAGGGTCGCTTAGGAGCCGCCAGTAATCCTTGGGGCGGCAGCCCATGAGGAAAGCAAATACGATGCAAAGACCGAAAACCACGCAGCAGAAGGTGTTTACGGTCATGGCGGAGGCAACCTTCAGCCCTGCGGCGTCGGGAGCGGCGGGCAGTGCCACGCCCATGGTCTTAAAGAGGGTGGCCTGCAGGAAAAATGCGGTCATGCCAATGGGAAGAGCGGCAGAATAGAGGTCAAAGCCGCCGTGAATCCGGGGGGATGCTGCCAAGCCTGCGGGCAGGAAAAAGCCGATGACGAAGCCAACGGCGAGCGCCAGCAGGATGCCGCCGGCATGGAAGCCCACTACCTCTGCATTGGGGTAGCGGATCATAAGATCCGTAATGAGGGGGGCAATGCCGGTGGAAAACAGCATGGCGTTTACCAGTGTGGACTGCTTTTCCTTTTTCGCAAGGCCGTAGACAACGACACCCGCAATGGTGGGCCAGATGTTGAGAATGTTGATGCCCCAGGAGCCGAATCCCAGGGTGAGGATAAATGCCAGAGTGGAAACCTGATTGGCTTTTGCGTCCAGAAGCACATAGAGCAAAGTGCAGATCAGAGCAACCAGACCCATATTAAGGAACGTAGCTGCGTAGCCGCCCAAGGCAAAATAGTTGGTGGATACCTTACTGGGTTGAGAGAGGATTTGCCAGAGGCCGGAAACCATGGTGGAACGATCCGGCATACAGAAGGCAGCTATCAGAAAGCACAGCGTGAGAAAACCGAAGAGCAGCTTGAGAAAACTGCTTTCGTCCAATTCGTTGACTTTTTTCATAGAATCACCTCATAATAGAAAACACGGACGGGCGAACCCGTCCGTGTAGATGAAAAATCAGATTTTTTCGGCAGCTTCCACCACATGCTTCATCAGCACGGAGGTTGTGACGGAACCGACACCGCCGGGAACGGGGGTGATTGCCTCAACGATGGGCTCGACCTCGTCGAACTTGGCGTCGCCTGCAATACCGCCCTTGCCGCCCTTGGCGTTGGGCTTGTTTTCATCCCAGTTGATGGAAACATCAATAACGATCTGACCGGGGCGCACATAGTCTGCGGTGAGGGAGTTAAGCACACCGGCTGCGGAAACGATGATGTCAGCGTTCCGGCAGATTTCAGCGGTGTTGACGGTCTTGGTGTGGCAGGTGGTAACGGTGGCGTTCTTGCCCATGAGCATCATGGCAGCGGGCTTGCCGACCACCAGACTGCGGCCTATGACGGCAGCGCTCTTGCCCTTGCAGTCGATGCCGTAGAAATCCAGAATTTCCATGCAGGCAGCGGGGGTGCAGGGGGCGTAGCCCAAATCGTTCAGACCCTCAAACACACCGGCGTTGGACATATGGGTCATGCAGTCCACATCCTTCTTGGGATCAAGACGGTTGCAGATCTCGTTCTGGAAGGCCTTCAGGTGCTTGGGCAGGGGACGGAACATCAGCACACCGTGGATGGAATCGTCGGCGTTTACCTGATCGATCACATCCAGAACCTGTTCACGGGTAGCGTCTGCGGGCAGCTCGAACTTCTTGATATCCACACCCACCAGCTCGGCACGCTTGGTTGCGCCTCTCTCATAGGACAGGTCGCTGGGGTCAGCACCCACACGGATGATGCCCAGGGTGGGAACGATGCCCTTTTCACGCAGAGCAGCGGTGCGGCCCTGCAGATTTGTATTCAGGGCGTCGGTAACTTCCTTGCCCAGCAGTAATTTCGCCATAATATTTTTCCTCCAAACTATGTATCGGGTTACTGACCGAAACCGGCCTTTACATCGGTGAAGATGTCATCGGCAAGCTGGCAGTATTTATTGAGCATGAGATTGGCCTTGCGGTTCAGCTCCTCGGCGGTGTCCCGGTTCTTCAGGGACTTGGTGTTAATGAACACGTTGAGAGAAGCGGCCTGCAAGGCGGCCTTGCAGCAGACAGCGGCGCAGCCGGCATCGGAAACAGCCAGACGGCTGCCCTTGGCGGCAAATACCGACACGCATTCCATTGCCTCACAGCACAGCTCCATGATGTGCATGGGGACGGCGCAGGCGGTAACGGTGGCTTCTTCCAGAATACGGTCCCGGTCGGGGTTATCCTTGGGAATGCCGTAGGCCTTGGCAAGAGGCACAAAGCCGATATCGTCGGCCTCTACCTGATCCAGCAGCTCCTTCTGGAGTGCGTCGCATTTTGCTTTGAGCGCGATGATCTCATCCTGTACATCGGCATACTTTTTCTTGCCGACGGTCAGAGAGCCGACCATGTTGCCGAGGGCAGTGCCCACGGCACCCACCAGAGCGGCAGCACCGCCGCCGCCGGGAGCGGGAGCATCGGATGCCAGAACTTCCACAAATTTGCGGCAGGATTCCAGAGTCATATCCATAATGGGTTTTTCTCCTTAAATTGTCAGATTGTTATTGCGCAGAGCGATACCGGGCAATCCCTTGGGATTCGGAAAATACACGCCGGAAGTGTCCTGTATGATCTGCAATATGCCATGGCAAAAAGCACAGGCGAGGAACCGCCTGTGCTTTTGTGAAGCAGCGATTAGAACAGGCCGGAAATCTTTCCGGTTTCATCCACGTCGATACGCTCGGCGGCGGGAACCTTGGGCAGACCGGGCATGGTCATGATTTCACCGGTGAGGGCAACCAGGAATCCGGCACCTGCGGAGACCTTGACGTTGCGGACAGTGATGGTGAAGTTTCTGGGAGCGCCCAGCTTGGTCTGGTCGTCAGAGAAGGAATACTGGGTCTTAGCCATGCAGATGGGCATCTTGTCGTAGCCCAGCTCGGTGAGAGTCTTGATCTGCTTTTCGGCATTGGAGGTGAAGCTTACGCCGTCAGCATGGTAGATCTTCTTGGCGATGGCCTCGATCTTTTCCTTGATGGGCAGTTCAACATCATAAGCAAAGCTGAAATCGTTGGGCTCGTCGCACAGACGGACGACTTCCTCAGCCAGTGCCAGACCGCCTTCGCCGCCCTTGGCCCAAACTTCGGACAGAGCAACATTGACACCCAGCTCTTTGCACTTATCCTCGATGAGCTTCAGCTCAGCTTCGGTATCGGTGGGGAAACGGTTGATAGCGACTACGCAGGGCAGCTTGTAAACCTTGGTGATGTTCTCAACATGCTGCAGCAGGTTGGGAAGACCCTTTTCCAGAGCCTCCAGATTTTCCTTGCCGGTCTCGGCCTTGGGAACGCCGCCGTTATACTTAAGCGCACGGGCGGTAGCAACCAGAACCACGCAGGAGGGGTGCAGGCCTGCCACACGGCACTTGATGTCGAGGAACTTCTCAGCGCCCAGATCGGCACCGAAGCCGGCCTCGGTGATGGTGTAGTCGGAAAGGCGCAGTGCGATCTTGGTAGCGGTAACGGAGTTACAGCCGTGAGCGATGTTGGCGAAGGGTCCGCCGTGGACAAATGCAGGAGTGTGCTCCAGAGTCTGAACCAGGTTGGGCTTCAGAGCGTCCTTCAGCAGAGCAGCCATAGCGCCCTGTGCGTTCAGGTCACCGGCAGTAACGGGCTTGCCCTCACGGGTGTAAGCAACTACCAGACGAGCCAGACGGTTCTTCAGGTCGGTGATGTCGGAAGCCAGACACAGAACAGCCATGATTTCGGAAGCAACGGTGATGTCGTAGCCGTCTTCACGGGGCATACCGTTGGTCTTGCCGCCCAGACCGTCTACCACGAAGCGGAGCTGGCGGTCGTTCATATCGACGCAGCGGCGCCATGTGATCTGGCGGGGGTCGATTCCCAGAGCGTTACCCTGATAAATATGGTTATCGAGCATAGCAGCCAGCAGATTGTTTGCAGCACCAATGGCGTGGAAGTCGCCGGTAAAGTGCAGGTTGATGTCTTCCATAGGCACGACCTGAGCGTATCCGCCGCCGGCTGCACCGCCCTTAACGCCGAAAACGGGTCCGAGGGAGGGCTCACGCAGAGCAACCAGAACATTCTTGCCCATTCTGCGCATGCCGTCTGCCAGACCAACGGTAGTGGTGGTCTTGCCTTCGCCGGCGGGAGTGGGGTTGATAGCGGTGACCAGGACCAGCTTGCCGTCAGGACGCTTGACTTCCCGAAGCAGGTTGTAGTCGACCTTTGCCTTGTACTTACCGTACTGCTCCAAATACTTCTCATCGACGCCTGCGGTCTTAGCGACCTCAACGATGGGCAGCATTTCGGTTTCCTGTGCGATCTCGATGTCAGTCTTGAATTCCATGTTAATCAGTCTCCTTGTATGTAGTGTAGGACCTGCCGTTAGTTTGGCTCAGTCTATACAGGATTTATGCAGCTGCCGTTAGGTTGGCTCACTGCACATTAAACATTATCGGTACATCTGTACCGAATGAAATTTTAACATTTTAGGATATTAATGTCAATAGAATTTCACCCCCGCCGAAAAAGATTTTTCATTTTTGACGCAATGCACAAAATTGCGTTTTATTTGGTTTAACACAGCCCGGCATTTCCGTAAATATTGAATGAAACATCAGAAAAATAGTTGGAAAACTTGACTTTTTTTAAGGAATGCCGTACTATAATCGGGTATGGAGATTGAGTGGGGAGGGATGGTGTGCAGGTCAGACAGTTACAGGATCGGCTGGCGGAATTTCCGGTGATCGCAGCCATCCGGGACGATAAGTGGCAGGCGGCGCTGGAGTCCCCGGCGCAGGTGCTTTTCTATCTGGATGCCAGACTCATGACGGTTCATCGCCATATTGAGCAGGCGCATCTTGCCCGCAAGGCGGTGTTCGTCCATATGGATCTGGCCGAGGGCATCGGCAAGGACCGGGAGGGCATCCGATATCTGAGCCATTGCGGTGCGGACGGCATCCTCAGCACCCGTGCCAACATCATTCGCATGGCGAAGGAAGAAGGACTCCTCACGGTGCAGCGTTTTTTTGCGCTGGATTCTCAGGGGATGGACAGCGTGAAGGATATGCTTCACGGCACCAGCCCGCATTTTATGGAAATCATGCCCGGGGTGCTGCCCAAGGCAGTCAGGCGGTTTTCCTCCGGTTCCGTGCCGGTGATCGCCGGAGGTCTCATTGAGACCAAGGGGGAGATCACGGCGGCATTGGGTGCCGGCGCAGCGGCGATCTCCACAGGCTGTGAGGCTCTGTGGTATCTGTAAAGTTATATTGTAATCCGTAGAGATTGAGAGAAACGGAAAGGAAAGACGGTGGAACACACGCCTTTGCTTTTTGTTTCTCTTTTTTATGCAAAAAGGGGGATTTTTTCACATGAAATACGATGTAGCCATCATTGGTGCCGGTGTGACGGGCAGCATGGTTGCCCGGGAGCTGTCGAAATACCGGCTTTCCGTCTGCCTGCTGGAAAAGGAAAACGATGTGGCCTGCGGCGCATCCAAGGCCAACAGCGGCATTATCCACGGCGGCTTCGATCCGGAGCCCGGGACGCTGAAAGCCAGACTCAACACCGAAGGTGTGGAGCTGTTATTTGCGGCGGCAAAGGAGCTGAATGTGCCCTGCATCCGCAACGGCTCGCTGGTCTGCGCCTTCGGCGGGGAAGAAGAGCCGATGGTGCAGGTGCTTTACGACCGGGGCATCCAGAACGGCACGCCGGATATGCGCATTCTCACCGGGGACGAGGCAAGGGAGCTGGAGCCGAATCTTTCCGAAGCGGTGACAAAGGCTCTCTATGTCCCCACGGCGGGCATTATCTGTCCCTATGAGCTGACGGTGGCGGCGGCGGGCAGCGCTATGGACAACGGCGCAGCTTTGCTGCGGAATTTTAAGGTTTCCTCCATTACCCCGGAGGAGGACGGCTACGCCATTGCCGCAGAGGACGGGCGAACCGTCACTGCCGGAAGAATCGTCAACTGCGCCGGCGGATTTTCCGACAAGGTGGCGAATATGGTGGGCGACGGCGGCTTCTCCATCATTCCGAGAGCGGGAGAATATCTTCTGCTGGATAAGACTGAGGGCAGCCGTGTAAAACACACGATTTTCCAGATCCCCACCAAGGCGGGCAAGGGTATTCTGGTGACACCCACGGTGGACGGAAATCTTCTGACCGGCCCCACGGCTGCGCAGGTTGCCACGCCCGAAAGCCGGGACACCACCCCCGAGGGTATGGAGCTGGTGCAGCGTCTGGCGGCAAAGAGCGTGCCTTCCGTGGATTTCCGGCAGGTCATCACCTCCTTTGCCGGGGTGCGATCCTCGGTCAGCGGCGGAGATTTTATCATTGAAAAGTCCCGGAAGGCGCCCGGCGTCGTCCATGCGGCAGCCATTGATTCTCCGGGGCTTACCTGCTGCGTGGCGATTGCCGGATATGTGGTGCAGCTGCTGCGGGAAACGGGGCTTCCTCTGGAAAAAAAGCAGGACTGGAACGGCCGTCGGGAAGATCCCCATGCCTTCCGCAAGATGAACGACGAGGAAAAAGATGCATTTATCAAGTGCCACCCCGATTACGGCAAAATTGTCTGCCGGTGTGAAACTGTCAGCGAGGGAGAAATCCGGGCGGCGATTCGGCGCAATCCCGGTGCGGCGGATGTGGACGGCGTAAAGCGCCGCACCCGCAGCGGCATGGGACGCTGTCAGGGAGGCTTCTGCGGCCCGCAGGTGATGAAGCTCATCAGCGAGGAGCTGGGGATTCCCATGGAACAGGTGACAAAAAACGGCGGCGATTCCTATATGCTGACGGGAAAGGCAGGGGAGGCAAAATGAAAGAACATAAAATCGTTGTGATCGGCGGCGGCCCTGCGGGCATGGCCGCGGCGGTGGCAGCCTATGACCGGGGCGTTACCGATGTGGTGATTCTGGATCGGGAGCCTGGGCTGGGCGGCATTTTGCAGCAGTGCATCCACAACGGCTTCGGACTGCACAAGCTGGGACAGGAGCTGACGGGGCCGGAATATGCCGCCGTCTACGCCCGGAAGGTGGCGGAACGAAATATCCCTGTTTTCTACGAAACCACCGTTACCGCGCTGTCCCCTGACCGGGTGGTTACGGCACAGAATCGGGACGGTATTCTCAAAATCAAGGCGGAAGCCGTCATTCTTGCCATGGGCTGCCGGGAGCGGAGCCGCGGCGCCCTCAATATCAGCGGCAGCCGCTGTGCCGGCATCTACAGCGCCGGAACCGCGCAAAAACTCATCAACTGCGCCGGTTATATGGTTGGCAGGCGGGTGGTGATCCTTGGCTCCGGCGATATCGGACTGATTATGGCTCGGCGGATGAGTCTGGAAGGGGCAAAGGTGGAGGCAGTCTGCGAGCTGATGCCCTATTCCGGCGGACTGATGCGCAATATTGTGCAGTGCCTCCATGATTTCGACATTCCCCTTTATCTCAGCACCACCGTGGCGCAGATTCACGGCAATGGCCGTCTGGAGGGCGTGACCATTGCGCAGGTGGACGAAAAACGGCAGATCATAGAGGAAACCAGACGCTTTATCCCCTGCGACACGCTGCTTTTAAGCGTAGGACTGATTCCGGAGAACGAACTGACAAGAGGAGCGGGGATCCCCATGGATCCTGTTACCAACGGCGCACTGGTGGACGACAGCTGTCAGACCATGGTGCCGGGAATTTATGCCTGCGGCAATGTTTTGCAGGTGCATGATCTTGTGGACTATGTTTCCGATGAAGCCGAGCGAGCGGGAATCGGAGCCGCAGAGCGGATACTTAACGGAGATAATACGGCGGAAACCGCAAAGACCGAAGCCGGCTTCGGCGTGCGGTATGTGATTCCCCAGACACTGCACAGGGACGGACGGGATGTGCCCCTTTTCCTGCGGGTAAGCCGCCCCTTCGGAAAGGTGCGCTTTACAGTTCGACAGGGCGATGAGGTGCTCGTTTCCGTGAAGCGGCTGAAAGCGGCTCCGGGAGAAATGGAGAAAATCACCGTACCCGGAGAGAAGCTGAGCAAGGCTCAGGGAGTTATCACGGTAGAATTGGAGGAGCTGGCATGAAAAAGGAGCTGACCTGCATCATCTGCCCCAGAGGATGCGCTTTACAGGTGACCGGGGAAAAGGGCAGTTTGGAAGTTACCGGCAATACCTGCCCCAAGGGCAGGGAATACGCCATCCGGGAGTGTACGGCGCCCGTGCGGACGGTGACCTCCTGTGTTCGGGTGGCGAACCGTGAGGACACCATGGTGTCCGTCAAAACACTGAATCCCATCCCCAAGGGAAAAATGATGGAAGCGGCACAGATGCTCCACGGCATCCGGGTGTTTGCCCCTGTGAAAATCGGGGATGTGATCGTGGATTCGCTTTTCGGCTCTCCCGTGGTAGCCACCAGAGATGTGGAGTAATCCATGGGAATCGAAAATATCAGACTGTTTTTGTTTGACATGGATGGCACGCTGTACCTTGGTGACAGCCTGTTTCCCTTTGCAAAGGAGCTGCTGGCTGAGATTCGCAGCGTGGGCGGCAAATATCTCTTTATGACCAATAATTCCTCCAAAAGTGTGGATGACTACATTTTAAAGCTGGAAAAACTGGGGATTTCGGCCGCGCGGGAGGATTTTATCACTTCCTCGCAGGCGACGGCTTATTATCTCAGGCAAAACCATCCGGGAAAGGTGCTCTATGTCTGCGGCACCCGTTCCCTGGTGCGGGAGCTGGAGGGGGAGGGCTTTGCCGTCACCGAGGATATTGACCGGGCGCAGTGCGTGGTCATGGGCTTCGACACGGAGCTGACCTTCGGAAAGCTCTGGAATGTGAGCAAGCTCCTGACGGAAAAAAAGGACATTCCTTACATTGCCACCAATCCGGATCTGGTGTGCCCCACGGAGTTCGGCTTTGTGCCGGACTGCGGAAGCATCTGCATCGGCATCCGCAATGCTACCGGCAGAGAGCCGGTGGTCATCGGCAAGCCCTCGCCCCTGATGCCGAGACTTGCCATGGAGCAATGGGGATTTACCCCGGAGGAAACGGCGGTCATCGGGGATCGGATCTACACCGATGTGAAATCCGGCCTCAATGCGGGGGCTATGGGGATTTTGGTGCTGTCGGGGGAGTCTACACCGGAAACCCTGCAGAATTCGCCGGATAAGCCTCATCTGGTATTGAAAGATGCGGGGGAAATGATTCCGGCACTGAAAAAACGGAAGTTCCGGTAATAAGGGCGGGATATTTCGGGAAACCTCTTTCTTTTTCTGAACCAATCTGTTAAAATAGGCGAGATGTTTGACCAGGACAGAGAAATTTGGAACAGGAGATGGATCAGTTGATTTATCCGGCAAAGCGAATGGAATATGTCCATTCGGATATTCGAGGAGAATTATACCGCAGGGCCCTGCAAATGAAACAGCAGGGGATTGATGTTCTGCGGCTCAATACAGGAAACCCCGGCTCTTTCGGCTTTACCATGCCCGAGAGCATCCGCTCCGCCATTGCGGGGCAGGAAGAATACGGTGTGCCCTACTGCGATTTTCAGGGTATGCCCGACGCCCGGGAGGCCATTGCCGCCTATGCCCGGGGGAAAGGAATTGAGGGCGTGGAGGCCGGGGATGTTTTTATCGGAAACGGTGTCAGCGAGGTGGCGAACTTTGCCCTGATGCCGCTGCTGAATCCGGGGGACGAAGTGCTGGTGCCGACCCCCAACTACTCCCTGTGGAGCAATACCATCCTGCTCACCGGAGCAAAGCCGGTGTATTACCGCTGCGATGAAGCATCCGGCTGGAACCCGGATGTGGCGGATCTCAGGAAAAAAGTCACGGCAAAAACCAGAGCCATGGTGATCATCAATCCCAATAATCCCACCGGCGCGCTGTACGATACCGATGTGCTGCTGCAAATGCTGCAGGTGGCCCGGGAGCATAAGCTGCTGGTATTTTCCGACGAGATCTACGACCGGCTGGTGATGGATGGGCTTACCCATGTGTCCACCGCATCTCTGGCACCGGATCTGCCGATGGTGACCCTCAACGGACTGTCCAAGTCCCACTGTCTCTGCGGTTTCCGCAGCGGATGGATGATTTTGAGCGGTCCCCGGGAGGAATTGACCCAATACCGCCGGGGCATTGTGGAGCTGACCTCCATGCGCCTGTGTGCAAATGCGCTTTCCCAGCTGGTCATTCCGGCGGCTATGGCAGATATGGAGACTCCGGCCTCCATGGTGCGGCCCGGCGGGCGGATCTACGAACAGCGGGAGGCCTGTACCAAGGTGCTTTCCGGTATTGACGGCATTTCCTTTGTGAAAAACAGCGCCGCCTTCTATCTGTTCCCACGGCTGGATACCAAAAAATTCGGCATTACCAGCGACAAGAAGTTTGCGGCGGATCTCTTGGAGCAGGCACACATTCTGGTGGTTCCCGGCAGCGGATTTGACTGGGCGGAGCCGGATCATTTCCGAATCGTCATGCTGCCTCAGGCAGATATTTTGAAAGATGCCATGGAGAGAATGGGGAATTTTTTGCAGGATTACCACCAGAAATAGGCGCTTTTTTGGAAAAAAACAGAATCCGGGCATATGCGGTATGCCCGGAATTTTTTACGGCTACAGCAGCCGCCTGCGGAAATCGGCAGGGGACAGCGGGGAAAAATCTGCCGGAGCCACATCCGCCATGGTAATGCACCCAACCTGCCCCCGACCGTGAAGGGTATGTACGGCACGGGCGCAGGCCGCCAGTACGGCACCGGTAAATTCCGGGTTGGAATCCAGCTTCAGCCGAAATTCCATAAGCTGTCGGTGCTGATTCTGAAGCCCTGTCTGTCCTGCGGCAATCACGCAGCCCCCGTGGGGAATGGCTGCGTGCTTTTGCCGGAGGGTATCTTCCGATACGAAATGCACCGAAGTGCGGTAATTTGCAAAATAGTGGGGCATGGTTTTGATTTCCTTTTCAATGCGGGCAAGATCCGCCCCTTTTTCAGCAGCAACAAAGCATTCCCGCCGGTGTTTGCTTTGGGGAGGCAGGACGGAATGGCCGCTGCGCTCTGCGGATGCCACAGCCTCTTCTATGGGAACGGTGTATTGCCGGGCATCCTTCACCCCGGGAATCCGGCGGATGGCGTCGGAGTGCCCCTGACTGACACCCGGACCCCAGAAGGTGTCGGCGGTGCTTTTTGGCAGAATGGATTCGGCCCAGAGCCGCACCGTTGAAAAAAGCCCCGGATCCCATCCGGCACCAATGAGGGCCAGATGGCCGGTTTCTCCGGCGGCGGCATCCACTTGCGAAAAATGCGTTTCCATGGCGGCGTGGGTGTCGAAGCTGTCCACAATATTAAAATGGCGGGCCAGCATGGGAGAAATTTCGGGAAGATCCGTGGCACTTCCCCGGCAAAGTACCAGCACATCGATCTCCTCCTTGCGGGATAAAAGATCCTTTTCGGGAAATATTCGGGCGGTTTTTGTCAAAGGCTTTATCCGGGCGGGATCCCGGCGGGTGAAAATACCGGCAAGGTGTAAATCCCGGCTGTTATAAGCCGCCAGCTCTGTGCCCTGCCCCAGATTTCCATAGCCCAATATAGCAATATTCATAAAAAGCTCCTTTCTGTCAGAAGACGCTGCCTGCAAAGGCCTGCCTGCGCAGAACTGCGGTATATTAGAATTGCTTGCATTTTAGGGAAAAAAGGAGTATAATGTATAGCTTGAAGAGAGATGCACGAAATATGTCAGCTTTTTTGGGGCTGCCCCGATACAGGGCAAACACAGAAAGCTGACATGCCAAAATAGAAATGTAATTAGGAGAGAAAAATGAAAAAGAATACCAAGGTTCGGCACCTGGAGCATTGGCAGAAGATTGCCTTAATGCTGATGATTTATGACATAATTGTTGTCAATATTTCATATCTTGCAGCTCTGTGGTTCCGGTTTGACTGCCGATACAGTGCGATCCCTATGGAGTATATGATGACGGTACTCTATTTTGCACCGATTTACACGGTTGCCTGTTTACTGGTGTTCTGGCGGATGCGGCTGTACAATAGTATCTGGCGGTTTGCAAGCATTAACGAGGTTATGCGTGTGGGTGTTTCCACGGTAATCACCGTGGCGGCATATGTGATTTGCACCAAAGTCTTTTTGGTGCGGCTGCCCATTTCCTGCTATATCATCGGCGCAGGCTTCCAGTTTGTGCTGATGGTGTGCGTGCGCTTTTCCTATCGGGTGCTGCTGATGTTTTATAACCGCAATGCTTCCGATGCGGCGAAAAGCAGCACCCAGCGGATCATGGTGATCGGTGCAGGCAATGCCGGTCAGGCCATTATCCATGATGCCCGGAGACTCAAAGGAGAATTCCTCAAAATCTGCTGTATCATCGATGACTGCCCCAACAAATGGGGAAGAGATATCGACGGAATCCCCGTGGTGGGCGGCCGGGATGATATTATGCTGAATGTGGAAAAGTATAATATCAATAAGATTCTGGTGGCTATCAACCGGATTTCCCCCGAGGAAAAGCGGGATATTCTGAATATCTGCAAGGAAACCGGATGCGAAATCAAAAATCTGCCCAGTATGCCGGATATGGTGTCCGGCAAGCTGAGCATCGGCGATATGAAGGATGTGGCGGTGGAAGACCTGCTGGGACGGGATCCCATCACCGTTAACATGGATGATATTTATAACCAGATTACCGGTAAAACCATTCTGGTTACCGGCGGCGGCGGAAGCATCGGAAGTGAGCTTTGCCGTCAGGTGGCACCGCATAACCCCAAAGAGTTGATCATCTTTGATGTGTATGAAAACAACGCCTATGATATTCAGCAGGAGCTGAAAGAGCGCTATCCCCAGCTGAAGCTTACGGTGCTGATCGGCTCCGTCCGGGACAGCCGCCGGATCGAGTCTGTGTTTGCAGAGCATCATCCGGATATCGTCTATCATGCGGCGGCGCACAAGCATGTGCCTCTGATGGAGGACAGCCCCTGCGAGGCCATTAAAAACAATGTGATCGGCACCTATAAGACGGCTTATGCCGCGCTGCTGTACGGCTGTAAGCGCTTTGTGCTGATCAGCACCGACAAGGCCGTGAACCCCACCAATGTAATGGGTGCCAGTAAGCGGCTTTGCGAAATGGTGATCCAGTCCTTCGACCGGGCTGTGAAGGAAGGCACTGCAGATCGCCTTCCGGTGCTGTTTACCCACGAGCCTCAGCAGGAGGCAGGGGAAATGAAGGCACAGAAGGGCCACAAGTATATTACCGAGTTTGTGGCTGTCCGCTTCGGCAATGTGCTGGGCAGCAACGGTTCTGTCATTCCCCTCTTTAAGAAGCAGATTGCCAAGGGCGGCCCTGTAACGGTGACCCATCCGGATATCATCCGCTACTTTATGACCATTCCCGAGGCGGTGAGCCTTGTAATGCAGGCAGGCACCTATGCCAAGGGCGGCGAAATCTTCGTGCTGGATATGGGTGCACCCGTAAAGATCGACGATCTGGCCCGGAACCTTATCAAGCTCTCCGGCTATCGCCCGGATATTGATATTCCTGTGCTGTACTCTGGCCTGCGTCCCGGCGAAAAACTCTATGAAGAGAAGCTGATGGCGGAAGAGGGCATGCAAAAGACCGATAACGATCTCATTCATATCGGCAATCCCATTGCCTTTGACATGGATCGGTTCATGGAGGATTTGCAGATGCTGATGGCTGCGGCTTATGCCAATGTGCCGAACATGCAGAGCCTGATTCAGCAGGTAGTTCCTACTTACCACAGAGAAAACTGCGGCGAGAAGGATGAGACCTATGAGATGCTCCACAAGGAAACGGTGGGCGTATAACCTTAAATAAACAGTATGCCGCTCCGGTCCGTGGGACTGGAGCGGTATTTATTTGGGTGCATTCGCCCGATAAATGCCGGGCGTGTTTCAGAAGAAAGGTTCGTAACGGCCTCTTTTTGGGCCTGTGTAAACCACCGTTTATGAAGCTGCAAACAAAGAGCAGACACATGGAAAATATAACGATTCTGTTATATTGGTTGTGGAATAAAATCTGCCGTGCTATAATCAGTAAAAACAAGGAATGGGGGCGCTGACCATGCAAAAGCTGCTGCTGGTGGAAGATGATAAAAGCATTGTGGAAAATCTGACGGAATTTCTCTTTCGGGAGGGATATGATGTAAAAAGTGCCCCGGGACAGCAGGGCGCCATGGCTCTTCTGGAGCAGGAAAAGTTTGATCTGGTGCTTCTGGATGTGTCGCTGGCAGACGGAAACGGCTTCGGGGTGTGCAAAGCCATTAAGGAAAACTACACCATGCCGGTGATTTTCCTGACCGCCTCCGGAGATGAATACAGTACGGTCACCGGCTTTGATCTGGGAGCCGATGACTATATTGCGAAGCCGTTCCGGCCCAGAGTGCTGGTGAGCCGGATCAAAAATATCCTCAGACTTACCGGCGGGACCGGATCTGTGATCCGGCTGGGCAGCGTTACCGTGGACACGGACAAGGGCATTGCCACGAAAGACGGGCGCGACCTGTTCCTCTCGGCACTGGAATACCGGCTGCTGCTGGTGTTTATCAACAATCGGGGGGCGGTGCTATCCCGGGGGCAGCTGCTGGAATCCATTTGGGATGTGGGCGGAGACTTCGTAAACGATAACACTCTGACAGTTTATATTAAGCGGCTGCGGGAAAAAATAGAAGAGGACCCCCAGAACCCCCGGATCATCAAGACCGTGCGGGGGCTGGGGTATAAGGTGGATGCGGAATGAAACTTTTCAGAAACCCGGAAATTCGCCGAACGGCGACGGTGTATGCCCTTGTGAGTCTGGCATTTTCCGCTGCCGCCTTCTGCTGGGATATTTGGTTTGGTGTTTTTGTCGTGATTTTTGCGCTGACGGGGCTGACGATATTTCTCGTGAGCACTGCCGGGAGATACCGGCGGCTGGCGGCTCTTTCGGCGGATATTGACCGGATCCTCCACGGCAATGACCCGACGCTTGCCCCAAATGAGTATGCGGAGGGGGAGCTTTGCATCCTCCAGAATGAAGTTTACAAAATGACCGTTCGCCTGCGGGAGCAGAAACAGCATTTGCAGGACGACAAAATCTACCTTGCAAATTCCATTGCGGATATTTCTCACCAGATCCGCACGCCGCTCACCTCCATCAACCTCCTTGTGCAGCTTCTGCGGGAGCCGAATCTGACACCGGAACGGAAAACGGAGCTGACCCGGCAGCTGCTGGAAATGCTGTCGAGAATCGACTGGCTCATCACGACCCTGCTGAAAATCTCCAAGCTGGATGCGGGGACGGTGCACTTCAAACCGGAAAACATTTCCGCCGAGGCGCTGGTGCGCCGGGGAGCGGAGCCGCTGATGGTTCCCATGGAGCTGCGGGAGCAGTCCTTTTCCGTCACCGGGCAGGGGAATCTTCTGGTGGATGCGGCGTGGACCTGCGAAGCCATCTCCAACATCGTCAAAAACTGCATGGAGCATACCCCTGTGGGGGGAAGCATCCGGGTGGAGATGGAAGAAAATCCGCTTTACACCAAACTGCGGATCAGTGATACCGGATGCGGCATTTCCAAAGAAGATCTGCCCCATATTTTTGAGCGGTTCTATAAGGGCAAGGATTCGGGTGACAAGAGCTTCGGCGTGGGACTGGCGCTGGCCCGAATGATCGTCACCAAGCAAAACGGTACGCTGAAAGCGGAAAACAAAAGCGAGGGCGGAGCGGCCTTTACCATGTGCTTTTATAAAAGTGTGGTGTAGCGGCAGAGTTATGTGACAGAAGTGTTATTTTTCAGTCATGGGATTGTCACTGCCGGGCTGTAGAATGGACGTATCACAAAACAAGGAGCGAATCCCTATGGAAATTTTGAAAGTGGAACACCTTTGCAAGACCTATGGCAAGGGTAAAAATGAAGTCCATGCCCTCAATGATGTGTCCTTCTCTGTGGAAAAGGGAGAATTTGTTGCCATTATCGGCCCCTCCGGCTCCGGAAAATCCACTCTGCTGCATATTATGGGCGGCGTGGATAAGCCCACCTCCGGTAAGGTCTACATGGACGGAAGCGATGTCTACGCCCAGAACGACGAGCAGCTGGCGATTTTCCGCCGCCGTCAGGTGGGCCTGGTGTATCAGTTTTACAATTTGCTTCCGGTGCTGAATGTGGTGGAAAATATCACATTGCCGGTGCTGATGGACGGACGGAAGGTAAACAACGAGCGGCTTCAGGAGCTTCTCGATACGCTGAAGCTTACCGGCCGGGAAAAGCACCTGCCCAACGAGCTGTCCGGCGGACAGCAGCAGAGGGTGAGCATCGGCAGAGCTTTGATGAATGCCCCGGCGGTGGTGCTGGCGGATGAGCCTACGGGCAACCTTGACTCCAAAAACAGTCAGGAAATTATCGAGCTTCTGAAGCTCTCCAACCGCAAATATCACCAGACCCTCATCATGATCACCCACGATGAAAACATCGCCCTGCAGGCGGACAGGATCATCGCAATTGAGGACGGCCGCATTATCCGGGATGAGGTGATCCGCAAATGAATGTATTTCATAAGCTGACGCTGCAATCCCTCAGAAAAAATAAAACACGGACCATCGTTACCATCATCGGCATTATTCTCTCTGCTGCCATGATCTGCGCCGTGACCACCTTTACCAGCAGCTTCTATGAATATATGAAGGAAATTTCCATCTATCAGGAGGGTGCGTGGCATGGAAGAGTGCTGCGGGGCAGCCGGACAGAAACGGAAAAGATCCTGGCAAGCGGCAAGGTGCAGTCCGTAAGCGTCCTGCAGCAGCTGGGCTATGCGCAGCTGGAAGGCAGCAAGGACGAAGGAAAGCCGTATCTCTATGTTCTGGGTGCGGATGACAAGGCGGAAGATCTGCTTCCCATCCATGTGACTGAGGGACGCTATCCCCAATCTTCGGAAGAGATCCTGCTGCCGTCCCATCTTGCAAATGCCGGAGGAATATTTTACCATGTAGGGGACACACTGAATCTGGAGCTGGGCCTTCGGATGTCCGATGGCTTCTCTCTGGGACAGAAGGACCGCTATCTGAATCTGGGAGAGGAATCATACAGGGAAGAGAGCGAAACGCTGGAAGTAAGAGAAAAGCGTACCTACCGGGTGGTGGGTTTCTATGAGCGCATGAGCAGAAATATCGAAGCTTATGAGGCTCCCGGCTTTACGGCCCTTACGGTTATGGACGAAAATCCCGGGGAGCAGTACCTGCTGGATACCTATTTTACCATGAAAAAGCCCAAAGAAACTTTTCAGTTTTTCAGCGACATGGGCTTTTCCAACGACTGGAACAGGGATGTTCTGGCCTATTACGGCACCATCCACAGCGACAGCGCCACAACTATGCTGATGAGCCTTGCGGCAATTGTCACGGCGCTGATTATGTTTGGCTCTGTGTCCCTGATTTATAATGCCTTTGCCATTTCCATTTCCGAGCGGACAAAGCAGTTCGGACTGCTGACTTCCATCGGTGCCACCAAAAAGCAGCTGGCCCGGATGATCCGCTTTGAAGCCCTGACCGTCAGCGCCATTGGCATTCCCCTCGGCATCCTGTCCGGCATCGGCGGTATTGCCGTGACACTTATGCTGATCGGCGATAAGTTCCGGGGACTGGGACTGCCCATTTCCATGCATGTCCATGTTTCTGCCGTTTCCGTGGTGGTGGCAGTGATCGTGGCGCTGGTGACGGTGCTGATTTCCGCATGGATCCCCTCCCGCCGGGCGGGAAAGGTGTCCGCCGTGGAGGCCATCCGGCAGAATGCAGACATCAAAACAAAGGCCCGCGAGGTGCGTACTTCCCGCCTGACCTACCGCCTGTTCGGACTGCCGGGAACGCTGGCGGCCAAGCAGTATAAGCGCAGCCGGAAAAAATACCGTGCCACCGTGGTAAGCCTGTTTATGAGCATTGTGCTGTTTGTATCCGCTGCGGCCTTTACGGACTATATGAGTATCAGTACCGACAGCTTCTATCAGACCAGCCGCTGGGATATTGAGTACCATACACCCCAGTCTGATTTTGATTCCATGTCCCCGGAGATGCTTCTGGATAAATTTAAGGCGGCAGATTCTGTCACCGATGTGATTCTGCGAGGCTATGCCTACGGGCAGTTTGCTGTGCCAAAGACAGATTTTAATCCGGAAGCACTGGAACAATTTCCGATGCAGGCAGATTCTCAGCAGAGAATCATCACGCACATCAATCAGTGTTTCGTGGATGATACGACCTTCCGCAATCTGCTGCGGGAAAACGGGCAGAGTGAAGAAAAGTATTTCGATGCCAGTCAGAGGGTGGGGATCCTTACCGGCGGACAGGAATTTTTCAATGAGAACACCCGGAGGTGGGAAACAGTTCGCTATTTCCGGGAAGGTATCCAGCAGCTGAACATGATTACGCACAAGAAAATTGACGGCTATTACTACGCCGGCACGCTGGAGGACGAAAACGGAAACCAGATTGCCCGCTATCAGGCTGTAGACAGCGATAATTTCAGGGATTATCCCCTTTCCGAGGTGGAAATCAGCACACCGATACAAATCGGCTTTGAGCTGGAAGAAGCTCCGAATTATGTTAACTACGGAAATGCCACGCTGATGTTTCCGCTGAGCATGAAAGACCAGCTGCTGAACTGTCAGCCTGAAACGAACCGAAATGTGGATTACTGCTTCTATATGTGGTCTGATGACCACCTGACCAGCGCAGCCGCCATTCGTGACATTTTGCAGGCCAATCACTTCCGCACCGGCGGCATTCAGGATGTGGCGGAATATGAGGAGAGCAACCGCAACACCGTCCTCATTGTCAAGGTGTTCAGCTACGGCTTTATCGTGCTGATTTCTCTGATTGCCGCGGCAAATGTCTTTAACACCATTTCTACCAATATGAATCTACGGCGCAGGGAATTTGCCATGCTCCAGTCCGTGGGCATGACAAAAAGGGGATTTCGCAGGATGCTGGTCTATGAGAGCCTGCTCTACGGCACCAAGGCACTCCTTTGGGGACTTCCTGTGGCGGGATTCGTCACATACCTCATCTGGCGCTCGGTGCAGATGGAGCTGACAGTGAGCTTCTGCCTGCCCTATCGGGCTATGGGCATTGCCGCATTGAGCGTGTTTGCGGTGGTGTTTGCCACCATGATGTATGCCATGGGCAAAATCAGGAATGAGAATATTCTGGAGACTCTGAAAAACGAAAATATCTAACCATATGAAAGGATAGGCGCAGCTATGAAAAAATCCAAACGGCTTCTTGCGGTGCTTCTGGTGCTGGTAATTGTGGCACTGGGAATCATCAGTATGCCGAAAATCTACCGCCAGATTCGATTTTCTACGGGGAATCTCACCCCGGCGGAAAAAACCGTAAAGGAATATGCCGACAAAATGGGGATTTCTGTCAGTGCCTATCCCCAAAGCCTCATTGAGCTTTTGGATCGGAACCCGGAAACCAAGGAATTTGTGCTGGAATATCCCTTCCGGGAGAAGGTGACCCCCACACTTTCCCAGTATGACCGCACCCAGGGGATCCCGCTGTTTTTGCAGTGGGACCCCCAATGGGGCTATGAAAAGTACGGCTCCGATATGATCGCCATTACCGGCTGCGGCCCCACCTGCCTTGCCATGGCGGGATATTATCTGACGGGAAAGGAAAGCTTCACCCCGGATCAGGTGGCGGCCTTTGCCGAGCGCAGCGGCTATTACAGCCGTGGGCACGGCTCTTCATGGACCCTCATCAGCGAGGGCGGCAAAAAGCTGGGGCTGGATGTGACGGAGATTCCTCTGGCGGAAAAGCGGATCATGGATAATCTGGAGGCGGGCAATCCCATTATCTGCGTGGTAGGCCCCGGAGATTTCACCTCAACGGGTCACTTTATTGTGCTCAGCGGCTGCCGGGATGGGAAAATCATGGTAAACGATCCCAACAGCCGGAAGAACTCGCAGGAGCTCTGGTCCTATGAACAGCTGGCACCCCAGATCAAGAACCTCTGGGTCCTGCGATGAAAGCAACCTCACTGCGCATCTGTGAAATACTGAAATGCAGAAGGGGGAATGGCTGTGACCATCGCAGAGGCACTTAAAAGACTGCAAAAATCCGATTTCCGGGCAGGCTTTCATCTGAGCCGTCAGGATCGGGAGTATATCGCGGAAAAGGGAATTCCGGTGATCCGTCAGCACGCTTCTGATTTTGTCAGCAATCGTCTGGCACCTGCCGAAATTCCCAATGACGGAAAGCAGACCCCCATGCGGGGACATCCTGTGTTCACGGCACAGCACGCCTGCGCCTGCTGCTGCCGGGGGTGTCTGGAAAAATGGTACCGCATCCCCAAGGGCAGAGCGCTCACGGAGGAAGAGCAGGCGGGAATCGTGGCACTTTTGATGGCGTGGATCACACGGGAACTTAAAAAAGGATAAAAAATACCGAAGACCGTGGATTTTTCCGGTCTTCGGTATTTTTATTACGGATTCTGGGGTGCGCTGCCGGGATTTTCCTTAGGCTTTCTCCGATGATGGGAAGGACGGCGGTGGGGCTTCCGGGCATCTTCCTTTTTGGGAGCACCGTTTTTGACAGCTTCCTTGTTTCGGGGCGCTTTTGGGGCATCCTTTGCCTGAGCTGCCTTGGGTGCAGCCTCTCGGCTGGGATTGTGCGGCTTACGGCTGCGATGGCGGGGTTTCCGGTGATGCTCCGGGGCAGCTTCTTCCTTTTCCGATGCGGGAGCCTCCGGGGATTCCTCCTGCGTGTCTGTTACGGTTTCCGTGCTGTAGCGGAACCGAATGGGCTCCAGATGAACAGCGGGCTCATCGTCATCTTCCTTGTGGACACGCTTGCCGCAGCCGGAAATAGGTGCCAGATCGGCTGGGATGGGGGGATCGTTTTTCTTGGCCTTGCCGCTGCGCAGAACGGCAATTTCGCTGGTGGCAAACAGACTGATGGTGTCGGGCTGCTCTTCCATGCGAACCTTCACCCGCTGGCGCAGGAGATCCACTTCAACAATGGTGCCCCTGCCCTCGGGGGTATCCACGAAGGAATCCATTTTGGGAGTTGTCCGCAGCAGATCTTCATAGGCGTCCTGCTCATATTTGAGACAGCACATCAGCCGTCCGCAGGTGCCGGAAATCTTGGTGGGGTTCAGACTCAGGTTCTGGGTCTTGGCCATTTTAATGGAAACGGGCTGGAAATCCTCCAGAAAGCTGGCGCAGCAGAAGGGTCTGCCGCAGATGCCGAGACCGCCCACCATTTTCGCCTTGTCCCGTACGCCGATCTGCCGCAGCTCGATGCGGGTATGGAATACGGATGCCAGATTCTTAACCAGCTCCCGGAAATCCACCCGCTCGTCGGCAGTGAAGAAGAACAGCAGCTTGCTGCCGTCAAAGGCACACTCGGCGGAGACCAGCTGCATATCCAGACCGTGCTCGGCGATCTTCTTGAGGCACACATCAAAGGCCCGCTTTTCCGTGGCACGGTTGTCGGCCACGATTTTTTCATCCTGCGCCGTTGCCAGACGCAGCACGCAGCGCAGGGGCGACACCACATCTTTTTCACTGACATTGTGGACACCGCTGGTGCAGATACCGAATTCAGGGCCCCGGGCCGTGTCGATGATCACATGGTCTCCTGCCCGGCAGGGAATGCCGTTGGGAGAAAAAAAGTAAACCTTCTGCCCGGGGCGGAACTGAATGTCCACCACCTCGACGGCAGCTACATTGTTTTCGTTCATGGTAAACTCCTTATTTTAACGGCGCAAGCCGTGGGTTTTTAACGAAGCGCCCAGCTTAGATAACCGCAGACAGCGGCGGGGGAAACATTGCTCTGGGCATAGAGGGCGGCTTTTTCCAGATGCTGCACAGCTGCAAAAAGATCCTGAGGACTGCGGCTGCGGGCAAGCTGCTGCGCCAGAGGGCTCAGAGAGGTTCCGCCGCTGCGGCACACAAGAGCTTCGGCAAAAAGAAGCTTCCATCCGTCCAGCATGGGGATCAGCTGATCCCGTTTCCATTTTTCCATGGGAACCAGAACCTGCGTCAGACCCATGGGGCTTCGGGCAGAAAAGGCTTCCACAAGCTGCTGTGTCTGCTCCGGGACGGAAAGCCCCTCCTGAATGAGGGCTTTTGCCTGCCCCAGATATCCGCCGCTGCGCAGGAATGCAGCCTCCAGAACTTTTTCATCCGTGTCGGGAAATTCCTTCCGAAGAGCGGGAAGCAGGATTTCCTTCGGCAGACCGTGAAGATTCAGCTCCGTACAGCGGGAGCGAACCGTGGGCAGAAGCCGTTCCGGGTTATCCGTCAGCAGGATGAATACACCGTATTTCGGGGGCTCCTCCAGTACCTTCAGCAGAGCGTTCTGGCCGGGGATGCCCATATCCTGCGCCCGGGGAAACAGATAGATCTTATAGTCGGATTCGTTGGGCCGGATGTAAATATCTGACCGGGCCTGCCGAATCAGCTCAACGCTGACGGTTTTCTTGTCCGGTTCGTCCACGGTGATGAAATCCGGGTGCATATTCTCCATGACTTTCCGGCAGGCATGACACTTAAGGCAGGGAGCGTCGGTACCGCCGCACAGAATTGCGGCTGCCAGCAGCTTTGCCAAGGTATGTTTTCCGGAGCCTTTCGGGCCGGAAATCAGATAAAAGTGGGAAATATGACGGTTATGAAGACTGTTTTTCAGGTTTTGCTTTAATTGCTCGTTGCCCAGCAAGGGGGAAAAGCCCATATTCCCACTCCTTATTTCGTATTTTGCCGCTTCTTTCGGCGGATTTTATCCCCAAAGAGCCGACAGCATGGGAATTACCTGCTTTTTCCGGCTCATGACTCTGGGCAGGAACAGCGTGTTATCCCGGGGGGTGACACCGAAGGCCTGTTCAATGGTGTCGTCCTTGCCCACATAAACCAGCTGACTGCCTTCCAAAAGAACATCCGTCAGCATGAGAATCACCAGATCCAGATCCTTCTTGTCGGCAATGTGCCGCATAAGCTCCAGAAATTCTTCCTTCCGTTCCAGCATTTTGGGGCTGTCCACGCAGGTGATCTGGGCAACTGCCAGATTGTGACCTGCAATATGGAATTCCTTATAGTCGGTGGTCATCAGTTCGTTGACGCTTTTGTTATCCGTGGCGGCGGAGAAGATTTCCCGTCCCAGCTCCTCCAGTGATACATCGGCGATCCGGGCCATGCGCTCGGCAGTGCGGCGGTCCCGGTCCGTGCAGGTGGGGGACTTAAACATGACCGTGTCGGAAATAATGGCGGCCGCCATCATGCCGGCCATGTTTTCCGAGGGCATCAGGCCCCGGTCCTGGAACATACTGGCGATGATGGTATTGGTAGAGCCAACCGGCTCGTTGCGAACATAAATGGGGGCTGTGGTCTGGATGTCTGCCAGACGGTGGTGGTCGATGATTTCCAGAATCTCGGCCTCTTCCAGACCGGGAACGGACTGGGAAGCCTCGTTGTGATCCACCAGAACCACCCGCTTGCGGCGGGGGCGGAGCAGATGATACCGGGTCAGAATGCCGGTGACAATTTCATGCTCGTCCAAAATGGGGTAGCAGGAATCTCTGTGCTTCAACATCTGCTCCCGCACATCGTCCACCCGATCCTCCAAATGGAAGCACACAAGATCGGTGGAGCGGCAGATCCGCCCGATGGGGGTGGACTGGAAAATGAGCCGCACGGCCCGATAGGCATCGTAGGGGGTGGAAATAATGCAGGTGTTGGTGGGAATTTCCCGCAAATCCTCGTCAAGCTCTGCCTGACAGAGTACCAGACAGTTTACATTCATTTCCAGAGCACGGCGGATCATATCCGGCTGATGCCCGCAGATCACAATGGAATCCGGGGATTTGAACAGCAGATTTTCCCGGCTCTGAGGCAGAGCAATGGTCACTTCGCCGGAAATCTCGTCAATGCTTTCCCCGGCATCATTGATGACCTTGCCTTCCAGCACGGAAAGCACATTGAAAAGAGGAACATCGGAGAGCCTGCCGCTGGAAACAAGGCTCATGTTGTAGTTAGCCACATCTTCCCGGGAAAGCATACCGAAAAGGGTGCCGTCTTCGTTGGCAACGGGGATGGCCTTGGAATGGGTGCGGGAAAGCACCTTCCATGCTCTGCCCATGGTGACGGCGGCGGAGAACACCGGGGGACGGTCAAATTCCAGATCCCGCACCTGCGTGTACATATTGGCAATACGCTTGGGGGGCTGAAAGCCGAAGCGGTTCAGAACCAGCTGGGTCTCATCGGAAACGGGGCCCAGACAGGCGGCTTCGTATTCCCGGTCGCCCAGGGCATTGCGCAGAGCGGCGTAGGCCATGGCGGCAACGATAGAATCCGTGTCCGGATTCCGGTGGCCGGTAACATAGATCGTATCCATAAAACAAGTAACCTCCTGATCAGAATAAAATAGGAAAAAGTCAGATTTCCGGGGTAATCTCACCGGCAAGGCTCCGGCCGAATAAAGCACAGATTTCCTCCGGCGCCATGCCTTGCCCCAAAGCCCACATGAGCTTTGTCATGGCGGCTTCCGAGGTCATGTCTCTGCCCTGAATCACGCCCAGCTGAAGCAGTTTTCCGCCCACCTGATAGACCCGGAGGTCGGAGCTGTCGTAGAGACATTGGGTGGTGACCACTACGCTGATACCGTTTTCCACGGCTCTGTGGATGCTGCTCAGTCCCTGATGCAGCACATTGATGCCGCCGAGGCCAAAAGCCTCAATGACGATGCCTTTGTAGCCCATGGCGGCAAGCACATCGAATATTGCCGGGTTAAGCCCCGGGGTCAGCTTCAGAAGAAACACATTTTCGCACAGCTGGGTTTGCAGCCGTGCCTCTCCCGCAGGACGGGGGAGCACCCGCTCGTCCAGCACCAGCCCCCGATTGCTGACACGGCCCACATACCGGGCATTGACGCTTTCAAAGGCAGAAAAGCCGGAGGCGCGAACCTTGACAGCCCGGCAGCCCAGCATCACCTTACGGTCAAAGGCCAGAAATACGCCGGGTTTTCCGGAAGCAGCCATGGCAAAGGCGGTACGCAGATTGTCCGGCCCGTCGGAAAGCATATCCGCAAGGGGCAGCTGAGAGCCGGTGAACACTACCGGCAGATCGATGTTTTGGAGCATGAAAGAGATGGCGGAGGCAGTGTAGGCCATGGTGTCGGTTCCGTGGGATACCACGATGCCGTCAAAGCCGTGACGCTGCTCAAACACCGCTTCGGCGATCCGCTTCCATTCCTTGGGGCAGATGTTGGAGGAATCCAGACACATGACATCCCGGACGGTGATATGGTAGTAAGTCCTAAGCTGATTGAGCTCCCGCTCCATGACGCTGGAACGGTGCGGCTCCAGACCGTCTGCCCCGGCGAGGGATGCAATGGTGCCGCCGGTGGTGAGCAGAAGGATCTTCTTTTTTGTATTCATGGAGAAAAACCTCCTAAATTGATGCTTTACGCCGGGCGTAAAGCAGTCCTCATATCATTATACTGTGGCTAAAGAAAAATAGCAAGATAAAACATTTCTTCTGAACAATACTTGCATTTTATTTCAGGAGGCGGTAATATAACAAAGGAAATTAAAAAACGGAGGTTGTTTCTATGAATGTTCTTGTTACCGGAGGAGCCGGCTATATCGGTTCCCATACCTGCCTTGAACTGCTGGAAAGCGGCTATGGCGTTATCGTCATCGACAATCTGTGCAACTCCAATCCCAAGAGCCTGGAGCGGGTGGAAAAACTCACCGGCAGAAAGATCAAGTTCTACGAGGGAGATGTACGGGACGAAGCTTTGCTTCTTAGAATCTTCCGGGAAAATGAGATCGGCTGTGTCATCCACTTTGCAGGCCTGAAGGCTGTAGGCGAATCCGTGGCTATGCCGTGGAAGTACTATGATAATAACCTCAACTCCACTCTGGTGCTGACCAAGGTTATGAATCAGGTGGGTATGAAGAATATCATCTTCTCTTCCTCCGCAACTGTATATACCGCTGACAACGAAATGCCCCTGCGGGAAACCAGCCGCACCGGCAACTGTACCAACCCCTACGGCTGGACTAAGTACATGACCGAGCAGATACTCTCCGGCATGTCACACGCAGACAAGGATTGGAGCATCGTTCTTCTGCGCTACTTTAACCCCATCGGTGCCCACAAGTCCGGCCTCATCGGCGAGGACCCCAGAGGAATCCCCAACAACCTGATGCCCTATATTACGCAGGTGGCCATCGGCCGTCGGGAATTTCTCAGCGTCTACGGCAATGACTACGACACCCACGACGGTACCGGCGTGCGGGATTACATCCATGTGGTGGATCTTGCCAAGGGCCATGTGGCGGCTGTGAAGTTTGTCACCGCCCACACCGGCTGCGAGGTCTTTAATCTGGGTACCGGCACCGGTTACAGCGTGCTGGACATGGTAAATGCTTTCAAGAAGGTCAACGATGTGGCACTTCCCTATAAGATTGTGGATCGCCGCCCCGGCGATATCGCCACCTGCTATGCAGACCCCACCAAGAGCAGAGAAGTTCTGGGCTGGGAGGCGCAGTATGGCCTTGAGGATATGTGCCGGGATTCCTGGAACTGGCAGAGCAAAAACCCCATGGGCTACGGCGACTGATTCAAAAATCAAAAGCGGCGTGAATTCTCACGCCGCTTTTTGTATGGGTTTATCAGCTTTCCGGCACATAGAGAGGCCGCAGAACGCCGTAGGCATCGTAGCGGGTGTCGGTCCGATCCGTCAGAAACACGGTTTTGCGTGCAGGATCGGTATAGCCCAGCTTCTGGATCAGTGCGTCAATGTCCGCCGCTTCCACGCCGGTAAAGTACATCCGGCAGCGTCCTTCGGGCAGAGGGATGGGCTCGGAGGTCGCCAAAAAGGAAACGGTGAAATTCTGACCGGCGCAGGCCTTAACCAGAGTGTCTGCCGCCTTGCTGAGGGCTTCCTGCCGATTGCCGTCGAATTTGATCTGATCGGTTTCGGGGAACTGGAAGTCGGTAAAAAGCACCTCGGAAAATCCTTTGCTTCGCAGTTCGCTGACGACCTTGATGATATGATTCAAGGCGCCGTCAGCAGCGGGATTCAGCCAGTAGTTGGGACCGGACTTATCCAGCCACAGCGCACCGCTGCCGCCTTTTCTGGGCAGACCCAGAGGCACTCTGGCGGATTCGTCGTCCAGAATGAACCAGTATTCCCGAAAAGCGGGCATTTTTGCAATGATATAGCAGCCCCGGGATTTCAGAAGCTCCAGAAGATCATCCATCCCTTCTGCCGAAATACCGCCCGCATTGCGGCCCATGGCGGAGGAATAGAAAAATTCGCCTTTGACATTTTTCACATCCAGCATGACGGTGCTGCCGGCGGGGAGCTTTTCCGCCTCCGCACGGACGGCAGCAAGATTGCTGCGCAGCTGCTCCTGGGTGATGTAAAGACCGCTTAGCTGCGCCATGGCGCCGGCGGCAGGCAGATCGGAAGGCTTGTCGTCACCGTAGTGGATGGAAACCGTGGGAGCAGGCTCCGGAGGGGTGGCGGGCTCGCCGTTTTGCGCAATGCCAGACAGCCCGAAATCCAGATGGGCACCGTCTTGCCTGTAAATGATGTAGCGGTTCAGCCACAGCAGCCATACGGTCAGCAGAGCAGCGGCTATGCATAACAGCACCAGTATGGTGATGCCTGCACGGCGCAGGTTTTTTCTGACGCGGTAGGGGATCGTCATGCTTTTTTCCTCCCGGCGGTAATGCAGCGCCAATCTTCCTTGGCACGGACGGAGTAAACGGTAAGCCCTGCGGCTTCAATGGCGGACTGAACATCGGCAAGCCGGGTGTCCAGAATTCCGGAGCAGATCAGGGTGCTGTTTTCCTGCAAAAACCGGGGCAGCACCGGAGCAAGACCGATGATCACATCGGCTACGATGTTCACCAGCACCACATCATAGGCCTTTCCGGCCAGCCGGGACATGAGGGAGGTGTCGGTGGTGACATTTCCTGTCAATGCGGTAAATTCCGGGGCGGCAAAGCCGTTATAGCCGGCATTCTCCCGGGCAATGTCCTCGGCTTTGGGGTCAATGTCCACGCCGATGGCGTCCTTTGCCCCCAGCCGCAGAGCGGTGATGGAAAGGATACCGCTGCCGCTGCCGAGATCCAGACAATGACTGCCGGGACGCACCAGCTCTTCCATGGCCTCCATCACCATCTGGGTGGAGGGGTGCGCGCCGGTGCCGAAGGTCAGACCGGGATCCAGAATCACCGGCAGACGGCTGCCGTGATTTTCCTGCGCCAGCCAGTAGGGCAGTACCACCAGTTTTTCCCCCACTTCCACAGGGGGATAGTTTTCTTTCCAGCTCTGCTCCCAGTCGGTGTCCGGCAAGGTTTCCACAGTCACGGGAAGCGACCTGCCCTCTGCCAGTGCCTTGAGCCGGGCCAGCGCATCGTGCTGATCCTGCTGCAGGTAGAGCTTGATCCGGGAAAGCCCCTGAAGCTTCTTTTCCAGTTCTTCGTCAATATAATCCCAGTACGCCCGATTCTGTTCCAGAAAATCCTCGAACTGGTTCTGATCCTCAATCACAAGGTCGGCAAAGCCGGCGGCGCTCAGGATTCCCACGGTTTCGTCGATGGAATCGGGAGCGGTGTGGATCGTAATTTCAAGCCAAGCCAAAAGCGGCGCCTCCTTAATTTACAGGGGGGTACAACTCCCCATTTTGTCCCATTGTACCCCATTGCGGGGAAAATCGCAACCGCAAAGATGTTAAATTTCCGTTGCCTACTTCCTATTTCCGGGAAACTGGTATATAATAAACGGTACTTGTGATTTTGAATACTTTGAAGGAGTAGCGCAAATGGTTGAATCAACAGCAATCATACCCGGTGTCACCTTGCATTGGGCACCGGTAGAGCGATTTAAGCAGAGCGCCGTCAGCATTCAGTTTGTAAGACCCATGAACCGGCAGGAGGCATCCTTGAATGCGCTGCTGCCCTCGGTGCTGCTGCGGGGCTCTCAGGAGCATCCGGATCTTCGGAGCATCACACTGCGGCTGGATGACCTTTACGGTGCGGCGGTCAGCGCCATGGTGCGCAGAATCGGCGACTGCCAGACCACCGGACTTTACTGCGGCTTTATGGAGGATCGGTTCGCCCTGAAAGGAGACCGGATTCTGGAGCCGATGATGGATTTCCTCGGGGAGCTGCTGCGCAGACCTCTGCTGGAGGACGGCGTATTCCGGGAGGAATATGTGGAAAGCGAAAAGAAAAATATCATATCCGCCATAGAAGCCCAGCGCAACGATAAACGGATCTATGCTGCCGGACAGCTTCTCACGATCATGTGCCGGGAGGATTCCTTCGGTGTGCCCCGTCTGGGGGAAAAAGAGGATATGGCGGCCATCACCCCCGGGATGCTCTATGCCCACTATGAAAAGGTGCTGAGAGAAAGCCCTGTGGAAGTATTTTATGTAGGCTCTGCCCCCATGGAGCAGGTGGCGGCGCTGGTGAAAAAGATGTTTGCCGGGCTTGTACGCAGCGTTATGCCCATGCCGCCTCAGACGCCGTTCCACGATACGCAGGGAACGGAAAAAACCGAAATCATGGATGTGGCGCAGGCAAAGCTCAACATGGGCTTTGTAACCCCCATCACCAACCGGCAGGAGGAATTTACGGCCATGCAGGTGATGAACACCGTATTCGGCGCAGGCATGACCAGCAAGCTGTTTATGAATGTGCGGGAAAAGCTGTCCCTGTGCTATTCCATCGGCTCCGGCTACTATGGCAGCAAGGGAATCCTGACGGTGTCCGCCGGTATCGATGCGGACAAGGAGGAAGTGACCCGCCGGGAAATCATGGCGCAGCTGGATGCCTGCTGCCGGGGAGAGATTACGCCCGGGGAGCTGACATCTGCCAAGGAAGCCATGCTTTCCTCTCTGAGGACCCTCCATGATTCTCCGGGAGCCATCGAGGGATTCTATGGCACTGCCGCCATCAGCGGATTTCCCATGACGGTGGAGGAGTACGGCCGCCGGGTGGAGGCCGTCACGGTGGAACAGGTGGCGGAGGCTGCCGCAAGTCTGCGGCTCCACACCGTCTATTTTCTGAAAGGAGGCAGCCAATGACCGTTACCGAATATCCCCATCTGGGGGAGACCCTTCACAGCTTCACCTGCCCCAACGGCCTGACGGTCAAGATCGTGCCCCGTCCGGGATTTCAGAAGAAGCTTGCCTATTTTATCACGGATTTCGGCTCTGTTCATCAGGATTTCCGTCTTGAGGGACAGGAATATCATATGCCTGCGGGCATTGCCCATTTTCTGGAGCACAAGATGTTTGAGCTGCCCGACCGGGATGTGACGGGGGAATTCGCGGAGCTGGGAGCAAATGTGAATGCCTTTACCAGCTACGATATGACCGCCTATTACTTCAGCTGCTCCCAGAATTTTGAAGAAAATCTCCGGCTCCTGCTGGAATTTGTTTCCACCCCCTATTTCCCGGCGGAAAGCGTTCAGCGGGAAATGGGCATCATCGATCAGGAAATCGGCATGAATGAGGATGCGCCGGACTCCCGGATTTTCGACAGCCTCATGGAGTGCCTTTACGAAAAGCACAATATCCGGCTGCCCATCCTCGGCAGCCGGGAATCCATCCGGCAGATCACCCCGGAGCTTCTGCATCTGTGCCACCGGGCGTTTTATAACCCCGGGAATATGGTGCTGTGTGTGGTGGGCGATGTAGACAGCCAACAGGTGATTCACATTGCCCGGGAGGTGCTGGGAAACGAAAGGCGGCCTGTGGGCGAGAAGCTTCCGGCACAGCCGGAGCCTGTGACGGCAGTCTGCGGACTGGTCCGTCAGCAGATGGAGGTGGCTATGCCTACCTTCCAGCTGGCATTTAAATGTGAGCCTGTGGGGAAGGGCGCCGGGGCTGTCCGTCAGGAAATTGCGGCAGATCTGGCGGCAGAAGCCCTGTTCGGAGAATCCAGCCGCCTGTATCTGCGGCTTTATGAGCAGGGGCTCATCGATTCCTCCTTTGGCGGCGGCTTTGAAACCGTGGACAGCTGTGCCATGCTGACCTGCGGCGGCGACAGCGACGATCCGGAAGCTGTCCGGGATGCTATTTTGGCGGAGGCGGCGCTGATTTTGGAGCAGGGCATGGAGGACAGCGATTTCCTGCGGATGAAGCGCAGCGCCATGGGCCGCAGAATCCGGGATCTGGACAGCTTCGATTCCACCTGCTTCCGGGTCTGTGCCTATCATCTGGGCGGCTTTGATTATTTCGCTTTCCCCGAAATTTATGCGGAGATCACGAAAAATGAGGTGCTGGCGTTTTTGAGCCGTGTGGTCAAAAAGGAACGCTGCGCTCTTTCCGTGATGGATCCTTGTGACAAAAAGGAGGAAATATAATGAACAATTCCTACACAATCATCTCATTCCCGGGACTGGGCATTGAGCTGGACCCCCTTCGTCAGATCACCATCGGTCCCCTCACGATCCACCTCTACGGCATGATCATCGCCTTTGGCCTGATGCTGGCGGTGCTCTACGGCTGGAAGCGGTGCAAGCAGTTCGGCATCAAGGGCGATGACCTCACCGACGGCGTTCTTTACATTGTGCCTTTCGCCATCCTCTGCGCACGACTTTACTACTGCGCCTTCAAGTGGGAGGAGTATGCGGCAAACCCCATCAGCATCCTCTATATCTGGGAGGGCGGCCTTGCAATCTACGGCGGTGTCATCGGCGCAGTTATCGGTGTCATTGTGTTCTGCAAGGTGCGCAAAATCAAGACCGCTGCCGTTCTGGATCTTACTACGCTGGGCTTTCTGATCGGACAGAGCATCGGACGGTGGGGCAATTTCTTCAACCGGGAAGCCTTCGGCGGCCCTACAGAATCTTTCCTGCGGATGGGACTTTATAACACCGTGACCCGTACCGTGGAATTCCACCATCCCACCTTCCTTTATGAATCCGTGTGGAATCTGACAGGTTTTGTGATTCTGCATTTTCTCTCCAAACGCCGTCAGTATGACGGACAGATTGCTTTGGGTTATGTGCTTTGGTATGGCCTCGGAAGAGCCATTATCGAAGGCCTGCGGACGGACAGCCTGTACTGGGGCCCCTTCCGGGTCAGCCAGGTGCTGGCAGCAGTCAGCTGCGTGGCGGCTGCGGCGGTGCTGATGTTTATGATGTACCGCAAGCATGACAAAGCCAACCTCTTTGTAAATCAGGTAGCAGCCCGGGAAGCAGCCGAGGAAGCAAAGGAAGCTGAGGAATAAGCCAAAACAGAAGAATCAGGAAAAATTGAAACTTTTTCAGGAAATATTCTTGACAAACTTGCGTTTATCAAGTACAATGGCTAGGTCTGCGAATGCGGACATCCTTGCTCCCGGTGCGTCCGGGGGCCAAAAGTCCAAAAGGAGGTGCAAACAACATGGCTAAGATCACCGGTAAGTACGAGGTGCTCTACATCATCGACCCTGCTCAGGGCGAAGAGGGCATCGCTGCACTTGTGGAAAAGTTCAAGGCAATGGTGGAAGCGGAGGGTACTCTGACTAACATCGATGAGTGGGGCAAGCGTCGTCTGGCATACCCCATCAACGATCTGCCCGAGGGATACTACGTTCTGATGAACTTTGAGTCCAAGCCCGAGTTCCCCGCTGAGCTGGAGCGTGTGATGAAGATCACCGAAGGCGTCCTGCGCTGCCTGACTACCGTCGTGGCAGAATAAGGAGGCATAAAAATGCTCAACCACATTACCATCATGGGTCGCCTGACCCGTGATCCCGAGCTTCGCCGTACCGGCAGCGGCATTGCCGTTGCCAGCTTTACCGTAGCTGTTGACCGTGATTTCGGCGGCAGAGACGGCGGCGAGCGTGAAACTGACTTCATTGACTGCGTTGCTTGGCGTCAGACCGGAGAATTTGTCTCCAAGTATTTCACCAAGGGCTCAATGATCGTGGTTTCCGGTCGGCTTCAGATCAGAGGCTGGACCGACAAGGAAGGCAACAAGCGCCGCAGCGCCGAAGTTGTGGCAGATAATGTCTACTTTGGCGAAAGCAAGCGTGACAGCGGCAATTCCAGCTATGGCGGCAACGCCTACGGCGGAAACAACAGCTATAGCGCTCCCGCTCCCGCTGCTTCTGGCTTCGGCGGATATTCCGCTCCCGCCAGTGCTCCCGCATCCGATTTTGCGATGCTGGAGGACGATGACGCCCAGCTGCCCTTCTAAAATTTGAATTTTTTCACATTCTTACGAAGGAGGTAATCTTCATGGCTAATGAACAGCGTATGCGTCCCCGCAAGCGTAGAAAGGTTTGCGCATTTTGCGTGGATAAAGTGACCAGCATTGATTATAAGGACACTGCAAAGCTCCGCCGTTACCTGTCCGAGCGCGGCAAGATCCTGCCCCGCCGTACCACCGGTACCTGCGCAGCTCACCAGCGTGACCTGACCGTCGCCATTAAGCGCGCCCGTCAGATCGCTCTGCTGCCCTACGTTGCTGACTAATGTAACACAGACACTCCCGAGGTATTATGCCCCGGGGGTGTTTTTTTGCTGTGGGGGCACAGCTCGCCTCCGGCGGAATATATTCAGCCGCACATGGCAATTCTGCCGAGGATCTGCCGGAAAAGCTCCCAAAATCCCAGCCGTTCCACGCTCTCCTGAGCCACCATGGGAATCTGCGCCAGAACCTGCTCGCCGGCTTTTATGGTGAGGGTTCCCAGCTTCTGCCCCTTGCTCACGGGAGCGGTGACGGTTTCTTCCAGCTCCACATGGGTGGTAACGCTCTGGCGCTGGGACTTGTCGATGAGCAGGGCACTTTCCTCTGCCGGAAGGGCGGTAACGGCTTTTTCATGCCCCAGCTTTACGGGTACAGCGGTGGATTGGGGCATTTCCGGGGTGACGAGCGCATAGTTTGCAAAGCCAAAGTCCAGCATGGACTTACAGGCGGCAAACCGTTCCTGAGAGGTTGCGGCCCCCATGACCACGGCGATGAGCGACAGCCCCTCCCGCTGTGCGGTAGCGGACAGGCAGTAGCCCGCGGCGGAGGTGAAACCGGTTTTGAGCCCCGTTGCCCCGGGGTAAAAGCGGATGAGCTTGTTGGTGTTGGCAAGTCCGAATGCACCGCCCCGGACGCTATCCATCCAAATGGTGGTGAATTTCATTATATCCGGGTGATTTTTCATCAGCTCCCGAGACATGAGAGCGATATCATAGGCACTGGTGAGATGCTCCTTGGCATTTTCTCCGTCGTCCAGTCCCGTGCAGTTGACAAAATGGGTGTCTTTCATGCCCAATTCCTCAGCCCGGCGATTCATGGCCTCCACAAAGGCATCCTCGCTGCCGGCGATATGCTCTGCCATGGCGCAGGCGCAGTCATTGGCAGAGGAAACGGCAATGGATTTCAGCATATCGGTAACGGGCATGGTCTCCCCGACCTTGAGATAGATCTGACTGCCCCCCTTTGCGGCGGCGGCCTCGGAAACGGTGACGGTATCGTTCCAGCTGATCTTTCCGGAGTCGATCGCTTCCATAATAAGGAGCATGGTCATTACCTTGGTGACGCTGGCAGGTGCCAGCTTTTCGTGTGAGTTTTTTTCATAAAGCACTTTCCCGGTGGTCATGTCCATCAGCAGGGCGCTTTTTCCGGCCGTATCCGGCTGTGCTCCCTGCACCGGCAGGCAGAGCATGGATAGCAGCAGACAGAAGGCCAGCAAAATACAGATTTTCTTCACTTTCCATCCCTCCGAACTTTAGGTGGTACAGCCTATGCGCAGGAGGGGACAGATAGACCGAAAAACTCCGGATGCGTGTGCACCCGGAGTTTTTTATTTGATGAATTTGTTGATGGCCTGACAGAGATTCTCGATGGCCTCGGTATCGCCGACACTTACCGCATCCACCACGCAGTGGCGCATATGATCCTGCAGGATCACCTTGCCGGTGTTATCCAGCGCAGAGCGTACCGCCGCCAGCTGAATCAGCACATCCGAGCAGTCCTCCCCCTCCTCTACCATCCGTTTCACCTTTTCCAGATGACCGATGGCACGAGCCAGCCGGTTGATGACCGCTTTCTGATTTTCATGGACATGACCGTGGTCGTGACCGTGTTCGTGGGCAATGCCGTGGGCATGCATATAGGCATGGTCGTGTTTATCTTCCAAGGCCTTCGCCTCCTTTTTATCATCGGACGCAGAAATATCCTGCTGTTTTTCCATATTGTACCGCAAAAGCCCAAAAAACGCAAGCCCACCCGGGGGATATGCGGGGAAAATGTTTTGACTGTTTCGGTAGAATCTGATATAATACTCAATTGGATAAAAGACTAATTTTACTCTTTGACGGAGGATTTCTGATATGAGAATGAGAAGAAAAGCCAATTTGGAGCCCCGGATGGAGGCCTGCGCCCGGTGGCAGGTAGCGGATGCCGCCGCCATGAAGGGCAGCTGGCGGAGCCTGATGCCCGAGTGCCGGGAACTTTGGGTGGAGGTAGGCTGCGGCAAGGGAAAATTTACCGTGGAAACCGCTGCCGCCAACCCGGAAGTTCTGCTCATTGCCATTGAGCGGTGCCGGGAAGCGATGGTGATGGCCATGGAAAAGGCAAAGAATATGGGACTTAAGAATGTTTTCTTTGTGGATATGGATGTGGCGCTGATGGAAGGGTGCTTCGCCTTCGGCGAAATCGACCGGCTCTTCATCAACTTCCCTGACCCCTGGCCCCGGAGCAAGAACGCCAAGCGGCGCCTGACCTACAGAACCTTCCTGCGGATGTACAGCCGGGTCATTCGGGACGGCGGAGAGATCCACTTTAAGACCGACAATGCAAAGCTTTTTGAATCCTCTCTGGAGGAAATCGAGCTGGTGGGGCTTGCGGTCAAGAATCTTACCCGGGATCTTCATGCCAACGGCATCGTGGGCATTATGACGGGATATGAGGAGAAGTTCCACGCGATGGGAACCCCCATCAACCGCTGCGAGATCGTCTGCCATCCCATTTATGAGGAGGTACAGGCATGAATGCCTACCATGCAGGAGATACGGAGGTAGTGGTCATCGGTGCCGGACACGCAGGCATCGAAGCTGCGCTGGCTGCCGCACGGCTGGGCCACAGCACCATTCTCTTTACCATCAATCTGGATGCCGTGGGCAATATGCCCTGCAATCCCGCCATCGGCGGCACGGGCAAGGGCCACCTTGTCCGGGAACTGGATGCGCTGGGCGGTGAAATGGGTGTTGCGGCAGACAAGGCCTGCATCCAGTATCGGATGCTGAACCGGGGCAAAGGCCCTGCGGTTCATTCTCTCCGTGCCCAGGCAGACCGCAGGCTTTATCAGCAGGTGATGAAGCACACGCTGGAATTGCAGGAGAATCTGCAGCTCAAGCAGGCGCAGATCACACACATCCTGACGGAAAACGGCGCTGTTTGCGGTGTCCGTACCCAGCTGGGAGCGGAATACGGTGCCAAAGCGGTGGTGATTGCCACCGGCACATACCTTGACAGCACGGTGATCACCGGTGAATCGGTGCTTTCCTCCGGCCCTGACGGAATGCACCCCAGCATCGGTCTTGCGGATAATCTGCGGGAGCTGGGACTGCCTCTGCGGCGCTTCAAAACAGGTACACCGCCTCGGGTCAACCGCCGGAGCATCGATTTTTCCCACATGGAATTGCAGCCGGGAGACGATACGGCAGAGCCGTTTTCTTTCCGCACGGAGCATAAACTCAACAACAGCGCCGTGTGTTACCTGACCTACACTAACGAGAAGACCCATGAGATCATCCGCAATAATCTCCACAGAAGCCCCATGTACGACGGAACCATTTCCGGCGTGGGCCCCCGTTACTGCCCCAGTATCGAAACGAAAATTGTCCGCTTTGCGGATAAGCCCCGGCATCAGCTGTTTATCGAGCCCTGCGGCCTCGACACCGAGGAAATGTATATTCAGGGATTTTCCAGCTCCCTGCCGGAGGATGTGCAGCTGGAGATGATGCACACAGTCCCCGGTCTGGAACACGCCGAAATGATGCGCCCGGCCTATGCCATCGAATACGAGTGCATCGATCCCACGGCACTGCTGCCCACCCTGGAAACCAAGGCCGTGGCAGGGCTTTACGGCGCCGGCCAGTTCAACGGCACTTCCGGCTACGAGGAAGCGGCGGTGCAGGGGCTGATTGCGGGCATCAATGCCGCCCTTAAGCTGGAGGGACGGCAGCCCCTGATTCTGACCCGTGATACCAGCTACATCGGCACCCTCATTGACGATCTGGTGACAAAGGGCACGCAGGAGCCCTATCGGATCATGACCAGCCGCTCGGAATACCGCCTGCTCCATCGGCAGGACAACGCAGATCAGCGGCTCACCCATATCGGTGCTGCCGTGGGACTGGTTCCTCAGGAGCGGCTCCGTGCGGTGGAAGAAAAATACGAATCCGTCCGGCGGGAGGTGCGGCGGCTGGAAAGCACCGGCGTTCCCGGGAGCGAGGCCTTGAACCAAATGCTGAAGAGCCGGGATTCTGCTCCCGTAACCAATTCCGCAAGGCTTGCGGATCTTCTGCGCCGCCCGCAGGTGACCTATGGGGATATTGCACCCTTTGACCCCAACCGTCCGGCACTGCCCCAGACGGTTACAGAGGAAGTGCAGATCCAGATTAAATACGCGGGCTATCTGGAGCGTCAGCAGAAGCAGGTGGAGGAATTCAAAAAAGAAGAATCCCGCAGTCTTCCGCCGGATCTGGACTATATGAGCATTGCCGGCCTGCGGATTGAGGCACGACAGAAACTATCGGAAATCCGTCCCGTATCTATCGGGCAGGCGGGAAGAATTTCCGGTGTCAGCCCTGCGGACATTGCGGTGCTGCTTATTTATCTGGAACAGAACAAAGAATAAAAAAATCTCCCCGGCTGGGGAGATTTTTTGTATAGATAGAACAAAACATACGCGTATTTCTTTACTTTTTTACCAGTTGAAACAATACCTGCCTTCTGCTATAATAGTTACCCATTATGAGAAAAGGACGGAGGCATATTATGGAATTGCGGGAACTTACCTATATTTCTGTTTTGGTACGGATTGTGCTGGCGATTGTCGTCGGCGGTATTATCGGAATGGAACGGGGTATGAAGAATCGTCCGGCCGGCCTTCGGACTTATATGCTGGTGTGTGTGGGCTCATGCCTTATTATGATGACCAACCAGTACATTACCCAGATAACCGGCAATGGCGATCCCACCCGGTTGGGGGCACAGGTAGTCAGCGGTATCGGTTTTCTGGGCGCAGGCACCATCATCGTAACGCGCCACAACCAGATCAAAGGCCTGACCACAGCGGCAGGTCTGTGGTCTGCGGCAGGTGTGGGTCTGGCGCTCGGTATCGGTTTTTATGAGGCGGCACTGTTTGCCGGTTTGTCTATATTTATGATTCTCACGGTATTACAGCGCTGGGATGATAAGCTGCGGCGCAACACCAAGGCGGCAGAAATCTATTTGGAGCTTTCCAAAGATGTCAGCATCGGTACATTCACCCGGAAGCTCCGGGAGATGAATCTGGAGATCGGAAACATCCAGCTGGAGCATGACAATGCGCTGGATCAGGGGGTTCGCGGCATGGTGGCCACATTTCAGGCCAAGAAGCATATGAACCATCAGGCTCTTCTGGACCGCATCCGTACGATTGACGGTGTCGTGTATCTGGAAGAACTTTAAGAAAAAATGAGCGTGGAAGGTTTCTTCCACGCTCATTTTTACTTATCCGTCAAATAGCGTTCCTTTCCATCCAGACTGAAGAAATTTCTTCGGGCGTAAAAATCGGAAATGACCCGGCAGATTTCCTTGGATTCTTCATGGGAAACGCTGCCCAGAGTGTATTCACACTCGATGGCTTTCAGGAAGTCCACAATTTCGTAGCGGATGCCCTCGCCGTTCAGCTGATAGAAATACCGCTTGTTATCTGCGGAATTTTCGTATCGAATCTCAAAATAGTCGGTTTTCCACCATGGCGCAGGCACATAGGCATAGCCCTTCATGCCGGTGACCACCAATTCTCCCTCGGATTTCGCGCCTCTGGCTACCTTCATGGAAGCTACGGCACCCTTGTAGAGAAAATCAATTTTAGTGAACAGGTCAAAGGAGCCTTGATCATCTGCCAGCAGGGAAACAATCCGCTTGTCAATATAATTGGTACCCAAAAGCTGGAAAATGGGAAGCATGGCGGCGGGGCCCCATGCGCTGATGCTGTTCCATTTCCTCTTGTTGTTTTTTTGGGCGGGGTTAAAGCCCTGCATACTGGTGCAGGTGGCATCCACGGATACGATCTTTCCGATGATGCCGCTCTTGAGAATGACCATCAGCCGGGTGTAGGCGGTAGCGTAGGCGGTTTTCACCGCATCCATCAGCACACACTCGCGCTCCTCGGCAATTTTGAACAGCTCGTCGCACTCCTCTGCCGACATGGCAATGGGGGATTCACAAATCACATGCTTGCCTTGATTCAGGGCGTATTTGATTTGCTCGTAATGTTCGGAAGGCTGAGATGCAATATAGAGAGCATCGCAGTTCTGAACCAGTTCCTCATAGCAGCTGGTTTTCAGGGGCAGTTCCTTAAAATCGGGGTGCAGATTTTCCAACTCCGGCGTGCAGATGCCAACCACATCAATGCCGTTGACGTAGGTGCATTCCTTCAGGAATTTGCGCACGATGACAGAATCTTCCACCAGACCCAGCTTTACCTTACGCACCTCCGAGCGCAGATCGGAACTGGAAATGCCCCTTGTCCGGGGCAGGTAGACGACCTGACAATACTCATTCAGATAGTCAAAATGTCCCTTCCAGTCGGAACCGACCGTAAAAATATCCACACCGTAACGGCGGATATCGTCAATCTTCTGGCCTTCGTATTCCTCAACAATGACTTCGTCGGCGATTCCGGTGGCTTTCACGGCCTCCACACGCTCCATGAGGGATTGTTTAATATTAATTTTGCCGCGCCCCTTGTCAAAGTCGTCTGCTGTAACACCGACGATCAGATAATCGCCGAGGGCCTTGGCTCGTTTCAACAGACGGATATGACCCCGATGCAGCAGATCATAAGTTCCGTAAGTGATGACTTTAACCATAGCATATACCTCAAAAAATCCCCGCCCCCGGGAAATATCCCAGATGGCGGAAAATATATAATTTTACAGTATTATATACCAAAAGAGCTGATTCGTCAAATTAATGTTTTATTAACAATTTACAAATACCGCCCCATGGAGTATTCCGCCGGAATGAGCGGCAATATAGACAATAAGCTTCAGCGCGGAAAAGCCATTGCCAAACGGAGCGTGCCGTGGTAGTATGGGCTGAGAAATCCAGAGATAAAGGAGATAACCCAGATGGAAACCATGTGTGTGCAAAGCGGCGGCGTGAGCCTTGCCTTTGATCCCGATACCCTGCGCTTTTCCGTCACCGCCCGGGGCGAAAGCTGGCAGTGGGGCGAAGGCTATGAGGGAAAAATCGTAACCAACGAGGAGCAGACCATCTGTTTTCACGAGGCGAATTCCATTACCCACAGTCCGTGGAAAACCGGCGTGGGTGTGGGCATCCGCAGCACCTACCGGGATTTTGCCCCGGAAGGAAAAGCCGCTGCCTTTGCTTTTGAGACGATTGCTTGGATCGAAGAAGCTACGGGCGATGTGTATTTTGAGTGGCTGCCCCTGAATGATGAGGGGCTGGAGGTCAAAGCGGTTTACTGGCCCGGATATATGGAATTTGACAAGCCCAGCCACCGCTGGTACAGTGTTCTGAACATCCTGCAGGGGCTGATTCTGCCCAATACATGGGAAACGGAAGTGACAAAGCTGGGCTTTGACGGTCAGATGTGCAGCAGCACCGCCTATATGCCATGGTTCGGGCAGGTAAGACCCGGTGCGGGCTATATCGCCATCTGTCAGCAGCCTTGGGATGCCGCCTATCAGGTGGATCATCCTGCCGCAGGCCCCTACTCCCATGTGTCCGTCCGCTGGCTTCCCAGTCTGGGAAAGATGGCCTACCGCCGGACTATGCGCTATACTTTTCTCGGCAGTTGTGACTATAATGACCTCTGCAAGGTCTACCGCAAATATGTGCAGGAAACGGGGCTGTTTACCTCTCTGCGGGAAAAAGCCGCCAGAAATCCCCTTGTGGACAAACTCATCGGCTCTGCCATCGTTCATAAGGGCATCAAAACCCATGTTTCCCCCGGTTCCCGGTACTATGATGGGGAGCATCCCGAGAAGAACGACAGTCTGGTGCCCTTTGCTCAGCGCGGGGCGGAAATCCGGCACTACCGCGATAAGGGCGTGGAAAAGCTCTATCTCCATCTGGACGGCTGGGGAGATCCGGGCTATGACAACAAGCATCCGGACTATCTGCCCGCCTGTGAAGCGGCCGGCGGCTGGGAAGGACTGAAGGAACTGTCTGACACCGTGGAAAGCTGCGGATATATGCTTGGCCTTCACGATCAGTACCGGGATTACTATTGGGATGCTCCCAGCTTTGACCGGGAATTTGCCTGCCATCGGGCGGATGGCTCCGTATTTGAAATGTCCTGCTGGGCAGGCGGCAGACAGAGCTACCTCTGTGCCACACAGGCCCCTTACTATGTGAAGCGGAATTTTGAAGAAGTTCTGCGCCACGGAATTCATCTGGAAGCATCTTATCTGGATGTGTTCACCTGCAACGAGGCGGACGAGTGCAGCCATCCCCGGCACCGGATGACCCGAAAGGAGTGTCTGGAGTACCGAAGCGCCTGCTTCCGGTATCTGTGGTCAAAAAATATCCTTCCCAGCTCCGAGGAGGTAACGGACTGGTCTATGCAGAGTCTGGTATTTGCCCACTATGGCCCCTATGACTTCATGCTCCAGCCTCCCGGAAGCCCCCGGAAGGGCATCCCCACGCCGCTGTTTAACCTTGTTTACCACGACTGTCTGATTTTGCCGTGGCTTATGGATCGGATCGAGGGGCAGGAGGACTATATGCTCTATGCGCTGCTGAACGGCGGCGGTGCCTATCTTGATAAGGACGGTGCATATCCCAACTGCGACGGGGCTTTTGACGATCCTGCAGCGGAAAAACAGCTGGACGAGGAAATTGCCCGGTATCGCATAGTGGCGCAATTGCAGGAGCGGGTGGCAAAGTGCGAAATGGTGCGCCACGAATTTCTGGACGGCGACTGGATGCGCCAGCGCACGGCTTTCAGCGACGGAACCGTTGTTACCGTGAATTTCCGGGACAACACCTACGATATTTCTTCGGAGCCGTAAAAACGATCGGCTCAGTCGGATGACGGCTGCTCGGTTTTTGAGAATAATAAGTTGACACCATCTGCCTGAAAATGTATAATATAGGGTGCTATTACGGAGGAATGAGTATGGAAGAAGTTGAATTTTTGCCGGTTTTGCTGGCAAGTGACATTAATGCGTATAGTATGGCACGGGCATTTCACGAGGCTTATGGCGTAAAGTCTCTGGTGCTGGCACGAAACAGCAGCGGTGTCATCGACGGCAGCCGTATCCTTATGTACCGTGAAGTGCCGGATTTGGATAAAACCGATGTGTTTCTCGAAACCATGGCGGCAATTTATCGGGAATTCGGCCAGAATAAAAAGCTGCTGCTTATGGGCTGTGCAGACCATTATGTGCGGCTGATCGTGGAAAATAAGGACAAGCTGAAGGACCGCTTTGTGCTGCCTTATTCCGACAGAGAGGTACTGGACCACATTGTGCTGAAGGAAACCTTCTACCAAATGTGTGAGCAGTACCACATGGACTATGCCCGTACCTTTATTTATACCCCGGATATGGATTTCCGGTTTGATTTGGGGAATATGCGGTATCCTCTGGTGCTGAAGGCATCGGACAGCGTTAAATATCACCGCAATAAATTTGAGGGCTTCCACAAAGCCTATTTCATTGACAACCGGGAGCAGCTGCTGGACACGCTGCGCCTCATTTACAGCAACGGCTACGATGATAATATGATCATTCAGGAGAAGGTGCCGGGTGATGATTCTTCTCTATATGATTTGCAGATCTATGTGGGCAGCGACCACAAAGTCAAAATGATGAATCTGGGCAATGTGCTTCTGGAAGAGCATACGCCCACAGCCATCGGCAACAATGCAGCCACCATCACGCTGTCGGATTATAATGAGGAGCTGCTGAAAAAAATCCAGTTCTTTCTGGAGGATATCGGCTACGAGGGCTTTGCGGACTGCGACCTGAAATACGATTCCAGAGATGATAATTACAAGATCTTTGAAATCAATATCCGTCAGGGCAGAAGTCACTACCGGGTCACCGGCGGCGGATATAATCTGGCAAAATATGTGGTAGACGATTATATCTACCATAAAGACATTCCCACCACTTATGTGAAAGAACCCTATTTCTGGCATGTGGTGCCGCTGGGTGTCGTGTATCGGTATGTGAAGGATCCGGAAAAAATCCGGCAGGTAAAAGCACTGGTGAAGCAGGGCAAGATCTGTGATTCCTTCTATTATCCGGCGGATATGAGCCTCAAGCGCCGTATTTTGTATTGGCTGCGGAATTTGAACCAGTTCCGTAAATTTAAGAAATACTATCGCTGAGTTCCGTGGAATTTTGTGGGGAAGAACTTAAAAAGCAGGAGCGGGCGGCAAAGTGCGAAATGGTGCGCCATGAATTTCCGGACGTCGACCGGATGCGACAGTGAACGGTTTTCAGCGACGGAACCGTTGTTACCGTGAATTTCCGGGATAACACCTACGATATTTCTTTGCCGGAATAAAGCAACCTGCCCTGACCGAACCGGTGGTCAGGGCGGATTTTTTTGGTTTTTGGGTACTTTTCTATAGAAAATAAGGTTATCCAAGCCCTGCAATACGACAGTTATGCATCTGCGATTGACAGAGATAACGGTGCGAGTTATAATAAAAAACAATAGTGTTTTGCAATAAAGGAGATATCTCTATGCTGAAATTTGAAGAACGGGAATTTATTCCTGTACTGCTTGGCGGCGATATCAATACATACAGTGTGGCACGGGCATTTTATGAAGCTTACGGGGTAAGATCCTATGTGTTCGGAAAATACCAGACAGGCCCCAGCTTTTGCAGCCGGATTACGATCTACGAGGGAAACGAGGCAATCGACACCGATGCCTATTTCCTCCGGCGGATCCGCCGTTTTGCCGATGAGCATAAGGATAAAAAAATCCTTCTGATCGGCTGCGGCGACAGCTATGTGGCGCTTGCCAGCAAGCATAAGGCGGAGCTGCCGGAGAATGTGATCGCTCCCTATATCGATTTTTCTCTTATGGACAGCCTCCAGCAGAAAAAGCGGTTTTATGAGCTGTGCGACAAGCACGGCGTGGACTACCCCAAGACCATCGTGTACCAAAAGGAAATGGGACTGGATTTTGAATGTCCGTTCTCCTATCCGCTGATTCTGAAGCCCTCCAACAGTATTGCCTACTGGGAGCATCCCTTCCCCACTCAGAACAAGGTGTACAAGCTCGGTTCCAGAGAGGAACTGGAGCAGGTCATCACCCGGATCTACGATGCGGGCTATGACGATTCTCTGATTATTCAGGATATGATCCCGGGAAATGACGAATATATGCGGGTTCTCACCGCTTATTCCGACAGAAACGGCAAAGTAAAGATGATGTGTCTGGGTCATGTGCTTTTGGAAGAGCATACGCCCCACGGCTCCGGCAATCACGCGGTGATTCTGACTGAGCAGAATCAGGAACTCATGAAGAAAGTGAAAAATCTTCTGGAAGATTTGCATTATGTGGGATATTCCAACTTTGACATCAAGCTGGATCAGCGGGATAACACCTACCGCTTCTTTGAAATCAATACCAGACAGGGCCGCAGCAATTACTATGTGACGGGTTCCGGTCTGAATATTGCAAAATATTTTGTAGAAGACTATATCTATCAGAGGGACATCCCCTATACGGAAGCCGCCGGCGAACATTTGTGGATGACAGTCCCCAGAGGCGTTGCCTATAAGCACATCAAAAATCCCGAATACACAGCCACGGTTCGCCGCCTGATCAAAGAAGGCAAAATGGTCAACCCTGTGTTCAAGCGGGGCGATCTTGCGTGGAACCGTCTCCTGCGCATGGCAAAGACGCATTTGAAGCAGTACAGCAATTTCGACAAGTATTACAAATAGAGGTTACGCTATGGAGCACAATGGGGTGAGAAAAAAACTGGGAGTCATCGGCGGAATGGGGCCGGAGGCCAGCAGCTATTACTATGAAAATGTCATTCGGCATACCCGTGCGGAAAAGGATCAGGACCATATCGACATGATCCTGCTGAGCCACGCCACCATGCCCGACAGGACGGAAGCGATCCGAACCGGTGACGACGCCCATCTCATCCGGCTTCTGCAGGAGGATGCCCGGACGCTGGAGCAGCTGGGGGCAGCCAATATCGCAGTGACCTGCAATACATCCCACTGCTTTTATGAGCAGATACAGAGTGCCGTGAAGATCCCGGTGATCAACATGATCCGGGAAAGCGTTGCCTATGCCGTCAGACACCATGAGAATGTGAAAAAAATAGGAATCATGGGAACTGACGGAGCCCTCCGCTCGGGAATTTATCACAGAGAGTGCGAAAAAGCGGGGGTGACCCCTGTGGAGCTGTCGGCGCAGCGGCAGAAAGATGTGATGTCGCTGATTTACGATGAAATCAAAAAGGGACAGCCCGGGGATCCGGAAAAATTTGCCCGCATTATGGATGCGTTTATCCGGGAGGACTGCGATGTGGTCATTCTTGCGTGTACGGAGCTTTCCGTGTACAAGGGCAGGCATCCGGTGCCGCCGATCTGTCTGGATGCTATGGATGTGCTGGTGAAGGAATCCATTATTCGTTCCGGAGCGGAATATATATAGAGCAGGAGTAAACAATGGCAGAAATGAAATTTTATTCCATCAGTTTCTATGCAGAGGAACTGAAAAAAAGAGGAATGTTAAAGGAATATGCCCCCAACGGACAGGGGGACAAGGTCATCACCACGCTTACTTATGACTCAAGAGAAGTAAGACAGGATACCATGTTCATCTGCAAGGGCGCCGCCTTCCGGGCGGAGTATCTGACCCAGTCTGTCCGGGCAGGTGCAGTGTGCTATGTGAGCGAAACCGCATACGAAACCGATTCTCCGGCGGCCTGCCTGCTGGTAACGGATATCCGCAAGGCCATGGCTGTTCTTGCAAATCTGTTTTATAACCGCCCATGGGAGGATCTGACCCTTGTGGGCGTGGGCGGTACCAAGGGAAAATCCACCTCCGTCTACTACATGAAGGCGGTGGCTGACGACTATCTGGCATCTCTGGGGAAGAAAGACAGCGCCGTGATTTCCTCCATTGACATTTACGACGGAAAAACCACGGTGGAGTCCCACATTACCACCCCGGAGGCCGTGGAGCTTCAGCAGCACCTGAGAAATGCCGTGGACAGCGGTCTGGAATTTGCCCAGATGGAGGTATCTTCTCAGGCCCTGAAATATCACCGGGTGGACGGCATGAAATTTGATGTGGGCATCTTCCTCAATATCTCAGAAGATCATATCAGTCCCATTGAACATGCCGATTTTGAAGATTACCTCTCTTCCAAAATGCGCATGTTCCAAAAGACAAAAACCGCAGTGGTCAATCTGGACGCAGATCAGATTGAAAGAATCCTCAGAGAGGCGCAGGCGGCGGAAGAGGTGCTCACCTTCAGTACAAAGAATCCGCAAGCGGATTTTTATGGTTATAATATCCGAAAAGCGGGAAATGAAACGAGATTTTCCGTCCGATGCCGGGAATTTGACGAGGAATTCATCCTCACCATGCCGGGACTTTTCAATGTGGAAAATGCGCTGGGCGTCATAGCGGCGGCGGTGAAGCTGGGAATCCCCGTGGGCTTTATCCGGTCGGGACTGCAGCGTGCCAGATCCAGCGGACGGATGGAGCTTTACGCCAGTGAGGATCGCCAGCGGATCGCCATTGTGGACTATGCCCACAACAAGCTCAGCTTTGAGAAGCTGTATTCCTCCATGCGGGAGGAGTACCCGGATTATCAGATCGTGGCAATTTTCGGCTGTCCCGGCAAGAAGGCACTGATCCGACGCCGTGACTTGGGAACCATCGCCGGACAATATGCCCAAATGGTGTATCTCACGGCGGAAGACCCCGGCGCGGAGCCTGTGGAGGATATTTCCAGAGATATTGCCCAGTATGTGCAGGCGCAGGCCTGCCCCTTTGAAATGATCGAGGACAGAGGCGAAGCCATCCGCACGGCCATGGAAAATGCCCGGGGAAAAACCATTTTTCTCATTACCGGAAAGGGCAGGGAAACCCGGCAGAAATACGGCTCGGAATATATTGACTGCCCCTCGGATGTGGACTATGTGCAGAAATATCTGAACATATATGACAAAACCCACGAATGTACCGTGGGCGTGTAACCAAAAGAAAAATCCGGCAGAAAGCGGGAAGAACCTGCTGTCTGCCGGATTTTTTGCGTTTTTAGGTATGTTTTATTTGTCGTGGGACAAAATCAGATTGGCAAGATCCTGCGCGAACCGGGCAGTCTTGTCCTCGTGATCCAGCTCTGCGTTGTATTCCACAATGTCGCAGGAGCAAACAGGCAGATGCTCCATCAGCTCGTTCATCACATAAAAAGCCTCGCCCTCATGGAATCCGGAGGGAACGGGGACGGATACGCCGGGAATCAGCTGGGGGTCCATGACATCAATGTCGAAGCTGATATGTACATGCTTCAGATGCTTCAGATGGGCAATGCTTTCTTCCAGACAGGCGTGAATGCCTCTCCGGGCGATGGTTTCATAGGTGAAGTACATAATACCCTGCTCCCTGAGGATCTCACGCTCCGGGGGGTCAATGTCCCGCAGACCTAGCATCACCACATTTTCCGGCTTGATTTTCACCTTGTCGGAAGCAACCCTGGTAAGAGAAGGCTCCCCCATGCCCAGCAGAGCGGCCACGGGCATACCGTGGATGTTGCCGGTGACGGTGGTTTTGTCGGTGTTGATGTCGGGATGGGCATCCACCCAGATGAGGCCCACTTCATCCTCAAAATAGGAGCTGACGGCGGAAACGGTACCCAGAGCGGAGCTGTGATCTCCGGCAATAAAGAGAGGTGTCTCGCCGTTTTCGAAGACCTTCCGGGTTTCAGCGGCGATTTTTTCACAGGTCGCCACAACACTGTTCAAATTTTTCAGATTGGGAAGATTTTCTTCCGGCAGAATCACTTCCGGAAAAATGGAAATATCAAAATCTTTGCAGTAATCATTCAGGTAGTTAAGGCTGTGGATAAGACCCTTAACGCCTACGCCCACATGCATGGGACATCCAAATATATGAAACATAGCGGTCTCCTTTGCTTTGGTGTATTCATTGGCAATATCATATTATAGCAAAGTCACCGGCGTTTGGCAAATAGAAAATGCGGCTTTCTTTTTGCCGGGAAAGGGAACGGTGATTTTTTGTCGCATAATTTCCTATTTCCTGTAAACAATAGCAGGGACAGACAAAAGCTGGCAATCTTCATAGAAAGGAAGAAAAAGATATGAAAGCAACTGGTATTGTCCGCAGAGTGGACGATTTGGGGCGTATTGTGATCCCCAAAGAGATCCGCCGCACTTTGCGTATTCGGGAAGGTGACCCGCTGGAAATCTATACGGAAAAGGACGGCGGTGTGATTTTCAGAAAGTATTCTCCCATGGGAGATCTTCAGGAATTTGCTGCGCAGATATGTGATGCCATCAGTGAGACTACCGGCAGGATCGTGGCGGTGTCGGATCGGGATGCGGTGATTGCCGTCAGCGGTGTACCCAAGCGGGAGCTGATGGATAAAACCAACTCGGATGCCCTTAACAAGCTGATGGAACAGCGGCTCCACTACCGCTTTGAGGAGGGCAGCCCCAAAGTCCCGGCGGTAGAGGAAACGGAAAAGTACAGCCTTGGGGTAGCGACACCGATCCTTTGTCAGGGAGATCTCATGGGAGGCGTCCTTTTCCTGATGGAAGCAAACGGCGGCCCGATGGAAGAATCAGATCTCAGACTGGCGCAGACGGCGGCTGCTTTCCTTGGAAAACAGATGGAAGATTAAAAGACTGCGGCACATGCCGCAGTCTTTTCCCGGCAGGAAGCCACATTGGAAAATGCACGATTTTGCCAAAAACAGAAGATTTATTCATATTTCTGTGGTATCCTAATGAAAATGAAAAGACATACGGAGGTGATTCCCGTGGGGGGATGGATTTTATTAGCAGTGATACTGGTGATTGTGCTGGCAATAGCGGCAATTTCCGATTACACATTTCACTATCTTTTTTATAGGCCCAAACGCAATCAGGAAACCCGTAATCTTGAGCGGGATACGCCATACTATCGGGCAGTCCGGAAAGGCTTTGCGCTGATGAAGCAGGCGGAATGTGAGGATGTGTACATCACTTCCCGGGACGGGCTGAAGCTCCATGCCTATTATTACCCGGCACCGGAGGAAAACGGAAAATTCATGCTGGGCATCCATGGTTACCATGCATATGCACGGCGGGAATACGCCCCTTATTTTGCATTTTACCGCTCTTTGGGGTATGGCATACTCCTGCCGGATAACCGGGCGCATGGCCCCAGTGAGGGCAAATACATAGGTTTTGGTGTGCTGGATCGGCTGGACTGCGTGGACTGGGCAAAATATCTGGTGGGGCGGTTTGGAGAAAAAATCCAGATTCGGATGCACGGCGTCAGCATGGGCGCTGCCACTGTATTGGCTGCCTCCGGAGAGGATGACCTTCCCGGTCAGGTTCGGGGAATTGTGGCGGACTGCGGATATACCAGTGCATGGGATGTTCTGTCCTATCAGCTGCCGCACACCGCTCACCTGCCGGTGCATCCCTTCCTTGAGCAGTGTGAATCCATTTGCAAAATGCGTGCAGGCTTTGATTTCCACCGGTACAGCCCCATGGAACAGGTGAAAAAAACCAATGTGCCCATTCTCTTTGTTCACGGCGGCAAGGACACAAAGGTGCCGCCCTACATGGCCCGGGAGCTTTACGAGGCCTGCGGCTCGCTGAAACGGCTGCTGGAGATACCGGAGGCGAAGCACGCAGAATGCATTGCGCTGGAACCGGAGCTTTACTGCAATACCATCCGTGAATTTTTCGGAATCTGAAAAAATGAGAAGCGCCCGGACTTTGGTTCGGGCGCTTTTGCAGTAGTTCTGTTTGCATCACAAAATAAAGTGAGGGCGTGCCGCTTTTGCGGCACGCCCTGAAAATTATCAGCGGAAGTATTCCACAGCAGACTCGAAGAGCTTCATCTCGTAGCAGCCGGGGACATTTTTGTAAAGACCCTGATTCCAGCGCTCGCTGTGGCCCATTTTGCCCAGCACTCTGCCGTCGGGGGAGGTAATACCCTCAATGGCGAAGAGGGAGCCGTTGGGATTGAAGCGAACATCGGCGGTGGCATTGCCGGAGAGATCTACATACTGGGTGGCGACCTGACCGTTTTCGATCAGGCGGCGGGCCAGCGCCTCGTCGGCAAAGAAGCGACCCTCGCCGTGGGAAATTGCCACATTGTATACATCGCCCACCTGCGTCTTTGCCAGCCACGGGGAGCGGTTGGAGGCCACCCGGGTTCTGACGATCCGGCTCTGGTGACGGCCGATGCAGTTGTGCGCCAGAGTGGGAAAGGTCTCATCCGTGTCCATGATCTTGCCGTAGGGCACCAGACCCAGCTTGATCAGTGCCTGGAAGCCGTTGCAGATGCCCAGCATCAGACCGTCCCGGTTTTCCAGCAGGCGGGTCACTTCCTCCTTGACGGCGGCATTGCGGAAGAAGGCTGTGATGAATTTGCCGGAGCCGTCCGGCTCGTCGCCGCCGGAGAATCCGCCGGGAATAAAGACTATCTGAGAATCGGCTACCTTTCTGGCAAATTCCTCCACGCTGCGGCTGACCGCATCGGCGGTGAGGTTTTTCACCACGAAAATTTCAGGCTCTGCGCCGGCATCGGCTACCGCCCGTGCGGAGTCATACTCACAGTTGGTGCCGGGGAACACAGGAATCAAAACCCTGGGCTTTGCTACCTTTACGGCAGGCGCCACCCGGGGCAATGCCGGGGAGGAAACGGTTTCCAGAGGAATATCGGCATCGGCAATGTTGCAGGGGAATACGCTTTCCAGCTTGTTTTCGTACAGATGCAGCAGCTTTTCGGCGCTGATGCAGGTATCTCCCATGGAGAATGCTCCGTCATCGGTGGTAATGCCGAGCTCTGTTGCATCACAGTCGCCTTCGGAAAGCTCCAGCAGGAAGCTGCCGTAGCCCCAGCCGAAGAGCTGCTCCATGGAAATGCCGTCCCGGAAGCGGAAGCCCAGACCGTTGCCGAAGGCCATTTTCATAACGGCTTCACCGGCTCCGCCCATGCCCAAAGTGTAGGCGGAGACAGCCTTGCCGCTGCGGAGCATGGCAGTGACGGTGTCAAAGAGCTTTAAGAGGGATGCGGGAACGGGCAGACCGTTTTCGTCATACTCCGGTGCCAGCAGGTATACCTTGTGACCGGCGGCCTTAAACTCGTTGGAAACGATATGATCCAGCTTTTCGGTGGTAACGGCGAAGGAAACCAGCGTGGGCGGCACATCCAGCTGCTCAAAACTGCCGGACATGGAATCCTTGCCGCCGATGGCGGCGATCTTCAGATCCATCTGCGCCTTGAAAGCGCCCAGCAATGCTGCCATGGGCTGCCCCCAGCGCTTGGGGTCTCTGGCAACCCGGAGGAAATACTCCTGGAAGGTGAGATATACATCCTGGAAGGATGCGCCGGCGGCGATCAGCTTGGCGGCGGACTCCACCACTGCCAGATATGCCCCGTGGAAGGGGCTCTTTTCACTGATAAAGGGATTGTAGCCCCAGCTCATCACAGAGCAGTCATCGGTATGTCCGGCGGGCAGGCTCACTTTGTGAACCATGGCCTGAATGGGGGTCTGCTGGAATTTGCCGCCGAAGGGCATCAGTACCGTTCCGGCACCGATGGTGGAATCAAACCGCTCGGAAAGGCCACGCTTGGAGCAGGTATTGAGATCGGAGGCGATGCGCTCCATGTTTTCCGCAAATCCGCCGGAAATTTCCGGGGCGTAAGGCTTGGGCGGGGCGATTTCTACGGTGATATGCTTTTCGGCGCCGTTGGAATCCAAAAATTCCCGGCTGATGTCGCAGATCTGCTGACCGTTCCAGTTCATTCTGAGACGGGGGTTCTCGGTGACCTCAGCCACTACCGTGGCCTCCAGATTTTCTGCGGCGGCAAGCTCCAGAAAACGCTCTGCGTTTTCCCGCTCGACCACCACGGCCATCCGCTCCTGAGATTCGGAAATAGCCAGTTCCGTGCCGGAAAGTCCCTCGTACTTCTTGGGAACCTTGTTGAGATCGATGGTAAGACCGTCTGCCAGCTCACCGATGGCGACGGACACGCCGCCGGCGCCGAAATCGTTGCAGCGCTTGATCATCCGGGAGGCCTCGGGATTGCGAAGCATCCGCTGGAGCTTCCGCTCCTCAGGGGCATTGCCCTTCTGCACTTCTGCGCCGCAGGTCTCCAGAGAAGAAGCCGTGTGGCTCTTGGAGGAGCCGGTGGCACCGCCGCATCCGTCCCGACCGGTGCGTCCGCCCAGCAGGATGACCAGATCCCCGGGAGCGGGGCGTTCTCTGCGGACATTCTTTTCGGGAACGGCGGCTATTACGGCACCGATTTCCATACGCTTGGCGGCATAGCCCGGGTGGTAGATTTCATCTACCATGCCGGTGGCAAGGCCGATCTGGTTGCCGTAGGAGGAATAGCCGTTGGCGGCGGTGGTGACGATCTTGCGCTGGGGGAGCTTGCCGGGCAGAGTCTCGGAAACACTCTTTAAGGGATCAGCGGCACCGGTGACACGCATGGCGGCGTAGACATAGGCACGGCTTGCCAGCGGATCCCGGATAGCACCGCCGATGCAGGTGGCGGCACCGCCGAAGGGCTCAATCTCCGTGGGATGGTTGTGGGTTTCATTCTTGAACAGCAGAAGCCACGGCTCCTCCTTGCCGTCAACGGTGACGCTCATGCGGACGGTGCAGGCGTTGATTTCTTCGGACTCGTCCAGCTTGTCGAGATATCCTGCTTTGTGAAGATATTTTCCTGCCAGAGTGCCGATGTCCATGAGGTTAATGGGCTTGGTGCGGCCCAGAGAGGCACGGGTGGCCAGATATTCGTCGTAAGCGCTTTGCAGAAGGGGATCTTCAAAGCGAACGGAATCGATGGTGGTGAGGAAGGTGGTGTGGCGGCAGTGATCCGACCAGTAGGTATCGATGATGCGGATCTCCGTCATGGTAGGGGCTCTGCCCTCCTTGCGGAAATAGTTCTGGCAGAACAGAAGATCCTCCAGATCCATGGCAAGGCCCAGCTTCGAAAGAAGCGCAGAAAGTCCGTCGCTGTCCAGCTCCAGAAAATCCTTTACGGTTTCCACACTTTCAGGGGCGGTGACGGCGGCATCCAGCTTTTCGGGCATATCAAGGGATGCTTCCCGGGCCTCCACGGGGTTAATGACATGGTGGCGGATGGTGCGGATGTCCTCCTCGGAAAGATCGCCCGAGAGCACATAAACTTTGGCTGTGCGCACAGTGGGGCGCTTTGCCTGAGAAAGGATCTGGATACACTGAGCGGCGGAATCTGCCCGCTGGTCAAACTGACCGGGCAGAGGTTCGGCGGCAAAAACCACCTGCCCCTGAGGGGCTTCATAGGTGACGGTATCCAGCTGAGGCTCGGAAAAAACCGTGTTTACGGCGTAGCGGAACAGGGCTTCATCGATGCCCTCCACATCGTAGCGATTGAGAATCCGCACATCACGCAGACCACGGATCTGCAAAAACTCCCGGATTTCCTCTCTGAGAGCAGCGGCTTCGTGAGCCTCGGAGGGCTTTTTCTCAACATATACACGATAAACCATGGAATATCCTCCTTATTTGCAAGCGGCCAGACCGCGCTGACCGATATCACTTCTGCGATAGGCATTTTGGAATTGAACGCCCTCAGCAAGGCGGTAGGCCTCTTTGATGGCATCATCCAGAGTGCCTGCCACGGCAGTGGTGCCGGTGACCCGCCCGCCGGCGGTCACAAGCCGGCCGTCTGCCAGCTTGGCACCTGCCACATAGGTATGGGCGGCGGCCTCCTCTGTCATGGTGATGGGGAAGCCCTTCTGGTAGGCGGTGGGGTAGCCCTGAGAGGCTGTGACCACACAGCAGGAATATTCCTTGGAAAATTCCACGCTGACCTGAGCCAGACGCTCCTGCGTGACGGCCTGCATCACTGTCAGCAGGTCGCTTTTCAGCAGGGGAAGCACCGCCTGGGTTTCGGGATCGCCGAAACGGCAGTTATATTCGATGACCTTGGGGCCGTCGGGGGTGAGCATCAGACCGAAGTAGAGGCATCCCCGGAAGGTGCGGCCCTCGGCATTCATAGCCGCCATGGTGGGAAGAAAAATTTCATCCATGCACCGCCGGGCAATCTCCTCCGTGTAGTAGGGATTGGGGGCAATGGCACCCATGCCGCCGGTGTTGAGACCGGTGTCGCCGTCCCCGATGCGCTTGTGATCCATGGAAGAAACCATAGGCTTCAGCGTTTTGCCGTCGGTGAAGGCCAGCACGGAGACCTCCGGGCCGGTGAGAAATTCCTCAATCACCACGGTTTTGCCGCTGGCACCGAATTTGGCGTTTTCCATCATATCCCGGACGGCATCTTTGGCCTCCTGACGGGTGGCGGCGATGATAACACCTTTTCCCAGCGCAAGACCGTCGGCCTTGATGACCGCAGGCAGGGGCGCGGTGTCCAGATAGGAAAGCGCATCTGCCAGATTTGTGAAAATCTCGCAGGCGGCGGTGGGAATGCCGTATTTGTGCATAAGTTCCTTGGCAAAGGCCTTGCTGCCTTCAATCAAGGCGGCGTTGGCATTGGGGCCGAAGCAGGGGATTCCGGCTTCGTTCAGCCGGTCTACACAGCCCAGAACCAGCGGATCGTCCGGCGTTACAACGGCGTAGTCGATTTTCTGCTCCACGGCAAACTGAACGATTCCGTCAAGATCCGTGGCTGCGATATCAACACAGACGGCATCACCGGCCATGCCGCCGTTTCCGGGAAGGGCATAGATAGTTTCCGCCTGCGGATTTTTCTTCAGGGCTTTGATGATGGCGTGTTCTCTTCCGCCGCTGCCCACAACCAGAATTTTCATGAAATCCTCCTTAGTGGTGGAACAGCCGCAGACCCGTGAAGGCCATGACGGCATTGCGGGCGTTGCACTCGTCAATCACCAGATTGTCCCGCAGGGAGCCGCCGGGCTGAGCGATGTAGGAAACACCGGAGGCACAGGCTCTCTGGATGTTGTCGGGGAAGGGGAAGAAGGCATCGGAGCCAAGGCTCACGCCGGAGCGCTGAGACAGCCAGCTGCGCTTTTCTTCGGCGGTGAGGTACTGGGGGCGGCAGGTGAAATACTTCTGCCAGATGCCCTCGGCGCAGACATCCTCCTCGTTGCCGTTGATGTAGCCGTCGATTACATTGTCACGAACCGGGCGGGCAATGTCTTCCCGGAAGGGAAGGGCCAGAGTCAGAGGATGCTGACGCAGGAACCAGGTGTCAGCCTTGGAGCCTGCCAGCCGGGTGCAGTGGATGCGGGACTGCTGTCCTGCGCCCACACCGATGGCCTGACCGTCATAGGCGTAGCAGACGGAATTGGACTGGGTGTATTTCAGGGTGATGAGGGCCACGACCAGATCCAGCTTGGCGCTTTCCGGAAGTTCTTTATTCTCGGTCACCACATTTTGCAGCAGGGATGCATCAATTTTCACGGAATTTCTGCCCTGCCGGAAGGTGATGCCGTAAACCTGCTTGCATTCGGTTTCCTCGGGGACATAGTCGGGGTCAATGGTGACGATGTTGTAGTTACCCTTGCGCTTGGTCTTGAGAATTTCCAGTGCCTTGGCATCATAGCCGGGAGCGATCACGCCGTCGGAAACCTCACGGGCAATGAGCCGGGCGGTGGTTTCATCGCAGACATCGGACAGGGCAACCCAGTCTCCGAAGGAGCTCATGCGGTCAGTGCCTCTGGCTCTTGCGTAGGCACAGGCCAGAGGAGAATCGTCCAGACCCGGAATGTCCTCTACGAAGCAGGCTTTCTTAAGCTCCGGGGGCAGCACCCGTCCCACGGAGGCGGAGGTGGGGGAAACATGCTTAAAAGAAGCAGCGGCGCACAGTCCCGTGGCCTCTTTCAGCTCCTTTACCAGCTGCCAGCTGTTCAGGGCATCCAGAAAATTGATGTAGCCGGGGCGGCCGTTTTCGATGGTGATGGGCAGCTCGCTTCCGTCTGCCATAAAGATTTTTGCAGGCTTCTGATTGGGATTGCAGCCGTATTTCAGTTCAAATTCGTTCATGTTGAAACCCTCCCATGCAAGACGCAGATTGTTTTAGTTGTTTTTATTTTTCATCCGATTGGTAATTTCACCGGATTTTAAGTTTACATAACGCACATACAGAGAGATCTTGTTTTCACTGTCGAGGCTCTGCCAGAGATTTTCGGTCATGCTGTCGATGTTATCGTCAATGGCGATCCGCTCCGGCTCTCCCTGGAAGGGAGGAATGGGGCTTCCGTCGCAGTCATAGGTGTGGAGAAAATGGCCCAGACCCGGCTGCGCAGTGTAGTAATAGAAGAACCGATTGCAGAAGCATCCTTCCGGGTCGCCGGATTTGAGAATGCTCATTTTGTAGGAAAAATCACCGTTTTCAAAGGTCAAAAGACCGCTGATCCGAGGGGTGAAATTGGGGGCGTCCGGCTCGAATTCCCGCTGTGCAAGGGCATCTTCAAAGCTCTTTCCGGCGGAAAGAGCATCGTAGACGGTATCCGTCTGGTCACCGTTGGTGACGATCAGCTGATTTTCAAAGGAACGCAGAGCGGCGTAGATAATGAGGCTGGGGTCTTCCACCTTGGAAATGTCAAAGGTACGGGTGTAGACGCAGTCGCCTTCCTGTGCAAAAATCCGGTTGCGGCTGTTGGCACTGCGGCCCATGATAAAGTAGCATACAGCGGCATTTTCCCCGTCCGGGGTCTTGCCGATGATGATGCCTCTGCCGGGGTAACGGTTGCCCCGGAGAATCTGATGGGCGGACGGAATTTCATAGATGTTCATAGCGTTTCCTCCTGTAAAGCGGCGCAGACCGCCTCTGTGGCCTGGGGCAAAAGAATCCATTCTGCCTGCTCCATGACCCGTTTTTGCAGCGATTCGGGGGTGTCTCCGGGGAGGACATCCACTGCCTTCTGGGCAATGATCTGTCCGCCGTCGGGAATCTCATTTACAAAATGAACGGTGGCGCCGGTAACCTTCACGCCGCGGCGCAAAGCGGCTTCGTGGACCCGCAGACCGTAAAATCCTTCGCCGCAGAAGCTGGGAATCAGAGAGGGGTGGATATTCAGAATGCGCCCGGGATGCTTTTTCGTGAAATTTTCGGAAAGGATTGTCATAAATCCTGCCAGCACGATCACATCGATTTTGTAGCGGCACAGAACGGCTTCGATAGCCGCTTCAAAGGCTTCCTGAGAGCCGCAGCGCTTTTTCTCCACAATTTCCGTGGCGATATGGGCATTTTGCGCTCTTTGCAGGGCATAGGCGTTGGGATTTCCGGAAATCACTACGGCAATTTCACCGCTGGTGAGGGTGTTTCCCTGCGCATCGATAAGCGCCTGCAGGTTGGTGCCGCCGCCGCTGACCAGAACGGCTATCTGCATTTTCATGCCAGAACCACCTTTTCACTGCCTTCGGTAATGGTGCCGATGACATAGGCATCCTCTCCGCAGTCGGTGAGAATTGCCAGCGCTTCCTTGACTTCTGCCTCGGGAACCACGATCACCATGCCCACGCCCATGTTAAAGGTGTTGAACATATCCCGCATGGGAATGTTTCCGGTTTCCTGGATCAGACGGAAAATAGGAAGTATCTGAATGGCGCTTTCGTCAATTCTGGCGCAAAGACCGTCTGGGATGCAGCGGGGAACATTTTCGTAGAAGCCGCCGCCGGTAATGTGGGAAATGCCCCGGACATGGACCTTTTCCAGCAGAGCCAGCACGGATTTGACATAGATTTTGGTGGGGGTCAGCAGGGCTTCACCCAGAGACTTTCCGCCCAAATCTGCACGGGGAATCATAAGCTCGGGGTTGTGCTCCACGTCAAAGACCTTCCGCACTAGGCTGAAGCCGTTGGAATGCACGCCGGAGGATGCCAGTGCGATCACCGTATCTCCGGGGCGTGTGGCGGTATTGTCAATGATTTTCTTCTTGTCCACCATGCCGACGCTGAAACCTGCCAGATCGTAGTCATCCTCGGCCATCATACCGGGATGCTCTGCAGTCTCACCGCCGATGAGGGCGCTGCCGGACTGTACACAGCCCTCTGCCACGCCGGCAACGATCTGGGCAATCTTCTCCGGCACATTTTTGCCGCAGGCGATATAGTCCAGAAAGAAAAGAGGCTTTGCGCCGCAGCAGATAACATCGTTGACGCACATGGCGACACAGTCGATGCCGATGGTGTCGTGCTTGTCCATCAGCATGGCGATTTTCAGCTTGGTGCCGACACCGTCGGTGCCGGATACCAGCACGGGCTCTTCCATGCCCGCAAGGTTCAGACCGAAGCATCCGCCGAAGCCGCCTACATCGTCGAGACATCCTTCGTTGCGGGTGCGGGCAATGTGCTTTTTCATCAGCTCCACGGATTTATAGCCGGCGGTGATGTCCACACCGGCAGCAGCGTAACTGGCAGACTGGGAGTTTTTGTGATCCATGATAAAGCTCCTTTTCACAAAATAGTTATTCTTTGCCGGTCCAGCAGTAGGTGCAGACCGTATCGGGATCCAGCCCGATTGCTTCCAAAAGTCCGTCGAGGGACTGATATTCCAGAGAATCAAAGCCCATTTGCTTGCAGATGGCCTTGCGCATACACTGCCCGCGGCAGGTGGCGCTGTCGGAATATTCGTCCAAATGCTTCTGCCCCTCGTCGCCCTCCAGCTCGTCGATGACCCGACGGCAGAGAAGCTCCATGTCGGAATTGCTCCGGGAGAAATTCAGGTATTTGCAGGCGTACATTATGGGAGGGCAGGCGGAGCGCATATGCACTTCCTTGGCACCGCAGTGATAGAGAAAATCCACGGTTTCCCGCAGCTGTGTGCCGCGGACGATGGAATCGTCCACAAACAGCAGCTTTTTCCCGTCAATCAGCTCTGCAACCGGAATCTGCTTCATTTCAGCCACCAGATTCCGCACCGTCTGATTGGCAGGGGTGAAGGAACGGGACCAGGTGGGGGTGTATTTTACGAAAGGACGGGCGAAGGGCTTGTGACTGTAATTGGCATAGCCGATGGCATGGGGCACGCCAGAATCCGGCACACCTGCCACATAGTCCACATCCGGCAGACAGCCCGTTTTTTCTTCTTCCCGGGCCATGATCTCGCCGTTGCGGCAGCGCATGATTTCCACATTCCGCCCCTCGTAGGTGGAATTGGGGTAGCCGTAGTAGGACCAGAGGAATGCGCAGATCCGGCGCTTTTCTCCGGGCGCCGCCAGCTGCTCCACGCCGTCCCGGGTGATTCGAACGATTTCGCCGGGGCCCAGCTCGTAGTAATCTTCGTATCCCAGCTTCTGATAAGCAAAGGATTCAAAGGATACGCAGCATCCGTTTTCACTTTTGCCTACCAGCACCGGGAGGCGGCCGACCTTGTCCCGGGCGGCAATGATGGCATCCTTTTGCAGCAGAAGCATGGTGCAGGAGCCGTCGATCACATCCTGAGCGTGGCGGATGCCGGACACCAAATCGCCGCATTGGTTAATGAGTGCGGCGGTAAGCTCGGTGGGGTTCACTTCGCCGGAGGACATGGCCATAAACTGATGGCCGGGGCCGGAGAAGGTCTGCTCCACCAGCGTCTCAGCGTTGCGGATGATGCCGATGGTGGTGATGGCGAACATTCCCAGATGGGAACGAACCAAAAGAGGCTGGGGATCGGTGTCGGAAATGCAGCCAATGCCGGCGCATCCCCGGAATTTTCCCAAATCCGCTTCAAATTTTGTGCGGAAAGGGGTGTTTTCAATGTTATGGATCTGGCGCTGAAAGCCCCGCTCCTCGTCGTAGAAGGCCATGCCGCCCCGGCGGGAGCCCAGATGGGAATGATAGTCTGCGCCGAAGAATACATCAAATACGCAGTCTTTGTGGGTGATGGCTCCGAAAAAACCGCCCATAGTCTAAGCCTCCTTTCGCTTTGGGTTTTTATGCAAAGAAAAGACGATTGAGGGTCAGCGGATCCACATAAGCGCCGTCTTTGTAGCAGCGCATATTGCCGGAGGAGATCTCGTCGATCAGCATTACATTGCCGCTAGGATCGTAGCCAAACTCAAACTTGATGTCGTAAAGCTCCAGACCCTTTTCCTTGAGGTCGTCAGCAACGATCCGGGTGATGGACTGGGTCATGGCCTTGAGCTCGTCGTACTGTTCTGCGGACATAACGCCCAGATCGACGAGACCGTCCTTGGTGACCAGAGGATCGCCCTTTTCGTCGTTCTTGAAGGTCGTCTCCACATAGGCGGGGAGATCGGCACCCTCTTCAATGTAATCGGAGTAGCGGCGGAAGAAGGAACCGACTGCTTTGTAGCGGCAGATGACCTCCAGACCCTTGCCGAAAGTCTTGGCGGGCTTTACTTCCATGGTGGTGTTATCGAGGTCGGCACTTACAAAGTGGGTGGTGATTCCGGCAGCGTTGATCTTTTCAAAGAAATGGATGCTCATTTTGAGATTCACATGGCCGATGCCGTCAATGGTGAGGCCCACTGCGTTCTCGCCGGGATCAAATACACCGTCCTTGCCGGTGCAGTCGTCCTTGAACTTGAGAAGGTAGTTGCCGTTGGGCAGAGCGTAGACATTTTTGGTCTTTCCGGTGTAAACAAGCTGCAAATTTTCCATAAACTGTAACCTCTTTCTGATCATGTGTTGGGTGGACTGTTTTAAAGGGTTTGCAGGGCGGCATCCTTTGCCAGCACCTTTTCGGCATCTTCCTGCCGTTTCTTTTCCAGCTTTTCGGCCAGCGCTTCATCGGTGACCGCAAGAATCTCCACAGAAAGCAAAGCGGCATTGACGGCCCCGTCCACAGCGACGGTGGCAACCGGAATACCGGAAGGCATCTGTACGGTGGACAGAAGGGCATCAATGCCGTTTGTAAATGCAGAAGATTTCATGGGAATGCCGATCACCGGCAGAGTTGTGTTGGCAGCAATAGCGCCTGCCAGATGAGCCGCCATACCGGCAGCTGCAATGATGACACCGAAACCCGCCTGACGTGCGCTGAGTGCAAACTCACGGGCCTGCACCGGGGTTCTGTGTGCAGAAAAAATGTGCATTTCGCAGGGTACACCAAAGGAAGCCAGTGTGCTTTCAGCCTTGCGAACGACGGGCAGATCACTGTCGCTGCCCATGATGATAGCTACTTTTTTCAATGAAAGACCCTCCATTTTTTAAATAAAAAAAGACACACTTACCCCATCCAAAGGGAAAGTGTGCCCAGACGGACGGCGTTACAGCGCATTCCTTAAGCCACTGTGGTGCTCCACTGATCCGTCAGGCCTAAGGACGCTTTTGATTACAGGCTTATTATAGCATGAAGATAATTCTGCCGTCAATTATAGTGAAGATAGACTTTCACAGGCAAAAACTGACAGTTTCCTGTGAAATGTGCCAAATGGGGATAAAAATATCGAAAGGGAGCGCGTTTGCGCCCCCATCTTTTCGGATTTTTTCAGGAAAACAGCCGCTTTGCAATACCCCTGCGCTCCATGACAAAATAGAGCAGCGAGCCCAGAATCAGCAGAACAGCCGCCTCGCCGATGGCGACATACAGGGCATTGAGCCAGAAGGCACCGCCGATATAAACGGAAAGCTCCCAGCCTACCAGAGGGGCGTTCCAGAGAGCGGGCATCAAAAGACCCGGCAGGGGCAGACCCATTATTTTCACATTACGCAGGGCCCACATGGATCCGGCGGCACCGGCGGATGCGGCAGTGCCGATGATAAAATCCAGCGGCAGGGCAAACTGATAGGAAATATTGAACAGCAGACAGCCGATGGCCAGTCCCGGAATGGCTGCCGGGGTGAAAAATGCCAGAATGCACAGCGCCTCAGACACACGGAACTGAATAGCCATGGAGGCGGAGTCGGGAAACAGGAAGTTCTGCAGGTAAGTCAGTGCTACATACATGGCGGCAATCAGTGCCCCGTGGGTCAGCAGACGGATATTTTTTCGCATTGTGAAGTCTCCTTAAAATAAAAAAATCAGGCGCAGACATCCTGCGCCCAAAACGAAAAATGGACGCAAAATGCGCCCATCCCAAAGCCCTAGTTTTGTTTACCGACAGGATGGTTACGAACTGTCTTATGAAGTTACAGATATCCTACAGCCTGTGCGGTAAAATGTCAAGACCCAGCCGGAACAGAAGCAGGATTTCCTGAGAATGAATTGACTTTGCACCGGGGCTATGGTATCATGTGGGCATAAATCCCGGGAGAAAGGGGATAATCAGCCCCTTTGCCTGCATAAAATATGTGTAACGGCCCGGCTGTACACAGAGCCCCTGTCAATGTTTGATCCGTGCACGGCCCAGAGCTGTGGCGGATTTTTTCTTTTACGGCACACTAAAATAAAAAGGGAGTCTTTTCATTATGCAAATGCTTCAAGCGGTACTTCTGTTTGTTGTGGGACTGATACTGCTCATCAAGGGCGGCGACTGGTTTGTTGACGGTTCTACCGGCATCGCCCGGCGGTTCCACATTCCCGAAATCATCGTAGGCGCTACAGTGGTTTCCGTGGGCACCACATTGCCGGAGGTCATGGTTTCGGCTACCTCTGCCGTTAACGGCGTGGGCGGCATTGCCTACGGCAATGCTTTGGGTTCCATTATCTGCAATACCGCTCTCGTTGCCGCAGTTACTGTGGCTGTGCGCCCGGGAAAAATCGACCGGAAAGCCCTCACAACCCCGGTAATCTTCTTTTTTATTGCCGCTGCCGTGTACTGCATCACCGCCTATACTACCGGCTTCTTCAGCCGTACCGTGGGTGTGATCCTGCTGTCCATTTTTGTGGTCTACATAGTTGTCACCATCCGTCAGGGCTTCAAGAACCCTGCAGGAGCCGGGGAGCAGGGGCAGACGCCTGACAGAAGTCTGGGAAAGGAGCTTCTGCTGCTGGTGGCGGGGGCTGCTTTCATCGCGGTAGGCGCTAAGCTGCTGGTGGACAACGGCACCATCATTGCAAAGGGGCTGGGGGTTCCCGATTCCGTCATCGGCCTTACCGTTGTGGCACTGGGAACTTCTCTTCCCGAGCTGGTTACCGCAATTACCTCTCTTGCAAAGGGTCACGGCTCTCTGTCTCTGGGCAATGTCATTGGCGCCAATATATTTAATCTGGTTCTGGTTTCCGGCATCTCCACCGTTTTGGCACCCTTCCCTGTCCCGCAGGGGAGCACCATTGCGGGCATCAATGCCTCTTTCGTATTGGATATCCCGGTGATGCTGGGCGTTATGGGATTGCTGACCATCCCTGCTTTGGCGCGCGGGAAGCTTTCCCGCTGGCAGGGCATCGTGCTGCTTTGCATTTATGCAGCCTTCTGCATTGTCCAGTTCGCCCTGTAAGCAAGCAATACCGGGTTAGGCATCGGAATTCGGATGCCTGACCTGTCTGCTGATTTGCAAATGTAAGAGGCCGCCGGATCAGCCGCATAAACCTTGATTTGCGGAATAGATTATAAACAGCAAATGGGCGTGTGGCCTTTTGAAATGCGCCGTGATCGCACTTCAAACACACCTGTGCGGACGGGTGGCGGCTTCATGGAGGATGCCTGCTTTGCGGTGAATTGTGTCAGGCGATTTTTTTATAGATAAGTTGTGAATCTTTTGCCGGGAGACTTGCGTTCTTGCGAATTTTGCGGTAAAATGACAGGGTGATAAATGATTCAACTGAATGAAAGGAAGGCTTTTATCGCTATGATTAAGGTTGATATTTCTAATGTATGGGGCGAACTGTCCCTGCCCGATCTTCTTGCAGTCGAAAAGGAAGTGGCTGCTGCTCACCAGACCCTTACTGACGGCACCGGCGCCGGCAACGATTATATTGGCTGGGTGAACCTGCCTGCTGCTGAGGAAACCGACGAAATGCGCCGCATCCGCACAGCTGCATCCCGCATTCGCCAGCAGAGCGATGTGTTCGTGGTTATCGGTATCGGCGGCAGCTATCTGGGACCCCGGGCAGCCATTGAGCTGCTGCAGGGCTGCAACCACAATATCGGCAAGGGCAAGGGTGATCCCCAAATCTACTTTGCCGGCAATACCCTCTCCACCCGGGCGTGGAACGAGCTGCAGCGCTTGCTGGACGGTAAGGATTTCTCCGTTGCCATCATCTCCAAGTCCGGCACCACTACGGAGCCTGCCATTGCATTCCGCGGCCTGCGCTGGATGCTGGAGCGGAAGTACGGCACCGCAGAGGCCAAGAAGCGTATTTATGCCATTACCGACCCGGTCAAGGGCGCTCTGCGCCAGATGGCCGAGGAGGAAGGCTGGGAAACTTTCACCATTCCTCCCGCAGCCGGCGGACGGTTCTCCGTGCTGACCCCCGTGGGCCTGCTGCCCATGGCAGTTGCCGGTATCGACATCCGCAAGGTCATGGCCGGTGCCAACGAGGCCAAGGAATCCTATAACCGTCTGCGTTCCTTTGAGAACCCCGTGTGGCTTTATGCAGGTATCCGTAATGTCCTGTACCGCCATGGCAAGTGCACCGAGATTTTTGTCTCCTACGAGCCGGGCTTCCGTATGTTCGGCGGCTGGTGGCAGCAGCTCTTCGGTGAATCCGAGGGCAAGGACGGCAAGGGCATTTTCCCTGTCGCCGCTGAGTTTACCGCAGACCTCCACTCTCTGGGCCAGATGATCCAGCAGGGTCAGAGAAACATCTACGAGACCATGATCCGCTTCAATGCTCCCGAGCAGAAGGTGGTCATCGGTTCCGACTGCAGAAATCTGGACGGGCTCAACTATCTGGCCGGCAAGACGCTGGACTTCGTAGACGAGCAGGCATTCCTCGGCACCGTTGCTGCCCATGTGGACGGCGGCGTGCCTGTCATCACCATGGACATGGGTGACCTGAACGAGGAAAAGATCGGCGAAATGTTCTATTTCCTGGAACTTTGCTGCGGTGTTTCCGCATATATGCTGGGTGTAAATCCGTTTAACCAGCCCGGTGTTGAATTTTACAAGCGCAATATGTTTAAATTGCTGGGTAAGCCCGGATACGAAGAGTAATAAAAAACTGTTATATTTTCCTAAAATACCTATTGCAAAATCCGCCATAAGCTGTTAGAATGACCATAGAGCCAGATATGGCAAGCAAAGGAGGACAATCCGATGATTCATGTAATTATGGGCCTCAAGGGCTCCGGCAAGACCAAAAAGCTGATCGACTCCATCAATGAGACTCTGTCTCAGGTAAACGGCGATGTCGTTTGCATCGAGTACGGTAAGAAGCTTACTTATGATGTTAACTACCGAGTTCGTTTGGTGGACTCTCAGGAGTACGCCATCGGCAACAGCGATATGCTCAAGGGCTTCCTGAGCGGTCTGCACGCCGGTAACTTCGATATTACCAATGTGTACATTGACAACCTGTACAAGACCATCGGCAATGACCGGGAGATCGGTGAAGAGTTCGTGGCTTGGTGTGCTGCTTTCGCAGAGGCCAACGATATCAATGTCACCATCACCATTTCCGACGATCCCAACCTTGCTTCCGAAGAGATGAAGAAGTATCTGTAAGATCCGGAAATCCAGCAAAAGAAAAAGGGTGCAGTCCCTGCGGGGCTGCACCTTTCTTTTTTGCCCGGTTGACAAGCGGGGAAGGAAAAATTATTATGGAACCGTCCGATTTTGGATGAAAAGAAATCTCTCAGGAGTGATTTTTTATGGCTAAGAAACCTTCCAAAACCAATGCAATGCGGATTTTGGACAGCAGCAAGATCCGCTATACCGTCCGGGAATATCCGGAAGACGGCCCGATTGCAGCCGTCGATGTAGCGGCCTGGCTTGGGCAGCCTATGGAACGGCTTTTTAAAACTTTGGTGACTACAGACCTCAATAAGGGCTACTATGTGTTCTGCCTTCCAGCCGATCGGGAGCTGGATCTGAAGAAGGCTGCCCAGACAGCCGGGGTCAAGAAGATTGAAATGCTGAAGCAGAAGGATCTTCTGGGGCTTACAGGCTATGTCCACGGCGGCTGTTCCCCGGTGGGCATGAAAAAAGTTTTCCCCACCTTCATGGACGAAAGCGCCCTGACACAGGAAACCGTTTATGTTTCCGGCGGCAGGATCGGCACGCAGATCGAGATTGTCCCTCAGGATCTGGAAAAAATTCTGCCCATTCGGTTTGTGAGCATCACGAAATAGGAGCGCGCTATACGCCCGCCTGCCGAGAGAAAGGTCCGGGCATTGCTGCAACCGAAAACATCGCCGCAAAAACGCAGACCGCCCATGGAGGCGGGGCTGACCGGCAGAAAATTCGGTTACAATTTTTGTTTTTCCTGCGGTTATGCAGGAAAGAGGATAACAGGGCATCCCCCCTTTGATTCGGTCAAAAGGGGGATGCTTTTTCCCTAAATCCGGCAGGACAAAACAAAAAATCATAAAATTCTCGGTTTTTTGTGCAGTATTACCTGCAAACTGCAAAATTTTATGGTAACCAAATTGTTGACAAGGTGCTGTCCTTGTGCTATAATCTGTAACCAGATTGTAACTGTTTTGAATAAAGTGTTACAATCTGGAAAGGAAATCATATGCGAAATTGCAAATTGCGAAAGCGTCTTGCCGCGGCTGCCGTGCTTGGTACCGTGTGCATTTCTTTGCTTGCCAATTCCATATCTGCGCTTTCTATAACATCTGCCCCCTTGTCTGCCAATGTTCCCTCCGTGGCTCCCATTGCGGTTCCTGCGGCTCAGGAGCAGGGAAGTCCCGATAAGCTGACTAGCGTGATCCATTACGGCCCTTGGAGCTCCGGTGCTCAGATCGGCTGTATGGAAGACGGCACTGAGCTTACCGTCCTTCGGGAGAAGGGAAGCTTTTATGAGATCGACTGCTATGACATGAAGGGCTACATTACCAAAAGTCAAGTCCGAAAGGGCGAGGATGGCAAGTATTATGTTAACTGTCAGCCGGATTCCGCCGAAACCAAGCGGCTCCCAGCCGTTCCTGCACAGGATATGGTAGCCCTCAGAAGCGATGTCCGCACCAAGGGCATGTCTTATCGTGGTGTTCCGTATGTGGCAGGCGGCAGCAGCCCCAGAGGCTTTGACTGCTCAGGTTTTACACAGTATATTTACCGTGCCATCGGTCTGGATATTTCCCGTACTGTCACCAAGCAGCTGACCGAAGGCGTAGTGATTGCAAAAGAAGATATGCAGTGCGGTGACCTTGTTTTCTTTAAGCACACTACCAGCAGCAGCGCAATTGCCACCCATGTGGGTATGTACATCGGCAACGGCCAGCTGATTCATGCAGGCAGCAAGGGCATTACTGTCGTGGATCTCAGCACCGCCTATTACGAGTATCACTTCCTCTGCGTCAGACGGATGATTCTCCCTGATTCTTTGTCCGGCAGTGCCATTGCCACTATCGGCACCACGCAGGACATTAACAGCTCCTACTGGAGACACAATTCCAATACCTGACAGGAAACTTTTCCGGGCAGATTTTTCTGCCCGGGATTTTTTTGCCAAGTGAAGAAGGGTTATAACTTGCATAGCCTGACAAAATGCGATATAATAATACATTAGGAATGTATAGGAGGGAAATAATCTATGAGAAAGAGAACGCAGGTGTCGCCGCTGAAAGAGAACAAAATGGGCGTTATGCCTACGGGCAAGCTGCTGTTCAATATGGCGCTGCCGATGATTATTGCCATGATTGTGCAGGGCCTTTATAATATTGTGGACAGTATCTATGTTTCCCGGATCAGCGAAAGCGCCGTAACCGCTCTGTCGCTGGCCTATCCCATCCAGAACATTCAGATTGGTTTTGCCGTAGGTATCGGTGTGGGTGTCAATTCACTGCTGTCCAAGGCTTTGGGCGGCGAAGATCGGGATACCGCTGATAAGGCGGCGGGTAACGGTATATTTTTGGCGCTGATCGTCATGGTGGGCTTTATGCTCTTCGGCATTTTCGGCGCAAGACCCTATTTTGAGATGCAGTCCGATGTGGCGCAGACGGTAAACGGCGGTACGACTTATGTAGCCATCTGCTGTATTTTGACCCAGGGCATTTTTGTGGAGGTGCTGGGCGAGCGGCTCCTCCAATCCTCCGGACGAACCTTCTACACCATGATCACCCAAGGCACCGGTGCGGTGCTGAATATCCTGCTGGACCCACTGTTCATCTTCGGATTCAAGCCTTTGGGCATCCCCGCCATGGGCATCGCCGGCGCGGCGGTGGCAACGGTCATCGGACAATGGGTGGCAGGTGCCTTGGCGGTTTATTTCAATTTCCGCCGGAATGAGGAGGTGGACTTCACTCTGGAGAGCATTCGCCCCCATTGGCAGGTGCTGAAGCCCATCTTAACGGTGGGGATTCCCTCCATCATTATGATGGCCATTGGTTCCATAATGACATTCGGGATGAACCAGATTTTCCAGAGCTTTCAGGAGACAGCTACCGGCGTGTTCGGTATCTATTTTAAGCTCCAGAGCTTCTTTTTTATGCCTGTGTTCGGCCTAAACAACGCTACGGTTTCCATTATCGCCTACAATTACGGCGCACGGAATCCGAATCGGATCATGGATACGCTGAAAAAAGCCTGCATGTCCGCCATGGTGATCATGGTTGCGGGATTTCTGGTGTTCCAGATTTGTACAGATCAGCTTCTGGGTGTTTTTCAGCCCAGTGAAGATTTTCTGATGATGGGCCGCAAGGCGCTGCGCATTATCAGCATCACCTTCCCCATGGCGGCTATCGGTATCGCCGTCAGCGGCTGTTTTCAGGCCTTGGGCAACGGTATCTATTCCACCATCGTTTCAACCTGCCGCCAGCTGGTGGCACTTCTGCCGGTGGCATACCTGCTGAGCCTGACGGGGGAGGTAAACCTTGTCTGGTGGGCGTTTCCCATTTCTGAGGTGCTGAGCCTTGTGGTGACGCTGGTGCTGTACGCAAGGATCTACCGCCAGAAGATCAAGCCTCTTTATATGGCTGAAAAAGCCTGAAAACTTCCAAACTGCAAAAAACGGGCGTGCCTCTTTGGCACGCCCGTTTGTTATCGGATTTTTTTGCCGTTCAGTACGGCTTCTGCCAGAGTGTCGCCGTCGTAGCGGAGCTTCAGCAGAAAGAAAGGAGCATCCTGACGGATCAGATCCAGAAAAATTCTGTCGCCTTCCCATTTGGGAAGCTGATCCAGAAAATCCCAGCTGATCCATTGTAGGTCCCCTTCGCTGCATTCTTTCATTTCTCCCTCGAAGCTGTCGGCAGTGAAGAGATACATATATTCTCCCTCAAAAGGTCCGTTGGTGAGAAAGGTGATTACGCCCCGGCACCGCCAGGAGGTCAGGGTCAGGCCGGTTTCCTCCCATGCCTCCCGCAAAAGGCACTCGTCGGGGGTTTCGTCACCCTCAAACTTGCCGCCGATACCGATCCACTTGTCCTTGTTGAGGTCGTTTTTCTTTTTGACCCGGTGAAGCATCAACACCTGATCCCCTCGGGTAACATAGCAAAGTGTGGTGTTAAGCATGAATTTCTCCTTTCTGCATGAGCCGGATAGCGTGGTGGAGGTTTTCCACTTCTACCAGACTGTGCCCATCCTCCCGCTCACCGTCCAGCGTCCATGGCATATCGGGATTTGCCCGGATGGAAAGGTGCCGGGTTCTGATAAAGGTAATCATGGAGCAGTCATATTTTTGCTTTTTGAGGGCACGGATGAACTTTGCGAGTTCCTGCGCATCCGCAGGGGCACGCACCAGAAGCATTTCAAATACGCCGTCTCCCATGTCCACCTGCGCGGGATCTAAGGTGAGAATACCGCCGATGGAGGTGGAATTGCAGATGGCACCGAATAGAAAATCTCCCTCCACAACGCCTTCGTCATATTCCACATGAATATGCTCGTTGCGGATCTGGGAAAGCTCCTGAATGCCTTCCAGAATATAGGCAGTGTGCCCCAGAGCGTTTTTGATATTCTGGGGCGTGTTGTAAGAGGTTCTGGTGAAGGCACCGAAGGAGGCTACATAGGAAAAATATCGGTTTCCGAAGCGCCCAATGTCATAGGGAACAGGCGTACCCTGTACAATGTCCCGGGCGGCATCCATGATGTTGCCGGAAAGATGGAGACTGGCGGCAAAATCGTTGGTGGAACCGCAGGGAATATAGCCGATGGGCACATCCGCACCGCTCAGCATGAGCCCCGTGATGGTCTCGTTGAAGGTTCCGTCGCCGCCTATGCATACCACGAGGTCGGACTGGGGGGCGTATTGCGATACTGCCGGAACGGCATCCCCCCGGCAGGCGGTCATATATGCGTTCACTTCATAGCCGGAACGGTTAAAAAGAGCGATGATATCCGAAAGATATTTATTTGCCTTGCGCATACCGGCATAGGGGTTCATTACCAGAAACAATTTTTTCATAAGCATATGTCCTCCCTTGCCAAAACTTACTGAGCTGTTTCTATGTTTATATATGCTAGCATTATACCTGCATTTGCAGGGATAGGCAAGGAAAAGCGGTGGATTTTTTTGCCGCGGCAGGAAAAATTCACGGTATTTTCATAAATGGAAATGGATTCCGCCGGCGGCAGAATCCATTTTGCGCAATTTGCGCCCTGAGCCTGAAACATTTCATGGGCGAAATGGGGGCAGGTACGGTGAGAAAATTTACCTGAGCGCCCTTTCGCCATGATAAAAATACTTGCAAAGCGCATGGGAAAGTAGTATCATGTATCCATGGTTGAAAAACAAATGTATTAAAAGGAGAAATACGCTATGATTTCAAGAGAAATTTGTCAGCGTGTGCTGCAAAAAGCTGTTGCCACCGGTGCTGACTATGCAGAGATCTTTGCGGAAAACACTGTGAATCACACCATCAGCATGCTGGCGGACAAGGTTGACGCCATCAAGGATGCCGTTGTGACCGGTGCTGCCGTGCGTGTCTATAAGGGACTGCGCAGCGTGATGGCTACCACTGTGGATACAAGCGAGGCCGGTCTGATTCGCTGCGCCGAAAAGGCCGCAGATGCTTTGGGCGAAGGCACCGCACAGATCAATATTGTCCTCCGGGAGAGCATTTTCGGGGACATCCACCCTGTAAAGATTGTTCCGTCTTCTGTTTCCAATCGGCAGAAGATTGAGATTCTGAAGGAAGGCTATTTTGCAGCCCGGGAATATGACGAGGCTGTGCAGAAGGTTACCGGCAGCCTGCTGGATGTGGATCACAACATCCTGATTGCCAACTCCGAGGGCCTTTACACGGAGGATCGCCAGATCCGTACCAGAATGTCCATCGGCGCCGTTGCCTCCAGAGGCAGCGATTCTCAGACCGGCTTCTTCGGCCCCGGCCGTTTGGGCGGTCTGGAAATGTTCGATATCTATACGCCCCGCTCTGTGGGTGAGGAATCCGCGCGGCAGGCTGTGACCATGCTGAAGGCAGATTACTGCCCCGCCGGCACCATGCCTGTTGCCATTGACAACGGTTTCGGCGGTGTCATCTTCCACGAGGCCTGCGGACACTCTCTGGAAGCATCCGCTGTTGCCTATGGCAGAAGCCAGTTCACCGGAAAGCTGGGTCAGAAGATTGCCAATGAAAAGGTTACAGCCATTGACGACGGTACCATCCCCGGTGCATGGGGCTCCATCAATATTGATGACGAAGGCACCCCGGCAAGGAAAAATGTGCTGATTGAAAACGGCGTACTGAAGTCCTACATGATCGACAAGTTCAACGGCCGCCGCATGGGCATGGAGTCCACCGGCAATTCCCGCCGTCAGAGCTATGCCTATACGCCCACTTCCCGCATGACCAATACCTATATCGCCCCCGGCACCGACACCCGTGAGGACATTATTTCCTCTATGGAATACGGCCTTTATGCCCGGAATATGGGCGGCGGCTCCGTCAACCCCGTTACCGGCGAATTTAACTTCGCCGTCAGCGAGGGATACATCGTCCGCAACGGTAAGATCTGCGAGCCTGTCCGGGGCGCAAGCCTTGTGGGCAACGGCTCCGAGATCATTATGAATATCGATATGGTCAGCGACAATCTGGATCTGGGGCAGGGTATGTGCGGCTCCTCCAGCGGCAGCATCCCCGTCAATGTGGGTCAGCCTCTGATCCGGGTATCCAGCATCACCGTCGGCGGCAGATAAGGAGGAAACGGTCATGGATTTTAATGCATTCAAAGAAGCGGTTATTGCCAAGGCCGAGGCCATGGGCATCACCGAATACGAGCTTTACTATCAGGCTTCGGAAAGCACCGGCGTGGGTGCCTTCCAGCATGAGATGAACGATTTTACCAGCTCTCTGGAGGGGGGCGTGTGCTTCCGCTGCATCGTCGGCGGCAAAATGGGCTACGCATCCACAGAGGCTTTGAACCCGGAACAGGCGGCATCCATTGTGGAGAAGGCGGCAGATAATGCCCGTTTTCTGGAGTCCGACGAGCAGGTGTTCCTGTCCGAGGGCGGCAAGACCTACGAAAAGCTGGACTTTACCCCCTACGCTCTGCCCACCACTGACGAACTGATCCGCAGTGTCATGGACACCCAGGAAAAGCTCTACGCTTCCGATGCTGCTGTCATCGACGGCTGCTCCACCCAGGGACTTTCCGGCCGCAGTGAAATCGCCATCTATAACTCCAAGGGACTGGACCTTCACTATGAAAATACCATGGCAGGTCTGGTGGTGGCATCTGTTGTTACCAACGGCAAGGAAATGTCCAACGACTATCAGATCAAGCTGGGAAAACTCGATACCATCGACACCGAAAAGCTTACGGCCAAGGCAACGGAAGGCGCTTTGCGGAAGCTGGGGGGAGATCCCGCTCCTACGGGTCAGTATCCGGTGGTTTTCAACAGCGAAGCCATGTCTGACCTGCTGGCCACCTTCAGCGGTATTTTCTCTTCCGGCGCTGCCCAGAAGGGACTGAGTCGTCTGGCAGATCAGGAGGGCGAGGTGATCGCCGCTCCCTGCGTGACTCTGGTGGACGATCCTTTCCACAGGGAGAATCCCATGCCCATCAATTTTGATGCGGAGGGAAGCCCCACCCATAAGAAAAATGTCATTGAAAAGGGCGTCCTCAAAACCCTGCTGTACAATCTGAAAACCGCAGCAGTGGCAGGCAAGGAAACCACGGGCAATGCCTCCAAGGGCAACTACGATTCTCCCGTAAGCATCAGCCCCTTTACCATGTATCTGGAAGGCGGCGAGCTTACCGAGGAGCAGCTGCTGCAAAAGGCAGGAAACGGTGTCTATATCAATTCTTTGGGCGGCCTCCATGCAGGCGCCAATGACATCACCGGCGATTTTTCCCTCCAGAGTGCCGGTTTCCTCATTGAAAACGGCAAAAAGACCGTTCCGGTGAAGTCTTTCACCGTTGCGGGCAACTTCTACGAGTTGCTGAAAAACATCGACTCTGTGTCCGATCATACGGAGATTCCCAGTGCTATGGGCATGACAGCCTTCGGCGCACCCAGTGTGCTTGTGAACGGACTTTCCGTGGCAGGCAAATAAGATCCGGCAATATCGGTACAGAGTTTATCTGTACCGATATTTTGCTGTGACGACAAAATTTTTGTTGTGCAGACATAAACAGTGTGCTAAAATACCCGCAATCTCAGCAGGGCGCAGCCCGGTGTTCAGGAGGAACAAGATATGGATTATGTACAGGAAGTATTGGCAGGTGTGATTGCCAAAAATCCGGCACAGCCGGAATTTCATCAGGCGGTGAGGGAGGTTTTGGAATCTCTGCGGCCGGTGATTGAGCGTAATGAAGAAGAATATCGCCGGAATGCCCTCTTGGAACGGCTGACCACCCCGGATCGGCTGATTCAGTTCCGGGTCAGCTGGGTGGACGACAAGGGACAGGTGCAGGTAAACAACGGCTACCGTGTCCAGTATAATAATGCCATCGGCCCGTATAAGGGCGGGCTGCGGTTCCATCCCAGTGTCAATCAGGGTATCATCAAATTTTTAGGCTTTGAGCAGATTTTTAAAAATTCCCTCACCGGACTGCCCATCGGCGGCGGCAAGGGCGGTGCGGATTTTGACCCCAAGGGAAAATCCGACCGGGAGATCATGGCGTTCTGCCAGAGCTTTATGACGGAGCTTTATAAATATGTAGGTGCGGATATGGATGTGCCTGCGGGGGATATCGGTGTAGGTGCCCGGGAGATCGGCTACCTCTACGGTCAGTATAAGCGGATCCGGGGCGTCTATGAGGGCGTGCTGACCGGCAAGGGCCTCAGCTACGGCGGCAGCCTTGCCCGCCGGGAGGCTACCGGCTATGGCCTGCTCTACCTTACGGAACAGCTTCTGAAGGCCAACGGCCACAGCCTTGCGGGGAAAATCGTGGCGGTTTCCGGTGCCGGAAATGTGGCCACCTATGCCATCGAAAAGGCATGGCAGCTGGGTGCGAAGCCCGTGACCTGCTCCGATTCCACCGGCTGGATTTATGATCCCGATGGCATCGATGTGGCGCTCCTTAAGCAGGTAAAGGAAGTACAGCGGGCAAGACTTACCGAGTATGCAGCTGCCCGTCCCGGCGCCCGGTACCATGCGGGTAAGGGCGTCTGGAGCGTCAAGTGCGATGTGGCTCTGCCTTGTGCAACGCAGAACGAATTGCAGCTGGAGGATGCCGAATTGTTGGCGAAAAACGGCTGTATCGCCGTGGCGGAGGGTGCCAATATGCCCACTACGCTGGAAGCGACCGGTTATCTTCAGAGCCATGGCGTGCTGTTCTGCCCCGGCAAGGCATCCAATGCCGGCGGTGTGGCAGTATCCGCTTTGGAAATGAGCCAGAATTCCGAGCGGCTCGGCTGGAGCTTTGAAGAGGTGGACGAACAACTCAAAGGTATCATGACCCATATTTTCACTGCTATGGACGAAGCTGCAAAGGAATACGGCATGCCCGGAAACTATGTTGTGGGCGCCAACATTGCCGGATTCCTGAAGGTTGCCGAGGCGATGACTGCACAGGGTATCGTGTAACCGTTAAACAGAAAATATGGAGCATTTCGTGACATTGTCACGGATGTATGCAAAAAATATCCATATAATAAAGAAAAAACCAATGACAAGGAGGAAATTATTATGAGATTACAGGACAAGGTAGCCGTCATTACCGGCGGCAGCCGTGGTATCGGCTTTGCGACCGCCCAGACCTTCCTGCGGGAGGGTGCCAAAGTGGTTATCTGCGCCAGCCGCCAGGAAACGGCAGAGAAGGCACTCAAGCGGCTTCGGGAAGAATACCCGGGTTCCGATGTGGAGGCGATCTGGCCTAATCTTGCGGACTATCAGCAGGTTCGGGAGCAGCTTGGAGCGGTTGCGGAAAAATACGGCAGGATCGATGTTCTCGTTAATAATGCCGGCATTTCCGACAGCACTCCCTTTACGGAGTATACGGAGGAATTGTTCCGAAAAGTCATGGATTTGAATGTGCTGGGTACATTTAACTGCAGCCGCGTCGTGGCAGAGATCATGGACAAAATGGGCAGCGGCGTGATCCTGAATGTATCCTCCATGGTGAGCATTTACGGTCAGCCCAGCGGTGTTGCATACCCCACTTCCAAGTACGCAGTCAACGGTATGACCCGTTCGCTGGCCCGGGAGCTGGGCCCCAAGGGCATCCGGGTCAACGCTGTGGCTCCCGGAATTACAGAGACGGATATGATGAAGGCCGTACCGGAGCATATGATCGCGCCTCTGATTGCCCAAATTCCGCTGCACCGTCTGGGACAGCCCGAGGACATTGCAAATGCTCTTTTGTTCCTTGCATCCGATGAAGCGTCCTATATCACCGGCGTGACCCTCAGCGTTGACGGCCTCGCCACCACCTAAAACAGCATCTTTGCCAGCCGCTGCCCGAAGGGGCAGCGGCTGCTTTTTTATAATTTCCATTCAGCAGCGGAAAACGGATACTCTGCCGGTACAGCCTACCTTTGTGAAGAAAAATTCTAAAATATTACAAAATTGCACATAATATGGGTAATAAATATTGATAGAACAGAGGAAAAATGAAGAAAACATTGACAAGCTCCGGCGGAAAAGGTATACTGGGCGTGATATAAACGGCTACTGCAGCCAAAAATCTGCCGGCTGCGATATTTCCTGTTTATGCCGCATTTGCGGCATATTTCAGCCTATAGGCATTTTTACAAAAAATCAAGGTCAGCAGGACAGATGCTTTCTGCTTTACCGAAGCAATGATAGTAAGCAATTTATAATTTCTACGGAGGTAACCCATTGAGTGTAGAAACAGTATCCCTTTGCGTAGTGGCACGCAATGAAGAGGATTTTCTTCCCAATCTGCTGAACGATTTTTTGCAGCAGAGCTATCCTAAAGAGAAAACGGAGATTGTTTTGGTGGATAGTATGTCTACCGATGATACTCGCAAAGTAATGGAAAACTTTGTACAGAAATATCAGAGTGAATATATTGCTGTTCGGGTGGAAGAAAATCCAAAACAGATTTTGGCATTTGGATGGAATAAGGCAATCATCAGTGCGACCGGAGATGTGGTCATCCGTGTGGATGCGCATGCGCATATTCCGGTTGATTTTGTGGAAAAGAATATGAATCTTCACCAGAGCGGAGAGAAGATTACGGGCGGTGTCCGTCCTTGTATCAGTGCCAATAACTCCCAGTGGGGCGATGTATTGCTGGAGGTTGAAAATTCGCTTTTCGGCAGCAGCTTCAATGTCAGCAGACGAGGCACACAGAGGCAGTATGTGAAGACCATGTTCCATGCGGCTTATCGTCGTGAGCTGTTTGATGAAGTGGGGCTTTTCAACGAAAAGCTGGCCCGTACAGAGGATAATGAGATGAATTATCGGATGCGAATGGCGGGCTATAAGATTTGCTTTGACCCGGATATTATTTCCTATCAGTATGCCCGCAACACTTTGCGCCGAATGATCCGGCAGAAGTATTCCAACGGCTACTGGATTGCACTTACCCTCGGCGTTTGCCCGGGGTGTATTTCAGTCTATCATCTGGTCCCGGCTGCCTTTGTGCTGGCAATTTTTGGTACTACACTGCTGAGCCTGTTTGGATTTCATCTGCTTACTGCTCTGATGTGGGGAGCGTATGGCATATTTGCCATTCTTGGAACGGTGCTTAGTATTGCCAAGGGAAAAGGCAATGCGTTTAGTATTTTGATGCCGTTTCTGTTTTTGCTGCTCCATGTGAGTTATGGCGTGGGCACACTGGTGGGACTGCTGAAAATGCCATCCTTTGCCAAAAAAGTAAGACAGGAGCAATAAAAAACAGAAACAGATACGATTACGCATACTTGAATCGTTCACAATTGCGTGTTATAACAAAACATTGTGCTGACAATGCTGTTTCCGGCAAAATTATGCGATTGCAAAGTTATAAAAACAGAGGATGGTTACCGTGGGTGGTTTAAGGGAAAAATTTGAACGGGTGAAATGGCGGGATATTCTGGCAGGATTCACCTTTTTAGCAGCGATTCCTCAGGCTTTGCTGCTGAGAAAAAAGAGACCGGAAATGTGGCTGATTTGCGAGGACTGCAATGAAGCCCGGGATAATGGCTACTGGCTTTATAAGTATATACGGATGCAGCATCCGGAACAGGACTGCGTATATGCCATCAACAAAAAATCTCCGGATTATAAGCGGGTGGAAAATCTGGGCGAAGTAATCCAGTTCGGCGGATACCGTCACTGGGTCTACTATTTGGCGGCGCAGAAAAATATCAGCTCCCAGAAGGGCGGCAAGCCCAACGCTGCGATTTGCTATGTGCTGGAGGTATCGGGACTGCTTAAAAATAAGCGGGCATTTCTTCAGCATGGGGTGATTGTCAACGATCTTCCGTGGCTGTATTACGAAGCCACAAAAATGAGCCTTTTTGTGTGCGGTGCCAAGCGGGAATATGAATATATCCGGGATACTTTTGGCTATCCGCCTGAGGCCGTGCAATATTTGGGGCTTGCCAGGTTTGACGGGCTCCATGATTTTAAGGTTGTGAAAAACCAGATCCTTGTGATGCCCACATGGCGGGAGTGGATCGCAACACCCACCTCAAAGTCGAAGCAGCTGGATGATATGTCCGACTTTACCAGTACGGAGTATTTTCAGCGTTGGAATGAATTTTTGAACAGTGAAAAAATCAGCGAACTGCTGGATCAGTATGATATGCGGATTTTGTTCTATCCTCATCGCAATATGCAGCAGTATCTAAACGAATTTTCCACTGCGTCCGGGCGGATCACCATTGCAGACTGGAGAAAATACGATGTGCAGGAGCTTTTGAAGAACTCAGCTTTCCTGATTACGGATTATTCCAGTATTTCCATGGATTTTGCCTATATGCGCAAGCCTATGCTCTACTATCAGTTCGATGAGGAAAAGTTCCGCAGGGGACAGTATCCGGAAGGGTATTTCAGCTATAAGGAAGATGGATTCGGACCTTTTTGCGCAACGCTGGAGGAGGTCTGCCGGAATCTGGAGCATTTCATGGAAAACGGTCTGGCTGACGAGCCCATGTACAGACAGCGGGAAGAGGCGTTTTTCCCGTTGTACGACACCCATAATTGCGAACGCAATTATCTGGCAATTAAAAATATAAAGTAAAAAAGGAAAGCTAAGAATGTCAAAAATTACAGAAAGTCTATCAGGCAAAAAAAACAGTATTGTTTTTGCAACGAAAATGATGCTCCTTGTTTATGCCATGCTGATCTCAATTCCCATGCTGCATGATCGGCTGTATTTCAGCAAGAAATTGGTTTGTGCGTGGACCTTGGTGCTTTCACTATACCTGTTATTGACAGACAGGAAACATTACAGAGCGAAAGAATATCTTATGATGGCACTTTTTTGCGGTTCATATCTGATTACGATCCTGCTCAATATACAGCGCCATTTTATCAATGAGCTTTTGATTCTGGGCTATACCGTTTCGCTATATTTTATGATGACCTACTGCGACAGCAAGATGCGTCCGGAGGAAATCCGCAAGGAACTTACATATCTTATGTATGCGATGGTGACAGTTTCCTTTGTGTTTGCGGTTATCAATCTGGGAATCTATTTTTATTCCTTTCCCGGTACGAAACATGTTAGCGGAGGATCTTATTTCTATGGGATCAGCGGCGGACAGTTAGGCGGAATTTACAATCCCAATACCGGCGGAACGATCAATTACATTTCTGTCATTTTTACATTTTTCTTGCTTAAAAAGGCTGGCCGCGAGAAAATTTTTCTGATTCTGAACCTGTTTGTACAGTTCTGGTGTTTCAGTCTGGTGCAAAGCAGAGGTTCATGGGTCAGCGCTCTGGCGTTTGCGGTTCTCTACTTCCTGTTTGTGTGGAATAAGCCGTCCCTGGGAAAAGTCAAGGAGCTGGCCTGCAAGGTGCTTCTGCTGGTGATTTGCGCAGCGGTTTTAGTAAGCTCTTCTAAGCTTTTGAGAAACACAACGGCAAAAATTGCGGATAGCCTGCATTCTGAAAGTACCTCGGACACAGGAACCAGTCATAACAATATTCCTGTCGACCGGGATCCCACCAATGGAGGAAAATCGGATTTTACAACCGGAAGAGTAGGCCTTTGGAAAATCGGCCTGGAGGAATACCGGAAATCCCCTGTTTTCGGTGTCGGATATAGAAGTATTGACGATGCATTGAAAGAGAAGCTTTCAAAATATGATTATGGAAATACCGCAGGCGGCGGCCTTCATAATATTTATTTGACCGTGCTGGTATCTGGCGGAATTGCAGGATTTATATTGTTTGCGGTGCTGATTGTATTTCTGCTGCTGAAAGTTCTGAAAATATACTGCAGCAAGCAAATACCCACATCGGTAAAATATCTGGCGACCTGTATTCCTGCATGGCTGGTGGGAGATCTCGTAGAAAGCAGGATCGCATTGTCTCTGAGCCTGATGAGTGTCCTGTTTTGGATTGTGGCGGGCTATGTCCTTTACTTTGCTGAGGAGCGTGAAACAAATGATCAGTGTGGTTGTTCCGGTATATAACGCTTCAGCACAGCTGCCCCGGTGTATCGAGAGCATTTTGGCACAGACTTATGAAGATTTTGAACTGCTTCTGCTGGATGACGGTTCTTTGGATAACAGCTATGAAATATGCAAAAAATATGCGGGACAGGACAGCAGAGTTCATGCCTTTACCCATGAGAATGCCGGAGTATCCGCTACACGCAACTGGGGACTCAGTCTTGCCAAAGGGCAGTATGTGGAATTTGCAGACAGCGATGATTATATGCGGGATAATATGATGGAGACCCTGCTCTCCGCTATGGAAGCGGAGAATGCCGATCTGGTGATCTGCGGACTGACGGAAGTCAATCCCGGCGGGGAGAGACGCAATTTGCCCAGGATTCGTAAGACGGTAGCGATGGAGAATCTGGAAAAAGAGTACCCGGATATTTTCGAGTGCTACCTGCTGAATTCCCCCTGCAATAAGCTTTACAGAAGAGAAAAAATTCAAAACGGTTTTCCGGAAGACCTCTCTATGGGAGAGGATCTGCTGTTCAATCTGGAATATATGCGCCATTGCAGCAGCGTGGCCTTCGTGCCGGAAGCGCTGTATTTCTATGAGTGTCTGGACACCGGGCTGGTGCAGAAAAAACGCCCGGATGCCATTGAAATTGCCCAGCGCCTCTATTTGAAAAGCATGGAATTCAAAGAGGAAGTCCATCTGGGAACGCTGGCAGAAACCCATATCAGCGCAATATTCCTGAAATTCCTCTTTCATGGCCTTTCCCAGTGCTACAGCACGGAGGGAATGAGCAGCAAGGAGAAAAAGGCTGTCCTCAAGAAGTGGGCTGACAATTCCCATGTACGGGATGCTTTGGCAACGGCAAAAATGCCTGAAATGAAGCAGAGAGCAGCGCAGTTCCTGATGAGACACCGGATGCTGACCGCTATGCATCTGCTGATGTGTCTGATATCAGGAGCAAAAAGATAGAAACGGAGCGGTGAGGAAAAACTGTCATGAAAAAGATTTTAATTGAAGGAATGAGCGGCAATCTGGGCGGTGTTGAAACCTATGTGCATTTGCTGTACACTGTTCTGAAAGAGGACTATCAAGTCGATTTCATCACCGTCGATGCCCATATTCCCTATGAAGAGGAGTTTCTGGCACAGGGCTGCAAGATCCATCGGGTCACGCCTCGCTATCAGAGCGTGAAAAAATTCTATGCAGAAATTGATGCGGTGTTTGCGCAAGGGGCATATGATGTATTCTGGTTCAACAAAACAACCCTGAGTTCTATTTACTCCATCAAATCCGCAAAGAAACATGGGGTAAAAAAGGTGATTGTCCACAGCCACCAGTCCAAAAACATGGGAAACTTTCTGACCCTTGTGATGCATACCGCCAACCGTGCCCGTATCAATCGCCTTGCAGATGTAAAGGCCGCGTGTTCTAAAGAGGCAGCGGCTTGGTTTTTCGGGGAAAATGACCGGGATGTGGTGCTTTTTCCCAACGCCGTAGACACGGCTGTTTATGCGCCGGACATGGAAAAACAGCGGCAGGCGAAAAAAATGCTGGGTCTAGAAAATGAATTTGTGATCGGAAGCGTCGCAAGATTCAGCCCGGAAAAGAACCATAAGTTCCTGATTGAGGTATTTGCAGAGGTTCTCAAAAAAGCAGATGCCCATTTGGTGCTGTGCGGAACCGGCCAGCTGATGGATTCCATCCGTGAAAAGGTTCACGAAAAAAATATGGATGATAAGGTATCGTTTCTGGGTTCCAGAAACGATATGCCTGTGATTTATCAGGCACTGGATGTGGTTGTTATGCCGTCCCTGTTTGAGGGACTTCCTTTTTCGCTGGTAGAGGCACAGGCAGCCGGTATTCCCTGTGTTGTTTCCGATACGGTTAGTCCGGAGGCAAATCTCACGGATATTATCACTTTTATGAGCTTAAACTGTGACGCTTCCGTATGGGCTGAAAAGATACTTTCTTTCCAAAAGTATCAGAAGGTCAGCAAAGAGGAACAGCTGGAGCAGAAAGGATTTACGCTGGAAGCATTTGCCCGGATGGTCAGACAAGTACTCCGGCAGGAGGATGAATCGTATGTTTCATAGAGAATTAAAGGAGCGCATTACAGATATCGATGAGGTTAAGCAAATCGAGGTGAAAATTCTGGATGCGTTCGTATCATTTTGCAATCAAAATAATTTGCGGTACTATTTGGCATACGGTACGCTTTTGGGTGCTGTGAGACACAAAGGCTTTATTCCGTGGGATGACGATATTGATGTGACCATGCCCAGACCGGATTACCAGAAGTTTATTTCATTGTGGCCCGCAGGCGGAAAATATGCGGTTCTTGAGTGCACGCAAAATGAGGAATATGTATATCCGTTTGCCAAGGTCTGCGACACCGATACCTTTTTGCAGGAGCGCGGTGTGTGCCTGGACTATGATATGGGCATTTATATCGATGTTTTTCCGCTGGATGCCATCCCCGGTACATTGGAGGACAGCAAGGGTTTCATCAGATCCTTGCAGAATCAGGAAAAGTGCCGTTTGTATTCCATGATGCCCTGCGAATATATATTTAAAGACGGATCTAAGACGAATTTTACCAGAAAGCTCTTGTGGAGAGTGATCAAAGCGATTGGGCCGCACCGCTTCGCAAAACGCATGAATCGTCGTTCGCAAAAGTATGGCTACTCTCCGCAGCTGTATGGCGGTTCGCTGACGACACGGTTCCCGGAGCATGAAATTTTCCCTCTGAGTATTCTGGAGGAAACCACGGAATTGGAATTTGAGGGCAAGCGGTATATTGCACCGGCTGACTACAATCAGGTCCTGACTCTGCTTTACGGAGACTATATGGAGCTTCCTCCGGAAGAAGAACGGGTACTTAAACATGACTTCAAAGCATGGAAATGCTGCTAAAAGGACGGACATGAAGGATTTTTGGAGATTTATTAAATCATCGGGTATTTTCTTTGTAGGAACGGTTATGACAAAGCTGATTTCTTTTCTGCTTTTGCCCCTATACACATCCTACATCAGCCCGGATGATTACGGAGCCTATGATTTAGGTCTTACCTACATTATGTTTTTCAGCTCCGTTTTGTATTTTGATATATGGTCCGGAATCATGCGCTTTATGTATGATTTCAACGGGAGCGACAGAAAAAAGCCTATCAGCAGCGGTATTGCGATTTTCCTTTGTTCTACGGTTATGTACACCGCAACGCTGGCAGTGATACTGCCGCATCTGCATTTGCGCTACCCGGTGCTTCTGGCGCTGTATGGCGTGCTGATGAACGGTCAGACCCTTGTAGGTTATATTGCCAGAGGTTACGAAAAAAATGTGCTCTACACAGCGGCGGGAATTGTCAGTTCCTTTGTAACCATTATATTCAATATTATACTTCTGGTGGTCCTCAAAATGGATTACAGTGCGCTGATTATTGCCAGCTGCATTGGCTATCTTACCAATATTTTGATGATCGTGATCGGAATCAGAGAACCCGGAGCATTTTCCCTGAAATATTTCAGTTACACGATTTTCAAGGATATGTTTATATTCTCTCTTCCCCTGTGTGTTAATTCTGTTGCCTACTGGTTCTTAACCAGCTACAACCGAATCGTTGTGGATGCGCAGCTGGGCGCAGCGGTAAACGGATATTATGCCATTGCAGGACGCTTTGGCTCCATGATTACTTTGTTTACCACCTGCTTCCAGATGGCATGGCAGGAGCTGTCTTTTTCCAAAACCGCACGCAACGACAGTCTGGACGAGTTTTACACAGCAGCCATTAATAACTATATTAAGTGTATGTGTGCCGGACTGCTGGTACTCATCCCGATGATTTATATCATATATCCCATCATGGTAGATGCGGACTACGATGTAGGCAAGACATTGATACCGCTTTATCTGTTCGGCACAATTCTTTCTACCATCAGCAGCTTCCTCGGAAACGCTTTTACAGCCATTAAGAAGAACAATCTGCTGTTTTGGACCATGGCCATCGGCAGCGTTGCCAATGTAATCTGCATTCATCTGCTGATAAATGTCGTGGGATTGCAGGCTTCCAATATCTCCCTTGCAATTGGCTTTTTTGTGTCCTGCCTTGCAAGAGTACTGATTTTCGGGAAGTATATGAAAATCAAAATAGAGTACGGCAATATAGCAGTGTTGCTTCTTTCCCTTGTGGCGGTTTCGATTGCGTATCGCAGTGAACTGCTGTGGCTCAATATCCTTGCACTTTGCTTTGCTGTTCTGGTTTCCCTGTTTATGTTTAGAAAATTGCTGAAAGCAATGCTGCACGCACTTTTGAATAAGAAGTAAATAGGGTAAGCGCAGGGAAAACGGATAGAGGGGAACACCGCTTCCACGGCTTCCGGCAACTCACTTGAAGTCTCCTCGGCGCTGCTTTGAACCGATTCCTTCAATTGCCCCTTGCGCTTCTTCGTTATATCGTTTTCCCAGACATGGTTTGTTTTCTCCTTTCAGAATGGTGTGCCGCAGCTCCATTCTATCGGAGAACTGCAAACCATGTCTGCTTCTTTGCGCAGCCTATCACGCAGAAAAGTACGGAGGGGGTTGGCAGCCTCCTTGCTTTTAAGGGAGAATTTTGCTATAATAATAACAATAATGTTTTTCTTATGTGGTTTTTTCTGGGTTTGTCCGTATGATTCCGAAGAAAACGGCTCCTGCCGGGCAGGAAACGGATGTTTTCACAGGCGGCAAACAGTTAAAAGTCATATCATACTTCTGTTCTGCGGGAAATATAGATTTGGAGAGATAAAATGAGTAAAATACGCCATGATATTTTGCTTAGAATTGCAAAGATTATCAATGTGGTGCTGATTACCGCAGCTTTCAGCGCAGGCTGGTTTCTGCACTATGCCGGCTGCGGAGCAAACGCAAATGCAACAGCCCAGAATATCATTATTCTGCTGCTGTATATGGCCTTGTATGTCATATTTGGACGGATCTACGAAGGCTTTGATGTGTCTGTAAAACAAACTTCCGAAATGGCCTACAGCCAGTGCCTCGCAGCATTTATCTCCGACGGATTCTTGTTTGTCGTGATCTGGCTGATTGAGGGCAGATTTCCCAGAGTTCTGCCGATGCTGCTGGTGTTTGGGGGACAGTTTGCCCTTGCACTTGTGTGGTCCATTGTAGCACATGAATGGTATTATGCGGTTTTTCCCCCAAAGAAAACAGCCATAATTTACGATTTCCGGGTGGATTTGCAAAAGCTGATCGGGGAATACGGTCTGGAAAAAAAGTACGAAGTCAAATGCACCATGCGTGCAGCGGACTGTATCGAAAATCTCAGCTGTCTGGATGATGTGCAAACTGTTTTCATCAGCGGTGTCCATAGCCGTGACCGAAATGTGATTCTGAAATACTGCGTGGCACGGGGAATTGAAGTACTGGTAATCCCAAGAGTCGGCGATGTGCTTATGAGCGGGGCAAGGCATGTTCATATGTTCCATCTGCCCATGCTCCGTGTCACCAGAAACGGCGCAACGCTGGAATACCTGCTTGTGAAGCGGGTTGTGGATATAGTCCTGTCCGCCGTTGCGCTGGTGCTTGCAAGTCCGTTTATGCTTATTGTAGCTGTTGCGGTCAAGGCATATGATGGGGGACCGGTGATCTACTCCCATATCCGCCTGACAAAGGACGGAAAGGAGTTCCCCATTTATAAGTTTCGCTCTATGCGTACGGATGCAGAAAAAGACGGCGTGGCACGGCTTTCTACCGGCGAAAAAGATGATCGGATCACACCGGTGGGCAAGATCATCCGCAAGCTTCGCCTGGACGAACTGCCGCAGCTGGTGAATATCCTCAAGGGAGATCTGTCCATTGTAGGCCCCCGGCCGGAGCGTCCGGAAATTGCGGCGCAGTATTGCAAAGAAATGCCGGAATTTGCCCTGCGGCTTCAGGTTAAGGCAGGATTGACGGGGTATGCGCAGGTTTATGGCAAATATAACACCACGCCCTATGATAAGCTCCAGATGGATCTGATGTATATCGCCCACCCCAGCCTGCTGGAGGACTTCAAGATCATTATAGCCACCATCAAGATCCTTTTCATGTCCCAAAGCACAGAGGGTATTGAAGAAGGACAGACCACAGCGGCAAAGAAATAGGCAAATTTGGATTGTTTTAAGGAGCGGAGGTAATTTCGTGAAGCAGAACATACAGGTGATGATGGATATCATCAAAAGGGAATTTGCGCAGAGAAATTTACGGCAGTTCTGAAGGCTATATACCCATCGTAAGCGGGTAATATCGGTGAGAATTGTAGTCCCAAGTAAAAAAGTTAAAACGAAGACTTGACTTTTTCCGAGGTCAGGTCTTCGTTTTTATTGCATAAAAAACCGCCGACACTGCCGACGGTTTCTTAATTATGGGGACAAGCGCAGGAATAGGGACGAGCCGTGACGAATAAAGTAGACCGGAGGTGGAAGATATGTTAGCGGCAGTATGGCTTATGCTCAGCAGTCTCATGTATTCCCTGCAGCTGTCCTCCGGGAGCTTCCCGAGACCCCTCACGGCGCAGGAGGAAAAATACTATCTGGAGCGCTCAGCCAAGGGAGATCTGGAGGCACGGAACATATTGATCGAGCGAAATCTGCGGCTGGTGGCGCATATTCTAAAGAAGTATTATGTAAACAGCGCAGATCAGGAGGACCTCATTTCCATTGGCACCATTGGCCTTTTGAAGGGCGTGACTACCTTTGATCCGTCCAAAGGGGCGCGACTCGCCACCTATGCTGCCAGATGTGTAGAAAACGAGATACTCATGTATTTCAGAGCACAGAAAAAATCCAGTCAGGATTTATCCCTTTCGGATTGCATTGAGACAGGTACCGACGGGGCGGCGCTGTCACTGATGGATGTAGTGGGGGAGGATGTAGATCTTCTGGAAAATATAACCTCTCGGGAACGAATCCGGGAGCTTACGGAGGCGGTGGACAGCTGCCTCACGGAGCAGGAGCGACGGGTGATTTTGCTGCGGTACGGTCTTGGAGGCGCACAGCCCTGTCGCCAGCGGGAGGTTGCGCAGAGGCTCGGCATCAGCCGCAGCTATGTATCCCGAATCGAAAAGCGGGCACTGGAGAAGCTGCGGCGGGCGCTGGAGGAGTGAAGGATCCTTGCCAAGGCCGGGGAAGTATGATACTATTACAGGGTCACTTTATGAAGTAATTTCGGCCTTTACCGGGGGATGAACAAAAGATGAAACAAATGTCCGTTATGCTGAAACCGGCGTCTTCGGCGTGCAATCTCCGTTGCAAATATTGCTTTTATGCGGATGTGGCAGGGAAACGAAATACATTTTCCTTTGGAAAAATGTCCGAGGAAACGATGGATGCGGTGCTTGAAAACATGCATAGAAGTCTGGAGCCGGGGGATGTGCTGACAGTATCTTTTCAGGGCGGCGAGCCGACACTGGCGGGCCTTGCGTGGTTCCGGCGATTTGCCGAAAAGGTGGATGCGTGGGGCAGTGCCGTCAAAGTAAACTATGCCCTGCAGACCAATGGCGTTTTGCTGGATGACCAATGGTGCCAGTTTCTGGCAGAGCGGAAATTCCTTGTGGGAATTTCCATGGATGCCATGCCCAAGTGCCACAACGGCTGCCGTGTGGATGCCGACGGCAAGGGAACCTACCGTCAGGTGGAAGCAGCGGTGAAGTGTATGCGGAAATGGGGTGTGGAATTCAATGTTCTGTGTACGCTGACCTCTCAGGTGGCACGCCATCCCCAGCAGGTATGGAGCTGGATTTGCGAGAATGATTTCCGTTATGTGCAGTTTACGCCTTGTCTGGATGCGCTGGACGATCCGGGCAAAAGCGTCTATGCCCTCCATCCGAAGCGCTTTGCATCCTTTTATAAGACGCTGTTTGAATACTGGTATGGGAATTTCCGGCTGGGGAAATACCGCAGCATCAAGCTCTTTGACGATATCGTGAATCTGCTGGCCTACGGCCTTCCCACCGCCTGCGGCATCCACGGCAAGTGCCAGTGCCAGATGGTAGTGGAAAGCGACGGCAGCGCCTATCCCTGCGATTTTTACTGCATGGATGCCTATCGGCTGGGCAGCCTTACGGAAAACTCTGTGACCGAGCTTCACGACAGCGAGCGCGCCAAGGCATTCCTGACCCGCCCCAGACAGCGGGCAAAGATTTGCGGGGACTGCCCCTATGCTCTGTTTTGCGGCGGCGGATGCCACAGAATGCAGCGGGAGGTTTACTGCGCTCCTGAGGATACTTTCTGCGGCTATCGAGATTTTCTGGACAGAACCATGGAGCGATTCCGGCGCATTGCCGCCCAGCAGCGTTCTATGCGCTCCTGCAGATAAGGTAAAGGCGTGCTGCTTTTGCAGCACGCCTCAGTTTGTTACAAAGCTTCCGGTTCATCGGACTGCCAAGGAAAGAAAAAGGGCGTGCCGCCGGAATCAGACGGCACACCCAATATTGCACAAAAGAATGTTACAGGATGATCCGGTAGCCCAAAACGGGCTTGGAATCGTAGTTTTCGTTGCGCAGATGCCGCAGCAGTTCCCGACAGGCAATATGCCCCAGCTCTGCCGCATCAAACCGCAGAACGGGGATTGGCAGCTGCAGGGAACGGATCTTGGCACTGTCGAACAGGGAAAAGACTTTCACATCCTCGGGAATCTTGAACCCGGAACGCTCCAGCTTCTGCACTACGGATATGCAAATGTCATCATCCATGGCAAGAAAGTGCCGCACGCCGCTTTCCAGCAGCTGCTCCACGGCATTGTAAATTTCCTGCGGTGTTCCCAGCTCTGTCCGCAGGCAGATCCTTTTTTTCGGATAGCCCATTTCTTCCACGGCCTGCCGGAATCCGGTGAGCCGGCTCTGATTTACCACATAGCGCATATCGTTGCCCAGAACGCCGATCATGTCGGGATCCGATTGCAGCACAGTCAGGCTGAAAGCATGACAGCCCCCCACCTGATCGTGGTCAGCTTCCACCGTTGCCAGACCTTCCGTGTGAGGCGGCAGGGAACCGATGGTTGCAAAAGGAATGTCGCGGTTGCGCAAAATATCCACCAGCGCATCGTTGTCCACGGTACGCGAGAGAATCACACCGTCTACCTTCCGGTTGTCCAAAGTCCGCAGGAGGGACTCCGGGCAGCTGTCGGTGGAGAGGCAGATGAGAATATTATAGTCCCAGACGAAAGCCTCTTCACAGATGGCATTCATGATCTGGCGAATGTAGGGCAGATCCAGCTGAATGAAGGATTTGGGCAGAACAAGCGCCAGATTATAGGTGCGGCTCTCTGCCAGCCCCTTGGCGGCGGCGCTGGGGCGGTAGTTGCAGGTTTCAATATAGGCCATGACCTTCTTCCGTGTGGCATCGCTGATGCGGCCTTTGCCGGAGATGGCACGGGAAACCGTAGTTTTGGAAACGCCCAGCTCCCGGGCGATATCATCGATGGTGAGATTTTGTTTTGGCATAAAATGCCCTCCCTATAGAAAAACACAATGGAATATGCTATACTGTTTTCTGGCAGCTGAATTGCGCAATTTGCGCAATGATGATTTTACCATAAGTTGCGCATCCTGTCAACGGGTGGGCAGAAATAGGAATCAATTTCGGGAGATAAGGAGCATTTTTATGAGCAAAGCAGATGAAATCTACCGTGCAACCTGTTTGGATATTTTGGAAAACGGCTTCTCCGATGCACAGCTGGATGTGCGCCCCCATTGGCCGGATGGAGAGCCCGCCCACACCATCAAGCGCTTCGGCGTGGTGAACCGCTATGATTTGCGGGAGGAATTTCCCATTATGACGCTGCGCCGCACCTACTGGAAATCCGCCGTGGACGAACTGCTCTGGATCTGGCAGAAAAAGTCCAACCGGATCGCAGATCTCGGCAGCCATGTCTGGGACGAGTGGGCAGGGGAGGACGGCACCATCGGCAAGGCCTACGGCTACCAGCTGGGCTTAAAGCATCATTATCCCGAAGGTGACTTCGATCAGGTGGATCGGGTGCTGTATGAGCTGAAACATACCCCTGCCTCCCGCCGGATGCTGACCAATATCTTTAATTTTGACGACCTCAGCGAAATGAATCTCTATCCCTGTGCTTACTCCATGACTTTTAATGTGACGGGAAATGTCCTGAACGGCATCCTGAACCAGCGCTCTCAGGATATGCTCACCGCCAACAACTGGAATGTGTGCCAGTATG
>JAHHRX010000047.1 GCA_020025545.1 Oscillospiraceae bacterium | reverse complement strand
GGATCATCTTTTCGTTGGGACGGCCATGCTCCTCTGCCATCATCAGGTTGCCCATAGGGGCCATGACCACTCTGTTTTTGACGGTCATGCGGTTGATACGGATGGGAGAAAAAATAGATGTATAAGGATAGAGATCCTTCGTCATCTTAGCGGCGTTGCCCGCTTTATTCTGGCATCCACCCTGAAACCAGTTGCCATAGCTGTCGCAAAGCTTCTGAATCTCAGGGTCTGTTCTGAAATTGCTCAAAACAATTCCTCCATTTCTATTCATGTTGATTGTTAAGCATCTTTTCGTGGAGCTGCTTCATGCCTTCAACTTCGTCACAGACAATCTTCCATTCACAGGCCTTACAGTCCATCTTGAGGTCCGCTGCCATCTTATTGAGGGCCCGGAACAGCTGATTGGAAAGTGTTGCCATGCGGTCAAGCTGAATATAGTCCACATCCGGCAGCGTAACGAATACCATCTTAACTGCCTCAACATATTTGTTTTTCTTGTACTCCTCAATGTACATAGTCCCCACATCTGCAAAACTCAGGCGATTTTTGAGTGCGGTTTTGGAGACACGGATCTGCTCCCGGTTGCTTAGAGCCGAGGTGCGAACCATGTATCCCTTAGGGAACACATCATATTTACGGATGCCGATATTTTCGAGGATTGCATAGGCACCCTGCTCCCCATGCTGTTCAATATCACCGGTGCGAATAAAGGCAAATCGTGCAAAGGGACTGTCTTTTTTCAGCTGGTGCAGATCATTACCCAGAACGAAAATTTCATCCTCCGGCACAAGGGACTCGTCCTGCGTGAAGAAATTGCCGTTAACACAGGGACAGTTGCTGCCGCCCAGCTCAAAAGCTGTCTCCCTGCCGAGAATCAGCTCGCTGCGCTGTCCACGGTGCTTCGAAACATCCGCCACAGGCACAAAGGGCATCCCCATATCGGGAAGCAGCGCATTGGTTTTTACGATAAGTTCATCAAAAATATTCATTACAGTTTTGTCTCGATGTGCTTTTTGTCGTGATACTTAATAAGGGCGTCGTAGATCTTTTCCACCAGCTTAAGGTCTGCATTGGTGATGTAGACGATAAACAGCAGCGCAAACAGAGCAACAATCACGATTGCCACGATCCAATACCAAGCCATATTAGCCCTCCTTATTCCATACCCTTCTGGCGGGCATATTCGGCAGCGCCCAAAGCGCCCATCAGCTGGGGATCCACAGCAAGATCTACGACCTTGATACGCAGCACCTTCTCGATGGCATTTTTAAGACCTGTGTTCTTGGCGCAGCCGCCGGTCAGCGTAACCTGATCCTTGGCACCGGCCTTCTTAGCCATAACAAAGCAGCGCTTTGCAACAGCCTGCTGGATGCCGGCTGCAATCTCATCACGGGGCTTGCCCTCACCTACCAGCGTAATAACCTCGGATTCTGCAAAAACGGTACACTGAGCAGTTATGGGGATCACATTTTTTGCAGTGAGAGACAGATTGGAAAATTCCTCCAAAGAGCACTCAAAGGCATTGGCCATGGCCTCGAAGAACCGACCGGTACCGGCTGCGCACTTATCGTTCATGGCAAAGTTCTGAACAGTGCCGTCGGAATCGATAGCAATACCCTTAACATCCTGTCCGCCAATATCGATGATGGCTTTCACATCGGGATTGGTGACATGAACACCCATGGCGTGGCATGAGATCTCGGAAATATTTTCCTGCGCCTGAGGCACCTTGTTCCGGCCGTAGCCGGTACCGACCAGATACGCAAGATCGGAGATATCCCTGAGGCCATCCACCTGTGCAACGGTCTGCTCCAAAGCATCTCTGGCGCTGAGTTCTGCATTGATCTTGCTGCGAATTGTGGTATTGCCGACGATCTTGCCGTTTTCGTCAATAATGACACATTTTGTGTATGTAGAGCCTACATCGCATCCGCCGAAATATTTCATATTCTATTCCTTCCTTTTTCAAATCGTCGTTACCAAGTCAGAGCATCCTCGTACTCCACAAAGGTGGGGTCCAGAGGCTCTTCTCTGAAGACATTGGTCATGTACTTATTGAAAGCATCACGCATTGCCACGCGGGACACGGTACGGGGGTCCATCAGGTCATGGGGAATCCATACCATGTGAACACCGTGCTCTCTGGCCTGATCTTCGTACAAGCCATGGAGGCAGCCCACATTTTTACAGGAAACATGGTCGTACATAATAACCATATCGGCATTGAACTTCTTAACCATCTTCCAGCACTCATCCAGAGAGTTCACATAGCCGCCGTTGGTATGAGAACGCATCATCATACGCTCGTAAGAGCTTGCCATATCGATCATGGCCTGCTTTTCGTCACCGATGTGATACATATGGTAAGAAAGCATACATTCCATATCCACCAGTGTCTTAACACCCCAGCACTTATCTGCCCAATAGGTGAAATTGGTGTAATAGTGTGCCGGGCAGGCCCAGACGATGGCACGGTGACGATAGTTCTTTTCGCCCTTGGCAGCATCCTTTTCATAACCCTTCTTCGCCATTTCGGTGGTCTTGAGCTGTGCTTTGTAAAGGTAAGGATCCATACAGCCTGCGCCCTGGAATTCATATTCACGGGTCAGAGACAGAGCTGCACCGCAAACCTGAGGATAATCCGTACAGTTGATATCCCATTTATCGATAACTGCCTGGGTGGATTCGTTGTATTTCTTGGCATTTTCCCAAAAAGAATCCCAGTCCCACTTGACGCCGTAGTTTTTCTCGATAAAATCGATACAGCCCTGCAGATTGTGAACCGCAAATTCCTGAACTTCCGGCTCATTAAACCGCTGAGGCGGGGTGATCTGATAAATGGGCAGGTCTTTGAAGTACCGTGCCATAAAAGTAGTCTGTCCGATAGAACCGTCGCAGGGCATGGTACTTGTAATATAGGTCTTACCGAGGATTGGATAATCATTGACAACAGCACAGCCGCACTCAGCTGCCGGCAGAGGGCAAACATCGGCAGCCATACCGAATTCCTCGATACGGTCAATGTAGTAAACATTTGCCTGCTGATCAACCTCACCGGGCATACCAATGGTCATCATAGCAATGTCCATCCAGTCCAGCGTCGGGAAACCCCACATGATATTAGACGGAGTCATCTCGTCAAACATAACGGTATTTTCCCGAAGGCGCTGGGCCTTTTTACTGTTGGGGCGCAGATGCTCGTCCCGCTGCAGAATCTCCTTGACATTAATGGTGGCATTATGCACCAGGGCAAACAGCTCTTCGTGGACATAGCGCAGTTCATTGCCGCGCAAACCGATGGTGTGGCGGTCAATCATGTTGGCAGCGGTCAGGTAAGACAGCATCCACCGATAACGCAGCATGGCTTTTACCAGCAGAATCGGGTGCCCACCCAGCTTGCAGGCCATAAAGCCGTAGCACTTGAGCCAGCGTCCGAAATCATACATCGTATCCCGGAAGCCTTTCCACTCACGGTGCCGCATGGCACGGCTATCGCCGCGGTAGAGGTCGCCGAGGCCTTTTCCTGTTTTGGGATTATATGCCATCTTACTTCACCTCCTGCATCTTGGCTTCATGCCGTGCTTTAATTTTCTTAATCTCTACATTTTCAACGAAGGCCTGAATACGGGTTCTCAGCTGGCCGCTGTTGCCGCTTCGATAGGGTCTGTCAATGGAAAGTGTAGGAATACCGTACTCATCAGCCATCACATGGGAGGCCAGCGTACGCTCATAGCTCCAATATGTGCAGAATTTCATCTGCTCATAGATTACGCCGTCAGCCTTGTAATCCTTAACAAGCTGCGCCACATGGTCATATCTGTACTGAACCCTATGGGGCGCACAGTGACGGGGGCACTCGGTAGCCTGCAAATACTGGCGGCAAATCTGTGTCAGCACATCTTCCCCATCATTCAGGATGATTTCCTGTCTGCCGGGAATACTGCCGTAGCAGAACCGGTCTGCAACCACCAGCGCACCGTTTTCTTCCATAAGGCGGATCAAATCCGGATCATCGATCTCAGAACCTACCACAACAACCTTGATGCGGTGATTAGGCTTCTTGTCCGGCTCTCTGGTCTTGAGCTCCTCCAGTGTTTCACGAAGCTTGTCAATAATGAGATACTTGGGGCATACATAAGTAGCCAGTGTAATCACATGGAACTCATAACCGGTAATTGTGGGATTATCCAGTTTCCGGTATTCACCGATTTCCGTAATCAGCCGGCAAACCTCATTGTGCTCTGCGACGGCTGCGCGGAGAGCATCATCAGAAATGTCCACGCCGTAGTTTTCGTGGAGCTTGTTCAGCAGCTTTCTTCTCAGCTGCTCCACAGTATGCTTGACGCTGGCTTCGTCATCGGAGTAGGCAACGTCTGTGTTCACCCAGAAGAAATTCTTCTTGTTGGGATCCTGAATCTGCAGCAGCTCCATGTTCTCCATGCAGCGATTCATGGCCTCGCAAAGGTCAACGCCCGCCATGGCATCCAGGTACTGGTAGTTGCCCTCCATTGCACGCTCCAAAAGCGCGCGGGAATACTCGCAGCTGCCATTACACATGTAATAAGTAGCGATTTCCATAGATCCCATGTTCGGCGCCCGCAGGCGTGTGGAGAAGCACTTGTCCAGATTGAGCAGCACCTCGGGCATATGGAAGCAGGTGTAGCCGATAGCCAGCTTTCCTTCTGCCTGAGCCTGACGCACCAGTTCGTTGTTAGCGTCCTGAAGCAGGCTCTCAAAATAATACAAATGTTTTAGGTCTTTCACTGTCTCACCTCGTCTAAAATTTAAATCCCGATTGTATCCAGCGCCTCTTGGACGCCTTTTACCAAGTTAGAATCATCCGGCAGGTTCATAACGCTTTCGCCCTTGATGTCCGCAAGCTGCAAAACCTTATCCTCCGGTATATAGGCCAGAATGGGCAGATCACCCGTGTCAATATACTGCTTCTGTCCCTCTTCTCCAAGACGGTTGATGATCACACCGATTTCCCGGTACATCACCAGCTCATCTGCCACCTTCTTGATGGTCTGTATCACATTGGTGCCCTTCTTACTGGGATCGCTCACCAGCAGCATGTGCGTGACTTTTTCCATGACACGACGGTTGACCTGCTCAATACCGGCCTCGCCGTCGATCACAACATAATCAAACTCCTCACTCATCATGCTGATAACCTCTTTCAGGTAGGCATTGATACCACAGTAGCATCCGGCTGCCTCGGGTCTGCCGACAGCAATAAAAGCAAAGCCCTGTGTCTCCACCATAGCGTCAAACAGACGCATGTGAGCCTCCCCCAGCATCTCCTTGGCTCGCATTTTCTGGAAGTCACCCTGACCGGCAGCGGTAATCGCCTTGCGAATATCGTCAACGGTAGTGCTCACCTGTACCCCCAGCGCCGTTGCAAGCCCCACAGCCGGGTCAGCATCAATGGCTAAGATTCTGGAGTCCGGATACTTCTTAACCAACTGACGCACAATGGCAGCAGAAATGGAGGTTTTACCGACACCTCCCTTTCCGGCAACTGTAATAATTGCTTGGCTCATAAAAAATCACACCCTAAGCTAAAAATCCCCAATTGGGTATTGACAGCAGAAACAAACTGCAGACAGACGAAACAACCGAACTGCACTCCACCAAGGGTATGGGCGCAATGTGTAAAACGCCGCAGGAGCATAGAATCGGTTGTGTTAAACTAATATACAAATTGTATGTCATATGATACAAACTGTCAATTGACCAAAGCATAGATATATGTCACACTTTTTTGGGGAATTTGACTGCTTTCGTATTTTTATGTCGGACGAAGCAAGAATATCCTGCCGTTTCCCCATGAAATTTGGGGTTTTTTTGCCACTGGCGACACTCTTTCAAGGGAACACACCAGCAAATGCAAAAAGGCAGATAAAACAAAAAAAAGCAGCTTAATCAAGCTGCTTTTTTTGGAGGTACCGCCCAGATTTGAACTGGGGAATGAGAGTTTTGCAGACTCTTGC
>JAHHRX010000046.1 GCA_020025545.1 Oscillospiraceae bacterium | reverse complement strand
CGACCAGCGAGCCGACTGCGACCAGCGAGCCGACTGCGACCAGTGAGCCGACTGCGACCAGTGAGCCGACTGAAACCAGTGAGCCGATGGCAACAGCAGAGCCGGTTGTTTCCAGCCGAGAGCTGTATAAGAATGAAACCATTCAAATCTATGATTTTGAGCAGCTCCAGAGAATCGGAACCAACAATCAGATTGAAAATGAACAAACCAACGAGCTATACCGAGATGCGGCGGGTGAACCAGTTCGTTACAGTCTGGATGCACAGTATACAATTGCAGAGGAAATTGTATTTCCAAAAGCGACCGTATGGCGGCTGGCACAGGGCTTTACCGGCAGAATTGCTCCGGTGCAGGCGGATGCACAGCAAAAGACGCTGTATGATGCACAAACCGACACGATTTACCTGTACCACCCCTATCAGCTGGAAGTAATGGCAATGGAAAATGCTGCCGAACGACCCGTGCTGACGGGGGATGCGGAAGCCGATACATTCGGTACAGGTCAGTTGATTTATCCCAACGGAGAAAACGAACCATTTTTGACCTATAGCCCAGAACACCGCTATGTATTGTCGATGCAGTTCTGTTCTGACAGAGCGGAAAGGCAGGCGGCAGAAATGTACGCTTCTGCCACAGGGGATGGTCGTGATTTTGCAGGACAGCTTGTCAAGACCATCGGGGGCAAGGACTACATCCTCATCGGCAATGCAGATCAGCTGCGCGCAGTTGGTACAGATAAGCCGGTGATGGGCGCGGTTTATCAGGCGTACAAAAATTTATTCGACAGCTGGACAACCGATGTTGGCCAGGATGGCAAGCCAATCATGCTTTACGGCGGTGATGCAGACCTGCTGCAAAGCCAGAATGGCAAAAAGGATTATCCTTTCGGAAAACCGGATGCTACGGATAAAAGCCTTTCCGACAAAGGCGTCACCAAAGGTCAGTGCGCGGTAAATCCGAAAACGGGTGAGATAGATCCCAACCTGGACATTGAGACCCTTGGTAAGACATACACCTATTCCAATAATGCAAATTACATCATTTTCCGTGACATTGATCTTGGTAATGAGAAATGGGAGCCGCTGGAATTTTGCGGTGACATGATTGGTGCAAAATCGATAAATGGCGGAAAGTTGTGGGATGAAACAGCAACAAATATTATCGCCAATGAACGACCAATCATCTCCAATGTAGCTGTAAGCTTGGAGCAAAAACGGAAAACGGATGAAACTATGGGTATTGGCTTCTTTTCCAGCATTGAGAGTAAGCCGGAATTTTTGAAGAATACGCTGACCAGTCCCAATCAGGTTTCTGTGAAAAATTTGATTCTCGAAAATGTCACTGTTTCCAACAGCCAGACGGTAGTACATAATGATCCCTCGATTCTGGGCGGCCTTTTGAAGCTGCTAAGCGGCGTGGTAGGTAGCTTGCTGAAAATTGTTTTAGGGCTTTTAGGAATCAACACCAACCTGGATAAGATACTCACAGCGGTGCTGTCTGCCAGATCTGCAGACCCCAGCTTTTATGCTACTGGTGGTTTTGCCGGGCGAATCGTGGGTAATGCCCTTGTGAGCGGCTGTGAAGTTCGGAATGTGACGGTCAGCAACGTGACTAATTTCACTGGCGGTTTTGTGGGTTATACCGAAGGCACGCCGCGCTATTTACTGGATGCGGTAGGAGATGTGCTGGGGTTGCTGGTCAAGATTTTAAATGCGGTTCCCTTCCTAGGCTTGGGCGATGTTGTGAATGTGGTGCTACAGTTGCTCAGTGTTGATAAGCTGATTGTTACCGGTTACGATAATCCCATTATTCAAAATTGTGTAGTTAAGAATTTAAGTAAAATCGTAGGAAACCAAAGCGGTGTGGCCACTGCGGCTATCGGAGATCAAAAGCTGCCCACCGGCAGATATGCCGGCGGCTTTGTGGGCGCACAAATCGGCACAGAAATAACTGGCTGTAAGGTGCAGAACAGCACCTATACCGTTCTGGCAGATCAGTACGGCGGCGGTTTTGCGGGTATTACCCGCGACGGCGAAATTTCCGGTCTCCTGAAAAAGTTGGGACTGGAGTTGCTGAAGGTAATCCAGCCGCAGAGCCTGCTGATGGAATGCCAGATCTTAAACTCAAATGTGACGGTAGGCGGCGGCAGCTACCTGGGCGGCTTTACCGGGGCACTGGCCAGCAGCTATGCTGTCAATGATACCATAACAGGCAGTTTAAATGTTACCGGTACGGGCAGCTATGTGGGCGGTGTTGCGGGAACTGCCACACTGGGCTGGGCATCTAGTTTGGGCGCAGATGAGGTCAAAGATGAAAACCTTTTCTCTACGTTAAAGGATATTTTGTTGAATTTGGTTGGACAACCAAATTCCAATGCGCTGCTTTCCCTTGTGGGTCTGTCGCCCTCGGCAATTCTGGGCGTGCAGGTGAACTGTACGGATATCCAGGTTTCTGCAGATGGTGACTATGCAGGTGGTATTCTGGGTAAGGGTGATGGCGCTTATCTAGCAAACTCTTCTAAATGTGCAGAGCTCCCAGCTTGGAAACACGGAAAGTTCGTACAGCCTGAATCGCGCGGAAATAGTGTAACAGGACTGCGCAGCGTTCATACGGGCGGCAGCTATGCTGGTGGTGCAGTTGGCGAAATGGTTCCCGCCAGTGCAGCAGGTTTGCTGGATGGCACATTGGGTCTTGCAAATATGCTTGGCTTTACCCTTACGGATCTAACCCTTTCCGGGGACAACATTTCCGTGACCGCGGGCAATCGATATGCAGGCGGTGTCATTGGCGAAGCCATGGGTGGCCAGATTGAAAATGTTACGCTTTCAGGCATCTCAGAAGTGACAGCAAAGAGCCGTGCAGGTGGATTTGCAGGTGTTGCAGGTCCTGGTGATTTGGCAGGCTCCAGTGGATTGGAACTAAAGCTGCTAGGAATTAAAGTGCTGGAAGTTAAAAATCTGCTGTCCTTCGGTCAGAGCGTACGGGTTTCCGGAAAAAACTGCACCGTGAAGGGTGCAGAAAATGGTCTGACAGTTACGGCTCTGGGCAGCGATGAACAAGGGACAACGGAGCAGTTCACGGCAGCAGGCTTTATTGCCAAGGGCAACAGCACGGAATTTGAAAACTGCCATGTGGAGAATCTGCTTTGTGTTTCTGCACCGGAGCTCAACGGCTATGCCGGCGGTTTCGTAGGAACCTCTGAGAGCGGCGGTCTTGCGGAGGTTGCTGATGAAGGCGGAATTAAAGATCTGATTTCTCTTGGCAACCTGGTATCCGCTGTAGGTTATCTGATTCCGAAATATACAAATTGCACCGTTGCTTATCTGGGCGGCGGTGGTGTGCAGGGTGATGTGGCAGGCGGATTTGCTGCAGATTTCCGCAGCGGTAAGGTCGATAATACCGGCCGCGGCGTAAATGATCCCTATGCGGTCTACAATATTGACTATGTAAATGGTCAGTCCTATGCCGGCGGCTTCGGTGGTCGGGTCACATCTGGTGCTTTGGCTAGTGCCGGTGGTGGCTTGTCCATCTTGGGCGGTCTGACGGGTGTCAATATCAACATTACAGACCTTTTAAGTGTGGTGGAGGCCTATGTGCCTTATGTCACCAACGCTGGTGTGGAGTCAACAGAAGGATTTACGGTATCCGCACCGGTTGTGCGGGAAACAGATGCCAATTCGGGAAGTGCCGGTGGTTTTATTGGTTATGCCAGCGGTGCGCAGATTTCTCATTGTGATGTAAATCAACTGCGTCACACCAAAGTAACACCACCTGCCGATCTGGAGGCAGTGGAGGCTCCCAGCTACTTTGATGACTCCAGCAGCTACGCTGTGCGGGGCAAGCGGTACGCCGGCGGATATGTGGGGCATCTGGACATCGGCAGTGCAGCTTCTATTGGCAGCGGTCTGAAAATTTTGGGCAAAACCATTCAGTTAACAAATATTCTGGATGCGCTGTCCGTGGTGGTTTCCACAGTGGAACATTCCAGCGTAATTGGCAGCCCTGGCGGTTTTGCAATTCTGGGTGACCACAGTGGTGGCTTTGCCGGAAAGATTTCCGGTGGCCATGTGCAGAACTGCCATGCAAAGAATTTCTCGTATATCATCGGTCATAGCACCGCAGGTGGTTATGTTGGTAACTTGCTGCCGGGCAACGTGGCAAACGTGTTGGAAAATACCAGCATTCTGGGCGGCCTTGTAAGCGCGGATGAGGCGCTGGCCTCTGTGGCAGAGGATTTTGTGCCCAGCATTCACAACAGTACCGCCAGCGGCATCCCCTGCGGCGGTGCAGTGCGTGCACATGAGAAGTCCACTGAGAATGCGCAAAAGGGCTGTGCAGGCGGTTATGTTGGACTGAACGAAGGCGGTCAGATTCGTGGAAACGACACGAGCCGCTGGAAAGGCGATAAAACATATAATGGCCCCACTAGCGAGTGTAAGGTGGAACGAATCACCTCTGTTTACGGTTATGAGTATGCAGGCGGTTATACCGGTCTGATGCGCAGTGCTGATACCGTGAATGTGGGTGGACTGAAATTGCTGGGCGGAATTATTGAAGTCGGCAATATTCTGGGCGCACTGAGCATTACCTATCCCACGCAAACCAACACCGCAACCTATGGGCCACTGGCCAATATGGATGTTGCAACATGGAATGCCTGGGTGGAATATGTTGGTAAGTATGGCGGACGAGGCGAAGAGCTTGCGGCCCATGGCCCTGTGAAAAATCAGGCAGAGCTGGACGCAATTCTAAAAGATTTTGTCTACGGCTACACCGTAACAGCAGGCCGACAGGACCATGATGCGGCAGCAATCAGCGAAGGCGCAAATGCCGGCGGCTATGTGGGAACAATGGTCAGTGGCGTGATCACCAATGGTCAGGCTCACGATGTGAAAGCGGTAACGGCAATGCGCAACGCTGGTGGTTATGCTGGTAAGATGCGTTCCGGTGGTGCAGCCGAGTTTGGTACCGTGAAAATTCTGGGTCTGAAGCTCAATTTGGGACAGTTGGTGCAGGTAGCGCAAGTCTTTGTCCCGGTTGTCAAGGGTTCGTCTGTAGAGGGCTATCGCTCTGGCTTGACTGTTACAGCCACTGGAAAAGACACTGCACGAAGCAGTGGCAATGCTGGTGGTTATGTGGGCAGTGCTTATGGCGCCCAGATTTGGGGAGACGAGCCGAATGTAGATTCTGGCTGTAATGTCCTCAAGCTGCAGCGGGTCACCGGCAATTATACAGCAGGTGGCTATGCAGGCTTTGCAACAGCGGGTGCTGTGGCAAAGGTCAACACCAATATGGCGGATAATTTCCTGCAAAGCGTTCTGGATCACATCATTGGCAATTTGGGTGATTTGCTTTCAATCATGAAGGCAACGGTCACCACGATTCGCGGGGCAAAGGTCACGCCCGCTAATCCCGACTATGGCTTTGTGGTGGGCGGAGATGCCGATTATTCCGGCGGCTTTGGCGGCTGGTTGGAGGCGGCAATTATTGGTTCTTCCAAAGACGAGAGTCAAATCACGGTAGATGGTCTTCGTTATGTGGAAGGCGGATTGTATTCCGGCGGTTTCTTTGGACTGGCAGACGTAACCGGTGTTGCCCAGGTGGGCGGCAACGGCACGGAAGACGGTAAGACCAGTATTCTGGAACTGATCAAACTGGGTAAGGTGGATGTTCTGGATGCATTCCGTACCTATATTTATCATGCATCGGTAAATGGTGTGGACGAAGGTATTCAGGTACGTGCAACCAAGTCCGACACGATCGGACTGCTGGACAGTAAACGGTATATGGGTTGTGCAGGCGGCTTTGGCGGCGGCATGATGAATGGTTCAATCCATGACTGTTCTGTCACCAATGTAAGCACTGTGCAGGGTCTGAACTATGTTGGTGGCTTTGTGGGTCACCTGGGTAAAAACGGTGTGGTCAGGGCAGATGATGCCAGTGTAGGTGATTTGCTTGGCCTGAATGCCGGCGTGCTGAATATTTTTGGCGCACATACCGAGCATTGTTCCGTCAGCGGTGTCCCGGGTGGCTTTGAAGTCAGAGCCACTGACGGTAAAGCTCCAATGGTGGGCGGATTCAGCGGATATGCAGATTTGTCCCGAATCAAAGAATCCACCGTAACCAACTTGAAAAAAGTTGTCAGCCCCCAGATTGCCGGCGGCTTTGTTGGTAAAACGGATATGGATTATCTGGTGAAAACACAGGTGGATTCCGCACTGGTCGATTTGGTACTTAAAATCGTCAATGAATT
>JAHHRX010000045.1 GCA_020025545.1 Oscillospiraceae bacterium | reverse complement strand
CGGTATTTCGCTGCCATTGCCAGCCTGACAACCAAAATGCCATTGGCTTTTATGAGAAAATGGGCGGCGTAATCGTTGACCGTGACGAAGGCAATGAGGAGCGCTGGCAGGATTCTGTAATTTTTGAATTTACAATTTTAAAGGAATCAGGTGAAAGCATGACTAATATAATTCGCTGCGCTGAAGCAGCTGATTACGATAGCGTAGAATCCATTATGAAGGAAGTCCATCAGCTTCATGTTGGCTGGCGGCCGGACATTTATAAGCCTGCGGATACCGTGTACTCCAGAGAATACTTTGAGCATCTGGTCGCTGAAAAGCGGCTTCTGGTTGCAGAGTTGGATGGCATCGTCGTGGGGCTGCTCTCTTTTGTGTACCGCCATATAGCATCGGATAAACAGGTCACACGAGATGTGATTTTTGTAGACGATCTGGCCGTAAAGGCAGAATACCGTGGCCGGGGGATCGGAACGCAGTTGCTGAACTGCGTGAAAGAGAAGGTTTATGCAGAGCACCTGGACGGTCTTGAGCTGCAGGTCAATGCCCGGAATACTTCTGCCAGAAAAATGTATGAAAAGTTTGGCTTTACTGAAAAATCCATCAATCTGGAACTGCGGTAAAACGCAGACATAAACGAAGTCCAAAGGGGAGGCGGCGTGATGAGATTGCGTATCGCTCAGTAATATTCAAATTTTGATTGGAGGTTACTGATATGTTCATCAGAGAATATAAAAACTATAACGAACCGGAAATCTTGAACCTGTACACCAGTGTGGGCTGGACGGCCTATACGGATGATCCTGCATCGCTGAAAGCTGGCTTTCAGAATTCGCTTCTGATACTTGCCGCTTATGAGGGCAATCAGCTTTTGGGCTTGATTCGCACCGTTGGCGACGGACAGACCATTGTATACATTCAGGATATTCTGGTGCTTCCGGAATATCAGCGGAAAGGCATCGGCTCGGCGCTGATGAAAGCGGTGATGGAGCGGTTCCAGGCGGTGCGTCAGATTGTTCTGGCCACCGATAACACACCGAAAACCATCGCATTTTACGAATCTCAGGGGTTCCGGCAGATGACGAAAATCGGCTGCTGCGGGTTTATGAAAGTATAGCATAGAAAAACGCCCCTGCGGAAATCCGCAGGGGCAGGGAAGAGCATGATACATGAAAAAGAAAAGCAGCTTACTTTCGTAAGCTGCTTTTCTGGTGCAAGAGATGGGACTCGAACCCACACGGCGTTAACCACACGCACCTCAAACGTGATTGTCTACCATTCCAACACTCTTGCAAGCGCTTAGCTATTATAACCTTATAAACAATATTTGTCAATATCTTTTTGCAAATACCTTGAAAAACATTATGAATTTTGTTAAACTAAAGAAAAAATTACGGAGGGAACCCTTATGGTTCGTTTTTTTGTGACACCGGAGGAGCTTCAGCAGGAATTTCTGGTTCTGACGGGGGAAAATGCCAAGCACGCAAAGGTGCTTCGGCTCAAAAACGGAGAAGGCGTGCTGGTATGCGACGGTCAGGGCCGGGAATGCGTCTGTGTTGTGAGCGATGTGAGCCCGGAGTGCATCAGTCTGGTGGTGCAGCATCGGCAGGATTCCATGACGGAAGCCTGTGTGCGGGTCAGCATCTATATGGCCTATCCCAAGGCGGACAAGCTGGAGCACGTGATCCAGAAAGCCACAGAGCTGGGAGCTTATGAGATTGTGGCGTTTCCTTCAGCCCGCTGTGTGTCCCGCCCGGACGAAAAAACGATCCGCAAGAAAATAGAGCGGTGGCAGAAAATTGCCGCCTCTGCGGCAGAGCAGTCCGGCCGTGGACGGATTCCGCAGGTGCTGACTCTTCCCAGCTATCAGGCGGCGCTGGAGCGGGCATCGCAGGCGGACAGGGCCCTGCTGTTTTATGAAAACGAAGTGGCCACCACATTGAAGATGGCGCTGGAAGGCGACTACAGAACCGTCAGCCTGATGACCGGCCCGGAGGGGGGACTGGAGCTTAGCGAGGTGGAAACGGCGCAGCGTGCGGGTCTGCAGGTTTGCACCTTGGGAAAACGCATATTGCGGTGTGAAACGGCGCCGCTGTGCGCTTTGTCTGCGGTGATGTATGACAGCGGTGAGTTTTAAAAAGCAGAAATTGCGGAGGTAGGCAATGGCATCCAGTCAGGCGTATTTTCGGTTTATATTGGAGCAGCTTTCCGGCTTGGAGGATGTCCGATGCCGGGCTATGATGGGGGAATTTATCCTGTATTTCCGCGGAAAAATCGTGGGCGGCATCTATGATGACCGCCTGCTGGTAAAGCCGGTTCCGTCTGCGGTGCGTTATATGCCGCAGGCATCTTATGAGCTGCCCTATGAGGGAGCAAAAGCAATGCTTCTGGTGAATGAGGTGGATGACAGAGCATTTTTGGAAGGCTTGTTTTGTGCAATGTATGATGAGCTTCCCGTGCCAAGACTGAAAAAAGAGAAATGATTCACACAAAAGCGGCAGCTCTAACGGAACTGCCGCTTTTTATCATTTATGGTATTTGCTGCCGGCCTGAATGGATTCTGCACGATAGATCTGCTCCATAGCCATGATCCGGGCCAGATGGTGGGGGAAGGTCATAGGCCCCATGGAGAGCATGAAATCTGCCCGCTGCTTGACTCTCGGCGCCATACCGAAAGAGGAGCCAATGAGAAAACAGGCGCTGCTTTTTCCGGAGAGCTTGATTTCTTTCAGCTTGTCCGCAAATTGTTCGCTGGAAAGAAGCTTACCTTCCGGAGTAAAAATGCAGAACCATGTTCCTTTTGGAATTTTTGCCAGTATGAGCTCCGCTTCCTTTTCAAGTCCGGCGCTGATTTCTGCAGAGGAGGGATTTTCCGGCAGACGGCATTCGGCCAGTTCCAATAAATGAAAATTGCAGTAGCCTTTCAGCCGCTTTGCGTATTCCTCAGCGGCGGATAAGTAGAATTTTTCCTTTAGCTTTCCCACAGTGATCAAAGTAATATCAAACATAAAAGCACTCCTTTTGGGACATTATAGCATAGCAAGCCGTAAATGGCAACAAAGGAGGAAATCCCAATGAAGCATAAAAAGAAGAAAGAAGCAACACTGTTTACTCGGGCGGACGGCCCGATCGGAGCGGAAAAATTTGACCCACAGGGCAGCTACACCGGCATCCCGGTGATCCCGGAAGAAAAGCCTGTGCAGGACGTAGACGACCTTTGATGCGGTCTGCGGCAGGCAAAAAGCCAGCAAAACTGCGCTCAAATAAGCAAGACCCGACTCTTTACAGGAGTCAGGTCTTTTCTTTGGGCTCAGTCGAACCCTTTGTATTTTCGCCGGGTGGCAAGGCCGCCCCGGATATGCCGCTGTGATTTGTTGATGTCCAGAACCTTTCGGACTTCTTCGTATAACTTGTGGTTATACTTGGGCAGGCGCTGGGAAAGATCCTTATGGACGGTGGATTTTGAGATGCCGAAGTGCCGGGCGGCTGCCCGCACAGTGGCGCCGGTTTCGATCATGTACACAGCCAGTTCGCAGGCTCTTTCCTCAATGGTATCTGACATAATCTTCCCTCCGATGCTGTGTGCTGCCATGAAAGAGTATGCTTTGGGAGTGGCAAATATGCATTTTGGGGAACCCGATTGGGAATAACTGCCATGATCCTCCCACAGGGAGAAAAGCGGAAATTAAATGAAAATCAGGTGGAAATTTTTACAGCAATCCGCTATAATAGGCAAAAAGGAGGAATAGCTTTGGAAATTGATAGAAAGACTCTGCGAACCATATTTTGGGGCGCAGCAGGATGTATTGGACTTTACTGGCTGCTCCACGAAACAGAGCGGCTGACGGCGCTTGTGAATGGAATTAACGATGTTATGTTTCCGTTTATCGTGGGTGCAGCATTTGCGTTCATTCTGAATGTGCCCATGCGCGCCATAGAGCGGCATTTGAATGGCATTAAAAATAGCAGCGCACGCCGTGGCGTGGCGATTCTTTTGACGCTTTTGATGGTGCTCCTGATAATCGTAGGCGCTGTGCAGCTGTTGATCCCACAGATTGCCGATACTGTGGAATCACTGGTGGAGACTCTGCCCGATTTCTTTAAGCGGGTGCAAAACGGTGTCACTGAGTACCTGCAAGAGCATCCGGGACTGATGGAGTGGCTCAATAACAACACGGATTTTCAGAGCATTAACTGGCAGGATCTTCTGCAAAAGGTAGTCGGCGTAGTAAGCACCGGACTGACTACCCTGCTGAACACCGCACTTCTGGCAGTGATCAGCGTTTCTACATGGATTTTTAATGCGCTGCTCAGCCTTGTGTTTGCCATTTACTGCCTGTTCCGAAAGGAAATTCTGGCAAGACAGGGAAGACGGCTTCTCTATGCACTGCTGCCGGAAAAGCACAGCGACGAAATCGTGCGGATTATGCGGCTTACGAATGCCACTTTCTCGAATTTCATTTCCGGGCAGTGCTTGGAGGCGCTTATCCTCGGTTGTATGTTTGCCGTGAGTATGTTGATTTTTCGGATGCCCTATATGCCCCTGGTCAGCGTGATTATTGCCATCACAGCCTTGGTTCCCATTGTGGGTGCCTTTATCGGCTGTGTGCTGGGTGCATTCTTCATTTTGGTGGATAGCCCCATTCAGGCGGTCTGGTTCGTGGTCATGTTTCTTGTCCTCCAGCAGATCGAAGGCAATCTGATCTACCCCAAGGTGGTTGGAAAATCTATCGGTCTGCCCGGAATGTGGGTGCTGGTTGCAGTAGCTGTGGGCGGTGACCTTATGGGCATTGGCGGTATGCTGCTGATGATCCCTCTGGCATCTGTCGCCTATGCGCTGCTGCGGGAATTTACCGACAAGCGTTTGGAAGCAAGACATATCAATCGGGCAAAGCTCAACGAGCAGCCGGTAGAAATTTCCCGGAAATTCGGAGAAAAGCGAAAAACAAAGGATAATACCGGCAGCGGGGAGGCAAAGGAGAATGCGCAGCAGTAAAAGCCGCAATGTTCTTCTAATCTGTGCTGTGACACTGATCCTGACGGGGTGCCTGCTGGCGACTGCTGCGATTGTGAAGCTTCGCCATATGGATGAGCCTGCCGCAATAACTGCGCCGGTAACAAAGGACACAGCTGCGCAGACGACTCCTGAATCTGCTGCGACGGAACCGACGCCAATCCCCACCGAACCGCCAACCAAACCCTACATTCCGGAAGATGAGGAATTTGTGCCGGTGGAAGACTACATACCGAATATTTATGTGGATCTGCGCTACGGTACTGCAAATAATTTTACCGGGCAGGAGATCTATGCTTTCCGCAGTGCGTATCTGCGCTACGGTACGGTGAAGAAACTGGCGGCTGCTCAGCAGGCGCTCAGTGAGCAAGGCCTGTCCCTGAAAATTTGGGATGCCTTCCGTCCGGTGCAGGCACAGTTCCGACTCTGGGAAGTTTGCCCGGATGAGAGATTTGTGGCAAATCCCATTACCGGCTTCAGCCCCCACAGTCGTGGAAATACTGTGGACATTACCATGGTGACTGCGGATGGTGAAAAAGTGGAGATGCCTACTGACTTCGACAGTTTTACCGCTAAAGCGGACCGGGACTATTCGGACTGCACCGAAACTGCGGCAGAAAATGCCCGCCTGCTGGAAAAAACTATGACAGAAGCAGGATTCAGGGGTTATTCCAAAGAATGGTGGCACTATGTCGACACCGTCCGCTATGAAGTGGAAAAGGAGTTTTATCCTCCGGCATAAGAAAAGCCGTCGGCAGCAGCCGACGGCTTTTTCAGATCAATGTAAATTCGTAGTTTTCAAACTTGAGCCGATCCCCTATATCAATGCCAAAGGGCAAAAGAGCGATGGCTACTTCAGATTCCATGCCGGTATCCTCGTAACGGATAATGGCATAATCACCACGAATGTCAATGACTTTGCAAAGCATAATATGCGCCTTTCCTGCGGCCGGAAAAGCGGCCGCATAACGGTTTTTCAGAATCAGACTGAAAGGAAATACGACAGCGTCCGAGTAATGGCTGCCGCTTCCATTACTATGGGGCGGACGGACAGGGACGAATTTACCTCAGCGGCCCGATCTCCTTGGTGGCAGAGCTTGCAGCAGGTTATAAAGAAGCTTTCTGCCAAAGGGGATAACTTTAGTACAGCAGACATAGCATCTCCAACCGCAGCCCCTATAAAATACGCCCCCGGAAATCCGGGGGCGATATTTTTTACAGGGAACGGACGATTAGTCCTTATACATTTCGACCAGCTTCAGCAGGTGCTCGTAACGCTCCTTAGCAGCAGCCTCGTTCTTAGCGAACAGCTCGGTTGCACGCTCGGGGAACTCACGGGTCAGACGGCTGTAACGAGCCTCGTTCATCAGGAATTCCTGATATCCACCCTTAGGAGCCTTGGAGTCCAGAGTGAACTTGCCGGTTTCCTTGGAAGGATCGAAACGGAACAGGTTCCAATAGCCGCAATCAACAGCCTTCTTCATCTCAGCCTGGCAGTTGGTCATGCCGCCCTTGATGGAGTGCATCTCACAGGGAGCGTAACCAATGATCAGGGAAGGACCGTTGTAAGCTTCAGCCTCGGTGATTGCCTTGATGGTCTGAGCGGTGTTAGCACCCATAGCGATCTGAGCAACATAAACGTAGCCGTAGCTCATTGCAATCTCGGACAGAGACTTCTTCTTGGTTTCCTTACCGGAAGCTGCAAACTGAGCAACCTGACCGATGTTGGAAGCCTTGGAAGCCTGTCCGCCGGTGTTGGAGTAAAC
>JAHHRX010000044.1 GCA_020025545.1 Oscillospiraceae bacterium | reverse complement strand
TTCGTTTGATGCCCGTAGAAGGGTATTTTACAAACTATGAAAAAATGTCAGAAGCGCAGATTCAGGCTGGTCTGCAATCCATGGGTCTGCTGGACCCCCTGCCGGTGCAGGTGTTCCATTTTTGGAAAGATCTGCTTACCAAGGGTGATTTGGGCGTAAGCCATGTATATCGGCAAAACGTGCCGGTTACGGAAATTTTGCTGCAAAAATTGCCCATTTCTGTGCAAATGGGTGGGTTGGGCTTGCTGGTTGCGCTGATCATTGGCTTGCCGATGGGTATGCTGATGGCACGGTACAAAGACAGATTGCCGGATAAAATCGGTACGGCTATCATTGTTCTGATTCAGGCTGTCCCTGTTGCAGTGTATTACCTGTATATTCAGATGTACGGTACCCAGCTGTTGAATGTAGGGCTGCTGTTCAATGCAAAAAAATGGCAGTACTGGGTTTTGCCGGTTGTGTCGATGAGCCTTGTAAACATTGCATTTTATGCGATGTGGCTGCGCCGCTATATGGTGGACGAAAGCAACAAGGATTATGTGCGTCTGGCTCGTGCAAAGGGGGTCAGCGAAAATGGAATTGCGTTCAAGCACATATTCCGTAACGCAATGGTTCCGCTGATTCAGTATATTCCTTCCGGATTTTTGAATACGGTGGTCGGTTCCATTTACATTGAAAGTTTGTATAGCATTCCCGGTATGGGCGGTCTGCTGGTCACCTGCGTACAAAAACATGATAACACCATGGTACAGGGCATTGTGCTGTTATATGCCTGCGTAGGTATCGTGGGTCTGATTCTGGGTGATTTGCTGATGGTACTAGTGGACCCGCGCATCAGCTTTGGAAAGAAAGAAGGTGGACGCTGATGAAATGGTTTCATTTTGTAGACGCCCACGCAGAAAAGCTGACCCAGTCGATGGAAGAAGTTCAGCTGACGGCGGAGCAGGAAAGCGAACTGTTCACCCCTGCGGCGTTCAGCGAGGAAAAAGCCGAAGCGGTGGCCTATTCCAATTACTCTTATTGGGGCAGTACATTCCGGGCGTTTTTGAAAAATCGTTTTGCTGTGGTTCTGTTGATTTTACTGGCAGCACTTTTGATATTCTCCTTTATTCAGCCTTATCTGCCGGGGCAGATGGACCCCAATTACTGCAATATTGATCCGGCAACGGGTTTGCCGTACCGCAATATTGCACCGGGTGAACTAGGCTTTATCTGGGGTTGCAACGCAATCGGTCAGGACCTGTGGGCGCGTATCTGGACAGGTGTGCGTACCAGTTTGACCATTGCATTCTGCGTGGCAATGATCGAGGCGGGCGTAGGCATTACGGTTGGTGTTTTGTGGGGGTATGTCCGCAAGCTGGATTGGCTGTTTACCGAAATGTATAACATTCTGGATAATATCCCCAGTACGATTGTGCTGATTTTGATTTCTTACATTGCCAGCCCCAGTGTAGGAACCCTGATTTTGGGTATGTCGCTGACAGGCTGGATTCAGATGGCACGTTTTATTCGTAACCAGATTTTGATTATTCGAGATCGTGATTATAACGTAGCTTCCCGCTGCTTGGGCACACCCACCTTCCGCATTGTGATGAAAAATCTGCTGCCGTATCTGGTATCGGTCATCATGCTGCGCATGGCATTGACGATTCCGGCAGCCATTGGCAGCGAAGTGTTTATCACTTATATCGGTTTGGGTCTGGGCGTCGAAGTACCCAGTCTGGGCAACCTGATTGACGAAGGCCGCAAGGTGATGATGAGTAGCGCGCTGCGTTATCAGCTGCTGTACCCCACACTTATTTTGAGCTTTGTAACAATTTCGTTCTATCTGATCGGCAACGCATTCTCGGATGCAGCCGACCCGAAGAATCATATGCTGTAAGGAGGAACACAAGTATGGAACACAAAGAAGTGATCCTCCAGGCGCGCAATGTGAACGTAAAGTTCAATCTGCGCGGCGAGTACCTGCACGCCATTCGCGGGATTGATTTGGACATTTACAAGGGCGAGGTGCTGGCAATCGTCGGCGAATCCGGCTCCGGAAAATCGGTGTTTACCAAAACTTTTATGGGCCTTTTGGATGCCAACGGTAAGATTACTGACGGCACCATTGATTATTTCCGCCGTAATGCAGACCAGCCGATGCGCTTGTCTGATTTGAAGACGGAAAAAGAGTGGCGTCAGATTCGTGGCCATGAAATTGCCATGATCATGCAGGATCCCATGACCAGCCTGAACCCGCTGAAAACCATTGGCGACCAGATTTGTGAATCGGTTATTCTGCATCAGGGCTTGAAGGGCAAAGAGGCAAAGGAAAAAACGCTGGAGTACCTGCGTGACGTTGGAATCACCAACCCGGAAGTCCGTTACAAGCAGTATCCGCACGAGTTTTCCGGCGGTATGCGTCAGCGTGTGGTGATTGCAATCGCGCTGGCATGCAATCCGCAGATTTTGATTTGTGATGAGCCGACTACTGCGCTGGATGTGACCATTCAGGCACAGATTTTGCAGCTGCTGAAAGAAATGCGTGTCAAGTACAACCTGACCATTGTATTGATTACCCACGATTTGGGCGTTGTGGCAAATATTGCGGACCGTGTAGCAGTCATGTATGCCGGCGATATTGTAGAAATTGGTACAGCGGAAGAAGTTTATTACGATCCCCGTCACCCGTACACCTGGGCGTTGCTTTCCAGTATGCCGCAGGTAGGTGTTAAGGGAGAAGAACTGTTCAGTATTCACGGTACGCCACCGAATCTGTTCCAGCCGATTCACGGTGATGCGTTTGCACCGCGCAATCCGCACGCACTCAAAATCGACTTTGTCAAATGCCCGCCGTACTTTGAGGTCACACCCACCCATAAGGCAAAAACCTGGCTGCTGGATCCCCGTGCGCCAAAGGTAGCGCCTCCGCCAGTGGTGGAAAAACTGCGAAAAGGGGGTCTGTAAGGGATGCCTGAAAACAAAGAAAAAGAAGTTCTGCTGGATGTAAAGAACCTTGAGGTCACCTATGGTTCCGGCAAAAAGAAATATCGGGCTGTCAACAATGCCAGCTTTCAGATTTACAAGGGAGAAACCTTTGGTCTGGTAGGCGAGTCGGGATCCGGCAAGACTACGATTGGTCGTGCAATTATGCGGATCCTGCCCACCAGTGGCGGCGAAATCCTGTATAAAGGCGAAAAGATAAACGGTCGTATTTCCCGTGAGCTGGATAAAAAGGTCGTGAAGGAAATCCAGATGATTTTCCAGGACCCTCAGGCAAGCCTGAACGAGCGTGCTAAGGTCAGCTACATTGTCAGCGAAGGCCTTCTGAATGTCCGCAAGGATTTGACCAAAGCCCAGCGGGAAGAAAAAATTCGTCAGGCACTTTTGGATGTAGGTCTTTTGCCGGAGTTTGCCAGCCGTTTTCCGCATGAGTTTTCTGGCGGTCAGCGTCAGCGTATCGGCATTGCGCGTGCATTGATTGTTGAACCGGAATTCATCATTGCGGATGAACCCATCAGTGCATTGGATATGTCGATTCGTGCGCAGGTGCTGAACCTGCTGCGTCAGCTGCAAAAAGACCGCGGCATCACCTATCTGTTCATTGCTCACGATTTGTCGGTCATGCGCTATATTTCTGACCGAATCGCCGTGATCCATCAGGGTAATATTGTGGAACTGGCACAAGCAGATGAGTTGGTGACGCACGCAATGCATCCTTATACCCGTGCGCTGCTGAGCGCAATCCCCATGCCTGACCCCATTCGGGAGCGGGAAAAGAAGCTGCTGACGTATGATCCGTCGATGCACGATTATACTGCCGAACGGCCCCAGTGGCGCGAAGTACGCCCGGAACACTATGTTTTGTGCAGCGAAAGCGAAGCTGCCGCATGGAGCAAAGGGTACGAATAAAATAGATTCGTAAAAAGAAAGGAAGTTTGGCGTATGCCTCCTAAAATTTCAGTTCGTAATCTGCTGGTGCAGGCGTTTCTCACCGGATGGGCGCAAGGAGACCGTATCATTCCGCAGGATGAATATTTGGAAAGTGCGATTCGTGTCATCGAGATGATGCAGGTGGATCCGGAAAGCATCTATGTGGAAGAAGGCTTGGGTCTTCTGGATGGGGACGAGGTCGATCACTTGGATGATATGGTCCGCGCCGATGGGGTGTGGTTGTATTACGGTGTGGAAGCGGAGAATTTCTTCCTGCTGCAGTGGTATCCAGATCAGGCTTCGGCGGATGCAAAGCTGGCACAGCTGGAAGCGCTGGGTGACGGTAAGCAGTATGCGGTGGACTTGACCCTAAAACGGGACAATCCGGAAAACAAAGCAGAGAATTTCGGTCTTTCCACGCCGAATCAGCTGCGCAGCTGAAGAATAAAAAAGCCCGCCCGGCAGTTTTGCTGGGCGGGTATTGTTCGGTTCAAGCAAACAAAGGAAAGGGGCGGCAGATGCTGGAAGTAACGCTTTTGGGCTGTGGCGCAACGATGCCGTTGCCGGGTCGAGCAACAGCAACTTGCGCAGTCAAATATCATGGACACGTTGCATTGCTGGATTGCGGTGAAGGGACACAGGTTGCAGCACGTCAGGCAGGGGTCAGTCTGGTGCGGATCGATGCAATCTGCCTGACGCATTACCATGGCGACCATGTGTTTGGTTTGCCGGGACTTTTGCAAACAATGGCAAGTCAGGGGCGAACCCAACCGGTTTTCCTGCTGGGACCGGAAAATGGCTATGCAGAAATGGTAGAGCTTTTGCTGGCGCTGGCGGGACCTTTGCCGTTTGCAATCCAGCGCCGACCATTGCATCTGCCGCAGGATGCCATATACTTGTGGGATGGGCTGCTGGTGAAGACGCAGCTGTTACACCACCGTGTCGCTTGCGTAGGATACCGTTTTGAACTGCCCCGTGCAGGACGCTTCCAACCGGACAAGGCACAGGCACTGGGCGTGCCATGCCGCTTGTGGGGCAAACTCCAAAAAGGCGAATGCGTACAGAATACAAGCGGGAATCCGATTTCACCGGAACAGGTAATGGGAAAAAACAGAAAAGGGCTGTCGGTCGTGTACGCTACGGATACAGCACCCTTTGCAGAGCTGCCAATCTTTGCGAAAGAGGCAGACTTGCTGATTTGTGATGCCACCTATGCGGAGGAAGAATCTCTGGAAAAGGCGCAGCTGTATGGGCATAGTACCTTTGCACAATGTGGTCAGCTGGCGGTGCAGGCAAATGTCAAACGTCTGTGGCTGACCCATTTTGGGGGTGCACTGACAGATCCCGAAGCGGAATTGCCCCATGCACAACAGTTTTATCCATGCGCAGAAGCTGGATTTGATGGTAAGACAATTCGTCTGAATTTTATAGACGAGTAAAATAAAAGACCTTTTGGTGTAGACGGATCGACATATCAGAGGCTAAGCCTAACAAAAATATAAATCAACCTGTCTAAGAGGGGCGCCTTGTACGGTCCACACAAAATGAGACGGTTCAAACTTGTCAGGCAACGTTTTTGTGTGATTATTGGTGCAACATCAAAAAAGAGCTTCTATCAAACCGATAGAAGCTCTTTTTATGGTGGACCTGAAGAGGATCGAACTCTCGACCTTACGGATGCGAACCGTACGCTCTCCCAGCTGAGCTACAGGCCCATATACGCTATGCCCTTAATTTAATACCTGCCTGACGCAAATGTCAAGAGCGTCGCGCAGAAGTTATAGGATTTTGGGTAATGCGACGCATTTTGACGCATTTTGTTTATTGCGTAGCACAGGATGTGGCGATAAAATAATCTTATATAAATAAGAAGGGGGCAATGGTGTGAGACAACGGACAGCACCCCCGCGGATACAAATCGAATATATTCGAAAGTTTTCTGCGTTGGGGAAACTACAGATGGCGCACTGGATTCGGTATCAACTGAATCTCATTGACGACTGCTGGGAAATCCGCTTGGAACAAAGTGACGGAAAAACAATGGGAAGGTCAGAGGGAATGCAGCTGGACTGCACAGGGACCATGGCATATAACATCTTACGATTTTTGTATGAGAATGCAATCCCAATGGAAAACTGGCTGGATGTGGCAGAGGATTTGGTCCCTTACCAAATAATTCGAAAATAAGGAAGATAAGCATGAACGGAAAGCCAAAAAGAATCGCGCTTTGCTCAGGGGACAGCATCCTGATGCGGTCAACGGCAGATTATTTGCTGGAAACCGGCACGGCAGAGCGCTGTGTGGTCTTTCGAAGGGGAGAACATTTACTGCGGGATTTGGACCGAGGCGATACATATGACTGTATTGTATTGGATACAATCATGGTGGACATGGATGCAACAGAGGTAATGATGCGGCTGCGTGCATTGCGGCTGCAGAAGCGACCCAGCATCATTGTACTGGTATTGCCGCAGCGATTCTTTCGAATGCAGCGCAGAATCCCCGGCGAGGTAGACTCCTTTTTGTGCAAACCGCTGAACCCGGAAAGCTTGGCGCAGCGGATTAAAATGCTTTGTGAAGAAACGCAGACAAACCCCGAAAAAGCGATTTTGGAGCAATGGGGTGTTGAGCTGGAACAGACCCAGGTGCAGTATTTTACAGAGGCGGTTCAATTCCAAACGCAGGAGAAAAAGCCGCTTGCACTGCGCAAGGAGCTACTGTCCGTAGTGGCGGATCGACATTGTGTTTCGGTATCGGCAGTAGATAGTGGACTGCGCCGCATGATTACACGCCTGGAAGAAGAAAATACGCCAGGGTATCAGAGTTTTAAGAGAGAAAATGGATTAGAGGGTGTACGCCCGACGGTGAAAAAACTATTG
>JAHHRX010000043.1 GCA_020025545.1 Oscillospiraceae bacterium | reverse complement strand
GCACCGGATCAAAAAGTCAAAAATGAGTGTATGAACTTTTCATACACTCATTTTTATTGCAGTATTCTCCCAAAAACAGAGTCTATTCATTAATCAGCTCAGAGAGCTCCTTCTTTGATGTAATCCATACGACTTTTGCCTTATATTTTTCCAGAATCCGTTTTATTTCTTTGAGGTTATTCTTCTGAAAAGTATCTGTCCACTTTAAAAGATTATATACAGACCTTAATGTTTCCTTTTTCCCATTTTCAAGTCCAAGCAACCTTTTGGCGGATCTTTTCAGTATTCGGCTTTTATACAGATACTTTGGCATATCCAAGACATAGATAATATCAGCATCTTGAAAACACTGCTGTACCCACGCATAATAAACACCTTCAATAATCCAGTCTTCTTTTAACAATATCTGCTGCAGGAGTGCATTTCTTTTCTCTACCGGCATTTTTACGCCGTATCCCACTGCATTTTGATGCCATTGAATATCATCCAAATCAAAATGAGGGATATTATACTTTGCGGAAAGTAATTTTGCCAAGTAAGTTTTTCCGGAACCACTGCATCCGATAATATGCACCTTCATCGTTATTCCCTCCGATTTACATAAATCGTCAGCACGCCGGGAACTTCCTGATAAATCTCATATTCATTCGCACGCAGTATCGCTTTCAGGTTTTCCTTACCATTCCCACCGCTGTCAGCAAAGCGCTTATACTGTGCACCCTCTCCGATCACCACATAGTCGCATTCCAGTAGATGATCCTCATAGTAGAAATAGAGATCATATAATTGATCCCGCTGGGAGAGATATGTGGAATAGAATGTATACGTAGCCACCGATGCATCCTGCGGAATGGTATCCAGAGCATCCCGGATGGACTGATAGTAATCAGAATACTGTGCGCACTGCCGGGGGTAGCGAACAGCCACCGGCACGATATTGGCACAGAAGCACCCCACACTGACAGCCCCCGCAACAGCCAGGGCTCCCAGCTTCTGCCACCCGATTCTGAAATCCGCCAGATTGACCACAGCGAGGTAAAACATGCAAGCAGTTGCACCGTAGGTATACTGGAAGAAAATATCATGCTGATACTGATAGTCCGACATAAGGTTCACCAGAAGATACGGAATCAGCAGAAGATAGCGCTCGTAGCGTCTTGTAAGGAACGGCAGTCCCAGAAGCGGCAGCACCGTGAGAGCGATGAATTGCAGTTTTTCCGGGTCTACGCACTCATATACCGCCTTCATGGGGTTCATCATAACCGCCTTTATGACTGTCATCAGTGATCCGGAACCGTCATAGATGAAATTATTGTAGCGATAGGTCATAACGCCATCGCCTACATTCGCCAAATATCCGGTCACAAGGAAGAACCATCCAATGGATACCGCCAGCATTGCGGCACCGGCAACAACGCCCCACTTCTCCCCTTTTTGGTTGCGCAGCAGGGAACGCACCAAGAGCCACAGGGCAATCACCGCCACATAGACCGCCGCATCCTCCTTCACCAGCAGGGTCAGTGCGGCCGCCGATGCGGTAATGGGTGCATTCTTTTTGTCGATACCGTAAAAAAGCCACAGAATAAGCGGTGTCAGGAAGCAGTTCTCATGAATGTCATAGCTTGCGCCTCCCGAATATGCCGGATACAGCAGAAGAAGGCCGCAGAAGGCCATTTTCTGCCAGCTTTTCAGTCCATGAACCGTTCCAAGCTTCCAAAGTGGGATTACTGCCGAAGCCAAAACAGCCGCCTGCAGAACCTGCAACGTAGCAGGTTTCGGCACAAGCCAATAAAACGGCAGCATTAGATAATAAATAGGCGATACATGAACCCGGAAATGAGACAGAAGTGTGTCACGCTCCACCGTGGTAAATGGCAATCCGGTCTTTTTCATATAGTAAAACATCTGGCTGAAAATACCGAAATCAAAACTCGGCGTACTGAAGCTGTAAATCCGGCAAACTGTCCAAGCGCTGACGAACAGGAAAAACGCCACCGCCAGCGCCGCTGTCACCCAGAGATAGGTCTTTTTTTCCGGTGCCGTGTCCCCCGCAGGTTCGGGCGACGCATCCCAGCCGCACGCACTGTAAATGGTGAAACCCAACATCAGCAAACAGCAGATTGCAAAATACGGCCACGAACGGGACGCCGCCAATGACATTGCCGCCAGTATAGCAAAAGTCACCGTGATACACCACCGTTCGGCTCCAGCCGAGGAAAACCGCACAGGCACAAGCAGCATTCCCGTGAACAACAATGCTGTTACTGCCGCCACTCTCGCAAGAGACATTTGTGTCAGCCCGGAAAGGCCCGAAAGATTCCTAAGCCCGGCAGGCAGGAGGAAATATTCCATCAGCACTGCCATCAGCCAGGCTGCCGCCAGCTTTCTTATGAGATCGGGCAATGTTTTCTTTTCTTCTTCCAAAATGTTCCCCCCCTTATTTTTTTAAGTATATCATAGCCTGAGCCAGAATACAACGCCGCCACGCAGGCAAAAGGCATCCCGATCCGAAGATCGGGATGCCTTAGCCTGATGTTTACTTTTTTTCCTTAATCTGCGCCTTAAGGTGCATACTCAGCACTGCAAGGGAGGTCGCCATATTCTCATACTGAACCAAAATTCCGTCAGGCACATCGATATGTGCAGACGCAAATGTCCAGATTGCTTTAATGCCGCAGGCAATCAGCTGATTGCAAACCTCCTGCGCATATTTTGCTGGCACTGTCACAATTCCCATCAGCACTTTATTGCTCTTGCAGAAAGCCGGCAGCTGGCTCATGGGATAAATAGGTTTCCCCTCTTCGGTGGCATCTGTCGTGGGCGCAGCGTCGAATCCCGCCAGAATGTTCAGACCGTAGGCATCAAATCCGCCGTAGCCCATCAGTGCCTGTCCCAGCTTACCGGCGCCGATCAGCACCGCATCTGTGGTATTGTCATAGCCCAGAAACTGCTCGATGTCATCAGCAAGTCCCTGCCGCAGATAGCCGATTTTCGGTCTGCCGCCGTCGGATACCATGGCCAGATCCTTTCGGACCTGAACCTCACCCATTCCCAAAGCACTTGCCAGTGCCGTAGCAGAAATATAAGGGGAGGCATCTGGGGGCAAACTCTTAAGATAGGCCAAATATCCCGGCAAACGCTTCAGGACAGATTTGGATATTTCTTTTTTCTCCATACAGGATCCTCCGTTAAATCGATACATTTCTATATCGATATGATTTTGTATCGATTATAACAGAGTTTCTTTCATTTGGCAAGAGCTTATTTATGCGCAGCCGGTCTGGCGGATCATTTCTTTGCGCAGCCGCAGCATGATCCGTTTTTCCAGCCTTGAAATGTAAGACTGGGAAATGCCCATTTTCATTGCTACTTCCTTTTGGGTCAGCTCCTGATGCCCATAAAGCCCGTAGCGCATAAGGATAATCTGGCGTTCCCGGCCGGGCAGTTCTGAAAGTGCCTGCCGCAGCACACACAAATCCACATCATCCTCCAGCGGGCGCAGGATCATGTCCTCCTCTGTACCCAAAATATCCGATAGGAGCAATTCATTTCCGTCGTAGTCCATATTGATGGGCTCATCCAGAGAAACCTCGGATTTTTGCCCCGAAATTTTCCGAATGTGCATCAGAATTTCATTTTCAATGCATCGGGAAGCATAGGTTGCCAGCTTTATATTTTTGTCCCGGCGATAAGTATTGATAGCCTTGATCAGCCCGATGGTCCCAATAGAAATAAGGTCCTCCAAATTAACCCCTGTATTTTCAAATCTCCGGGCAATATAGACCACCAGCCGCAGATTATGCTCAATAAGGGTCTGCTTAGCGGTCTCATCCCCCTTCTCCAAACCTTCCAGCGCCTCCTGCTCCTGCTGCCCTTTGAGCGGTGCCGGGAGAATGTCACTGCCGCCTATGTAATAGATTTGCTCCCGATGAATAAGCCCCAGTTTTTCCAGAATTGCTTTCAGCCGTTCCATCATACCATACCTCCTGCCAAAGCCTGATACATATTCGCCCTGTCAATTTCGTTTGGGGCAAATGCCACCATAGGGCTTGCCTCTCTTCCACCCAGATATACACTGTCCATACGCATCGCCAGCAGCATTCCGCCGGGCTGCCCAACCGCCCGATAGGGAATCAGCCGCAGTCGAGGGATCTTCTGCTGTTTCATAGCCGTAATGGGATCCAGAATTGCCTCACGCCGAATCCCCAGCTTTTCCCCGATATCCGCCCCAACTACCAGCACCTGCTGGCCGGTAATGGGATCTTTCAAAGTGTTGCCCGTGTCCACCAATGCTGTAATATGCAGCTTTTTCCCGTCCAGGCAAAGCTCGGCCGGCACAAACCGGCGGCTTCCGGGGGCATTGGGAAACCCCAGCACGCACATACCGGCAACGGCCAAAGCCGCAACTGCCAGAGATCCGAAATTCCGGCTGCCGAGTCCCAGTGCCACACCGCCGAGTGCCATACTCAGCAAGGTAAACAGCACCCCTCTGCGCAGCACCCCGGCATCCCACCCAAAGGCAATACCCGACATCAGCGCCAGCGCCGCCAGCCGCCACAGAGGATTCCCAAGAAAACGAAATCCCGGCAGCATACAGATACCGCCGTAGAGACCCCCCACCCCTGCCGCCAGGGCACAGCGCCTCCACCCGGGAGGGAATCCCGCCAACCGGTTGGTTCCCAGAAGAAGCGCATAGTCCACCAGAAAATTCAGCAGCATGAGCACATCCAAATATACCGTCACCGCCGTCCCCTCCTAACTCTTGACTGTAAGGACAGTATAGCCCTGTCCTTCAAAAAAGTCGGTCGCATCCGTGCCTTTCTCCGGCGACAAATAGATGCCCGCCCCATCCGAAACTCCCCGGTAACAAAAAAGTCCGTAAAAAAGCGGCAGCCGAAATCATCGGCTGCCGTTTGAATCTGTCGATAAGTTTTCCTGCCTCAGTACGCTGCGGATATTTTTTTCCGCTTTGCACCTCGGAACCATAATTTCGTGACCGCACCCCATGCACCGCAGGCGAAAATCCGCTCCGGTTCGCAGGACCAGCCAGCGTTTTTCCCCGCAGGGATGCGCCTTCTTCATAACCAGAATGTCATTCAATCGAATATCCATTTCTGCCTCCCCATGTGCAAATCATTTTCCCTTTACACTGTCCCAGTACTGCTTGGCAGTCTGTTCCAGCTTATTCTGACCGTACTTATAGTAGGCAGCATCCCGGATGTCATCCGGAAGATATTGCTGCTTCACCCAGTGATTGGGATAATCGTGAGGATAGAGATACCCCTGTTCCCGTTCCATTGTGTAGCTGTCGGCGTGAACATTCTGCAGGTGCCGCAAAAATCCCCGCCCTTTTCCCTTTTTCACATCCCTCAGGGCAGCATCCATGGCAAGATAGGCAGAATTAGACTTCGGAGAAGTTGCTATCAGGACAGCCGCATCCGCCAGCGGAATCCGGGCTTCCGGCATTCCCAGCATCAGCGCTGCATCCACGCAGGATTTCACAATGGGGATGATCTGGGGATAAGCAAGCCCCACATCCTCACAGGCCGTCACCATAATCCGGCGGCAGGCAGACTGCATCTGTCCCTCCTCCAGCAGACGAGCCAGATAATGGCAGGCCGCATCCGGGTCGGAACCGCGAAGGGACTTCTGAAGTCCGGAAAGGAGGTCGTAATAGTTATCTCCGTCCCGATCCGCCCGCAGGGCGCTCTTCTGAGTCACCGCCTTGGCATCTTCCAGTGTCAGTGGCAGAATATCTCCTGCCGGCTGTCCGGCAGAGAACATCACCTCAACTGCATTCATAGCCTTCCGGATGTCGCCGCCGCAGGAGCCTGCGATATATTCCAGTGCGCCATCCTCCGGCTGCGCTTTGAGCCCCGTTCGCTGCTCCAAAAATGCAACTGCGCGGCGGATCGCCTGAAGCGCCGCAGAAGCAGAAATCTGCTTAAACTCAAAAATGGTGGAGCGGCTCAAAATAGCGTTGAAAACATAGAAATAGGGATTTTCCGTAGTGGAGGCAATTAAGGTGATTTTACCGTTTTCAATGTGCTCCAGCAGGGACTGCTGCTGTTTCTTATTGAAGGACTGTATCTCATCCAGATACAGCAAAATTCCGTTGGGAGCCATAAAGGTATCCAGCTGAGCCACGATTTCCTTGATATCCGCCGTCGAAGCCGTGGTGGCATTGAGCTTATAAAGGGTACGCTTGGTCTGCTTCGCAATGATATTTGCAACGGTAGTCTTGCCGGTTCCGCTGGGACCGTAAAAAATCATGTTGGGGATGTTCCCGGAATCAATCAGGCGGCGCAAAACTGCGTTCGGGCCCAAAATATGCTCCTGCCCGTAGACCTCATCCAGGGTTTGAGGCCGCAGAAGCTCTGCAAGCGGCTGGTACATAGTCCGCTCCTTTCTGTTCGTTTTCGTCCAGTATAGCACAACAAATGTGAAATTGCATCTGTTATTTTTCCATTAGCGAATTTATGTTTGCATTTGGCATAAAAATACTGCCCCGGAAACCGGGGCAGTACATTGAGCGTTATCTTACTTTGCAAAAACCTTCTTCAGGCGGACAAAGCGGGGCAGGCCGTCTTCCTTGGCCATACCGGTCTCACCCTGAATAAGGGGCAGGCAGTAGTCGATGAAGCCCTGGTTGACGCCGTTGCCAGCCTCGTTGATCCACTCCAGAGGAACCTTCTTCTCGGTGTTTGCAACGATGCTCAGGTCGAACAGTTCCGGCTCGCACTTGTAGCCGTTCTCGTCACGGGTGCACTTGAAGCCAACCATCTTGTCGGTAATACCGGCGACAGCGGACTCAACAGCAACCTTGCCGGACATGAAGGACTCGGCAATGTCAGTGCCGGAAGCGCAGTGTGCAGCGCAGCGCTGCAGCAGGCTCAGCTCGATAGGACGAACCTTAGCGCCGGTAGCTGCCTTAACCACATCAGCCAGTCTTGCAGCCAGGCCACCCAGCTGTGCATGGCCGAAGCCGTCGGTGCCGGAGGTCTTAGCCTCAGAAACGAAGGTACCGTCAGCGTAGTGGATGCCCTCGGAAACAGCAACGATGCAGTTCTTCTTCTCGTTGTAGATGCGCTTGACATCGGCGACGAACTGATCCA
>JAHHRX010000042.1 GCA_020025545.1 Oscillospiraceae bacterium | reverse complement strand
TTGCCTGGTGACGGGCCGTGAAAATAGGTAATGCCAACACAAGAGTCTACTCATTTGAGTAGGCTCTTTTTGTATTATCAAAAAACGCCTGTGCAGGTTTTCTGAAAAGACCTACAACCTGATCCGCTTATGATTTGTCGGTTTATAGCCTATAATTTCAGACGCCAAGCCCCCATGCACTTCTCGAGTTGACGGCGATCTGCCGCATAATCGCTTTCAAAAAACAGGTTTATATGTACGCCGCCAAAATTGAAAATGTCTCGATTTTGGCGGCAATTCTCAAATATGGAAGACCAATTTCCAAGAGATAAAAATAAATTGTTTTGTGAATGAGTGTGGAAAGTGCTGAGACAAATGTGCAGAAGAATAACACCCGGACAGTTTTGTGCATCTCTGTCCGGGTGTTATTCTTGATTCAGAAGGTTGTGTGTTAAGTCGATTTTCTGTTGTGCTCCGGAGCTGTTTTCCACAACCAGAGTACCAAATTGTTGATCGTTTAGAAGATTGGCCTCTTTAAGCCGCCGCTGAGTTTCCTTTGCGGTACCTTCACCGCCGTCAAGAAGGTCCACCTGATCGCCCACAACGGAACGGATGGCATTCTTCATAAAGGGATAGTGGGTACAGCCCAGGACCAATGCATCCAGAATCGGTGCGTATGGCCCCAGCTCTTTCTGTATGAGCTCCATAGCCTCGCCAGAGTCCGCTTTTCCGGATTCCACCAGCTCCACAATACCGGGAGAGGGAAGCCGAATGACCGTGCAATCCTGGGAGTAGCGCTCCAGAAGCTGAGAGAGCTTCTTTTCCCGGAGGGTGACATCGGTTGCCATGATCCCAATGGTTCCATGGGGATGGCGGTCTGCGGCCAGTTTTAAGGCCGGTTCAATTCCGACTATAATGCGATCGGGATAAGTAGAACGGAGGGATTCAATTGCAGCGGCGGTGGCTGTGTTACAGGCCACAACCAGACATTTGGCGCCTTTTGAGAAGAGTTTCTTTGCAGCGGCCTGGGTCAGATCGCGAACTTGCTGTGTGGTTTTCAGGCCGTAAGGTGCGTTGGCGGAATCGCCAAAATAATAATAATTTTCTCGGGGCATCAAACGGCGAAGTTCCCGAAGGACGCTGACACCACCTACGCCGGAGTCAAAAACGGCAATATAATCCTGTTTGTCCATTTCGGGGCCTCCTTCCTGGGGAATTCCATATTGTTTGATGAAACCATTGACATATCTGTGTCACTTTGGTATGGTAGAGAAAAACTTTGGAGGTACAGCGATGAATCGTTACCTGTTTGTGATCGACTATCAGAATGATTTTGTGGATGGAGCACTGGGATTTCCCGGTGCGGAGCAATTAGATGCAGGAATTGCGGAAAAAGTGCGGCAGTACGGTGCTGGGCGAGTGTTCTTTACACGGGACACCCATTTTGAGGACTATCTGGACACCAGAGAGGGCAGACTCCTGCCCGTGGTTCATTGCATCAAGGGAACACATGGCTGGGAGCTGTACGGGCAAACGGCCACTGCCTGTGCGCGGGTGGAGGCGGTCGGAATCGACAAACTGTCCTTCGGCATGGATGTTTCTGATCCGGAAACGGCTCAGGTTTTGCCACAGCAGGCAGATGAAATCGAAATCGTTGGACTGGTGTCCAACATCTGTGTGGTCAGCAATGCAGTTGTGCTCCAGGCCAAATATCCACAGGCACGCATCATCGTGGATGCGGCCCTCACCGCGTCCTTTGACCAGGAGATGAATGAAAAGGTACTGGATGTGATGGAGAGTTTTCAGGTGAAAATCATCAATCGACAAACCACAAATTGATATCAGCATCGCCGGAAATGCCCGGGACAGTACCGCTTTGCGTGTACTGCCAGTATTCCACCTGATGGGGATAGTCCATGGTGTCAGAGTACAGCGAAAGCCAGAGGGGGTATTCCTGCAGCTCCAGTAAATCCAAATGGGTGGTGGAGATACTGGGATTGAAGTACACCATTGCCTCGTAGCCTGCATCTTCTATGGCGCTGCAGAAGGTCTTGGCGCAGTCTGTTATGGTCTGCATGTCTATGTCTCCCGTGCGGGCATCGCTGCTGACATATTCCCAGTCAAAGACCACGGGAAGGTCGATATCATATCTTTTCAGGAATTTGATGCAAAATTCTGCCTCCTGTGCAGCCTCGGTGGTGGAAATGGCCTGAGAGTAAAAATACGCGCCCACCTTCAATCCTGCATCCTTGGCACCGGTCAGATTATCTTCGGCATAGGCGTCCGGATTCACTGCACCCTTGGTGTATCCACGGTATCCAATGCGGACAAATGCAAATTCCATGCCTGCATCTGCCACCGATTCCCAGTCGATCTGCTCCTGATGTTCTGAGACGTCCACACCAAGACGTGTTTTTCCGGTGGTGCAGGTCAGATAATCACCCTTGTATTCAAAATCTTCGGGGGCATAGGGGTTGGCAGGCAGGGTAGTGCTGACGATGGTATCTGCGGGGGACTGATGGGAATTGCTGTTCCGGTTCATCACACCAACCATGATGACGAGGATCAGCACAATGGTTCCTAGAATCGGCAGCGTGAGAACACGTCCGGGACTGGGCGTGTAATTGTTTTTACTAGAGTTTCTACCCATAAGTACCCTCCGGAAAAAGCTTATTATGGGATATTATATCATAAATCCTGTAATTTGCCAACCCTTTCATTTTTTCACTTGTAAGATCTAACTTTTTCGTGTAAAATAAAATGATTCACTATTGAATACGGATTATTTTCCATGGAGGAACGATTATGGCCTCGGAACGAGACGAAAGACAAAATGAACTGGACAAGCGCCGTCGGGAGCGTCGGGCCCGGGCTGTCCAGAGACAAAAACAACAGAAAGCCCGTCGGGAGCTGATGCTGCGTTTGGGTGTGGTTTTGCTGGTTATCTTATTGGTCACGGCCCTGATTTTCTGGGTCAGCAACAATGCCAACAATCCGGCGCCCGTCACACCCATGCAATCGGTAAGCACGCAGCCCGGCAGCAGCTCTACCCCTGCCGATATACAGCCAGAGCAGACAAAACCAACCAAACAAGAGGCCACCACGGTGATCCATATTGCGGCTGCCGGTGATTTGAATGTGACCGACCGGGTGGTTGAAGAGGGGAAGAGTGACACTGGCTATGACTACACCGATGCATTTATGGATGTGGCCCCGGTGCTGGCTCGTGCGGATTTGTCCTTATTGAACTTTGAGGGGACGCTTTCCGGAACGCCCTATGGACTTGAGCGAGGTTCTGCCCCCCAGCAGATGGCGGAGAATCTGGCATCCATCGGGGTGGATGTGGTGCAGACGGCAAATTCTGCATCCATCCGTGCAGGTGTTCTGGGATTGCAGTCTACCATTGATGGTTTTTACAGTGCCGGAATCCTGCCGGTGGGCACCTTTGCGAACAAGGATACCTTCCGAAAAACCGGCGGTTACTCCATTATGGAGGTAGAGGGCATCAAGATTGCGCTGGTGGGTTTCACCAAGGGCATGGACAATCTAGGCCTGCCGGAGGGCAGTGAACACTGCGTGAACCTGCTGTATAAGGATTACACCACCGACTATCAGGATGTAGATCGAGATGGGATCAGCAAGGTGCTGACAAGGGTGGCGGAGGAAAAGCCGGATCTCACCATTGCCATGCTCCATTGGGGCAGCGAGAATAATGAGGAGGTCAGTCCCTCTCAGAAGGAGATTCGTGACCTGCTGCTTTCATCCGGCGTGGATGTGATTTTGGGCAGCCACCCCCATGTGGTTCAATCTGTGGAATTTAACCCGGAGGCCAGCACGCTGGTGGCATATTCGCTGGGCGATTTCTATGGGGATGCCCCCCGCGCCGCCACGAATTACTCTATTATTCTGGATATTGAAGTGACACGGGATAATGCTACCGGTGTGACCAAGGTTACCGGATTCGATTACACCCCCATCTTTACGATTCTGCCGGAGCAGAGCGCTGATGGAGGCCATCGGGTGGTGCGCATTCACGAAGCGGTTTCCCGCTATGAAGGAAACTATCTAGGAAAAGTTACGGAGAAAGTCTATGATTCCATGAAGTATGCGCTGGAGCGTCTGGATGAGCGAGTGAACACAAAAATTGAGGATTAAATTAAACCCCCGGAACCGTAAGGTTCCGGGGGTTGGCATCATCCGTTTGCGCAAATCTCTGTAAGGCTCATAAGGGCTTTTTTTCGGAAATGCAAAAATCCGCAGCGAAAGCTGCGGATTTATTGCAAATGAAGAGAGGGAAATGAAAAAGCGATTCAGTACCTATATAGTACCGAATAATTGTGAAGAAAAAAAGGGGATAGATATGAAAAAAGTATTAAGTTGGGGAAACCTGCAATCACTGGGGCCGTTTGCCGAAAGGATTGCCTGAGCTTTGTATGAATAATGGAAGGGAGACTCCTGTTTCAGCTGATAGTTGACGAAAATCAAATAATTTCATATACTACTTAAATGGAGGGAATCGCTATGGAATTTGCAAATTACTTTCCCATTTGGAATAAATTGACGCCGGCGCAGCAGGAGCGTCTGTCAAATGCTGTGACACAGACGAAATTTTCTGCCGGAAGCATCGTACATAACGGCTCTATGGACTGCATGGGGCTGATTGTGGTGTACACCGGCCAGCTGCGGGCCTATATCCTGTCGGATGAGGGGCGGGAAATCACCATTTATCGTCTGTTTGACCATGATATTTGTTTGTTCAGCGCATCGTGCATCATGCGGAATATCCAGTTTGATATTATCATTGAGGCAGAAAAGGACACAATGGTCTGGGTCATTCCACCGAAGCTGTTCGCCCAGCTGATGGAAGAATCTGCGGTGGTTGCCAACTATGCAAACGAGCTGATGAGCAGCCGTTTTTCTGAAGTCATGTGGCTGATGGAGCAGGTCATGTGGAAACGCTTTGACCAGCGGCTGGCAGAATTTTTGATTCAGGAGAGCAATCTGGAGGGGAGCACCGTTTTAAAGCTCACCCATGAGAAAATCGCCAACCATCTGGGCACGGCCCGTGAGGTGGTGACCCGTATGCTGCGGTATTTCCAAAGCGAGGGTATGGTAAAGCTGACCCGTGGTGCGGTGGAGCTTACCGACGTGAAGCGCCTGCAAAATCTGCAATAAAAAACGCCCATCACCGTCAGGCAGTCGTCCATAAAACAGGCAAATGTGCAACACATCGTTTATGGGTGCCTGTCATACGGGGTTAGGTGAACGAAATATGCTGGGCATGGTTGAAATCAACCGTGCCCAGCATATTTTTTCGCTTGTTTGCGTTTCCATTTCCCTTTTCCGTGGGTCATGCTTGCTTTTCCCCGGTGGTTCATCGGATTTTTCAAGTGCCTGAATAGCTTCAATATTTTAGTCAGGGGACAAACTGCTCCATTGAGATTGCGTCATAGTCCACACTGTACTGCCGAGGGAAAATCCTTGCACGCTTCCCACCGTTGCGGTCCTCGTAGTTCATGGCCTCTTGCCCCCTGTTGATGTTGTTCGACATTTTCATTATGTCACAGACTTGTCTATAAGCGTGGTTCTACCCGCTACGGTGGAGCCGTGGAGCTGGCCGATGTGCTGGGCTACGATCTAATCTGGCAGAAGCGCAGAGAGCTTCGCGAATTGTTATCTGAACACAAAAACTGGATTTTTTATTTTACGCAAGCTTTACTGATGCGAGATTTTGCAATTTACATATCCTTGTTACAATAGCACAGATGAATTGGGTACATAACAATAAATAAAACGATACCCGAGAGAAAGGATGTTGTACATGAGGAAAAAGACGAAGCTAGGTCAGAGAATCTTGTCGCTTCTTTTGACTTGCGTGATGATGCTGGGTATGCTTCCGACGGCATTCGCTGCGGATAGCGATACACAGCACGTCGTGATCAACAAGGTTTATGGCGATGCCGCGGACGGCTATGCCAGCCACAGCTTTATTGAGGATGAAGCTGAGGACTATTCCGAGACCATGGATGAGGAGGAACTGCCCCACGCATCCAATCCTGGCGAGTCTGAAGTTCCCGAAGTTTCTGAAGTTACCGAAGCTACCGAGGTTACCGAAGTTACCGAAGCTACCGAAGCTACCGAAGCTACCGAAGCTACCGAAGCTACCGAAGTTTCTGAAGTTCCCGAAGTTTCTGAAGTTACCGAAGCTACCGAAGTTACCGAAGTTCCCGAAGTTCCTGCGTTTGATGCAGAGTGCCTGACTCTGGCTCCCGGCAGCGACACCACGGAACTGTATGTCACCTGGTACGCCGACGAGGGTACCACCGATGCACTGGTCAGCATTGCCGGTGAGACTGTTGCCGCCAATGTGACTGCAGCCTCCGAGGGGAAGGTCAGCTGCCGTGCAGTCGTGAATGGCTTGACCCCCGGCGAGAGCTACGACTATCAGGTCTCCAACGACAATGGTGTTTCCTGGTCCAAGGGGTACACCTACAACTGCCCTGACAAGGGTGATTTCACCTTCGGTTATGTGGGCGATCCTCAGCTGAAGTACGATAGACCCGATGCCACCGAGGGCTGGCAGGCCAGCGTGAAGGCTATGAATGACGCCGGTGTTGACTTCATCGCCTCCGTGGGTGACAACACCGATACCACCAGCGGCAGAGAAGATGAGTACACGAGCTTCTTCGCTCCTGAGGAACTGCGCAGCATCCCCTATGCTCCCTGTGTGGGCAACCACGACCGCAACGCCATGTTCTCATACCACTTCAGCTATCCCAACGCTGTGGAGTTTATCGGTGAGAACCCCACCAGCGCAAGCGGTCAGACCGCTGCCGCTGAGATCGTGGGCAACTACTACTATCTCTATAACAATGCTCTGTTCGTAGTCCTGAACAATTCCGGTTATCCTGCGAACAAGGAGCAGGCCAAAGTTTTCATCGATACCTTCGATGCCACCTTTAAGGCAGCTACCGAGGAGTTTGCCGGTCAGTATAATTGGCTGTTTGTCCAGCACCATAAGTCCACTGAGAGCGTCGCGAGCCATGTTTCCGACTCCGACATCCAGTATTATGTGGAGGCCGGCTTTGAGAAACTGATGGACAAGTACGACGTGGACTTCGTCATGGCCGGTCACGATCATGTCTATGTCCGCTCCTACATCATGAAGGACGGCAAGCGCGCTGAGATCCAGGGCACCGAGGTCAACAATGCCGATGGTACCGTCTACTTCACCGCCAACACCGCCAGCGGTCTGAAGTACTACGCTCTGGCAAACGCAAACCCCAACAAGACCGAGTATCCGTATCTGGCTGACGGCAGCGTCGGCATGGCAAATTACGGCCCCGACAATCTGGCACTGGGCGTTTCCTTCTGGTCCCAGCTTAGGACCCCCGGCTATACTGTCGTAAATGTCACCGCTGACAGTGTCACCTTCAACAGCTACGGCATTGATAATACCGAGGACAGTATTGATACGCTCACCATCACCAAGAGTGAGCCCGAAGTTCCCGAAGTTCCCGAAGTTCCTGCGTTTGATGCAGAGTGCCTGACTCTGGCTCCCGG
>JAHHRX010000041.1 GCA_020025545.1 Oscillospiraceae bacterium | reverse complement strand
TGATGTGATCCAGAACGCTTTGCAGGAAATTATCCGCCATATTGGTGTTGACCTTTGCCACAGCACCCGCTGTTGCAAAGCCTGCATAGCCACCTGCTGTATAATTGCCGGTGACCCGCTGCAGCTTGAGGACATTACAGCCAGAATCTACATTCGGCTCGTCTCCCCAAATCTGTGCACCGCAGGCACTGCCTACATATCCGCCTGCATTGCCCAAACTATGGGGCACATCATGTCCAGTGGCGGTGACCGTCATGCCGGAGCGATAACCCTCCACAGACGATCCTTTGATCACAGGGACAAAGAACTGTGCCGCCTGTAATAGCTGTCCCAGATTGAGTTGCAAGCCCAGGATTTTCACAGTACCGAACTGTGCCGCACCGCCGGCCCGCATCTTACCTGCATAGCCGCCGGCGTTGCCCATGGCCTGTACTGCCTTTACATCGTGGGCCTGACCGTTGGTAATCACGCCACTGATCATCATGCCCACATAACCGCCAGCACTTGCGCCTTCGCTGATTGCCCCCACATCATGGGTGGGGCGACCTGACGCCACAGTGTAGCCATATACAAAATCCTTGAGGATTGCATTCAGCTGATCCTGGGTTTCTACGTGGCCAATTTTGGCAAGCTCTTCGCCTCGTCCGCCATACTTACCAACATATTCCACCCAGGCATTCCATGTTGCAACATCCATATTGGCCAGTGGCCCATAGGTTGCGGTGTTGGTTTGCGTGGGATAGGTAATGCTCAGTGCGCCCAGAATATTGCCGACTTCAATAATTCCGCCCAGCAATTTCAGTCCACCCACATTCACGGTATCAGCACTGCGCATCAGACCGGTATAACCGCCTGCATACTCATAACCGTAAACAGAGGTGATTCGTTCCACCTTACACTCGCTAGTGGGGCCAGTATATGTTTTATCGCCTTTCCAGCGGCTCGTATCATTGCCATGGATCTGTCCACCCTCATTCAGTCCAACATAACCGCCTGCGCAGCCCTTTTGCACCTGCGCTGTGGACGGATCCTGTGCACGCACTGCACCGCCGCATGGAATGCCGCTCGTGGTGCTATTTCGAATCGATGGCACAAAATCCTCTGCCACAGAGGCCAGCGCCTCATCCGCGCTTACAAGTCCGCCTAGAATGCTGGTATCTTCCAGCACATTGGCTACATTGCCGGGGAGCAGATTGCCCACATAGCCGCCTGCCGTGCTATGACCGATGATGTAAGAGAAATTCCTTGCATGGCAGTTCTGCACATGGCCACCGGAAATCTTTCCGGCAAAGCCACCGCTGTGATCGCCCAGAACGGCAAACCCGCCGGGACTGCCAATCACGCTGGAATGTTCCACCGTAGAAACCACCACGGAAAGTGCAGACAGAACATTGGTCAGCTGCAGGGTTTTGCCCAGAATTTTCAGGCCGCCTCCCAAAGAGGCCGCACTTCCGATGTCCAGATGTCCCACATATCCGCCCGCATAACGCTGGCCATGTACGGCATAGCTACTGGTTTCATCAAAGTAGCTGGGGGCCTCCACTGCTTCCAGATTTTCAGGCGGTATTACTTTGGTATGGCGCAGCCGATTCACATCACAATGAGAAATCTGTGCACCGCTGGCATATCCGATAAAACCGCCGGCGCTGCCAGAGTTGGCATCGGTATCCCGAATCACCGGAGCGGATACTGTAAATCCTTCTTCGGACCAGACACCGGCATTGATGACGTAGGGTACATAGGCCTCTACCACGCTCAAAAGATCAGCGATATTGATATTCACACCCGTCAGACCGCCCAAGATGGACAATCCACCACCGGCACTAGCCAAAGCACCAGATGTGACCCGGCCGCCGAAGCCGCCCGCATAGGACTGACCATTTACATGGTCAATATTGTAGACTGCGTAACCGTCTTGTTCGCCGCGCGCGGTATTATCTACCTTGCCACTGCGGAAATCTGCAGCAAAACCGCCTGCCACATCACCCTGCACACCGCCGCCGCCCAAATAAGCAACGGTGCAATTTGTATATTTTGGAATCAGGTATCCCACAGCGGACACCAAGTTGCCAAGCGAAATCAAATCTTTGATTCCGCCTTCATCAGCAACCTCCGTAAGGCCGCCGCTCTCAGATGTTCCTACGAAACCGCCGGCATAGCCATTGAGGTCTGGTGCAGAAACACAAAGCAGATTCTTCACATGGCAGTTTTCAAATTCTGTGCTGTTGCCCTTGGCAATAAATCCTGCCGCAGTGAACTGCTCCGTTGTCCCCTGTTCATCGCTGCCCAGAGCCGTAACTGTCAGACCACTTTCTGCACCGTTCACGGTGCAATTCTTTCCGGAAACCCGTACGCCCTGACCGATGGACAGCAGATTTTTAACTTCCAGCACTTTAATTCCTAGCAGCTTTAGTTCCAATCCACTGGAGCCTGCCAAATCACCAGGACCTGCAACACCTGCAAATCCACCTGCACGGCTCTTTGCTGTCACTTCTGAGATGCCTGAAAGCGTAACATTTTCAATCTGGCCACCCATGGCTTCGCCAATGACACCGCCTGCATATCGATTGCCCGCGGTCACGGAAATGTTGTCCCCGGAAAGGGTTAGATCCGTAAGGGTAAAGCCAAGCATATTTGCAAGACCCAATGTGCCATCCAATACACCTGCGGCACTGGCCGGAACCATTTCGCCCACTGCACCGCCTGCATAGCTGCCGCCCGTATGAACGCTGCTCAGTCCTGTTACAGAATTGCCACAAGAATTGGTGGGCCGTACGAACTTTCCGTGTTTCCAAGCTGGGAGCTCTGCACATTTGGAAGAGTTTGCCAGATATGCACCATCGCCTTTGCCCAGGATACCACCTGCATAGTCACCATCTGCAGAAACCTGGATATCCGTGCAGTCCACCTGCACGCCCAGAATCGCCGAAGGCGACAGACCCACAAGGGAAAGCAGCGCATTGGCATCTGAACCTCCAACCACACCCAGCAAAAGCTCCTTTACCGTAGAGAGAAGGTTTCCTTTTTTGACCTCTCCTGCTCCCAGATTGGATACCCAACCCAGTGTCGCAGTTCCTGCAACACCGCCCACATAGCTGCCGGTACCGGAAACATTCAAACTGCCTGTTATGGTATCGTTGACTGCATAGCTGCTGGCCAGTGCCCCGGTAAAGCCGCCCAGGTAGCTGCCGCCGCTTACCGTCACATTTGAGTTTAAGATCTGGCATGCCATCAGCAGGCTCTGCGGTTGGATTATCTTCAGCAGCTCCACACCCAACTTCTCCAGGATACCATCGATTTCGCCGTCGCGGGTGATACCGGCAAAGCCGCCGCCGTACTGATCTGCCAGTACGGTATAGGTGCTGTTCTGCACTGTACAGTCTGTGATTTGGGTACCGATCTGTGCGCCCACAAATCCGCCGGCATAGCTGCCGCTGGGCAGCGTCTGATCTCCGATGGCAGCAGGAGCAGCGGCGTTTTTGTTGCCTACTGAACCCGATAGGTTTGTCACGGTACAGTTTGCAATCACCGGATTATCATAGCCGGTGACAATCAGTTTATCTACGCCCAGCAATTTCACCAGTACTTTCACCAAATCGCCCAGACCCAGCAATGGAACTGCGTTCAACAGGTTTTCCAAAACTTGAATTAACTTTCCCAATCCCTGTAACAAGTAGTGGGCAGTGCCCTCGGTATACCCCACAAAGCCGCCGGTGAAATTGGTCACATTGCTGACCGTCACATTGCGAACTTCACAGCCGCTTACCTGTGCATTGCCCACAATTCGTCCAGCAAAACCGCCGGTAGCGTAGAAACTTGGCTCTGCTTTTCGTGCTGTCAACAGATTTGTCAACAATTGTCTAAAGGAAATGCCCAGAATAGGTTTCAGCAAGACATCCAGAACCGTTCCCACAATCGCGCCCAGCGCACCGAGCAAACCGTTGATGAGGTTGACATCGTGATGAACCGCTGTCTGACTATTGCTCACGCTGACATTTTCCAGAATCAGATTTTTGACAATCACTGGATCTGGGCTAGTAAGGGAGGTACCTGTCAACTGCGATTTACTTTCAATTGTGGAGAAAAAACCCACACCCATGGTTGCGTCTGAATTCCGTTTTTCCTCCTGATTCACCAGTACATTGGAGATTACCGGGCGTTGGCCGGAGGTAATATTGGTTCCGGCATCATCCCACAACTTTCCGCCATTTATCGATTTTGCGCCAATCATATTGCCGTAGAATTGCAGTGGCTCCCATTTCTGATTACCAAGATCAATGTCCCGGAAAATGATGTAATTTGCATTATTGGAATAGGTGTATGTCTTACCCAGAGTCTCAATGTCCAGATTGGGATCTATCTCACCTGTATTTGGATTTACTCCGCACCGACCTTTGCCGATGCCTGCGGCAGCGGCTTCAGGCTTACCAAAGGGATAATTCTTTTTACCATTCTGGCTTTGCAGTAAGTCTGCATCACCGCCATAAAGCATGATTGGATTGCCATCCTTGTCAGGGTCAACTGTCCAGTTGCCAAACGCAGGTCTATACGCCTGATAAACCGCACCCATCACCGGCTTATCCGATCCAATCGCCCGCAGCTGATCTGCATTGCCAATGAGGATGTAGTCCTTGCCGCCGATGGTCTTGACAAGCTGTCCGTCAAAGTCGCGTCCCTCGTTGTCAGTAGTTGCAAAAAGCTGTACCGACAAAATCTCCGGCCGATCCGAGCAGAATTGGGAGGATAGCACATAGGTGTGATCCGGACTATAGGTCAGGTGCGCGGTCCCATCCACACCCAGCAGGATGGGCTGCCCCACGCCAAAAGATTGCGCATCTGCATCCTGATCCAGCACCGGCTGATCGGCTGCATTGTCCATTGCCATAACTGCCAGCTGATAGGGGTGATAGATATAGATCGTGTCCGTGGGGGCATCGTACAGCGGCAGCTGTGTACCGGTGCTCGAAACTTCCGGAGCCACAGAATCATTTCCTTCACGCTCTGGGGCTGATTCAGATTGATCTACCCCCGGAACGACTTCCGCAGGCACTTCCGTTTCCCGGAGAACCTGCCGTGCATTTGGGGTATCCACCGGAGCGATTCGCCCGGTAAAACCTTGAGGCACCTGCCACAGCATCCCCTCTGGAATCAGAATATCCTGTGCCAGGGTATACGTTCCGTGCATGCTGTAGGTCACGGGCTGTCCCGTTTCGTCGGTCACTACCTTGCCCTGCCCCAGCTGTTCCGGATTACCGTCCAGAGATGTAACCTTGACCCCAGTACCCAGAAGCTGAAGCTGCTGAAAACTGTAGATCCGGATTACGCCATCTTGATAGACATTTTGAACAATTTCTTCCGGCTTGCTTTCTTCGGTGGGATCTACGGTTTCCTCCATAGGATCTGTAGACTCCGTGGGCTGCTGGGCAGCATCTGTGGGAACCGTCGTCTCCTGCACAGCATCTGTGGGAACCGTGCTCCCCTGCACAACATCCGTAGGAATCGAGCTCTCCTGCACAGCATCCGTAGGAACCGTGCTCTCCTGCACAGCATCCGTAGAAATCGTGGTCTCCTGCGCAGCATCCACGGGCACTGTCGTTTCCTCGGCTGTTATCCGGGGTGCCGTCTCTGTCTGTGGTACAGGCTCCTCGATATCTGCAACCACCGTTTCCGGCATTGCACGATCCTGCCACTCTACTTCTGCGGTATAGCTTTGCTGAATTTCCTCATTTGCAAACGCTTTGCTTGGCATTACACCGTAGAATGTCATAAGCACTGCCAGAAAGCCTGCAACAGAGCGAATAAAACTATGTTTTCTCAACTGTCGCACCTCACTTTACTTTCTGTTTCTTCTAATACACATCGCGCCACCACCCGGTTCTCACCGCCATAGGTGCAGGTGAACAGGGTCAGGTCGTATTGATCTGATGTAACCTCTTTTACATCCTCTGGAGTCAGGATATCCAGCACCGCCAACCGATACTGGGTCTGATTGCCTTGTACATCACGAAAATAGATCTGCGTATCCAGTGGCAACTCACCGAGCCTGCCGAAATGTGCACGATAGTTGTGTGCCATAATCACCAAATCCCGGTTCAAGACCGACCCAGAATAGCGGCATGGAGCTTTTTCCAGCCGTTCGTAATTCCACTGTGAGATTACGGGCAGCTCCAAATCAAGAGCCGGTATGCTCAGCTGCCCGATGTACCATTCTCCATCGATTTCAATCTCCGTTAGCTTATCGTTATTCAATTGTTTTGAATCATCCGCTACAGGGTTATCCTGCAGGGATTGCATTTTCAAAAGTGCCCGATTGCTCGTTTGAGCCGCAGCCTGCTGCTCCTTTTCGTTAAACCAAAACAGCACACCTGCTGATAATATTGCGCACGCTCCGAGTACAATCAGGAGCAGTCCATTTCTTTTTCTGAACATATCCCTTCCATTTGGCCTCCAGCTTTTGGCAATTATTTCCCAACAGAATTCCTTTTCTGATTCTTTCCTTTCATGACCATATCCGTGAAAAATTTTCGCGAAATGACAAATTTCTGCCCATTTCTCCTTTATTTATTTTATGATATCACTCAAAATAATTCTGTCAAGTGCTGTACAGCAGGCCTTCCGCACACTATATTGACAAAAAGTATCAAAAATGAGTTAAATACATAGTATATAAATTCATACAAATTACAGTGTAGCGCACGAACCAAAATTGTGTAAAATCGTGGTTTTATACAGATTCCTCATCCGTTGCACCATTCGTCTCATTTCACATAAAAGCCCTGTATATCGTTTGTCTTAATAGGAGTTATATACCATTATTCAAAAATTATATACAAATAAGTCATCTTATAAAATCGGAAACTGTGCACATTTCATTTGAATCTGCATCTTAAAAGATAACTTCCAATATAATTTACGTACCGGGCACACAAATATTTATCTTGGAGGTTTTTGTATAAAAATATATTTTGTTGTATAATAACAATATAAATGACATAATGTAACAAATAACAACAATTCAAAAAAATAAATTTTTAATTGAAAAAGGCAAAAAGGAACCCCCCGGTAAAACCGGGGGTTCTTCATATGCGGGCATAGCCCTATGCTCTGCGCGTAACACGTAAACGCGTAAGTACGATCCGCCAGCTGCTAAAGATTGTTACCTGCGGCCTGTAAACGGGCCTGCGGACGGAATCACTAACTGTTCGCCCATCTCGTCTTCTTTCAGCTGGTTTTGGATATACTCCGCAATTCGTTTCTCGTTCTTGCCCACGGTGTCGACGTAGTAACCTCGACACCAAAATTCCCGATTGCGATATTTATACCTTAATTCCCCGAATTGCTCATACATCATTGCTGCACTTTTCCCCTTTAAGTAACCCATGAACCCGGAAACGGAATACTTTGGAGGAATTTCTACGAAGAGGTGGATATGATCCGGGCACGCTTCTGCCTCAATAATCTTCACGCCTTTCCATTCGCATAACTGCCGGAGAATCTTACCGATTGCCAGCCTTTTCTGCTTATAGAAGACTCTTCTGCGGTATTTCATCCCCATGGTGAGTGCCTCCCTGTTATGTTTGATCGTGCAGTTGGCGGACCGCACGATTATCGTAGCAGGGATTATTACTCAACGCCATAGGCTTTATTGAACCACTGGCCTAGCCAGTGG
>JAHHRX010000040.1 GCA_020025545.1 Oscillospiraceae bacterium | reverse complement strand
GACTGACTACGAATCAGTAGGTCGGGGGTTCGAGTCCCTTCCGGCGTACCAGAACGACAACCTTCTTGTGGAGGTTGTCGTTTTTTTACTTTTCCCTATATGCTTTTCCATTTTAAGCTATTATTTCTGATTTTTAGCGCCCCGTTTCGCCAAAAAATTTTCCGCCCCCCTTGTAATTTTTTATGGGTGCGGTTATAATACTACCAGAAATGTTACAGGAGGTCATATTATGGCTGTAAAAATTGAAAAAGAAACCATTATCGGCGATGTCCTCGATATCGCTCCCCAGTCCGCTCCCCTGTTCTTCGCCATCGGCATGCACTGTCTGGGCTGCCCCTCTTCCCGTGGCGAAACCGTGGAAGAGGCCTGCATGGTTCATGATATTGACTGCGATTCCTTCCTCGCTCAGCTGAACCGCTTTTTGGAGGCTTATGAGGAAGACCAGAACGCTCAGAATCAGTAATAGCCGGCTATGCCGTCCCGGTTTCCGCCGGGGCGGCATTTTTTATTTTTACAGAAAGAGAGGAAGCAATGACACTACCCATTTCCCCCAGACTTCTGGCCTGCGCCGACTTTGTGGCTCCCGGGGCACGCATTGCTGATGTCGGCTGTGATCACGGATATCTGGGCATCTACTTACTGCAAAACGGCATTGCCCGGCATATTTTTGCCTCCGACCTTCGGGAGGGACCGCTGAAAAGCGCCCAAAGCAACGCTGCCCTCTACGGGGTTGCAGACAGGATGGAGTTTTTTCTTTCCGACGGTCTGCAAAATGTCCCCCGTGACTTTGACACCTTGGTATGCGCCGGAATGGGCGGCGAAACCATGATCTCCATTCTCTGTGCCGCTCCATGGCTCCAAAGCAACCAATACCGTCTGATCCTGCAATGTCAGACGAAAACCCATCTGCTGCGCAGATACCTTTCGGAAACCGGCTTTCGGATTCTCCGTGAGCGAGTACAGCGGGATCGAAAATTCCTCTACACCGTTATGGAAGTCTGCTGGGCACCGGAAAGTCCGAAGCTGACCCCGGGACAGTGGTATTTTCCCCCAGCCCTGCTCACCGATTCCACGCCGGAAACCGCCCAGCACTACCGCTGGGTCTTGCAGGAGCTGACGAAAATTGTCACCAGCCGGGGCTTGGATGCCGATCCCCTGATGACGGAAGCCATGTATGAGCTTCAGGACGCCAAAATTTATGATTCATTTTTAAAGGAGGACGGACAATGACCACCGTAGGTGAAGTATTGCAGTTTATGGAAACGCTGGCGCCTGCCAGTATGAAAATGAGCTGGGACAATGTAGGATTGCTCTGCGGCAGCCGCAGCACGCCGGTAAGCAAAATTCTTGTGGCACTGGATCCCTTTGAGCATGTCTGTGAAGAGGCTGTCAGCATTGGTGCGCAGCTGATCGTCACCCATCATCCCCTGATTTTCAAGCCTCTCTCCGGCATCACCGATGACAACCCCATTGCCCGGGGCATTATGAATTTGTGCCGCCACGGCATTTCCGCCATCAACGCCCACACCAATCTGGACTGTGCTCCCGGCGGTGTCAATGATGTATTGGCAAAAACTCTGGGGCTTTCCCAGATTGAGGTAATCGATCCCATAGGAGTATCCGACAGTGGCGCAGAGTGGGGACTTTTGCGGATGGGGTATGTCCCCCAACAGCCGCTTGCAAAATTTTTGTCCCATGTGAAGGAAGCTCTGGGCTGCGAGGGACTGCGCTACACAAACGGCGGCAAGCCTGTCTGCAAGGTAGCCGTCGGCGGTGGGGCTTGCGGCAGCGAGCTGATGGATGCAGTCCGTGCCGGGTGCGACACCTTCGTTACCGCTGACATCAAATATAATCAGTTCTGGGATGCACAGGAAAACGGTCTGAATCTCATAGATGCGGGACATTTTCAGACAGAAAACCCCATATGCGCCGTGCTTGTGGATAAACTCAGGGAGCAATTCCCCCAAATATCGGTTGAATTATCTAAAAAACACACAGATTGCATGAAATTCTTTTGAAAGTGTTGATTTTTCACCCACACTTGTGCTAAAATAGAGTGAAAATTGTGGCAATTGCCTTATTAATCAGAAGGGAAGCGTATTCATGTCCGGACATTCCAAATGGCATAACATTCAGAAAACCAAAGGCGCACAGGACGCTAAGCGTGCTGCTGCTTTCACGAAGATCGCAAAGGAAATGATCGTCGCTGTGAAAGAAGGCGGCGGTTCCATTGACCCCGCCAACAACTCCCGCCTTGCTACTATCATCACCAAGGCCAGAGCCGCCAATATGCCCAACGATAACATCAAGCGCACATTGGAAAAGGCTGCCGGTGCCGGCAATGCTGACAGCTACGAATCCATCACCTACGAAGGCTACGGCCCCGGCGGTGTCGCCGTGATCGTAGAGGCCATGACCGACAACCGCAACCGTACCGCAGGCTCCGTCCGCCACCACTTCGATAAGTTCGGCGGCAATCTGGGTGCCAACGGCTGTGTCAGCTGGTCTTTCGACCGTAAGGGCGTCCTTGTCATTGACAACGAGGACGGCGACTACGAGGAAGACGGCGTTATGATGGACGCCATGGACTGCGGCGCAGACGATTTCGAAGCCGAAGATGACCTCTTCACCGTCTACACCGCCCCCGACGATTTTAACACCGTGGCCGACGCTCTGACCGCTAAGGGCTACACCTTTGCCTCCGCTCAGATTGAAATGGTTCCTCAGAACTATGTAAAGCTCTCTGATGAGGATGCAGAGAAGATGGAAAAGATGCTGGATCTGTTTGACGACGATGACGATGTGCAGAACACCTGGCACAACTGGGATCAGGAGTAATCCCCTTTTCCGCCTGTAAAACACAAAATGGCAGCGTATCAGACGATACGCTGCCATTTCTTTTTCTCTTTAGAGGGTGTAACCCTTGTCACGGATAACCTTTGTGACACTTTCCACATGCTCACGGCAGATTTCCTCGGTAGGAGCCTCCACCATGACACGAATCAGCGGCTCTGTGCCGGACTCACGGACCAGAATTCTGCCGGTGTCGCCCAGCTGATCGGCAACAGACTTTACTGCCGCCTGCACATCAGCATCCGCCTGTGCCGCAGATTTATCCGTTACCCGGACATTTTCCAGCACCTGAGGATAGATGCGCAGATCCTCGCACAGCTGGCTCATGGTCTTCTTCTTTGCCAGCATGACTTCCATCATCTTAAGGCTGGTCAGGATGCCGTCGCCGGTGGAAGCATACTTGGAGAAGATGATATGACCGCTCTGCTCACCGCCCAGACGGCAGTTGTTCTGCATCATATACTCGTAGACATACTTGTCGCCCACCTTGGTCTTGACATAGTCGATGCCCAGTTCGTCAAACGCCTTGTAGAGGCCGAAGTTGGACATGACCGTGGTGACTACAGTGTTGTTCTGCAGCTTGCCCCGCTCCTTCATGTAGCGGCCGTAGACATAGAGAATATGGTCACCTGTTACAACATTGCCCTTTTCGTCTACGCAGATACAGCGGTCCGCATCGCCGTCATAGGCAAAGCCCACATCCAGCCCGTTTTCCTTCACATACTTCTGCAGTACCTCAATATGGGTGGAGCCGGCGTTAGTATTGATGTTGTAACCGTCAGGCTCAGCGTTGATGAGGTAAGTCTTTGCGCCCAAAGCGTCAAAAACCGACTTGGCAATATTCCAGGAACTGCCGTTGGCACAGTCCAGACCCACCTTGAAACCCTTGAAAGAATAAAGGCCCAGGGAGATCAGGTAGCCTACATAGCGGTTACGGCCTGCCACATGGTCAACGGTGCGGCCGATCTTCTCCCGATGTGCCAGAGGAAGCTCATCCCACTTCCGGTCAAACACTTCCAGATGTCCGTCAAGATAAGCCTCGATCAGAGAAATCGTGCCCTCGTCCATCTTCTCACCGGCGCCGCTGATGAGCTTAATGCCGTTATCATAGAAGGGGTTATGGCTGGCGGAAATCATAATACCGCAGTCAAAGCCCTCGGTACGCACCACATAGGCTACAGAAGGAGTGGTGGTAACATGGAGCAAATAAGCATCTGCACCGGAGGCCACCAGACCGCCCACAAGACTGTACTCAAACATATAGCTGGAACGGCGTGTATCCTTGCCGATCACCACACGGGCCGGCTCGTCAATGCCCTTGCGGCGATTCAGCTCACAATAGTACCAGCCCAGAAATCTGCCTACACGGTAGGCATGGTCAGAAGTCAGATTCACATTGGCTTCCCCTCGGAAACCATCCGTACCAAAATATTTACCCATGATTATTCCTCATTTCTCCTTTTTGACAATGATGCCGCCGGTCTTATAGATACATTCCTCCGGCACGGTTCCGCGGACACAGGACAAAGGATATATATTGGAGTTTCTGCCGATGACGGTGCCCGGGTTCAACACGCTGTTGCATCCCACTTCCACACAGTCCCCCAGCATAGCGCCAAATTTCTTGAGACCTGTCTCCATGCGCTCCTGACCGTCTTTTGCGACGACCGGAGTTTTATCGGATTTTACATTGGATGTAAGAGAGCCTGCACCCATATGAGATCGGAAGCCCAAAATGCTGTCGCCCACATAGTTATAGTGAGGCACCTGCACCCGATCAAAGAGGATGACATTTTTAAGCTCCACGGAGTTGCCCACCACGCAGTTGCAGCCCACAAGCGCAGAGCCACGGATGAACGCACAGTGGCGAACCTCCGTTTCGGCACCGATGATGCAGGGCGCGCCCAAATAAGCCGTCGGGGCCACCTTCGCGGTCTTGTGCACCCAAACCTGCGGGGCCGTTTCCACATAGTCCTCCGGCAAAGCTTCTCCCAAAGTAACAATCAGTTCCTTGATTCCGGCCAGAGCCTGCCAAGGATATTCAAATCCGGCAAGATACTCTCCTGCCATACTATGATTAAAATCAAAAAGTTGATGCGTTTTCAGCAATGTAACCGCCTCTTTTCTTAGTTTTGCAAAGTGGTATTACAAGCAGAGTATACTTCTTTTGCGCTGCAATGTCAATAAAAGAAACCTCAGCCGCCCTTAGGGGGCAAAGCGCCGTGAATATACAAAGCTGTGGTTGATTTTTGTACGCCCTCTGTTTCTCCGCTGCAAAGAATGATTTCTTTCCATTCCGGAGTGCAAAAATTGGATTTTTGCCTTATTTTACGAATGAAACGGAAGTGTCGGACGCCCCGCCTGGCGCCCGGAACAGTTTCAGGATCTCTTCACTATGCGAGGCCATACCCATTCTTTCGTTTTCCCGATGCGCATGTTCAGGTCATCACAATCCAAGATTTTCTAATCCGGAATCATAAACATGTGCGCCAGCGCCGATACAATTTCTCTATGGCTCGGCGGACATTCTTAGTATGGAAATCGCTGCATTTTAAAAGATATCGCATATCTGGTTGAATCTCACCGCAAAGTATGCTAGAATGGTGGGCATAGTAGTTTTATGTTGCAAATGTGCACGGGTAGGTTTTATGAAGGGATATACGGATATACATACTCATATTTTGCCTGGCGTTGATGACGGAGCAAAATCAGCATCTGATGCATTAAAAATCATCCAGATTGCCTATCAAAACGGAACCAGAACAATTATTCTCACACCACACTACCGTGGTAAATTCAAACATGCCCCCAATAAACTGGAGGAAGAGTTCTGTTTATTTCGCAAACTTGTTGCACAGTACTTTCCTGATATAAATCTTTATCTGGGAAGCGAAGTGTACTACGAGCATCAGACACCTGAATTGTTGGAGTCTGGACAGGTTCTGACAATAAATAACTCTCACTATTGCCTTTTGGAATTTCAGCCCATAACATTGCGCACGCAAATAGTTACCGGCACATCGGAAATTTTGCGTTATGGATTTACACCAATCGTCGCTCATGTTGAGAGATATAACGCATGCAGGGAGGATCGCCTTTTAATTGATGAACTTCTTGAGATGGGAGCTTTGATTCAAATCAATGCTGATAGTGTCATGGGGAAACACGGACATCGTATAATGCACTTCTGTTACAAACTTCTTAAAGAACATAAGGTTCATTTTATCGCTTCAGATGCCCATAATGTAGACGATCGGCCCCCATTATTGCGGGACTGCTGGTGGAAAATTTACAAAAAATACGGATTTGAGTACGCATCCCAATTATTTTACGATAATGCTCAAGCTGTAATAGAAGATAAAATCATTTAAGGAGATTGGTATGGAAAAAGAAAACGAAGAAAAAATCGATTTATTGAGTCTATTGCTCTATCTGAAGAAAAAGCTTTGGATTGTGGTAGCTGCACTTATTTTGAGTGTAGCAATCGGCTTTGTATACAGCCACTTTTTTATCACCCCTATGTACACAGCCTCCACGCGGGTCTATGTTTTGAATCGAGCCAGCGGAAATGCTGTGGCATCTTCGGACTTGCAGTTTGCTTCCCAGATTCTGAACGACTACAAGGTCCTGATTACCGGACAGAATGTCACCAAACAGGTCATCTCTGATCTTGGGCTGAATATGACACCTGGCCAGCTCTCCGGAAGGATCAGCGTCACCGCACCGAATGATACGCGCGTTCTTCAAATCAGCATAACCGACGAAAATCCCCAGCGAGCAGCCGACATTGCCAACGCGGTCCGAGAAGTTGCCTCTGCGCAGATCAAGGAAATCATGGACGTAGATGCTGTGAATCTCATTTACGAAGCAGATGTGCCGCTCCATGCATCTTCTCCCAATGTAAAACGCAATACCATGCTGGCTGCACTAGTCGGAATGGCACTCTCCATCGGAATCTTAACCTGCATTTTCTTCCTGGACGATACCATTCGCACTGAAGAAGATGTTGAACACTATTTGGGATTGAGTACCTTGGGTGTCATTCCTACATCTTCAAAATTAGAAGATGCTAAATCACAGCGAGAAAGAAACCACAAAAGAAATGGCAATCGATAGAGGTACGATCGTGGAAAAAATTTTTGTTAAGCAATTCATCAGCAACGAGTTTCAAACTGCAGAGGCATTCAAAACCCTGAGAACTAATTTGTTATTCTGCGGTGACGGTATCAAAGCAATTGCATTGACAAGTTTCAGTGCAAACGAAGGAAAATCCACAGTTTCCTTTCAGCTTGCAGGCTCTATCGCCCAGACTGGACGACGCGTGCTGCTGCTGGATACCGACCTGCGCAAAAGTGTTCTCGCAAACCGTCTGCACGTCCGGGGAAAGGTTGACGGACTAAGCCATTATCTGTCCGGTATGAGCAATGCAAGTGATCTCATTTACTCCACCGATATGCCTGGTCTGTACATCATGTTTGCAGGAGCCAGAATTGTTAATTCCGCTGAAGCGCTTGGTAATTCTCACTTTCAGCAGCTGATTCCGGCACTAAAAGATACATTTGATTACGTTATTGTTGATGCTCCCCCTCTGGGGCAGGTAATCGACTGTGCTGTTATGGCCCCCGTGTTGGATGGTGTACTTATGGTCATTGACTCTACACATAACAGCTATAAGCTGCAGCGCCGTGTGAAGGCACAGCTCGAAAAATCGGGTGGCAAAATTCTCGGCGTTGTTTTGAATCGTGTGAATTTCAAAGATAATGGCAGTTATTACGGCAAAGCCTATGGTTATGGCGGATACGGCTACGGAGAAAAGACTCATCA
>JAHHRX010000039.1 GCA_020025545.1 Oscillospiraceae bacterium | reverse complement strand
GTTGGGGACCGAGCCGGGGGATTCCGAAACGGAGGGGGCCGGAAAAAACAAGACCCGCTAACTGGCGGGTCCTGGTCTCTATTTTCTGGCGTTGTAGGCTTCGAGCGCCTTGCTCAGGATCAGCAACGCCCGTTCGAGGTCCTCCTTCTTGAGAACATAGGCGATGCGGACCTCGTTGCGCCCGCATTCGGGATCGCTGTAGAAGCCCGACGCAGGCGCCATCATGACGGTTTCGCCTTCGTATTCGAAATCCGAGAGACACCAGGCACAGAATTTGTCGCTGTCGTCGACCGGGAGCCGCGCCACGGTGTAGAAAGCCCCCATCGGGATCGGCGAATAGACGCCCGGAATGCGGTTCAGACCGTCGATCAGGCATTTGCGGCGTTCGATATACTCCTCGTAGACCTCGGTGCTGTATGACCGAGGTGCGTCGATCGACGCTTCGGCGATGATCTGCCCGATGAGCGGCGGCGAGAGGCGCGCCTGGCAGAATTTCATCACCGCATTGCGCAGCGTCTTGTTCTTGGTGATCAGCGCGCCGATGCGGATGCCGCACTCGGAGTAGCGTTTCGACACCGAGTCGATCAGCACGACGTTCTGCTCGATGCCTTCGAGGTGGCAGGCCGAAATGTAGGGCGAACCGGTGTAGATGAATTCGCGGTAGACCTCGTCCGAAAAAAGGAACAGGTCGTATTTCTTCACCATGTCGCGGATGCGGTTCATCTCGCGGCGGGTGTAGAGGTAGCCCGTGGGGTTGTTGGGGTTGCAGATCAGGATGCCGCGCGTGCGCTCGTTGATCAGCTTCTCGAACTCCTCGATCGGGGGCAGCGCAAATCCGTTCTCGATGGAGGACACCACCGGGCGGATCACGGCGCCGGCCGAAATGGCGAAGGCCATGTAGTTGGCATAGGCCGGTTCGGGAACGATGATCTCGTCGCCCGGGTTGAGGCACGACATGAAGGCGAAGAGTACGGCTTCGGAGCCGCCCGTGGTGACGATGATCTCTTCGGGCGAGAGTTTGATCTGATACTGCTCGTAGTAGGTCACCAGCTTTTCGCGCAGCGATCGGTAGCCGTCGCTGGGGCTGTATTCCAGCACCTTGCGGTCGATGTGTTTGAGCGACTCGAGGCCCTCCTTCGGCGAGGGAAGGTCGGGCTGGCCGATGTTCAGGTGATAGATCTTCGTTCCCCGGGCGCGGGCCGCATCGGCCAGCGGGACGAGTTTGCGTATCGGGGAGGCCGGCATCTGCTCGGCACGGAGTGAAATTTCGGGCATGTTGCGGTGTTTTTGCGGACGGGGTGTTATTCCACCTCGGCCGTAGGACGGAATTTGATGACCTTGCGGGGCGGAATCTTCACGGCGGCACCTGTGCGGGGATTGCGTCCCACGCGTTCGGATTTCTGCTGCACGCAGAACGTACCCAGCCCCGTCAGGGTCAGTCGTTCGCCCTCGCGGAGCGATTGTACCGTGACCCGGATCATGGCATCGACGGCCTTGCGGGCGTCGATCTTCGAGATGTTCGCGTCGAGGGCTATGGCCTCGACAAACTGTGCTTTGTTCATGCTACTGTGCGTGGAGAAACTAACCTCTCGGTCCTAACTTATTGACAAAGATATGCAATTTTCGGCTAAAGAAGAAAATTATCGGCTGATTTTGATTTTCGGACGGCGGTTGCGGGCGATAAATCGCGGTAAAGATTTGGCGGATTGGAAAAACGGTGCTACTTTTGTCCCCGGAAAGTTGGCGGAGTGGTCGATCGCGGCGGTCTTGAAAACCGTTGAACCGCAAGGTTCCGGGGGTTCGAATCCCTCACTTTCCGCCAAAATACGACGAATAATCAATCAATGTACTGTAAAATACCCATTTACAGTGCATTTTGTTTTTGGGCCCAGGTAACCCTGGTTCATGCGCTATTCCCACCAATCAGGCAGTCTCTTATCGACGCAGGTGTCCCTGTCCGGGATTGGAGTTTCATTCGGTTAGAGCCGGTTTTTGTTTACACGACCGATGATGTGAAATGATCTCCTGTATTTCCAGTATGCAGAAGTCCCATCTTCTCTCCGACAAGGTGCTTTCTTTTTGTGGTAAATATACTTCGAAAAGTGCTGTTTTGGGAGTTCGTGCGCGGATATGCCTGGAAATAGCCTGAAAGAGGAATCCCAAGATAAGGATACCTCCCGTCTGGAAAGTATCATCGCCGTACTGGAGCGTTCCGGCATCGCTTATTTCATCGGCAGGATTGTTGAGTTCCTCATGAATGGATATAATCTCATGGCCTTGGGAAAAGGCTCGTGGCAGAACTGGAATACGTCGGTAAAAAGCATCCTGCCGAGAGGAGCGATTTCGGACCTTTTTAAATTTTATCCCTGGCATTTGTTATTGATAACTCCTGTCTGATGGACGTATCTCACAAATTGAAAGGCAGCTGTTCCTTACTTCGTTATCGTAAATGTTTTTTCGAAAAATAAATTAAAAAGTTAATTGATCTTTATATATTTGCATGGTTGTATTGTAATCCATGTATTATGAAGATTGTCCTGGCTGCAGTTTTTTCCCTTTTGCAGGCATCCGCCAGTGTGCAGGCCCGACAACAGGACACCGTGTTCGTTGCCGACTGCGGGATCCATCCCCATACTTATGAAAACCAGCACTTCTTCTATCGCCATGGATGGAATACCCTCGCCACAGCCAGGGCGGAGGAAGTGGCTCCGGACCGCCCGGTTCCCCAGGCTCTGGAACCGGGGCATGATTGTGTAGCGAACATGAACTGCACGCCTGAAGTGGAGATTCGCAACCGCCCCGTACACCGGAATGTACGCATCATCGGCAACCGGTTCCAACTTTCCGGAAATCCGGTGCTTTATGCCAAGAGTACCGAAGGGCTGGTATTCAAGGATAATGAAGTGGAACAGTTGCCAGGTACGGATGCTGGGCACAAGGAATTGTTTGTCCTGAACGGTTGCAGGAACGTAGAGATTGAGGAACATGTTTTACCTCATGCTCTATCCATCGGAGATATTCGGTTTGAAAATATGAAAAGACAAATGAGGACTGACCCATGCTTATGAACTCCGTAAAAACATCTTCCCGTCTGGATTCTCTTGACATACTGAGAGGCCTTGATCTGTTTCTGCTGGTATTTTTTCAACCGATACTGATGGCTTTGGGGCAGCAGATGGACTTCCCGTGGATGACTTCCGTCCTTTATCAGTTTGATCATGAGGTGTGGGAGGGATTCCGTTTCTGGGATCTGGTGATGCCGCTGTTCCTGTTCATGACAGGAGCCTCCATGCCGTTCTCCTTTGCCAAGTACGGAGACATTCCGGACAGGAATGCGGTTTACCGTAAAATAGCCAGGCGTTTCCTGCTGCTGTTCTTGCTTGGTATGGTAGTACAGGGAAATCTCCTGGGGCTTGACTGGGGACATGTTTATCTATACAACAATACCTTGCAGGCGATAGCTGTCGGCTATCTGATAGCGGCACTGCTGTTGCTGCACTGTACGGTGCGGATGCAGGTGTTGGCCACTGCCGTCCTCCTGCTGGCATACTGGTTGCCAATGACTTTTGCTGGAGACTTTACCCCGGAAGGCAATTTTGCCGGCCGTCTGGATGCGGCCGTATTGGGACGGTTCAGGGGAGATCCCTCCTACACCTGGATATGGAGCAGTCTGACATTCGGAGTGACGGTGATGCTGGGCACGTTTGCCGGACGGATGATGAAGGATGGTAAAAACGACGGACGGAAAACCGTAAAACGGCTTTTCGTCACGGGGCTGCTTCTGGTTGCGGGCGGATGGCTGTGGAGCTGGCAGATTCCGGTCATCAAGAGGATCTGGTCGTGCAGCATGACTTTGCTTTCCGGAGGGTACTGTTTCCTGCTGATGGGATTTTTCTACTATTGGGTGGACTGCAAGGGGCACCGCCGGGGTCTGGAATGGCTGAAAATATATGGCATGAACTCCATTACCGCTTACCTGCTGGGAGAAACCGTGAATTTCCGTTGTGTGGTTCATTCCGTCTCTTATGGTCTGGAACAGTATCTGGGAGCGTATTATCCCGTGTGGTTGACAGTCGCCAATTTTATACTTCTGTTTCTTATCCTCAGATTCATGTATCGGCACAGGATATTCCTGAAGATTTAAAAAGTTGGTAAGAATGAAGATCGGGATTATCTATTTGGCGACGGACGTTTGCCGCAAATTCGGGAAAGACTTTTGTTGCATCTGTGGGCCCTGTTTTTGTGAGGATGCAGCGAAGGGGGATATAAGCTATTTACCGCCCCGCCTGAAAGTATTGGTTGTGCTCTTTCTGCCAATGTACACGTCCGCCAGATGGAAGATTGGGAATGGGTGGTCGGTCCATCCTGTAAAATGGATATCGTTTATGGCACGGCAAAATAATTTACTAATCCTAAAAACTTATTTAAACATGAAATTGAAGAAAATGTTGGCCGTAGCATTGCTGGCAGTGTCGGTTCTGGAATTCCGGGTTGCAAATGCACAGTCGTTGTCACCTTCTACCAAATGGCATTGGGACAAGGGTACCATCGTGATTGAATCTCCGGAACGTCCTGCCGGTCAGGAACACGTTTTGGGTTTGACGGCTGCTCCCGTCAAGACCGTGCGTGTCGGTTTCGTAGGCTTGGGCATGCGTGGCCCGTCGGCAGTAATCCGGTTCTGCCAAATTCCTGGGGTAGAAATCGTTGCACTCTGTGACTATGAGGAAATGCGCGCCGAGGCACAGCAGGTTCATCTCCGCAACGCAGGTTTGGCTCCAGCTGCCATCTATTATGGTGAAAAGGGATATGAAGAACTCTGCAAGCGTCCGGACGTGGACTTGATTTACATTGCAACAGACTGGAACCATCACTTCCCGGTAGCCAAGTGTGCAATGGAGAACGGCAAGCATGCGGCGATCGAAGTGCCCTCGGCCATGAATCTCGAACAATGCTGGGACTTGATTGACTTGTCCGAAAGGACCCGTCTCCATTGCTTCATCCTTGAAAACTGCTGCTACGATGACTATGAGATGAAGGCGTTGTTAATGGCTCAGGACGGTGTATTCGGTGAAGTGATCCGTGCGGAAGGTGCCTATATCCACGAATTGTCCGGATTTTGGAAGTATTACTGGAAAGACCCGAATGATAATGATGATGATAACCTCCATTGGCGCATGAAGTACAACATGGAAAACCGGGGAGATCTCTATGCCACACACGGCCTCGGTCCTGTGGCACAATGCATGAACATTCACCGTGGCGACCGATTCACCACTCTGATTGCCATGGATACGGAAAGTTTTGCCGGCAAGGAATGGGTGGAAAAGAACACAGGCAAGGAACCTGAAAAATTCCGTAACGGTGACCACACTACGACCTTGATGCGCACGGCCAAGGGCAAGGTCGTGGAGATCCAGCATAACGTGATGACGCCGCAACCCTACAACCGTTTGTTTAAGCTCACCGGTACCAAGGGCTATGCTACCAAGTATCCGACAGAGGAATTTGCCATTGCTGGAGATGCTCTCGAAGGGACGGACGCTCCGAAGATGGACGCTATCAACGCCCACGGGTTCCTGAACCCGGAACAGAAGAAGGCATTGATGGAAAAGTATCGTCACCCGATTTTGGACAAGTATGCAGAAAAGGGCCGTCACTTGGGGCATGGCGGTATGGACTATGTGATGGACGCTCGCCTGGTTTACTGTTTGCAGCATGGTTTACCTCTCGACATGGATGTATACGACATGGCGGAATGGTGTGCTTTGGGCGAACTGGGTGCCATCTCAATGGACAACAACAGTGCTGCCGTTACCTTCCCGGATTTTACTCGCGGATACTGGAACGAAGTGAAGGGATATGCTCACGCTTATGCTACACCGGAACAGGAAGCCGTACAGGAGGCCTATGCGGAAGCCTACACTGCGGCCCGGAAGGAAGCGACTGCCAAGTTGAAGCTTTGGGAGCTTTATGATGCCGCCAAAAAGGCGGAAGGAAAAACGAAGGCCGCGGCAACCGGGAAATACGAAAAAGAAGCAGCCAAACTTGACAATCAAATTGAACGGATGCTGAAGGTCAAGAATTAATCTTTTGAAAATGAAAAAGATATTTCAATTGGCAATTGTGGCGTGTACGGCATTGCCCGTACACGCCACTGACTATACCCGTGGGCTCTCCATCTGGTTCGACACTCCCAATACGTTGGTCAATAAAGCCGTCTGGTTCGGCAATACCCCGGCTATGTGGAACGGCGAAACCAAACCGGAATCGGCCGGTGATACCGCAACCAATCCGGATGCAGATTGGGAATCGCAATCGCTCCCTATCGGTAACGGCAGCCTGGGCGCCAACATCATGGGGTCGGTCGAAGCGGAGCGTATCACATTCAATGAAAAGACCTTATGGCGTGGCGGTCCGAACACGTCGGCTGGCGCGGCAGCCTATTGGAACGTGAACAAACAATCGGCTCATATCCTGGATGAAATCCGTCAGGCTTTCATCGATGGTGATGAAAAAAAGGCAGCGCTACTGACACAAAAGAACTTCAACAGCGAAGTCCCTTACGAATCGTGGCGAGAAAAGCCATTCCGCTTCGGAAACTTTACCACCATGGGCGAGTTTTATATAGAAACAGGGCTTAGTTCCATCGGCATGAGCGACTACAGGCGTATCCTGTCCTTGGATGCAGCTTTGGCCATCGTGCAGTTCAATAAAGACGGTGTCGCTTATGAACGGAATTACTTCGTTTCCTACCCAAACAATGTGATGGCCATCCGCTTCAAGGCAGACAAGCCCGGCAGGCAAAACTTGGTATTCAGCTATGAACCCAATCCGGTTTCTACGGGAAAGATGGAAGCGGACGGCAACAATGGGTTGGTTTATACCGCACGTTTGGACAATAACCAGATGGAATATGTCATCCGTATCCATGCGGCAGCCAAGGGCGGTACACTCTCCAACCAAAACGGCAGGCTGCGTGTAACCGGAGCGGACGAAGTGGTATTTCTGGTAACAGCCGATACCGACTATCAAATCAATTTCAATCCGGATTTCAGCGATCCGAAGACGTATGTGGGCGTGAATCCATCAGCAACTACGGCTGCATGGATGAAGGAGGCAGTGGCATTGGGTTACGATGCCTTGTTCGATGCGCATTATAAGGATTATGTTTCCCTGTTCAACCGTGTATCCCTGTCGTTGAACGGCGGCGGAAAAACAGACAACATGCCGACGCCGCAACGTTTGAAGAATTACCGGGCGGGGAAGCCTGATTTCTATCTGGAAGAATTGTACTACCAATTCGGGCGTTACCTGTTGATTGCAAGTTCGCGTCCGGGGAACTTGCCCGCAAATCTGCAAGGTCTCTGGCACAACAACGTCGATGGGCCATGGCGTGTGGACTACCATAACAACATCAATGTACAGATGAATTACTGGCCGGCAGGTTCTGCCAACTTGGCAGAATGTACCTTGCCTTTGATTGATTTCATCAAGACGTTGGTGAAGCCGGGTGAAAAGACCGCACAGGCCTATTTCGGCGCCAGAGGTTGGACTGCTTCCATCTCGGGCAATATCTTCGGATTTACGACTCCGCTCGAAAGCGAGGACATGTCGTGGAACTTCAATCCGATGGCTGGTCCATGGTTGGCTACCCACGTATGGGACTATTACGACTATACCCGCGACAAGCAGTTCCTGGAGGAAACCGGTTATGGCCTTATCAAGAGCAGTGCCCAATTTGCCGTGGACTATCTCTGGAAGAAGTCAGACGGAACTTATACGGCAGCCCCGTCCACCTCTCCGGAGCATGGTCCAATCGACCAGGGTGCTACTTTTGTTCATGCCGTTATCCGTGAAATCCTTTTGGACGCCATCGATGCGTCGAAAGCATTGGGTGTCGATAAAAAGGAACGCAGGCAATGGGAAGAAGTCTTGGAAAAACTCGCTCCGTATCAAATCGGCCGTTATGGTCAGTTGATGGAATGGTCGAAGGATATTGATAATCCGAAGGATGAACACCGTCATGTAAACCACTTGTTCGGCTTGCATCCGGGACATACCCTTTCACCGATCACTACTCCTGAGCTCGCTGAGGCCTCGAAGATTGTATTGGAACATCGAGGAGACGGTGCTACCGGCTGGAGTATGGGGTGGAAACTCAATCAATGGGCACGCCTCCATGACGGAAACCGTGCTTACAAACTTTACGGGAACCTACTGAAGAACGGAACGCTGGACAACCTTTGGGATACACATCCTCCTTTCCAGATCGACGGTAATTTGGGAGGTACGGCAGGTGTTACCGAAATGTTGATGCAGAGTCACATGGGGTTCATTCACCTGCTTCCAGCTCTCCCTGATGCCTGGAAAGACGGTGAAGTGAATGGCCTCTGTGCAAAAGGGAACTTTGAAGTGGATATTCATTGGCAAAACGGGGAACTGAAAGAGGCGGTCATTCTGTCCAAAAATGGAGGCGCTTGCGAAATTAGATACGGACAGGCAAGTATTAAGTTAAAGACCGCAAAGGGCAAAACATATTGCTTGACCAATGAAAATGGGGAATTGGTATTGGCCGGTTGTTGAATTGGTGATTTAAGAGCGGGAAATGGAAATGGGCTGCCTCAAGCCCACAATGCGGTACACGCGGTCCAGAGGTTGGTTTTTCCAACGTTGTGTTCCAGGAAGGACACGGTCTGGTAGTGTAAACGAAAAGTGTCAGGTTATTTTAGTGCCGTCGTTTAATTCCGTCAATATGAGTCAACTGTCAGGACTTTCCCTGTAGTTTTTCCGATCGAACTCATCTTTTTATATCTTCGGATC
>JAHHRX010000004.1 GCA_020025545.1 Oscillospiraceae bacterium | reverse complement strand
ATGCAGCACATGGATTTGCAACCGCATTTTTTATGTTTCTGTTGGGGGATAAGGTGATCCGAAAAGTAGAAAGGGCAAAAATTAAATACGGTATGTACCGATGAAAATCGCCCCGCCTGTTTAAAATGCACAGGCGGGGCGATTCCATCCTTCATAATCGCACAGACAAAAAACGGTGTGAACCATGGTTCACACCGTTTTTATCATATGCGTAGAGGGACATTGACGGAAATTACTTTCCGGAGCACTGCTTCACGATTTGATGCATCTGTTCCCATTTCTTTTCCATGTCGGCAACCAGCTTGAATTGGGTGCGGGCACGGTCGAGATTCTGCTTTTCTCTATGTATGGAGAAGTATTGGTCGCCGTCCAGATAGTCAGTAAGGAAGCGAACACCGCACTCCAGAGTCATAAGTTTGGCACCCATGGGGAGCATTTCCCGTTCGGTTTCGGTAAGACCCGGGCAGGCTTTCAGAAAACCTTCCGTGAAAATCCGGAACAGATCCAGATCCATTTCCATTTTGGAAAGATCCTGCTCATCCTCTGCAGCAGTTGCGGCGCCGAAGCGGATGGAATCACCGAAGTCATAGAGGCTGAGTCCGGGCATCACGGTGTCTAAGTCGATGACGCACAGGGCCTTCCGGGTGGAAGCATCCAGCATAACATTGTTGAGCTTGGTATCGTTGTGGGTGACCCGCAGGGGCAGCTTGCCTTCACTCAGCATATCCACCAGCACATGACCGTCGGCTTCTTCGGACAGCACAAATTTGATTTCCTCCCGACATTCGGCTGCACGGCCCATGGGGTCCCGTGCCACTGTTTCTTTAAAGATACGGTAACGGTCGGGAGTATTGTGGAAATTAGGAATAGACTCATGCAGGGTGGCTGCAGGGAAGTCTTTCAGCTGCTGCTGGAAGTTGCCGAATGCCACGGCACTTTCATAGAAATCAGCCGGAGTTTCCGGTGACTGAAGACAAATGGAATCCTCTACATAGTCCAAAACGCGCCAGTAGGTATCGTCGCTGTAGTGGATATAGGTTTTGCCGTCCCGGGAGTGCGTCAGATGCAGGACGGTTCTGGGATCGTCTGCACGCTTGCTGAGATAATCGGTAACGGCGGCGATATTCTCCATGAGCGCGGCAACATCCTTGAATGCCACGTTGTTAATCTTTTGCAGGATATAGCGGCGGCCGGAGGCGGTTACGATGAGGTAAGTCTGGTTGATGTGTCCGGAACCAAAGTGCTCACAGCTGACGGGCTCGGAATCCAGCGCAAACTGATTTGCAATATTTGCCAAGTAATCGGTCATTTATTGATGACCTCCTTCTGTATTTTAGATACTGTACCAACGGATCTCGTTTGCAGCCAGATCCAGCGGGAAGCTGTTGTGGTCTGTGTAAACGGTGGTGCTCTGAGGCTCATAGGTGTTATTTACCACGCAGTACTTCCCGTTTTTGACAAAGGCGTGTACTTCTACATTGTAGTTGGTAGAGAACCACTTATTAAGTTCGTCTTCACAGTGAGCACTCCAGAGAATTGCACGGTAGAGGATACGGCTGTTGCAGAAAGAGTAGGGAAGGCCGGAAATATAGACGCTGCGGCCCTTTCCATAGCTGTTGACAGCCATCTGGACTTCCTTGTCCTTCTGGACGAGAATCTGGGCGCTTTCCAGAGCGTACATGCTCTTCTTGCCCTCACCGAAGTCCACATCGTTGGGGCAGTCGGCCAAAATGAAGTGGCTGTGATTGGCATCCCAGTTGTACTTGTCATAGTTCAGTGTGAAGCCGGTTTCCTTTTCAACACCCAGCAAAGATGCCAGCTGCAGATAGTGACCCTGATACTGGTGACCGGAAGGCTCACCCACGCCGATAAAGCCGCCGCCACGGTGAACAAAGCCACGGACAGCGCTGGTAATGATGGAATCTTCCCATTCTTTGCCGCCTGTATGAGCGGTGTCGCCGTCGCCGACATTAATGATAACATCGATTTCATCCAAGATATTGGGATCCTTGCGGATGTCGTCGAAGCTGATAAACCGAACATCAAAGGGGGCACCGGACAGGGCTTCAATGATGCCGGCATAGGAGTAGTTCTGCTTCTGATAGAGTGCGTGATGCACCATATGGCAGCCCCAGGCACGCATCTTGCCCCAGCAGTTAAGAACAGCGACAGTCTTGATGCAGTAGGGGGTAGTGCCCTTGATGTTGCTGTACAGCTCACGGAACTCGTTGCAGACGCTTTCCACATAGTCGATGAAATCGGGGAATTTGCAGGCGAGCTTCAGGTATCCGCCGTAGCCGATCCGATCGATGGGCTTGCGGAGAATTGCACGGCGGGCAGTGACCCAGTTTTCTCTGGCTTCTTTTACCGGATCTCCACCATCGTGGAAGGTATCAGGGAAGAAGTAGGGCAGAAAACGACCCTCGGTATATTTCACATCGGAAATGTCGGAAATGAGCCGCAATGTGCTTCCGTTACCAACAGAACCAACGACAGCGTCCATGCCGATGGTTTTCCACTCGTCCATGAACGGCTCCATGCCAATCCAGTGGTCACCCAGGAACATCATGGCTTCCTTGCCCAATTCGTGGGTGATATCCACCATTTCCTTTGCTAGTTTCGCAACTTCACGGCGCTGGAAGGCCTGAAAATCCTTAAATTCCCGAGAGGGGATCCGATACTGGTTATTGTAGTAGCCTTGATCGATGATAAATTCCGGGCGGAACTTGTAGCCGACCTCCCGCTCGAACTGCTCCAGAATATAGGGAGAAACAGAGGCGGAATAACCGTACCAGTCGACATATTTTTCGCGCTTCAGCTCGTCAAACATCAGCGTAAACTGGTGGAAGAAGGTGGTGTAGCGGATTACATCCACATAAGGGTGCTCTGCGATGAATTTACGCAGACGCTCCATAGAGTACTTGTGCGTAAGGGGCTGACGGACATCAAAGGTGATCTGATGCTCGAAGTTCTGCCAGTTGTTGGTAACGGCATTGTACATATGCACCGGGTCCCAGATCAGGTAAGCCAGAAAGCTCACGGTGTATTCGTGGAAGGGGGTGGGCTCGTCCAGCACCACGCAGCCGGAATCGGTATCGTAGTACCATGCGTCTGTGCTGACCACTTCACCGGTGGTGCGGTCGATCACTTCCCACCAGCGCTTGATGTCATCACGGGTGTTTACGGCTATCAGCTCGGGACTGATGCCCTTCATAAGGGGGATCTGCAATGCGCCATCCTCGGCAGTATAGAAGCCGGTCATGATGTAGCACTGCTGAACCTCTTCAGGGTGTGCCTTGGCCCATGCATTATCCTTTCTCGTTGTATAGTAGGTAGAGTATACCTTTGCATCTACTTCCTGCAGTTGCTGAGGAAAGTCGGTGCCGTCACAGTCACGGATTGCATCTGCACCCCAACGCTTCATGATTTCCAGAGTCTCCGGAATTACATCCATATCGGTGGGGATGGTTACTCTGCCGTTATACTTATTGTTTGTCATAAAGGTTTCTCCTTGGGAAAATTATAAAATCTAGTTGTTGTACGGTTTGTTGTAGATATAAAGGGCAGCCAAAAGAAGGCATAGACCCAAAATCATAATGCCGAGGCCGCTAAGGCTGCCCTGCATTTTCCAGCCCATAATGAGAAGGGTCATACCCACTGCAAAGAAGATGGTGATGAGAATGATGCGCAGGGCAGGATGATCTTTCCAGAATTTCATAGTGTCACCTTAGCCTTTCAGTCCGCCCACGGTCATGCCCTGGGTCAGTTTCTTCTGTACGCACATGTAGAGAATCAGGGTGGGCAGCATGACCAGCACAAGACCCGCATAGAGTGTACCGAATTCAGCCTTTGCTTGCTGTGCCTGCATCAGATTCAGCAGACCTACGGGCAATGTTTTGGGGCCGTCAGCAGAACTGATGAGAGTCATGGAAATGATATATTCATTCCAGAAGGCAAGGAAGTTGAAGAGAATGATGGTAATGATGGAGGGCTGTGCCATGGGGAAAATGACGGTGGTCATGGTCTTGGCATAACTTGCACCGTCGATATATGCGGCTTCTTCAAAGTCGTGGGGCAGGGTTGCAAAGTAGCCCGACAGCAGGTAAATTGTAAAAGGCAGGGCAGTGGAGGCATACACCAGAGCCAGAACAAAGAGATTGTTCAAAAAGAAAGGTGCAATATTGAATTCCCTGAGCCACTTGTCGCCGTCCTTCAGCATCAGGAAGATGGGGACTACAATATAGTTCACATTGATGAACAGACCTGCCATGAAGCAGGTGTTGAGAATCTTGCTGCCCTTGAACATAAATCGGGACAGGCAGTATGCGGCAGGCAGCGCGATGACCAGCAGCAGGCCAAGAGCCATGGCGGTGACCAGCACGGAATTCAGCATATACTCGCCCATCCGGGCGCCCTGCCAGGCATTCACAAAGTTCTGCCAGTGGAAGCCCAGGGGGAGTTCCCAAGGATTGCCGTAGAACTGGGAGTTTTCCTTGACGGATGCCATAAAGACCCACGCCACAGGAACGATGATAGAAACAGCCAGAACGATCAGCACAAAATATACGAAAAACCGGAACAGCTTATCGGAACCGGAATGTTTTGCTTTTTCAGTCATATCCGATTACCTCCTTAGAATTCCAGCGGTTCCCGCTTGGTGACCCAGTTGACGAGGGCGGACAGCAGGAAGGAGAACAGGAAGATGATGACGCCTGCGGCCATGGAATAGCCGTAGAGGCCTGCATCCTTCTGATTATACATAAAGCTCAAACCTACATCAAGCATACCCTTTGCAATCATGGACTTAACAAACAGGAAGGCCATATTTATGGTGGAGATAATGAAGAAGGTGAGGGTGGTGCGGATATTGGTCCATATCAGGGGAATGGTGATCTGGAAGAATTGGGTCAGGCGGCCTGCGCCGTCCAGACCGGAGGATTCATAAAGACTCATAGGTACAGCTGCCATGGAGGCCATGTACATAACCATGTAGTAGCCGATTGCTTGCCAGACCATGGCAATAATCACAGAAATGACAACCAGCGGCTGATCCTTCCAGAGAATAATCATGGTCTTACCGGAGAGCATAGAAAGAATGGAGTTCAGCATGCCGTTTTCAGGCTTGTAGATTGCGGAGAAGATACCTGCAATTACAACAATGGAAAGGATGTTGGGGATGTAAAAAATAATACGGAAGAAGTTCTGACCCTTGATTTTTTCACGGGAGAGAATCGATGCAAACACCAGTGCAAAGCCGAAGGTTACAATGGTGACCACGACAATCAGCAGTATGGTGTTCTGCATGGAGGTGATAAACTTGGGATCCTGAAATAAGATCTTAAAGTTTTCAAAAGCCACGAATTTTTCGACGGTGGAATAGGCGCCTCTTTCAAACAGAGACATCCGGAATACATTAAATGTGGGAATAATCATGAAGAGCGTGAATAATATCACGGCGGGAGCAACGCACCAGAAAAGGAAACGGCCCATACCTTTACGCTTTACCACATTCTCAGCTCCTCTCGTAGTATAATTCTATGAAAATAGTACCGGCTCAAGCCAAAGAAACACGGTATTATCTTCCAATAATCTAAGTCAGGCTAAAAATCAAGCAATCAGCGGGGTGAGTAGGAAACTACTCACCCCGCCTACTGTCGGATTAGAAGTTTACAGAGTCAATGAAATTGCTGCATTACTGCAGGTTTGCACGCATCTGATCGCTTGCAGCCTTGATATCCTTAATCCACTGATCAACCGTGATAGTACCGTTTACCAGACCGTTAACGGGATCCTGGAATACTTCACGAACGCTGCCCAGACCGGCTACGGACTTGTAGCTTGCAAAGCCGCCCATAGCAGCCTTTGCACCGTTGTCGTAGATGGAAAGGAAGGTCTTCTTTACGGGATCCTCGATGGATTCAGCAGCGCCGATAACAGGCTGAATAGCGCCGCCCTTCAGGAAGATCTTAACGGCCTCGTCGCTGTACAGGAAAGCAATGAACTGCTTGGCAGCGTCGATGTTCTTGGCCTGCTTGGGAATCCAGGACTGCTGGAACCAGCAGAAGCTGTAACGGTCGCCGCCGGCCTTAAGTGCGGGCAGAGCGGTCATGCCCCACTCGAAGCCGTCAGCACGGGGAGCATCCTTCATTTCGCCGTCAATCCAGGAGCCGCTGGGTACGAACAGAGCCTTGTTCTCAAGAACCAGCTGCTGGTTCAGCTTGTAGTCCTGATCGTTAGCCTGTGCGGGGGTAACAGGGTTGGTGTAAGTAGCCAGCTTTGCAATGATGTCAAAGACCTGCTTTGCTTCGGGAGTATCCCAAATGCCCTCTTCGTAGTGGGTAGCCTTTTCGAAGAAATCGGGGCCGCCGACAACGTTCAGCAGGGAGTACAGGAATGCGTCAAAATAACCGGTGGTGGGGTAGGTGAAGAGGTAGATGCCCTCAGCCATGGCCTTATCGCCGAGTGCCCACATCTCATCCCAAGTGGTGGGAACTTCCCAGCCTTTTTCCTTGAAGAGACCTGCGTTGTAGAACAGTCCGCAGGGATCATAGAACATAGGAGCCAGGTAGGTCTTGCCGTCAGCGTAGGGGTTAGTCAGAGAAGTATCCACGAAACCGCCGGCCAGCTTCTCGGAAACCTTCTTATCTTCGCCGGGGACCTTCATGTCAAGAACATCGGTGATGTCAGCGATGTTCTTGTCCTTGACAAACTGCTCAGTGAGGGCAGCGGGACGACCGTAAGGCAGATAAATTACATCGGGATATGTATCACCCTGCATGGAAGGTCCAATGACCTCTTCAAGGTTCTTATTCTCAATGAGATTAACCTTGATGCCGGTCTTAGCCTCGAAGGCAGCGGCGATGTCGGGCCACATATTCTTGTAAGTGTCGGTGAATGCGGTGGAAACTGCTGCGACAGTGATGGACTTGTCCTCAGAGGGCTTATCAGCGGGAGCGCAGCCTGCGAACAGAGCCAGCATGAGGACGCTTGCTAATACCAAAGCAAGAATCTTTTTCATTTTACTTTCCTCCATGTAAAATATTGTGAATTTGGGTTTTTCCCTCGTTTCACGGTATTAATAAGTATACAAACTGTTGTGAAATCATCAATCGGTATATTGCTAAGTTCTTTATTGATATTGCTTGCTGTGCAAAATTTGTATAGAATGATAAATGTAAACCTCTGTTTTTGTATACTGTGTACAGTGGCAGAAGGGAAAAATTGGAAAAATTTTTAGATACATTTCACTAAAAAAATATTTTAGATATTGAAAAACAGGGCAATATGCATTATACTTCTATATGAGGATAACTTTTATATTTATTAGTTTGGTGACAAGATATATAAAAGGGAGGAAATAACATGAGCAGTGACCGTTATGATTTTCTGTCACAGCCCAGCCGGGATTCCAGAATGTTGTCTCGACTCCTTTATGTGAGTTCTGCAAAATACGGCGGAGACTGGCACAGCGTTCCCCATACCCATTCCTGCGCAGAGCTTTTCTACGTAGTAGGCGGCAAGGGCAGATTTCAGATCGATGATCAGTTTTATCCTGTGAACACAGATGATCTTGTGATCGTAAGCCCGCAGGTAAGGCACACAGAAACCAGCTTTGATGCCAACCCTTTGGAATATATTGTACTGGGTGTGGACGGCCTGGAACTTGTGGTAAACGAAGAGCATAACCAGCAGTTCTGCATCATCAATTTTAAAAACTCCGGCTCGGACATTCAGTTTTTTCTGCGAAATATGCTCCGGGAAATCGAAACCAAAGCACCGGGCTATGAGACGATCTGTCAGGATCTGCTGGATATTCTGGTGGTGCGGCTCATGCGGACTTCCGGATTCTCCGCACAGCTGATACCCAGTGAAGGTCAGACCAGCAAGGAAGGGGCGGCAGTCCGTCGATATATTGAGTGCCATTATAAGGAAAATATTACGCTGGATGATCTGGCGAAGCTGGCGCACCTGAATAAGTTCCACATGACGCATCTGTTTACCAGAGACTATGGTATTTCTCCGATTAAATACCAGCTTTCGCTGAGAATCCGGGAGAGCTGCTATCTGCTGCGTGCGACGGATCATTCTCTGGCTCAGATTGCACGGATTACCGGCTTTTCGTCGCCCAGTTACTTTTCTCAGAGCTTCCGGAAGGCGGAAAACATGAGTCCTACGGAATACCGTAAGAAATTTCAGGATAAGCGGCCGGAGTAACGGACAGATAAAACGGAAAAATGGGTGCTGCAAAAACTTTGCAGCACCCATTTTTAGTGTTTTGAAATGCTAAGGGTTAAGGACGGCTGTTTTTATTTCTAGGGGATTTTTTGCGTTTCATGAGGATCAGCACGATGGCCAGCGCACTGATCAGCAGTAACAGACCGATGCCTGCGGCGATAATATCCTTTTGCAGCGGGGTACTTGCAGTTTCGCTTTTCGCTTGCTCCGCTTCCAGCCGTTCCTGTTCCAGCCGTTCCTGCTCTAGTCGTTCCTGCTCCAGCCGTTCCTGCTCAAGACGCTCCGCTTCCAGTCGCTCCTGCTCCTGGCGTTCCGCCTCCAGCCGCTCGGCTTCCAAACGCTCCTGCTCGGCGTAGGGCGTGATATGCTCAAACATATCGTTTATGCCGGTATCCAGCCCCACGGTGGTGTAATAGAGACCGTAACGGCAGGGGTTATAGTCCTGAATTTGTGATGCTTTGTGGATAGTCACGGAATCTTTTGCACCGTTAAGCCATTTTTTAAACCATGTCCATTGCTGGGACTCGTGGCAGGGGAAACCGTATTTCTGTGTAACCTGGAAGGCACTTAAACCACCGAAGCACTCCTGAGGCTGGTCAAAATCCATGACGATGGGGTTTTCTTCATACAAATGAAGATAGAGCTTGGAAATATCCCATGTGCCGTATTTTGCGGCAGAATCCGGGTATGCAGTCGGATCCTTGGCAAGGGGAAGCGCTTTCGTCAGAAGATCGGCGTAGGCCTTGTGCATTCCGTGACCGTATTCGCCGTTCAGATCGTGTCCAACTGCTACAAGGGGACGGAACCGCCGAATCTGTTCCACAACGAAGCCTTGGAGCGTATCAAAGCTATATCCCAGCTTTTCGAACTGCTGATAGGTTTTCTGTAAATCATCTATGCGAAAATCGGGGAAAGGGGCAAATACGGGATAGGCAGTAACACCGACTTTCCAAAGACCGTTCAGCATTTCGTGGGTGCGTTCTTTGGTCATATTTCGATGATCCGTCAGATAGACCACCTGCACGCGATAGTTTTTGTAGGTTGCATAATAAGGAAGAAGTCCGGCAAAAAACAGCTGATCGTCGTCTCCGTGGGTGGAAAACAGCACCAGATCGGCACCGCCGTCCAAAGGTTTTTGCCATTGCTGGACGAAGTCCGGCGGCGTTCCGGGGGAGAGCGCGTAAATTTCACTGAGGCGCACACTGCCGGAGGTAAAATCCAGAGTGACAGAAGTGGGGCAGTCGCCAAAGAGCGCTTTGAGGTCAATATATTCGTGAAGCATTCCCAGAGCTCCTGCCTGTGCGGTTTTTCCGCTGGTATTATCCTTAATTGTATAAGGCCCGAACTCCAGATCAAACAGCAGATACAGTCCGCCGATGCCACTGCCGTTTTTCAGCGTAACGGATGCATTCGGGGCACTGCGGTAGTCCTTGATATTTCCGTTTTTCAGGAAGTCGCAGGATGAAAATCCAACACTGGAGTATTGGGTTTGCGATGAAATATCGGACCCGGCGGCGGACACCGAGACAGCCGGCAGCAGGGAAAGGCAGAGCAGCACTGCCAGTAAAAGGGCAACAGCGGATTTCATAATAAACCTCCCTATCTTTCTCAAATGGGTGCTTTTCGTACATTATACCAACGCAGTTTGCTTCTGTCAAAAGAAAATGCCGTGGCAAAATGAGACAATCCGAATCGGCGGCATAGAAATTTCATTGGTAGGGTTTTATTGACAGGGGCGTAAACGGATAGTATGATAGCGTCAGAAATACTTATAACCATAAGGAGAAATGCGGATATGGAATTGCTCAAGAAAATCGAAAGCGTTGTAAAAGAGGCGGGGGAAATCGTCCTCTCTGCTGAAAATATTCAGGACTGCACCAATCTCAAAACCTCGCCGGCGGATCTGGTTACTGCCTACGATGTACAGGTGGAGAATTTTTTGAAGGAGCGGCTGCCGGCACTTGTAGACGGAGCCCTGTTCTATGGAGAAGAGGAAACGGAAAACTGCGACCCCAGCCGTGGCTGGGTTTATATTGTGGACCCCATTGACGGAACAGCCAATTTTGTCCGGGGTTTCCGTCAGAGTGCCATTTCTGTAGCGCTCGCCAAGGACGGTAAAGTGCAGTATGCAGTGGTATTGGATCCCTATCGCAAGGAACTTTTCTCTGCGAAGCTGGGGTGCGGGGCATTTATGAACGGAAAGCCCATTCATGTCAGCGAACTGCCCCTCAGCAAGGGTATTTTTGGCATGGGAACTGCACCTTATAACAAGGAACTGCACCCCAGAACACTGAAGCTTGCGGGGCAGCTTCTTGCACGCAGCTGCGATTTTCGCCGTATGGGTGCTGCGGCACTGGATCTGTGCGCAGTTGCCTGCGGACGGTTGGATGCATTCTTTGAATGCGTGCTGTCCCCGTGGGACTATGCGGCAGGCAGCCTGCTGATTACGGAAGCCGGTGGTTTTGTCTGCACTTTGGAGGGCGATGAGGTTCCTGTGACAGAGAAATGCTCCATGTGGGCATCCAACCGTGTCAATGCGGAAGTTCTGAAAGAGCTTTCCTGCTAAACATCTGCAAGGCGACTGCTACGAAGCATCAGACAATTTACAGCAGCCGCTCCGTCTGGGGGCGAAAGCCGGCAGAAGCCCTTTTAAGGGATAGAGGCAGAAAAGGCCATCCCCGATGTGGCTCACGGGATATCTCATCTGTAGATTGCAATCCGGGCGTACTGCAAATGCGGTACGCCCGGATTTTCCCGTATTACTTTAATTTACACTCGAATTTCGGCGTGACTGCCGCCGGATTTTGCCTTGGTGACAATAATCTGTTTGTCAATTTTTTCCTTCAGTTCGCCTACATGGGAGATGATTCCCACCAGACGCTTTCCCTCAGTCAACCCGGAAAGAGTATTAAAGGCCTGAGCCAGGGATTCCGGGTCCAGAGAGCCAAAGCCCTCGTCCACAAAGAGGGTTTCCAGCTGTATGCCCGTGGACATCTGCACTTCGTCGGAAAGCCCCAGTGCCAAAGCCAGCGAAGCCTTGAAGGATTCGCCGCCGGAAAGGGTTTTCACGCTGCGCCGGGTACCGTTGTAGTGATCCACTACATCCAGCTCAAGCCCTGTTTTGCTGCGCAGATCGGCGGCGCTTTCCTGCCGCTTGAGTTCATATTGTCCGCCGGACATTTTAAGCAGGCGAATATTGGCACGGGCAACGATCCGGTCGAAATAAGTGGTCTGGATGTAGGTTTCCAGTGTGATCCGCTCCTTGCCGGACACACTTCCGGCGGCGGTATCTGCAAGAGCTTTCATCCATTTCTGTTTTTCTTCCAGCGCCTGCAGGTGCTGGGATTTTTCTTCCATGTTTTTGAGGGTGGTGCGATTGGCGTTTAGCCGGGAATGGACGGATTTCATTTGCGCATCCAGTTCTGCCAGTTGCAGATCCAATTGGTTCTTTCTGGCTGACAGAGCTTCGGCATCCACTGCCTTTACTTCTTCCAGCTGATGATTCAGCTGCTCAATGGCGGATTGCTGTGCCACAAGCTCCTGCTGTGATGCGTGAACTTTTTCCTGAGCATCGGTTAGCTGCTTTTGGAATGTATTTAGCTTCCTTTCCAGAGCGGTTTGCTGCTGCCGGGCGGCTTCCTTGCTGTCATATTCCAGCTTTTTCTGCAATGCGCACACAGCACTGTTCAGCCCATCCATGGATGCCTGCAGGGCGGCCATACTTTCGCCGCAAGCTGCAATTTTACTGGCAGCTTCTGCAAGAAACTTTTCCTTTTCGGGGATCTGTCTGTCCAGTTCTTCTTTTCGGCGGGCATTTTGTTCCAGAGCTTCAATGTCGGCGGAAATTTCTTTGAGGGCAACTTGTAACCTGAATTTTTCCTCATCAGCCTGTGCCTTTGCGGATGCTTTGTCGGCACTTCCCAAAATTGCGGTCATGTCCCGTACCAGCGCTTCTTCCAGCTGGGATACTATGCCCTTTTGCTGACCGGAGCGGCTGCTGGCTTCATTCATGCGGCTTTGTGCACGGTCAGCATCCTGCTTAGCCTGCTTCACGGCATCTTCGGTTGGAGCGTTTTCGGAGAGAGCAGCAGGGTGGGGGTGAGCCGTGGAGCCGCAGACCGGACAAGGAACACCGTCTGCAAGCTCTTTCGCCATAATTCCGGCCTGTTCGTCCAGAAATGCCCGGTTTTTCTGCTGATAGATTTCCTGCAATTGGGCGTACTCTAAAGCAGCGGCCTGATAGGCATTTTGGCAAAGTATTAGGCTGCTTTGCTGGCTTTCCAGCCGGATCAGATCTGCAAGCAGTGTATTAAGTTTTGAAAGCCGCTGTTCCATTGCGTCCTTTTCAAGGCGCTTGGATTCGGCATTTGCCTTGCTGCTTTCAAAGGCTTTTTGCTCCTGCTTCATGGCATAAAGCGCTGCCTCCTGGGATTCTTTTTCTTTTTGCGTGGCAGCGGAATCCTGCTGCGCCTTTAGAAAGGACTTCTGCGCGTCGGCATATTGGCGCATCTTATCACTTAACTCGTCATAAGAAGGAAGCGAAAGTTCAATGGCCTGAATCTGCCGGTGCAGTTTTTCCTGCTGCGGCAGTTGCTCCTGTAAATCCTGTAAACCGGCTTGACAGGTATCCAGCCGCTGGGCGGCGACGGCCTCCTTCGCTTTGGCATTTTTCAGATCGGATATCAGTTTATTTCGGTTTTCTGCGGTGGTAATCTGAGAAATAACCACTTCTTTTTCATGATTCAGTTCCCTTTGCTGCTGCTTTTGCATTGCTTCGGCAGCTTCGTCATCGGCAATCAGCTGAGGCAGGAGCAACATGATTTCTGCGATGGGCAGTTCCCAGTCCCGAGCCTTTCGGGCATCGATCGCAAGGGGAGAATCTTCGTGGCAGAGAATTCCGGAGGCATATTGGCGCATACTTTCCCCGGCACTTCGCCATTCGTCGCGGACGACGCCGTATTCTCTGGTAAGCTGAATTTGGAGCTGTTCATATCGTCCGGTGTGGAAAATAGTGCGGAAGATTTTTTGCCGCTCCTCGGTGCTTGCCAGCAGCAGCTTGAGAAAATCTCCCTGAGCAATCATAGCTACCTGAGAAAACTGCTCCCGCCCTAAGCCGAGGATTTCCTGCACAGCGGCATTTACTTCTTTGGGCCGTGTAAGTACCCGGCCGTCGGGATAGGTAAGTTCTGCTCCGGCGGCTTCTCTGGTGGTGCCGTCCCCCCGCTTGCTGGGACGCATATATTCGGGATTGCGCCGGATCGTGTAGATTTTCCCGGCATAGGCAAATTGCAGCTGCGTAAAGGTAGGGGTAGCGGGTTCGGCATATTTGGAACGCATCATTCCGGGGGTTCGGCTGCTGCCGCTGGCCTCCCCGAAAAGACTGAAGGTAATGGCATCGAAAATGGTTGTTTTACCGGCACCGGTATCGCCGGTAATCAGATATAGTCCGCTTTCTCCCAATTTTGAAAAATCCAGATCTACATGACCGGCATAGGGACCGAAGGCGGAAAGTGTCAGTTTAAGAGGCCTCATGTTTTTTCCTCCCAGATTTTCTCCATCAGATCCTGTAAATAAGCTTCCTGCACACGGGAAAGAGGTTGCCCGTTCTGCTGGGCGTACAGCTCCCCAAACAGCTCCAGCGGGGTTTTTGCTTTGACATCTTCGGCACCGCTGATATGGCTGTCGGTGCGGGTACGGGTGTTGTCGTAGCTTAGCTGAATGAGGTTGGGGTAAATGACCCGCAGACGGCCCATGGCTTCGGGGACATCCTCTTCATCGGTGAGGATAATGTGCAGATAGTCCTCGGTGTCGGTGCCGTCGTAGAAGGATTTTGCAGTAACTTCATCATAGCTGCCCCGAATCTGCCGCATATCGTGACGGGGAACAAGGGGAACGGTACGCAAAGTGAGACTGCCTTTTTCTCCAAGTTCCACAACGGTTACGCTCTTTTGGTGTCTGCATTCGGAAAAGGAGTATTTTAACGGAGTGCCGCAGTAGCGGATATGCTGACCGGCAATATTCTGCGGACTGTGGATATGGCCCAAGGCCACATAGTCAAAATCCTCAAAAACGGAGGCATCCACATTGTCCGCTCCGCCGACGCTCAGCTCTTCGGAGTCGCAGGTGGCGGCACCGGTGACAAATTGATGAGTCAGCAGCACATTTCTCTTCGATATGTCGATGCCCATATGGGATACTGCCGTCCGCAAAGCGTCGGTATAGCTGTCGATGCTTTCCTCGGGGTAAAATCTGCGGACATGGGCAGGCTTCAGGAAGGGAAGCAGGTAAAAGCAAACCTCTCCATAGGAATCCTTCAAAACAATGGGGCAGACCTGCCCGTTATAGACGGGACTCAGGTGAATACCGGATCCTTCCATAAGCCGGTAGCCAAAGGACAGCCGCTCCGGAGAATCGTGGTTGCCGCTGATAATCATAATCGGCAGATTTCGCTTGGAAAGCCGGAAGAGAAAATCATCCAGCAGCTGCACTGCCTCCCCGGAGGGAACGGCTTTGTCGTATACATCGCCGCAGATCATCACGGCATCCGGCTTTTCCTCATCCAGAATCGTAAGTATCCGGGTCAGAATATATTCCTGATCTTCCAGCATGGAAACTTCGTTCACACGCTTGCCGATGTGCAGGTCAGATAAATGGATCAGCTTCATAAGCGCCTCCGGAATTAAGAATCAGAGGGGAGATGTGTTTTCCCCAATCAAAGATAGTATAAGCCAAATTTCGCTTTGCGGCAATAGGCTTTTGCATGGAAAAGGGCTATGCGGCAGAAAAGAGATGCAAAGAATACTGCGGGCGGATATTTTGCACAATTATAGAATGCGGTACTTGTGAGTAGTTACAAAAAGCAAAAGATGGGATTGACAAATATGTGGAAAGCGCACTATAATAGCATTACTTAAGCGGTTAAGTAAATCGCTTTACCGCAGCAGTGATCTATTTTATCAATTCAGGAGGGAAAATGATGAAAAAGAAATTTTCAAAGGTTCTGCTGGCTTGTCTGCTTGTCGTATCCGTCTTTTTGACTTACGGCTGCAGCAACAAGGATTCCGACGCCAAGACATGGAAGGTAACCTTTATGGAGACCGATGGCAAGACCGTTCTCAAAGAAGTGGAAGTGGAAGACGGCAAGACTGTCACTATGCCCGAGCTTTCCAAGGAAGGCTATGTGATTGACGGCTACTTTGCAACGCCTGCACTGAAAGTGGCGTTCGACCCCAAGGCTCCCATCACTCAGGATACTTCCGTGTTTGTGGCATGGCGTTCCGGCAAGGTTGACGAGCGTCCCTGGATGCTGGCAGGTTCTCTGCGTGGCTATCCCGATAACGAATGGGGCAAAATCTGGCCTCAGGACAACTACCGCCTCAAGAAGGCAGAGGGTGAGTTCAATACTTTTTCCATTGATGTCAACCTCTACAAGGGCGATGCCTTTAAGGTTGCCGTTATCGGCGAGGGATACGCCTGGGACAACAATAACAGCATCGATGCAGGCCATCTGGCCGACAAGAGCGAAAAAGCAGTTATGACCGGCGGTGAGAATGCATTTGATTCCGGTGCCAACATCGAAGTGAAGGAAGACGGCAAGTACCGCCTGATTCTGAAGACCGACGCTGAGACCCTGTCTCTGTGCTCTCTGTCCTACGAGAAGATCGGCGAAGCCGATCCTGTGCAGACCATTACTTATGAAATGAAACTGTGGGCATCCTTCAATGACTGGAAGGGTCAGGACATGATCCGTAACGGCGATGACCTTATCTGGTACTGCGAGGCTGATGTTCCCGCAGGCGGCGGTGAATTTGGTGTCAAGAATGCTGCTACCGGTGACTGGTACAGCAGCGAAGGCAACAAGAAGAACATTAAACTGGACGAAGGTCATTATATGTTCTTTATTGAACTGGAGCTGGTGGACGGCAAGCCGACTCTGAAGGGCGAGATCGTTGCTGAGAAGCCCGAATACTATGTTGTCGGTACCTGCGGCAATGCCGGCTGGGCAGCGGATGTCAAGAGCGATAACACTGCTTACAAAATGGAACAGAAGGACGGCAAGTATGTTCTGAATGCAGAGTTTAAGGATTCCGAAACAGCCGACTGGGCAGAAGGAAAGGTTGCCTTCAAGGTGGCCTATGGCTGCGGCGGTCGTGTTGCCAATGAATTCTGGTACGGTGACGAAAAGGGCAGCAACATCCTTGTTGCTCCCGGCAGCTATACCATTACCTTTGACCCTGCAACCGGCACGGTCACGGTAAAGTAAAAAATATGCGTGCCGGTGGTTGAACCATCGGCACGCATTCCATTATAATATGCGAATGAGATGAGGCGTAGGGCTTTCGTCCCGGGCAATGGCCCGCTCAGCCATGGAAACCGCAGCTTTGGCGTATGACTGATAAAGACGGCGAAGCTCCGCTTCGGAAAAACGACAGCACCGGGCTTGACGGAAGGTGCTTGGAGCAATGACTGCGGTATCCGCAGAAAACGCCCGGTTTTCCGCTTCTTCAAAGGTCAGCACTTCATCGAAGCAGTTTTCCAAATACTGCTGGTAATTCCGGCAGGCAAGCCTGTCGCAGATCAAAACGATCTTTTGACAGCCGCATTCCTGCTGCGCTTTGCGGCGGATGGCCTCTGCGTCCAATGTGATGCAGAAGAAAAGATCGTCTTCAATCTGCCCGTCCAGATAGAGCAGGGGAACGAAGCTGTTCTCGCCCATGACAGCAAATTCTTCCTGAGAAACATCCAGAGCAAAAGTGGCATCAACGTTGGTGATTTTCTGATGTAAGCACTTATCAGTCAGGAAAACCAAATGGCTGCCAGCCTTTTCGACCTCATCCGCCAAGGCTTGGAGTAATCTCTGCTTGTGTGCGCTGTTTCCCAGATGGGGCGCATAAACACCCCAATTATTTGTCTTGCCCGTGGCAAGCGCTCTGGCACTGGAGTTGGAGACATAGCCCACAAGGTGAGCAACATGCAGAATTCGCTGTTTGGTTTTCTCGCTGATGGACTGATTGGGCACATCATTGAGAACATATGAAACGGTTGCGGCAGAAACACCGCATTCCTGTGCGATATCTTTCATCGTATATTTCTTTTTCATAATAAATCATCTTATCACACCATGTAGTAACTGTCAAGGAAGGTAATCTATGCAAACAATTCTGGCTTTTCACACACCGCAGACGGTGGATGCCTGCCCGCTGGAGGGGAAAATGCATCTGCGATTCAAGGCGGAAAAAGGTGTTCTGAGCAAAGCGGTGCTCGTCTATAACTGCAACAAGAATTTCTGGCACATCCGGCGACTTGAGGCAGAGATGGAACGAAGCTTTGAAGATTCCCGGTGGGACTATTTCAGCGTTTCGGTGCCGCTGACGGACACACGCTTTGCCTATATTTTTAAACTCATTGGCAAGGATGGGGCAATCTCCTACCTTTCCGAGGAAGGAGTCACCGAGGAATATGACCACAGCCTGGGATATTTCAGCTTTTTCCAGTATTGCTCCCAGTTTGACTGCGATGCCATGACTGTGCCGGAATGGGTAAAATCCGCGGTTTGCTACCAGATCTTTCCGGAGCGGTTTTTTATGGGAGATCAAAAGAAAGAACGCAGTTATATCAATGCCGAGTGGGGGCAGCTTCCGACTCCCAAGAGCTTTTACGGCGGAGATCTGGTGGGGATACGGCAGAAACTGCCGTATCTGCAGGAGCTGGGGATCAGCCTCCTGTATCTTACCCCGGTTTTTTGCTCTCCCAGCAACCATAAGTATGATATTACAAATTATGAGCAGGTCGATCCGGCTTTCGGAGGAAATGAAGCTTTGAAAGAGCTTATTGCCGGCGCGCATAGCTGCGGCATAAAGGTGATGCTGGACGGTGTATTTAACCACTGCTCATGGGAGCATCCTTTCTTTCTGGACGCACAGCGCCGGGGGAAAAAATCTCCATATTACGACTGGTTCTTCTGGCAGGAGGACGGCGCCTATCTGACCTTTGGAAGCGTTAAAACCATGCCGAAGCTCAATACGGGCAATCCTGCGGTCATTCGGTATTTTTCGGATGTTGCGGTGATGTGGATGGAAAAATACGGAGCAGACGGCTGGCGGCTGGATGTTTCTGATGAAATTTCCCATCGTTTCCTCCGGGGTTTCCGGGATGCAGTTTTAAAGCAGAATCCCGATGCAATTATTATTGGAGAGGACTGGCACCGTCCGGTACGCTATCTCAACGGCGATGAATATGACGGCACCATGAACTACGGCTTTACAAAAGCCTGCCTCGATTTAATGGCTTTCGGAACGATTGATGCTTCAGAATTTTGCAATCGTCTGGTGAAGCTTTATCACACATACAGCCTTGCCGCCACGGCAAAGATGCTGAATCTGCTGGGAAGCCACGACACGGATCGCTTCCTGACCCGGGTCTGCGGAGATACGCAAAAGCTTCGTGCGGCCATGGCGTTGATGTTCTTCTATCCCGGTATGCCCTGCATCTACTATGGCGACGAGATTGATACAGAAGGTGGGTACGATCCGGACTGCCGCCGGTGCTTTGACTGGAAAAAAGACAACTGGGATACGGAAACGAGAAACCTCATCTGCCGGTTGGCAAAACTTAAAAAAGAGCCTGCTCTTTCCACAGGCACCTTCCGCATCCGGGAGGAAAAAGGCATTGTTACACTGGAAAGAGCGGCGCAGAGCCAGCGGCTTCTCCTGCGGCTGAACGCAACAGATCATGTGAACCAGGGTTTACAGGCGTATGAATTTACAATCATCACGAAATAGGAGGAAAAACATGAAAAAGATAGTTTCCTGTGTGCTGGTACTTACCATGGTGCTGACGATGTTTGCCGGTTGCTCCGGCGATGGCAAAGAAAACGATACCGACACATCTGACCTTTACAACAAGGTTATGGCCCGCTTTGACGGCAATCTGGAAGAAGGATCCGTTATCAAAGTCCTTGAAAACGATACCGCAATTGAGCTGGGATATGTGGATCAGCTGATCGATGCATTTAACAAGGCGTTTAAGGACAAGGGCATTTCTGCCGAGCGTATGAATATTGACCAGTATTCCGACCTTGCAACCGACGGCCCTTACGGCTACGGCCCCGATGTCTGGTATCAGGCCAACGATATTTTGATGAAATATGCGGACAATCAGCATATCCTCCCGCTGCCTGTGAAGGATATGGAGTGCTTTCAGCAGATTCCCGAAAGTGCATGGAATTCCTATGCCAAGACCATGAACGGCGAGACCTTCTACTGTGGCGTTCCTCTCAATGTCCAGTCCGGTATGATGTTCTATATCGAATCCATGCTCCCGGATGGCTGGGAAGAGGATTGGGATGTGAATAAAAACGGCACCCCGGATTTCTTCGAAACTTACACTGCCCTCTATGCCTATTCTGAGCTTTGCAAAGAGGGAGGACAGAAAACCAAGTACGGCTATCTGGATGAAATGGTTGACACCTACTTTACGAGCGGTTATCTGCTGAGCCGCGGCGCCTACATCTTCGGCAAGAACGGAACAGATGCCAAGGATATCGGCTTTGCGGCAGGGGATAGTGTCAAGGGTGCCAATATGATCAAGCAGTGGGCAGGTCAGATGGGCAATACCGAAGTGCTGGATACCGCTTTCTCCTCTGCGGCATATCAGTATCTGGCAGACGGCGTGATGCTTTGCACGGTGACAACTCCGGATGTTTCCAGTATGTTTATCCGCTCCATGGTTTCCACCGGCAAGTGGACAGAGGAAGAAGCCAAGAAGGATCTCAAGATGGTGACGGTTCCCCGACTGCCTGTGAGCAACGATCTTACCGCTGACAAGTGGCAGGACACCATACTTAAAATGGATGAGCTTACCGATGAAATGACCATGATGGGTGGTATGAACGGCTACGGCATTTCCGCCTACACCAAGTGTCCCAATGCTTCTTTGGCGTTTGTAGAATTTGCAACTTCTTTTGAGCAGGCTGTGCTGCGCAATCAGTATCTGGGTATCGCCCCGGCCCGTGCGGATGCAGCAAAGGAAATCTCCAAGACGGATGCGACTGTGGGCATACTCTTTGACCGACTGAATCGCGGTTTTATCAGCATCATGCCCGCCATCACTGCAATCGGCCAGATCTGGACTCCCACGGAATCCTTCCTGATCGACCTTGCCACAGATCCTTATCGAAAGGACAGGGGAGAGGAGCCGATATATGAAACAGACGAACAGATAAAGGCGGGACTTGAGCGACTGGTCGGGCAGATCCGGGATGCCATCGACACGCTGGCATAGTTTCCCGGTTTCGAGAGAGGTGCAAACATGCGAGAAAAAATCAAAAAGTCCGGCGCAGAAAGGCGCCGGACTCCCTGGCAGGTCAAGCTGTCCATGGCCGTTATGGGATTGGGGCAGCTCTGCTACGGGCAGATTGTGAAGGGACTTCTTTTCCTGCTGACTTTTGCAGGAACCCTGTTCTATTTTATAACCCGGGGATTTCGGGATTTTGTAGGATTTTTTACCTTGGGTACTACCGAGGAAAACCTTTGGATGGGAATTCCGGGGGACAATTCTCTGACCATGCTCATTTTGGGGCTGTTTTCCATTTTTATCCTCATCCTGTTCCTGGTGCTCCACATCGCCAATATCAAGGACGCGGTTTATACCGCTCGGCAAAAGGAAAAGGGCATTCCTGCCCACACATTCCGCCAGAGCCTTCAGACTGCGGCGGATGCCAAATTCCATACGACTGCTTTGACGATCCCGGTGGTTGGCGTTGCAATTTTCTCCATTCTTCCCATTGTCTTTATGATCCTGATTGCCTTTACCGATCTGGGCGGTGATGTGGTCTATCCGAAGCTTGCACACTGGTCATTGTCTCCGTGGAAAAAGATTTTAAGCCTCGGCAAGATCGGCAGCACCTTCCTGAAGATCCTTCAATGGAATGTGGTGTGGGCAGTCACTTCTACCTTGCTTAACTTTATTCTTGGCCTTGGCATGGCACTGCTGCTCAGCAAGCGCAATGTCCGTGGTTCTAAATTCTGGCGGGCATTTCCGATTCTGGCCTATGCTATCCCGGGCTTTATTTCCATGGTGGGCTTTAAGTTCATGTTCTCCCAGAGCGGCCCTATCAACTACTATATGGATCGGGCGGGACTTATGCGGATTTTCTTCCTCACCAACGATGCATCCGCAAAATGGTGGGCAAGGGGTATCGGCCTTTTTGTGAACGCATGGATCACGACGCCCTCCATTATGCTGATGACCACGGGTATTCTGAGCAATATCAACACCGATCTTTATGAGGCGGCCTCTTTGGACGGAGCCACGCCCTTCCAGCAGTTCAAGAAGATCACTCTGCCATTCGTGGTCTTTTCCACGACGCCGGTGCTGATTACTCAGTTCGTCGGAAACTTCAATAATTTCGGCATTTTCTTCTTCCTGCGCAACGGTGTCATTTCCAACTACGGAAACTATTTCCTTGCCAGCGATACGGATCTGCTGATTAACTGGCTGTATAAACTGTCGGTGGACAACAACTACTATTCCATCGGTGCCGCCATCAGTTTGATAATTTTCCTCATTACGGCGGCAGTGTCCCTGACAGTCTATGTTCGCTCCGCAGCTTATAAGCAGGAGGATACATATCAATGAAAAAGAAACGATTGACTTCTAAACGGGCAGCAGATAATGTGCTGACCTATACCGTTCTGCTCATTATGGCTGCGGTTTTCCTCTTCCCATGTCTTTGGCTGATTCTGGCGTCTTTTTCAAAGACAGGAAGCCTGTATGATTTTAAGGGATTTTTTCCGAGAGCTTTCAGCTTCCAGACATTTATTGACCTGTTTACCGATGATGTAAATGGACTGTACCCGTATAAAACATGGTTTTTCAACACCCTTTATGTGGCCGTGTGCAGTTCGGTTTTGGGGACGATTCTGGTGCTTCTGACGGCCTATGTTATGTCCCGGTTCCGTTTCAAGGGCAGAGATACTTTAAAAAAGACGACTTTGGTGCTTGGAATGTTTCCGGGCTTCATGGGCATGACGGCGGTATACATCATTATGACTCAGCTGGGACTCATCAATAAGCTGGAATCTCTGATTTTCTTCTATGCTGCTACCACGCCGGTAAACTATATGGTGCAGAAGGGGTACTTTGATTCCATTCCCAACACGATTTTTGAAGCTGCCCGACTGGACGGTGCCACGAATCTGGAGGTATTCACCAAAATCACCCTGCCGCTCAGTAAGCCCATGGTGGTTTACACGATGCTTACGCAGTTTGCGTGGCCATGGAGTGATGTGCTTCTGCCGAAACTGCTGCTGAAGGACAGAAATATGTGGACGGTGGCGGTGGGCCTGTTTAACCTGCCGGATACGCATTTTGCACGGTTTGCCGCTGGGTCGGTGTTTATCGCCATCCCCATCGTCATTCTCTATTTCTGCCTGGTGAAAAACATTGTAAACGGTCTTACTGCCGGCGCTGTAAAGGGCTGAAAGATATCCATTTCCTGTACGCAGTTTTATCTGCTTTCTTCCTAAATATGCAGCTGCTGCATTCGCCCTGTCTGCCAAAAGGCAGGCAGGGTGAATGCTTTTTTTATGTGCGGTATAACCAAAGAGAAAAAAGAAAATTTGGTGGTTAGTGCCAGAAAAAAGTCTGATTTTGTATATTTGAAGGGATCATTCACTTTTCACAACATATATGCATATTGTGTTAAGAGAAGCGGCTGAAACCAAACAATTCGTATTGCGTACGCTGAGAATTCCTTCCTGTTTGCCGGCGATGGGGGGAAAAAACAGAGAAAGATTTGCACCACTTCAGAAATGCAGACACCGGACTGTTTCAAGCCGTTCTGCAAGGGAATATCAATACATCTGATGGAAAAGGTGACTATGATACCCTGCCTGAAATTGGTGATATTGCATGAAGTACAGACAGCAGATGTGTTGTTTTCGCAGATTTTTATATGCTTGCGCCAATTGACTTTGTAAACAATATTGACTAAATTACTTATGTGGTATATATTATCCGGGTAAGAATGTCTTGAGCTTTTTGCTTATGACAGCTTAATCAGATTTTTCCGAAAAGATACAAAATAGGAAAGGGTTGATTTTATGAAAAAATTTAAGCGTTCATTGGCTCTGATGTTGGCGGCGGTACTTCTGCTGGGTGTGGTTTTCGCTTTTGCAGGATGTGCTTCTTCTAAGGACAAAGAGCCCCAGAAAACTCCTCAGGAAGTTTTGCAGGATGCCTTCCAAAAGACCAACGAAGCCATGAACGGCAAGCTCTCCGCAGAATGGTTGGATAACCTGGCGGATATTACCTCCGGTTCCATTTCCTTGAATATGGGAAACAAGGAGGCAAATGTCGATGTTTCTGCATATTTCGACACTGAGACCAGCAAGATTGCGGCTCTTTCAAAGATTTCCGCCAGCGGCCAGAATATTGACGTTGGCTTATATTTGAGTGAGAAGGAAATTTGCCTGGATCTGCCTATGCTTCTGGGAAAGCCTTACGGCATGAAGTTTGATACGATGGAAGAGGATCTCAAAAATTCGCTTCTGCCCCAGATGCTTGGCGTTACAAAGGAAGAGTTTGTGAAGCAGATTGGACAGATTCAGGAAGCTCTTCAGGAAGTGGCGAATCTTCCAAATGGTAATAATCTGATTCAGGAAGCTGAAAAGCTGACACAGAAGGTTGCCGAGATTCTGAAAGCCTGCGAGATCAAGCAGGAGGAAAAGACCGTTAAGATCGGCGGTGCCGAACAGAAGGCTATTGCTGTCAGCTACACCATGACCTCTAATGAGCTGACACAGATTGCCGAGCAGGTCATAAACCTGCTGGATTCTCAGCTTACCGGCTTTATTGGACAAGTGACCGGTATGTCTGCTGATATGGCTGCTCTTGAGTCTGCTAGAAAGCAGCTGGAGCAGGCAAAGAAAGATATCAATGAAATACTGCGTGACAGCGAGGCAAAGGCCACTTTGACATATTACATCAACCCGGATAATGGTATGATCATGTCCATTCTGATGACCGTTGACGCTAAGTCTGACGGCGTTGCCGAGCAGCTGAGTTTCAATGTGGAGCTGGGTGTTGATCCTGCAGCCAGCGAGGCGATTGTAATCCGTATGGGTGTAACCGATAATGGCCTTCCCGGTTCCGAAGTGACTGTGCGTATTGAATCCGCTGAAAAAGACGGTGTGTATAACGGCAAGTTTGCAATCGATTTGACGGATGGAGATGAAAAGCAGAGCCTTTCCGTAGCAGTTACATGGGATCGTTCCAGCGGCCGTTATACTCTGTCTCTGGTGCAGGACGATAAGAAGCTCGTAGAGCTGAAGGGTGCTGCTAAGATAGATGAAAACAGCATCACCTTCTCTGTTGACAGTGTTGTTGGAGAAGGTGCCACCGCTGAGACCGACAGGATTGAGCTTTCGCTTACAAAGAACGCGAAAGTTCCTGAGACACCGGAGTACACAAATATTGTCAGCATGTCTGTGGAGCAGTGGCAAGAACTGGCACTGCGTATTCAGGGACTGGTTGGCTCCGCTGCCGCATAAGTTATCTGAAAATACCCCTCCGTTTGGAGGGGTATTTTTTATACATTCCGTTTCGGAACATCATGATAACGCTTATGGCTTCATGGAATCCTAAGGGTTTTCTGTCAATGCGGCATTTGATGTTTGCCACAGCGGGATGGCCCCATGGCAGCATATTCTACTTGAATTGTCTGTATTTTCTGCTTTGGATTCCCATCCCCGCTGGGATATTTTCAGAAAAGAACTGCCGGGAGTGTATCAGGTGAACGAGATCAGCTGAAAAATACAGCGCCACACAGATTTTGTAGGAAATAGTATAAAAACAAAAGAAAACATGGGAAAACCAAACTATTTTGCGTGACTCTACTGGCGGTAGAGAGGAAAAAGCCTAAAATTCCACATGGGGTAGGGCTACTGATGGGGATGTTTTTGGGTTTGCGATTGCATTTTTAAACGGAAATGGTATAATAATCTGGCATACACCTAAATACCTGAATTGCGGCTTTGAAGCCAAATTTCGTTCAGTAAGGAGACCTCCCTATGGATTTTGTTATTTTTACCGATACCTCTGCAAATCTGCCCACACCGCTGGTAAAGGAATACGGCATTCGTGTGATCCCGCTTTCCTACCTTATTGAGGGTGAGGCTTTTGAGTGTCTGGACACAGAAAGCTTTGACTGTGCCGCATACTACGATTCCATGAAAGCGGGCACAGACATTACCACTTCCCAGATTAACCCCCAGAAGTACATTGACTATATGGCCCCCGTTCTCAAGGAAGGCAAGGACATCCTGTTTGTGGGTATGGGCTCTGCCATCAGCGGATCTTTTGCATCTTCTCTGATTGCGCGGGATCAACTGACAGAGGAGTATCCTGACAGAAAGATCCGTACGGTTGACAGCATGGGCGCTTCTCTTGGCGAAGGTCTGCTGGTTCTTGAGGCACACGAATGTGCCGAAAAGGGTATGAGCCTTGATGAAACTGCTGATTACATCGAGAGCCTTTGCCCCAAGGTTGCCCAGATTTTTACGGTGGATGATCTCAATCACCTGCGCAGAGGCGGCCGCCTTTCCAATGCGGTTGCGATTTTGGGAACGCTGCTGAACATCAAGCCTCTCCTGAAGGGAAATGAGCATGGAAAAATTGTATCCTATGGTAAAGTGAGAAGCCGTAAGTCTGTGCTTTCTCATCTGGCAGAAAAGTACGATAAGTTTGTTGTCAATTCCGAGAATCACATTGTGGGCATTTCCCATGCTAACTGTCCTGAGGATGCCCAGCGTCTGGCTGAGATGATTAGCGCAAACCATCCTCCGAAGCAAATTCTGATTGTGGAGCATGAGCCGGTCACCGGCTCCTATTTGGGACCGGGTGCTTTGGCACTGTATTTCTTTGGCAGCGATGATGTGCGGCTGAAATAATCCGCAAGATCCATATGCTTTTTTACCTCCTGCCCACGGCTGAAGCACTTATTTCAGCGATGCAGGAGGTATTTTTGCGGAAATAAAAAATTTTGTCACCTTTGTTGCCGTTTTTTAATCTATACCTATATAACATTGAATTTGATGAATGTGCCCCGCCATGGGTGCGGGATGAAAATGGTGAAAGAATGAATCGTTATCTGGATACAAAAGAAGAGTTTTGTGAAAATATACGGCTGTATCGGGATTCTATGTTTGCCTTGGCTTTTACGATTGTCCGCAATGAGCAGGATGCTGCGGATGTGGTAGGGGAGGCGGTGGTCCGCGCCTATTGCAATTTGCATCAATTAAAAAACAGGCACTCTTTCAAGTCTTGGATTTTGGCCATTGTGCATAATACCGCCTTGGAGATGCTGCGTAAACGCTGTGTCACGGTGGATATTGATGAGCAATGGGACCTTGCTGAGGCTCCGGAAAAGACAGATATATCTACGAAACTCGTGTTGCGGGAGGCAGTCGAAAAGCTGAATCCGCCCTACTCCACAGTGGTAATTCTCTATTATTATGAAGAAATGTCCATTTTGGAAATTGCTAAAATTACCGATGCCTCGGTGGTTGCGGTGAAGAAACAGTTGTCGAGAGCGAGAGAGATGCTCCGCAAATCATTAGATAAGGAGGATTTTTTCGGATGAACAAATTTGATAAAATGCTTTATCAAAAAGCGGCTGAAGAGAAAATCACAATGCCCGAATATGCCAGCCAAAAACTGGAGGCCACCTTGGCGGCACTGCCACCCAGAAGTGAAAAGCGTAGTTTTACCGTCCGGTTTACGAAGACACTTGCCGTACCGGCATGCCTGCTCTTTGTCTTGCTGTTCGTGATGCCCAACGTGAGCACCGCTTATGCTGCAGCTATGGAAAAGGTGCCGGTGCTGGGGGAACTGATTCAAGTGGTAACGATCCGCAACTATTGGAAACCCAATGAAAATCATGAAATGAATATTTCGGCTCCGAATATTCCCGATGCATCTCAGGGATCGGCTGAGGACTACATCAATAAGGATGTAGACCAGATGGTTAAAGGGCTGATCCGACAGTTTTACGATAATCTTGAGCTGGACGGTGATGAGGGTCATGGCTCCATTTATGTAGACTATAATATTGTGACCAATACAGAACGCTGGTTTACGCTGAAACTCTCCGTTCACACCATCAGCGGAAGCAGTTCCAGCTATTATGCATTCAGACATGTGGACCGCCAGACCGGAAAGTGTGTCCAGTTGGGAGACATCTTCCAAAACGACAGCTTCAGCGAAATCCTGACAGAGAATATCAAACAGCAGATGCGCCTTCAGATCCAGGAGAATCCGAAAATGACTTACTGGATCGATGATGAAGAGCACGGATTTGATTTCCCGCCACTGAGCAGCGACCACAATTTCTACTTTAATGAAGAGGGAAATCTGGTGATTCCCTTTGATAAATACGAGGTAGCTCCCGGATTTATGGGATGCCCCGAATTTGTGATCGACAGGGAAATTGTTTTGCCGCTGCTGAAACCCGAATATGCCGGCAGCCATTCTTAACAATCAGCAATGCCTTCCCTCAAGCAGAGGGAAGGCATTTTTTGTCAGAGTAAAAAATTTTGCTTTTTTTGTTTTTTTTATGTCACCTTCTGTCGATGCTGTTCATCTACTTAACATAATAACGATTGTGGCCGTAGGAGGAAACAGTATGAAAAGAGTATTTCACCGCATTTTGTCGATATTTATGGTACTGCTGCTGACAGCAGCAGCGACCGGATGCGGCAAGCAAACACCGGACATCAACGCAGAGGAAATTCTTGCTTCTCTGCTGAGTCAGGTAAGATACGACACAGAGCTGAAACCCATGGGGGAGACCGGAGCCCTGTACTTTCCCGACTTGCCCGAGGGAAGCACCGTGTCTCTTTACACCGGCAGTGGCTATTATGCCGACGAGGTGGCACTTTTGACGCTTCCCAGCGCCGACACGGGTGCCAACGCCATGAAGGCAGTGGATAACCACATTGAAGAGCTTCGGCGTCAGTTTGCAAGCTACATCCCGGCAGAAGTTGCGAAAATTGACCGTGCGGTCACCCGGCAGAACGGCAAGTACATTTTTGTGTGCATTACCAATGATTACAGCAGCGCAAATCTGATCCTTGACAATGCATCCGATCCCAATTATCATGTGCCCGCCACAAGTGGGAATGCCGATGCCTCTCAGTCAGAGCCTACGGCTCAGCCAGAGACAAAGCCTCAGGGGCAGGCAACTGAGAAACCATCTTATCCGGTGCTCCAAAGCAAGAGCGGCAGCTTCAGGCGCTATCCCAGCGCCACCATTCGGGTGGATGACAGCCTGTTTGAACTCTATGCATATAGGGACGCTTCGGCGCAGACCTATGCAGATATTGTGAATCGTGTTGCGGATGCATTGGCAGGAAAGACGCAGGTTTATGCCCTTACGATTCCCACGGCTATCGGCATTGCTCTGCCGGATGACATTGCAAAAATCCTGCCGGAATACAGCGATCAGGGCGAAGCGATTGAGAAGATTTTTGCTAAATTTAACAGCAATGTGAAGCCGGTTCGCTGCTTCGATAATCTTATGCAGCACCGTAATGAAAATCTCTATTTTAGTCTTGATCATCATTGGAACGGAAATGGTGCCTACTATGCCTACGAGGCGTTTTGCCGGACAAAGGGCATTACCCCCTATACCATGGCGCAGCGTAAGCGAGTTGACTTTACGGATTTCAAGGGCTCCCTTTATGCGCAGAACCTCAAGCAGGATGCGTCTTTGGAAAAGCTGTCCGATAAAGTAACTGCGTATTACCCGGTATCAGCCAATGCCAGCATGACCTTTACCGACGCCAAGGGAAAGAGCTACCCTTGGAATATCATCTCGGATGTAACCAACTGGAAAGCTGGTACCAAGTACAGTACTTTTGCCGGCGGCGATAATCCGATTTCCGTCTTTACAAATCCCGATGTGAAGGATAATTCTGTCTGTATCATCGTGAAGGAATCCTACGGTAATGCGCTGCTTCCTTATTTTGTAGATCACTACAGCACTATTTATGAGATCGACTATCGCTACTGGAAGGGAAATCTGGTGGAGTTTGCGGCAGAGAAGAAGGCGAACGATTTGATCTTTGCCAACAACACTGCCATGATATCTACGAATATGCATATTGCCAAACTGTCATCTATCTGTGGCTGAGGAGTAAAGAATGGTATTTAGCAGTTTACTCTTTCTGACACTCTTTCTTCCGCTGACGGTCTTTGTGTATTACCTCCTGCCGAACCGATGGAAAAATCTCCATTTGCTCATTGTGAGCCTGATTTTTTACGCATGGGGAGAGCCTGCCAACATTATTTTGATGGCTGTCACCACCGTTTATATCTGGGCACTGACGGTGTGGATGCAGCGGTGCATGGAGCGGGGGAATGTACGGCTTGCCAAGATCCTGCTGTGGCTGTCGGTCGTTTTCAGCCTGGGTACATTGGCGTATTACAAGTATTTTGGATTTATTCTGGAAAATATCCCGTTCCTTAAAAATCTGCCTGTGACTGCTCCGGCACTGCCTATCGGTATTTCCTTCTATACTTTCCAGGCGCTCTCTTATGTGGTGGATGTGTACCGGGGAGAGGTGAAAGCGCAGAAAAGCTGGGTGAATTTCGCCATGTATATCAGTATGTTTCCCCAGCTGATCGCAGGCCCCATTGTGCGGTATTCGGATGTGGAAAAGCAACTGGAGGAACGAAAGCATACAACCTCCGATATGTATTGCGGTATCCGGCGCTTTACACTGGGTCTGGGCAAAAAAGTTCTTCTGGCTAACCAGATCGGCATCCTTTGGGACGAAATATCCGGTCTTCATCAGTTAAGCACTGTTGGAGCATGGCTGGGAGCAGTTGCCTTTGCTTTTCAGATCTATTTTGATTTTTCCGCCTATTCCGATATGGCTATCGGTTTGGGCAGAATGTTCGGCTTTCACTTTACCGAGAATTTTCGCTACCCCTACCAGTCTAAAAGTATTACGGAATTTTGGCGCCGCTGGCATATTACGCTCGGTACATGGTTTCGCGAGTATGTGTACATCCCATTGGGGGGCAACCGTAAGGGCAAAGCCAGAATGGTGTTGAATCTTCTGGCGGTGTGGGCACTGACAGGACTGTGGCACGGAGCAGCGTGGCAGTTCCTTCTGTGGGGCCTCTACTATTTCCTGTTTCTGACGGTGGAAAAATTCTTTCTGTTAGAAAAAATGGAGCGGTGGCCAAAGTTCTGTCAGGGGCTTTACACCATGATTGCGGTGCTTTTTGGCTGGGTGATTTTTGCATGCCCGGATCTATGCTCTGCTGGCACATTCTATAAAGCTATGCTGGGGATTGGTGTACCGTTTGTGGACGGTGCGGCAAAGTTTTATATGTCTGGAGCATGGCTGATGCTGATAGTGCTGGCACTTGGCGCTACGGGACTGCCCAAGCATATGATGCTCAAAATGCGCAAAATGGTAGGAAAGAGAGCGTTTGAATGGATCTCTTATGGGGGCATTGCGGTTATTTTAATTGCGGCAATATCCTTTCTGGTAGCGGATTCCTACAATCCGTTCCTCTATTTCCGTTTTTAGGGGGGCAAAATGAAAAAGAACAGAAAAAGATTTGCGGCGGGATTTTTCATTCTGCTGTTTACGGTGGCGCTTCTGATCTTCCTGCTGCCGGATAAAACATTTTCACCCAACGAAAACCGGGTACTGGCAAAGTTTCCGAAGTTATCGGTTTCTGAAATAACCAGCGGCAGATTTCAGCAGGGGCTTACAGACTATTTGAGTGACCAGATTCCTTTACGGGATATGTGGATGCGGATGCACACAGGCCTTTCAAAATTCATGGGGCAGAAAACGGTCAATGGCGTGTATCTGGGGAAGGATCACTACTATTTTCCCAAGTTCACGGATGAAAGCTATAGCCCCTCCCGAATGGTATCGGTATTTCGTCTGATTTCTTCCTTTACGGATGAGGCACAGATCCCCGCAACCGTAATGCTGGTGCCTACAGCGGGAACGGTGCTGAATGACAAGCTGCCGAACAACGCTCCCTATTATAATGCCGATACCGTTTATAAGGCGGCTGCACAGCTCATTCACTGCGATGTTTTGGATTTGCGGGATTGTTTCGGCAAGGCAAAGGAAACAGAGCAGCTTTATTATCGCAACGACCACCACTGGACCACAATGGGGGCCTATCTTGCCTATCGGGAGTATGCTGTGTCCATTGGACTTTCGCCCCGGGAGTATTCTCTGGAAAAGGTCAGCGATTCCTTTTATGGCACTGCCTATTCCAAGGTGCTGGACAGCTCCGCAGTGGCGGACAGCATTTTTGCGCTGAAGCAGCTTCCGAAAGTGCAGATTCGCTGTGACGGCGGCGCAGTGCTGGATAGCCCCTATCAGACAGATTTCCTCAGTAAAAAAGATAAGTACGCCTATTTCTTCTGCGGCAACTGGGGAAAATTAACTGTGGATACGGAAAACAAAAACGGAGAAAAACTGCTGGTTATCAAGGATTCCTTTGCCAACAGCTTTGTGCCGTTCCTTTTTGAGGACTTTGAAAGCATCACCATGCTGGATCTGCGGTATTTCAGAGGGAATGTGCAGGATGTTCTTCAGGAGCAGGGGATTACACGAATTCTGTTTCTCTATGAAACCAGTAATCTTCTGACGGACACCGGCATCCTGCAGCTGCAAAACAGAAGATAAGGAAAAAAGTGAGACTGAAAAAGTCTCACTTTTTTGCTGAATCCGGAATTTTTCCGGTTAGAAAGTATTGAATTTTTTCCTCGGCGCCGGTGTCTTTCAGGTATACGAAATTAAATTCCCGTTCAATGTGGCTGCCTGCAATGGTAAATGTGGAAAGATCGTTCTGCTTTGCCAGAACATCATACACAAAGGAAACACCGATGCCCTTTGCCACATAGTCGAGGATAATCGGAAAACTGCTGATGCAGATGTATTGGCGGAAATGGGAGATGGATTCGTTAAAATCCATCAGCTTATTTTCCAAAATTGCTCTGGTTCCGGATCCGGGCTCCCGGCAGATAATGGTCTCTTCCAGCAGGCGGGATACCGAAATCTCGTGCCCGGCGAAGGGATGATTTTTGGCACAGATGCCCACAAAGGGTTCTTTGCTGAAAAGACGGTAGCCGTATTTTTGCTTATCGAAGCTGCCTTCAATGAGTGTAAAGTCCAGCCGACAGTTGTCGAGAAGATCAAGAAGTCTGCGTGTGTTGTCTACAATCAAGGTTACATCGTTACCGGTGTTTGTTACCAGTTTTTCCACATAGCTGCTGATAAGGCAGGCACCAATGGTCTTTGTGGAGCCGATATTCAGCTGGCTGATTTGCTCGCTGTGGAGCTTGCGCAGCATATTTGCCTCGCTGACTTTCATGCGGCGAGCGTACTGCTCCAAAATAACGGCAGCTTCTAGCTTCTTGAGCCGCCGGTTTTCGTACTGGAACAGCTTGCAGTTGTATGCCTTTTCCAAATATTGAATGTGCTGTGTTACAGAGGGCTGGGTGATATGCAGAAGTTCGGCGCTTTTGCGGTAGTTCATGGTGTCACAGACGGAAAGAAAGGTGTCGAGACGAAAATCAAGCATGCTATACGCTCCTTATTACAATAAAATAATCTTATCAATTGATAACTAACAATAATTGGATTTTATCATAAAAACTATGTATAATCAAGAGAGCAAAACAGAGCAATAACGAGCCATTCATGAGGAGGACATGCTATGAAAATTGTAATCGTTGGCGGTGTTGCAGCAGGTACCAAGGTTGCTGCCAAGCTGAAGCGGGAAAATCCTGCCGCCGAAGTTGAAATTTACAGCAAGGGAAAAGACATTTCCTTTGCCGGCTGCGGACTGCCTTACTATGTAGGCGGTGCAATCGAAACCAGAGAGGAACTGGTAGTGAATTCTCCGGCAAAGTTTACTTCTCTGACGGGAGCTGCTGTGCACACAGGCCAGGAGGCTGTCGGTGTGGATGCAGGCGCAAAGACTGTGACGTTCCGCAGTGCAGCGGATGGCTCCCGGCAGACGGTTTCCTATGATAAGCTGGTGATTGCCACGGGTGCAGCTCCCTTTGTCCCCGAGCTTCCCGGGGTGGAGCAGGCCGGTGTGTTTACCGTCCGTACGCCTGACGATGCGGTAGCTATCCGGGAATATGTGGAAAAGAACAGCTGCAAAAAGGCCGTGGTTGTAGGTGCCGGATTTATCGGTATGGAGATGGCAGAAAACCTGATGCTCCAGAAGGTGAATGTCACTCTGATTGATATGGTCAATCAGGTGCTGCCCAATATTCTGGATCCGGAAATGGCGGCATATGTGGCAAGACATCTGCGCAAAAAAGGTATGAAGATCCTGGTCGGCACCTCTGTCCAGTCCATTGAGGGGGATCAGCAGGCGAATGGAGTTATGACTGACGCAGGCCTGATTCCTGCGGATCTGGTGATTCTCTGCATCGGTATCCGTCCCTCTACTGCTTTCCTGAATGACAGCGGTATTGAAATGTTCAAGGGTACTATCCTTGTGGACGAATACCAGCAGACCAATCTGCCGGACATCTATGCGGCAGGTGACTGCGCCATGGTGAAAAACCGCATCACTGGCGCCGGCCAGTGGTCCGCCATGGGTTCTACTGCCAATATTACCGGCAGAACCTTGGCAAAGACCCTTACCGGTCACCCCACATCTTATGCAGGATGCCTCGGCACCGGCGTTGTAAAGCTGGCGGAGAATATGAATGTAGGCCGTACCGGACTTTCTGAGAAGCAGGCTAAGGATGCAGGTTTTGATCCGATTTCTGTGGTTTGCGTTACCGATGACAAAGCACATTATTATCCGGATTCTGACAGCTTTGTGACAAAGATTATTGCCGACCGGGCATCCGGCAGGCTGCTGGGTATCCAGGTGATCGGTGCAGGTGCCGTGGATAAGATGACCGATATCGCTGTTGTCGGCATCAGCGCAGGGCTTAAGGTCAGTGATTTTGACACCATGGACCTTGCATATGCACCTCCTTTTTCCACGGCAATCCATCCTTTCGTACAGGCCTGCTACACTTTGGAAAACAAGATGAGCGGCGCTTTCGAGACCTTTACCCCTGCCGAGTATTTGGACGGTGCCGCAAAGGATTACCGCGTGCTGGATGTTCAGCCCCAGCCCCGCATTTTCGGTGCAACCTGGGTGGATCTGGGCAAGGTGAACGGCCAGCTGGAGGGCATCGCTAAGGATGAGAAGCTGCTTCTGGTCTGTGCCAAGGGCAAGAGAGGCTATTTCCTCCAGAACCGTCTGAAGCATTTCGGTTATACCAACACCAGAGTTCTGGAAGGCGGCGAATTTTTCAACATTGTGAAGGTTGATCGTCCCGTGGGGACAATTCCCGCAGACGAAATCAAGCGTGTAAAGGGGCTCGGATGCCTGCAGGACAAGCGCTACCCCGATGTGTTCAATGTTCGTGTGATTACTGTCAACGGTAAGATCAGCAACGACGACTATAGGGCCATCGGTGAGGCTGCACGACGCTTCGGCAACGGTGAGGTTACCATGACCACCCGACTGACTCTGGAAATTCAGGGTGTCAGATATGAAAACATTGAGCCTCTGATTTCGTTCCTCAATGAGCACGGACTGATTACCGGCGGTACCGGCTCTCTGGTTCGTCCTGTGGTTTCCTGCAAGGGTACTACCTGTCAGTACGGCCTTATTGATACCTTTGGACTGAGCCAGAAAATCCACGAGCGGTTTTATCTGGGCTACCATGGTGTTACGCTGCCTCACAAATTCAAGATTGCTGTGGGCGGCTGTCCCAACAACTGTGTTAAGCCGGATCTGAACGATCTGGGTATTATCGGCCAGCGGGTTCCTGTGGTCAATCTGGATAAGTGCCGCGGATGCAAGGTCTGCCAAGTGGAAAAGTCCTGTCCCATCCATGCTGTAACTGTGGAAAACGGCAAGATCAAGCTGGGGGAAGACTGCAACAGCTGCGGCCGCTGCAAGAATATGTGCCCGTTTCAGGCAATCCCTGAGTATGTTGATGGATACAAGGTATTCATTGGCGGCAGATGGGGCAAAAAGGTAGCTCACGGTCATGCGCTGGATCACCTGTTCACCACAGAAGAGGAAGTCATGGATATGGTCGAGCGTGCAATCCTGTTCTTCCGTAACGAAGGCGTGACCGGCGAGCGCTTTGCAGATACCATTGATCGTCTGGGATTTGACTATGTGCAGGACAAGCTTCTGAACCAGCAGATCGATAAGAGCGCTATTTTGGAAAAGAAAGTCAAGGGCGGTGCTACGTGTTAAAGAAAGTCTGCCAAAGGGGAATTCCGGATCGTGTGTTTGATATTCCCCTGCGGCGGACTGAGACACCCAAGGGAATGCTTTATGACTGCTGAAAAAATCTCCGCAGATAGAAATTCTGCGGAGATTTCTTTATTTCCTATGCCCGGAAGATCGGGGCTTTTTTGCGGGTAGGGCGCTGCGGATGATTTTAAGTCCGATCAGTCCGAAAACAGCAAAGCCGACGAGACCGCCCCAAGCAAAACCCGGTTCCGGCTCCAGATAGTGCGTGGCGTCGCCGGGGGAGCGAGGATCGTATTTTACGGTGATGGTATCGCCGTAATTTTTCGAGGCATTGTTTCTGTAGATGGAATAGGTGTACAGCTGCCCATTTGCTTCGTACTGGAAGTAAATGTCATATACGGTAAAGTGGGAGTTGTTTTGGTTACTTTCTATGCGCTCATCCACACGAATGACTGTGGCAGTTGTTTCCTGCCAGTCTCGCTGGTGAAACTGCCGGGCATAATTGTGGATACCGTTCATGAGAAAATAGACACCGCCGCAGAAAAACACAATGCCGAAAATCAGCAATAGCAGCTGTACTGTTTTAGACTGCTTTGTTTTTTCCATAGTGTGCTCCTGTTCAGCGTCCCAAATAGCCAAGCTCGGACAGAATGTCCCGGATCTGATCGGGAGAATGGGAAGATGTGGCACATACTACCGTTTTTCCCTGTATCACTGCAAACTGATAAACGCCGTCACGGATTCCGCTTAACAGTTTTGTGCCATCGGAAAAGACGGTTTCCGCATCGTCCATCTGGGCTTCGTTCCAATCTGGGAACAGTTCTCCTTTGATTGCTGCATAGACACTTTCGGCGGATTGGGGATTGGAATAAGAGTAAAACTCAAATTTGCTGCCTTCGCTGACTCCGGCACAGACATACATGAGATTATTTTCCTCAAGATACCAGTAAGTAACGGGAATTCCGTCAGTCTTATAGCCGTTTTCCTGTAGAACACGGTAAACGGTTTCGGAATCAATCTCGGCTTTTCCTCTTGCGCTAGCGGACGCAAGACTTAGATGAAAGAAAGCCAGAAATCCAAAGAATACCGCCCCGACCAGAGTATATACCAGTATATTCCGTCCCCTGTGACCGGCAGACCGTTCCTGTGCCAGGGCCTGTGCAAGTTCTTCATCCAGAGGATGGCTGCGGCGATAGGCACGGCCCATCAGAAACAGGCAGATGTTGACGCAGGCGAGAATCAGATCGCACAGAAGCACGATTGCTGCATGCTTTGGGGAAAGTGCTGCCCACTGGGCCAGAATCAGGGCAGCAAGTCCCGGCAATGTGGACAGCATGAAGCGGCGCAGAAGCCCCAGAGAAGCCTGTGGATCGGCGCTGTTGCGACGGAAAAAATCTGCCAGAAACCTCCGCCGCTGTCGTTGTACGTGGCGGCGGGTGCCGGAAAAATAGGGTGCGGATGCCAGAAACTGCTTTACGGTAAATCCGGAGAGGTACAGAGCCTCCCGAAACATCCAGAATACGCAGCAGAGATTCACAGGCAGCAAAATCAGAGAAAAAAGAATTGCAGCTGTGGCTTTATTCATGATGTATCATTTCCTTTCCGATTCGGGCTCTGGGCAGCGCTCAAAGACAAATTCGGCAGGGGAGGAAAGCGCCTCCCGATAGACATAGTTCAGACGGTCAAAGCGCTTAACATTCTCTGCTGAGATGATTTGATGCTCTGCCAGATAACGAACCATTTCCCCCCGTGCCATTTTGGCAAAGGTAGCTTTCTGGGTCATCTTTCCGTTTACTTTTTCTGCAAAGACGCAGGTGATGAAGGTATCAGATTTTTTGAGATACGGCGTAATACACTTGCTGTATTCTTTTGAGGCGAGATTTAAAATGACACCGTCTTCGGCATCCAGTGCCTTATAGAGAGAATCTCCCCAAAACCGGTAGAGATCCTTTGCATCCCGGCAGGAAAGGGACGATTGCATCTCCAGCCGATAAGGGGTAACGCCGTCCATGGGCCGCAGTATGCCGTACAGACCGGAGAGAATCCGCAGATGCTCCTGCAGATACTCCAGCTGCTTTTCTTCCAGCAGGGAAGGAGCCATATACTGGTAGGCAATGCCGTCATAGGAAAGAACGGCAGGCGTGAGTCCGCTGCAGAGATCCATGGATTCCAGCCGACGGAAATTTTCCTCTGCAATTGCATCGTTGCAGCCCCAGAGTTTTTTGAGGGCCTCGTGCGGCATAGCTTTCAGAGCTTGACAAAGCAGCTGTGCCTGATCAATATAAACGGGAATGGTAGCGGATCGAAGAAATTCGGTATCCACCCGCATTTTTTTGGCGGGAGAAAGGATGATTTTCATCCCAGAATCCCCAGCATTTTTTCTGCATCGTCGGCGGTTTTCACCTTGTCATTTGCTGCCGCAATCATTCCGTCCTCGTCAATGAGGTAGGTGGTGCGGACGACACCCATGGTGACCTTGCCGTAATTCTTTTTTTCGTGCCAGACATCGTAGCTTTCGATGACGGTACGCTCCGGATCGGATAGAATGGGGAAGCGCAGGCCGTACTTTTCTTCAAATTTCTTGTGGGAGGCTACGGAATCCTTGCTGATACCCAGTACCACGGCACCCTTTTCGGTGAAGTGGGGGAGGTTTTCAGAATAACCGCAGGCCTGCTTGGAGCAGCCGGGAGTGTTGTCCTTGGGGTAGAAGTAGAGAATGACTTTTTTACCGCGGTAATCTTCCAGAGTGTGAAGTTCACCGTTCTGATCGGGCAGAGTAAAGTTGGGAGCTTTGGTTCCAATAGAAAGCATGGCTTTTTTCCTCCTAGTATATTATTTTCTACTGCTATTATTTCATTTTGTATGCTGTCTGTCAATCCTTTTATAGCACATACAGCCGCCGTTGCCGTTACTTGGTACGATTGCATCAAGCCTTTCCGTGGTCGATGAATTTCTGCTTTGCTGAGATATCTGCGGAAATCGTGCCCATGGTGGAAGAAAAACCAAAAATCCGGTTGCAATTCTATTGCGGTGCGCTATAATAGGCTAAAAAGGAGGTTCAGCTATGGAAATCAAGGAAATAATGCAAATTTTTGAAGATACCGCCTTTATCCGCACCGGCGGCAGTCCGGAGGAATATCGGGCTGCGCAGTACCTGCAGAAAAAGTGTGCAGAGTTTGGCTGTCATGCCAATCTGGAAGCATTCCCTGTGGATATGGCGGACATGGAAGAGGCCACGCTCATCGTGGACGGAAAAGCGGTAACCTGTAAGGGATACCTGAATGCAGGAAGCGCAGAGGTAGAGGCACCCTTCTACTATCTGCGCAATACAGATCCCTATAGCCTTTCTCTGTGCCAGGGGAAGATCGTTTTGGTGGATGGCTATATGGGCTACTGGAAATATCAGGATATTCTGGAAAACGGCGCTGTGGGCTTTATCACCTATGACGGAGATGCCAACTATACGGACTTTGATATCGATCAGCGGGAGCTGCGGAGCTTTGTCAGCAAAGGAAACAAGCTTCCCGGTGTCAACATCAACGCAAAGGATGCCATTGCTCTGGTAAAGTCCGACCCTAAGACTGCTAAAATCTGCCTGAAGCAGAGAGAGTATCAGGGGGAGTCGCACAATGTGGTGCTGGATCTGCCCGGTGATGTGGAGCAGTATATTGTGCTGACGGCACACTATGATTCTACATCCCTCTCGCAAGGTGCCTATGACAATATGTCCGGTTCCATTGGTATTCTTGCTGCAGCCTGCCATTTTGCCAACCACCCCCATCGTTACGGCCTGCGCTTTATCTGGTGCGGCAGTGAGGAACGGGGATTACTGGGCTCCAAGGCCTACTGTGCGGCCCACGAGGCAGAACTGGGCAATGTGGTGCTCAACATCAATCTGGATATGATCGGCTGCATCATGGGTCAATTCATTGCCTGCTGCTCTGCCGAAGAAGCTTTGGTCCACTACATTACTTATCTTTCTGCACAGCTGGGCTTCGGAATGCACGCTTATCAGGATGTGTACTCCAGCGATTCGACACCTTTCGCAGATAAGGGCGTTCCCAGCCTGTCCTTTGCACGCAGCGCTCCCGACAACACAGCTACCATTCACAACAGCTATGACACTATGGCAGTGATGAAGGGTGAGCAGATGGCTGCTGATATCGATTTCATTATTGCTTTCACATCTCAGATGGCAAATGCTGCCTGCTGCCCGGTGAAGCGCACCATTCCCGACAATGTAAAGGAAAAACTTGACATTTATCTGGCCAGAAAACGCTCTGAAAAGTAAAAAGTTTCGCCGCTCTCGGTTTAGAGAGCGGCGATGGCCTTATTTTCGGAAGCGGGTGGCATAACCGCAATGCCTGCAAAGCGGTTCGGCGGCACAGCCCTTTTGAAAGCCCTCATATATGGCTTTTGCCCGGGGAATTTCCAGAATATCTGCCATTTCTTCCGTGAAGAGGTTCCCTAAGGGAATCTCTCCGTCATGGTCTAAACAGCAGGGGACCACGGTGCCGTCACAGAGGACACCAATCTGATCTCGCAGACCGTAGCAAAACACCCGATCCCCTTGATCCGGGGCGGCAAGATCCGGCCAGTCAAATTTGTCACCGTATTCGAGATATATGCGCTCTCCAATGCGGATGCCGCGACCTTCCTGCACCCAAGGCTGGGGGAAATAGCGGTGCATGGTGTCAAGAATCTCTTCGTTTCGCTTGTCAGCACCGCCGTGATTCCAGAGCCGATAGGAAATCAGCACTTTCCCTTCTGCTTTTTTGCCAAAGGAAAAGCATCCGGCGAGATACTCGGCAAAGGTCATAGTAATATCATTGGCTTCAAAAGCATGGAGGGATATGTTGACCTTATAAAGCCCCTTGGCGTTTGCCAGTAGATCCTGCTGGGCGGCAAGGGCAGTTCCGTTGGTGGTGAGAATCACCCGAAACCCTTCGTCTCCGGCCGCAGCCAGAAAGGAATACAGCTTCGGATGGCACAAGGGTTCCCCCATCAGATGAAAATAGAGATAATCTGACCAAGGCCGAAGCTTTGGCAGAAGGAAACGAAATTCCTCCTCAGTCATGGCTCGCTTTTTCCGCTTGGTTCCGGGGCAGAAAGCGCAGCTGAGATTGCAGATGTTTGAGATTTCAAGGTATATTTTACGGAAACGCTTCATAAACACCCTCCGTTCGTAATCGCAGATACCATGATAAAAGGCATCCGGGGAAAAGTCAAGGAAAACGATTGTAATATGGGGAACGGGGGATTATACCGGCGATAATCTGTCCGCTGGATGAAAAAAAGGATGTAAAAAAGCGGCGCAGCTTGAACTGCACCGCTTTTGTTAACAGGCGGAAAGCACCTTTGCATTTTTACGGTTCCTCAGGAAAGAGGGAAGGTAATAAAGCGCAGGAATGAAGATGTAAAGCGCATACATCACAAGGGTGATAATTACACGGGGGGTGTCACCGAAAATGGCATGGACAATCGGAAAATCACCACGGAAGAACATATAGTCGGCACCAATGGTATAATTGACGATGTTTGCGGGAACAGACATCAGAAGGCTGGCAATGCAGGGGAGGAACAGTTCCTGCCATTTTGTCACATGGGTGTATCGATGATAGCCGGAGATCAGCAGTACAAGACAGGTGAAAAGCATGGAGCCATGGAATAAAAAGGTGTGGAAGCCAATGAAGGAAATGCAGGAATAAGTGGAAAGGCGGATCGCAGGATAAAAGAAGTTGATCGATGCGCCCATAAGCCCCAGAGTACAAAGATACCCGCAGGCGGATTTCTTCACATTTCCATTACCCAACATGGCAAAAGGCAGAGCAAAGAGATAAATACTGCAGGGATAGAGAGACAGGTTGCTTTTCAGATCCAGGGCTACCTCTTTGCCGGCTACGCTTTCCCAAGTCACAATCACGAATTCCCACACCAGCATAATGATCCAAATCGTAAGCAGGACGGGTTTTATGAGGTGCTTGTGCTTTGCAACATAAATGGCAGAGAGAATAATAACGGCCAGCAGAACTGCGGAAAAGACAAAATGCAGGGGGGTAAACAGTGTGCCCGGGATCTGCTCGGCAGGGACCAGAAAATCCTTATGGGTAAAGAAATTTTCCAGCAGGTAAGTAAAATCTTTCATAATGTACTCCCTGTGTATAGGTATTGCTGAAAATCAGACAAAAAAATTATATCATACAGATCAGAGGCATTCAAGTATTATGTAGAAATTAAAGATAACTTAATAATTTTTGGGAGAATATCTAAAAAACAGAGGCAAGGAAAAATCCTTGCCTCTGTGGCGGAGTGAGAGAGATTTGAACTCTCGCGCGCTTTTTAGACGCCTACTCCCTTAGCAGGGGAGCCCCTTCGGCCTCTTGGGTATCACTCCGAATCAAAATGTACTATTTAGGTTGCCAAGGTATTCTAGCATAGACTGGGCGGTTTGTCAACCCCTGAATTTCAGAATCCCACGGGAATCCTGCTTGACATTTGCGCTGCAAAATGATATAGTCATTGGCAATGGAGAGATGTCCGAGCGGTTTAAGGAGCCAGTCTTGAAAACTGGTGATGCGGCAACGCACCGTGGGTTCGAATCCCACTCTCTCCGCCAAGAGAAAGCAGCCTACTTTCGTAGGCTGCTTTTTTGATGCCATTTATTTTCCTTTGCCGACTTTTTCCTTGCTGCCGTCGGGTCTTACGATATAGGTGTTTTCCAGTTCGCCTACGAGACTGGCTTTTACGGAATCAATATAGATTCTGCGCAGCTTATCCCGCTCTGCAGTTTCCTCCGGGGTTAAACCCTCGGCCTTGGCTTTTTTTGCAAGTGCGTTGATCCTTGCAATTACTTCGTCCATTTTCATATTTATACCTCACACATAGCGGTGGATTTCCACCGAAATTCTACCTTTTTTGGTAGTGCCGTTGACGGCAGCCAGTTTTATTTTGCCGCTGCCACGCAGGGAGATTTTGACACCCTCACGGATGATTTTATCTGCCTTTTCACAGGGAAGACCGTCAATAGCGGCTTTTCCTGCGGCAATATACTCACAGGCCAGCCCCCGGGAAATGCGAAATCCTGAGGATATAACACTGTCCAGCCGCAGAGAGGCCAGCGTATCCCTGATAATCTTCACTTCCGGCTGTGGGATCTGTGCATCCTTCAGAGGAACCAATTGCAGGTGGATTTTTGTCCGCCCGGTGGCTGTAAAGTTTTGCAGGAGATACTCGGACATTTCCTGACACGCAAAAAAATCGCATCTGCCCACTCCCACGCAGATGTCTCCGATGGTTTCCCGGGAAATACCTGCTCCCATCAGGGCGCCCAGAAAATCCCGGTGGGTGGGCGTGTCGCCTTTATAAAATTCTGCACGGAGACAGACCATGGGAGAGCCTTCCTCATAAAGACTGCTTTGATCCAGATAATCCGGCACCCAGCACAGCATTTTCCGCTCAGCATCGGCATAGCCGCCGAAAGCAATCAAACCTTGCTGCTCACCAAAGAGGTATCTTGCCATTTCCAGCTCCCGTGGGGAGAGAAAAGCAGTATTGGCGGGAATATTACGCTGCATACCGGTATTGATCTTATCCCAGATTTTTGCAAGAAGCATACGATCTTCGGGGGAATTTGCGATTTTATCCATATTTTTCCGGTCCATATCATCACCGATGTTATTATAGCATGGGTTTTCCCGATTGCAAGGAAGTTTTTTCTTGTGAAAGCGGGGTTTGTTTAGTATAATATGGGAAAAGAAAGCAGGTGGGTGTATGATTATCGGAATTATCGGAGCAGGAGCCTCCGGGATGGCTGCTGCCATAGCGGCGAGTGATTGCCCTGATTCACAAGTGATCCTTTTTGAGAGGCAGGCTCGCGTGGGCAGAAAATTGCAGGTTACAGGCAACGGCCGCTGCAATCTTACCAATCTCCATGCGGATATCTCCCGATACCACGGAGACGATGCCGGATTTGCGCAGCAGGCGCTTCGTAAAATGCCTGTGGAGGAAACGCTGGCATGGTTCCGAAATCTTGGACTTTATACGGTTGCGGAAAATACCGGCAGGGTGTATCCGTATTCCGATCAGGCAAATTCCGTGGTGGATGTGCTTCGCTTTGCTTTGGAAAGAACCAATATCCGGCAGAAGCTGGGCTTTGAGGTTGTCCGTATTAAAAAAGTGGATGGCGGTTTCTCAGTGGAAAGCAAAGACGAGAAGGTTTTCTGCCATAAGGTCATCGTGGCCTGCGGAGGGCTTGCCGGAACCAAGGCCGGCGGAACCATGGCCGGATATAAGCTGCTGCGATCTCTGGGGCATCATATCACTAAGCTGCGTCCCAATCTGGTGCAGCTGAAAAGCAGCTGGAAGGGCTGCGGTGCCCTCAAAGGTGTCCGCGCCGGCTGCCATGCAGCAATATATCACGACGGTATTCTCCACAGCGAAAGCCGGGGCGAATTGCAATTTACAGAATATGGCCTTTCCGGACCGGTGATTTTTGAAATATGCCGAGATGTATGCCTTGGCGGTGAATGGATTTGCAAGCTGGATTTCCTGCCGGATATGGAGGAAGATACCTTGTTTTCGGAACTGGTCAGACGAAAAATGACCCATTTGCCTGTGGAGGAACTGCTGACGGGAATCCTGCACAACCGATTGGGGCGGGTGCTTACCGCAGCGGCGGGAATCCATGGCGGCGGCCTCATTGCCGACCTTGGTGAAGAACAGCTGCGGGAAGTGTGCCACATTGCCAAGGGCCTGGAAGTATCCCTGACGGAAACGCTGGGCATGGACAGTGCACAGGTCACAGCCGGAGGCGCAGTCACCGGGGAATTTGACCCTGAAACCATGGAAAGCCGCCTTGTGCCGGGACTTTATGCCTGCGGAGAGGTGCTGGACATTGACGGAGACTGCGGCGGTTTTAATTTACAATGGGCGTGGAGCTCCGGCAGTTTGGCCGGGTGCTGCGCCGGAGGGAAAGAACAATGATTCGGATTCGAGAGATACATCTTCCTGCGGGAAATAATGAAAATCAGCTTCTCTACGAAGCAGCAAGAGCTTTAAAAATATCCGCTTCCAAAATTTTGCGGCTCACCATAGTGCGTCGCTCAATCGATGCCAGAAAAAAGCCCAATGTACAGCTGATTTACACGGTGGATGTAGCTGTTTCCGGCAGCGAAAAGAGAATACTCAGGGAAAGCGGATGCAAACGGGCGGATTTTGCCCCTACATCCTTTTATCGACTGCCGAAGCTGACACCGGGGGAATATGAGCGACCGGTGGTAGTGGGATTCGGCCCTGCGGGAATGTTTGCGGCGCTGGTTCTGGCGGAAGCCGGATTGTATCCGCTGATTCTTGAGCGGGGAGAGGATGCCGTGACTCGTCACCGGAAGGTTGACAGGTTCTTTGCCGAGGGCAAGCTGGACACTGTGAGCAATGTTCAGTTTGGCGAGGGCGGTGCCGGTACATTTTCCGACGGAAAGCTCAATACCGGCGTCAATAACCCCCGTATCGCATGGATTTTGCGGCAGTTTGTGTCGGCAGGCGCAAGAGAGGATATTCTCTATGATGCCAAGCCCCATGTGGGAACAGATGTTTTGCTGACAGTGGTGCAGAATATCCGCCACCGGATTGAAAGTCTTGGCGGCGAGGTGCGCTTTGGTACGCAGGTCACGGGGTTGCTGACAGAAAACGGAGCCGTAACGGGTGTGAAAACCAACAGCGGGGATATTTCCTGCTCGCAAGTGTTTCTGGGCATCGGGCACAGTGCCCGAGATACTTTTCGGATGCTGAAGGACATGGGCATCTCTATGGAGCCAAAGCCCTTTGCTATGGGTGTTCGGATTGAGCAATTGCAATCAGTGATTGACATGGCGCAGTACGGCAGCAATGATCTGCCGCTGCCGCCTGCGGACTATAAGCTGGTGCAGCATCTGGACGATGCAACAGTATACACCTTCTGTATGTGTCCCGGCGGCTATGTGGTGGCGGCGGCTTCCGAAAACGGGAGGCTGGTGACCAACGGCATGAGCTATGCCGACCGGGGAGGGGAAAACGCCAATGCCGCCCTGCTTGTTAGCCTGAATCCGGCAGATTTTCCCTATGAGGGCGTGCTGGGCGGTATGCTTTGGCAGGAGGAAATCGAGGGGAAAGCCTATGAATATGCCGGTTCTTACTGTGCACCTGCTCAGCTGGTGGGAGATTTTCTGAATAACCGACCCAGTACGGATGCTTCGGGCGTTACGCCTACCTATCGGCCGGGGGTAACTTGGGGTGACCTGCGGCAGGTGCTGCCTCCCAAGATCACCGACGCCCTGCAAAAGGCAATCCCACTGCTGGACAGAAAGCTTAAGGGCTTTGGAGCGCCGGAAGCGGTTTTGACGGCTCCGGAGACAAGAAGCTCGTCCCCGGTTCGCATTTTGCGGGGAACGGACCGTCAGGGAAGTGTCCGTGGACTTTACCCCATAGGCGAGGGCGCCGGATACGCAGGCGGCATTATGTCCGCTGCGGTTGACGGTATGATGTCGGCGGAAATGCTCATCGAGCAATTAGGAGGAAGGTAAAATGGACCGAAGAGAAACTGTCCGCATTTTGCGCAGAGAATTCAGCGGCATCGGCTGGGCGCTGATGATTTATGCGGTCATAATGAATATGGCGGTGCCGGCGGTTGCCGTAGGCAGCGCTTATTTGCAATATGCCATGATACCGGTAAATTCGAATATTACCTTTGAGGCGCTGCTGGAATATCAGCTTCTCAATAATGGCTGGGGCTATTTGGTGGCGGCGCTGATGGGCGCTTTTCTGATGCTCCTGTGGAAAAAGAGCCAATTCTGCTTCCATACCATCTGGAAAGCGGAAAAACCAATGAAAGCCGGAAGCTTTATTATGCTGCTGTGCCTTTTTATCAGCGGTCAGACCGTATTTCAGGTGCTGGCAACGGTTATGGAGATGCTCTTCAACACTGTGGGCATTACCATTCAGGATTCTGTGGAAAGTGCATCGGCCATGGGAGATACATTCAGCATGTTCTTTTATATCGGCGTGGTAGCACCCATTACGGAGGAGATTTTCTTCCGCGGACTGATCCTGCGGTCACTGGAGCCTTTCGGTAAGCGCTTTGCCATTTTTGGCTCTGCATTTCTCTTCGGCATTTTCCATGTCAATATTATCCAGTCTCCCTATGCATTTGCGGTGGGCCTGGTGCTGGGCTATACGGCGGCTACCTACCATATCGGCTGGGCTATGGTTCTGCACATGGCCAATAATATGCTTTTGGGCGATACGCTTTCGAGAATATCCCGCCTCCTGCCAGCAGCAACAGCGGATATTCTCTTTATGGCAATTATTTACGGATGCACGGTTGTAGCAATCCTCACTTTAGTGAAAAAACACCGGGAAATCAGAGCGTATTTCCGCACCGAACCGCTCTACGGCGTTTGCATGCAATCCTTCTTTACATCACCGGGGGTGCTGGTTCTTATCATTGCCATCAGCGCAATCGTACTTTCCGGCTTAATTTCCCAATTGCCTGTATAAAAGAAAAATGACCGGGATGTTTCCGGTCATTTTTTTATGTAGAGGCAGAGCAGAAGGCCGACAATGATCTGCATAGCCAGAAATAAGGGGACACCCACGGTAAATTTTGGGTGCTTTGTTTTGTGGCGGGCACTGTACATTCCCAGAAGCGTTCCCACGCTGCCGCCGATAAAAGCGATACCCATCAATGTCCGTTCCGGGATGCGCCAACGATTTTTCCGGGCTTTTGCCTTGTCGATATGCATAATTGCAAAGCCTATGACATTTACTAGAATCAGGTAGAGGAAGATAAGCCGATAGGGCATGGTGAATACATCCTTTCTGGAGGGTTATGAAATGAAAAAAGCTGCGTTTTTGTTGTGTGTATTGTGCTTGCTGTCCGGGTGTGCCAAGAAAGATCTGGAAACCATAGGGGATGCCTATGCGCCCGGAGAACCACCGGTGGCCAAAAAACTGGAAATGGTGCTGCCGGAGGATGCGGCTCAGGAGGTAATGGAGGGAGAGACGGGTTCTCTTTACTTCTGCGATTCCTGCGAGATTGCCGTGGAGACCTTGGCTGCCGGAGATATTGATGCGACGCTCCGAACCCTTACCGGCCACGGAGAAAAAGAACTGAGCCTTGTGAAAACACAGCGGGATGGGCTTACCTGCTACGAAAGCGTCTGGCCTGCCGCCGGAGAGGGAGGGGATGAGATCGGCAGAGTAATGGTGCTGTCTGACGGAAATTTCCACTATTGCATCACCATGACGGCGAGAGCTGAATCGGGCGCTGAATCAGCCGAAACATGGAAAAATATGGTGGAATCCGTAAAACTTTCGGAAAAATAAATACTGCGCTCCTGCGGAAAACTTCTGTGGGAGCGTTTCTCTTTTTCCGGGCATCCTAGGCAATATGAGTATAGCATAAAGAAAGCCTTAAAGAAAGAAAAATTGATTTTTGCTTGGGATTATGCTATGCTATCGGGAAAGGAGTGATCAGACTTGCGATATTTAGGGTGTCATTTATCCTCTTCCGGCGGCAGTCTTGCCATGGTGAGAACTGCGCAGAAGATTGGTGCCAATACATTTGCATTTTTTACCCGGAACCCCAGAGGCTCCAAAGCAAAGGAAGAAAACCCCGCTGATTCTGCCGCTGCAGAGGCAGCGCTGAGGGAATTAAGCTTCGGAAAGCTGGTGGCTCACGGGGCCTATACCATGAACCTTTGCACCTTAGATCCGGAGGCCCGTGTATTTGCTGCGGATGTTCTTGCGGATGATCTGCGAAGAATGGCAGCACTGCCGGATAACTACTATAATTTTCACCCGGGTTCCCATGTGGGACAGGGAACGCAGACGGGGATCAGCCAAATTGTGGATGCCCTCAAAAAAGCCATGGAACCGCAGTACCCGGTGACGGTGCTTTTGGAAACCATGGCGGGAAAGGGCAGCGAGATAGGCGGCAGTTTTCAGGAGCTGCGGGATATTATCGATGGCGTTGGCAGCGAATATGTGGGCGTATGCCTGGATACCTGCCATATTTGGGATGCCGGATACGATATTGTTGGTGATTTGAACGGAGTGCTGGAGGAATTTGACCGCATTGTAGGTTTAAACCGGCTCAAGGCTCTGCACTTAAATGATTCTAAGAATGTGCGTTCCAGCCACAAGGACCGCCACGAATGTATCGGCGACGGACATCTGGGACTTCCTACATTCCATAACATCATGAACCACCCTGTTCTGGCAGGATTGCCTATGATTTTGGAGACGCCCAACGAGCTTTCCGGATATCAGCGGGAGATTGCCCTCCTTAGGCAAATGGAACAGGTGTGACGATTTGAGAAACTATAAAGGAGGTGACTGCCGTGGATTGGCTTGCGTTTTTTTACCGGGCAGATGAAACCTATTATTTTGTTTTGCAGGCAATCCTTCGTTACCTGATGCCTGCGTTGGTGCTGCTTTTGATGCTCCGCTGCGCGTGGCCTTTGATGACTTTCCGGCGGGAGCCGGAAATCTGGGCATGGATCTGTCTGAAAAACGGCAAAAAACTTCCCATCACCCACTGGGAAAGCGTCATCGGCAGAAGTAAACGCAGTGATGTGGTGGTAGATGTGCCTACCATATCCCGAAATCATGCAGTACTCACCCGTTATGATGATGGCAGCTGGACGATATCTGATGCCGGCTCCAAGAGCGGCGTGTTCGTGAACGGACAGCGTGTGGAGATATCGGCACTGAGTGTGGAGGATGTCATTACCATCGGCGGTGTGGACATGACCCTGATTCCGATTTCAAGGAAGCTGGAGCAGCGGCTTTCACACCTGCGTACCAAAGCTGCGAGACCCATTGACAGCATCCTCAATCTGATGCTGCTGACGATTTTTCAGATTTTCTGCGCACTGGCATATCTGCTGGCTGCCAATGAAAAGACAGCGGAGAGTATTTTCTTCGGCTTTGCGGGGATCATACTGTGCCAATGGCTGCTGCTTACTTTCTATCTGTTTATCAGGAAGCCGTCTTTTGAACTGGAAACGCTGGCATTCCTGCTTTGCACCATGGGCATGGCGGCTATAGCGGCATCTAAACCCGGGGAAGCGGTAAAGCAGCTGATGGCAATGATGCTGGGACTGGTTATTTTTCTGGGTGTCGGCTGGGCGCTTCGGGATCTGGAACGGGCCAAAAAGATGCGTTATCTGGCGATGCTGGGAGGCATCGGACTGCTGGTAATTACTCTGCTGTTTGGCAAGGAATACCATGGGTCTAAAAGCTGGCTGAAAATCGGATTTATGTCCATTCAGCCCTCAGAGCTCAGCAAGGTTTGCTTCGTATTTGTGGGAGCATCTACCATGGACCGGCTGATGAATAAGAAAAATCTGATTGCTTTCATTGCCTATACGGTGGTGCTCTGCGGCTGCCTTGCAATCATGAATGATTTCGGAACCGCACTGATTTTCTTTGTGGCATTTCTTATCATTGCCTATCTCCGTTCCGGCAGCGTGGGAACCATTGCACTGGCCTGCACATCTCTGGGATTTGCCGGCACCATTGCTCTGAAAATTGCACCTCACGCTCTGCGGCGGTTTACAACATGGCGGCATATTTGGGAATCCCCCACGGGCGCAGGCTATCAGCAGACCCGGGCGCTCATATGCGTTGCTTCCGGCGGACTGTTTGGCCTGGGTGCCGGACAGGGCTGGATGCGCCATGTGTTTGCAGCAGATTCCGATATGGTGTTTGCGACACTGTCCGAGGAATGGGGTCTGCTCCTTACGGTTATGCTGGTGGCAATCATCATTGTCTGGGGATTGTTTGCGCTGCGGATGTCTGCTATGGGACGCAGCAGCTTTTATACCATCGGCGCCTGTACAGCAGCGGGAATATTGCTGGTGCAGACCATTTTTAATGTGCTGGGTACGCTGGATGTGCTGCCGCTCACCGGTGTTACCTTCCCGTTTGTTTCCAACGGCGGCTCCAGTATGATGTGTGCGTGGGGCCTTTTGGCTTTCGTAAAGGCTGCGGATACCCGCCAGAATGCCAGCTTTGCTGTGCGCCAGTTTAAGGGGGGAACAGAAATCGATGAATAGAATCATGGGCAGAGCCCGTATTATGCTGGTGCTGATTTTGGTACTTGCCCTTGGTATGGTTTTCTTTCTGGGAGAGTATGCCCTCCGTTCGAATGAATGGGTGCAGTCCCCGGGATCTCCCCATATTTTTGAAGGGCATACCCTTGCCACCGGCCTGATTACCGACCGGGAAGGCGTGCCGCTTCTGGACCTCAGGGACAAGCATACCTATTCGGAATCCGAGCCCCTTCGCAAGGCAATGCTTCATTGGCTGGGGGATCGGCAGGGAAATATCCGTGCGCCGATTATTTCCGCTTATGCTATGGAAATTGCGGGATACGATCCGGTGAACGGTGTGTATGCCTACGGCAATACTGGCGGACGGGTAAATCTGAGCCTCTCTGCCAAGGCGCAGACGGCGGCACTGAAGGCAATGGGAAATTACCGTGGAACGGTGGCAGTCTATAACTACAAAACCGGCGAGATTATCTGTGCCGTGACTACGCCTACCTACGATCCGGACAATGTTCCGGATATTGCCGGGGATACGGAAGGAAAATGGGCAGGTGCCTATGTAAACCGCTTTATCCAATCCACTTATACGCCCGGCTCTATCTATAAGATCGTCACCATGGCGGCGGCTCTGGATGCCATTTCGGATATTGAAAGTCAGACCTTTACCTGTACCGGAACCACGGCCTACGGCAACGACAAAGTTACCTGTACCAAGGCACATGGAAAGCAGACCCTCAAAGAGGCGTTTTCCAATTCGTGCAACTGTGCCTTTGCCGCAATCGCAGGCCAGCTGGGCGGCGAGACGCTGGAGCGGTATGCCCGGCAGTTTCGTGTGAACGAAAGTATTTCCTTTGATGGTCTCAAAACTGCCGAAGGTAATCTGGAGGCTGCCAATGCAGCGGATGTTATGGTGGCATGGAGCGCCATCGGCCAGCATAAGGACCTTATTAATCCCTGCGCATTCCTGACCTTTGTGGGGGCGGTTGCCAATGACGGTGTCCCGATGTTACCGCATGTGGTGAACCGAATCGCTGTGGGTAGTAAAACTACCTATCAGGCACCCCAGACCCCCGGAGGGCGGATCATGTCCAGTGAATTGGCGAAAAAGCTTCAGGAATATATGCGCTACAATACGGAAAGCTACTATGGCGACGAAAATTTCCCCGGTCTTTCGGTATGCGCAAAATCGGGCACCGCACAGGTGGGCGGCAATAAAAAGCCTAATGCCATGTTTACTGGCTTCGTGACAAATGAGGAATATCCCCTAGCGTTTATTGCCTGCGTGGAGGATTCCGGCTATGGCAGACCTACCTGCGTGCCGATCATTTCCAAGATTTTACAGGTTTGTAAGGCGGAGATGGATGCGGGAGCATAAGTAAATAAAAAACCACAACGGTAAAAGGTATGCCCGATAAGGATGTTTTGGAAATACCGAAAAGCGAAATGGAGTGTATCAGGCTTTGATACACTCCATTTTCTTTATAAATTATTCGATCAGTAATGTATAAGCGAGGGTTATCCATGCCCACGCTTATATATTACTAATTGGAATAGGTTTAACACTCACAAACAGATTATAGAAGTTGATAAATAAGATACATGCAAGCTGTGACAACAAAAGCAAGCAGCGCAGAACCTACTATAAACAATATTTTCTGATATGGGCGCTTTCCATATTCTCTTGCTTGTTCAATTTCGGACAGAGTCTTTCCTTCTGTGAAAGCAAGAATTTCTTTATATGTCTGAATATCGTGTTTCTTTTTATGTCTGTCTACACGAAAGCCATAATAGAATGCGGCAGCAACAATAACTGCCCAGATTCCCCAGCCGATCCACCCCAGCAACTTGCTTAGGAGCAGCGGTAAAACAAGTGTCATGACATACAAACTCGTAAAATAAGTACTGTCCTTTCGAAATTCTGCCCGTTCCTGTTCGTTGATTTCTTTTTTCATAGCGTTTACATCTCCTTTAATCAATTCATCGACGGAGATTTCAAACAATTCACTCAGCATCAGCAGGCTCTTGACATCCGGATAAGTTTTGTCGTTTTCCCAGTTGGAAACAGACTGTCGAGTAACAAAAATTTTCTCTGCCAGTTCCTCCTGAGAAAGATTAAGAGCGCTTCGATACTTTTTGATCTGTGTACCGAGATTCATGTTTTTCCCTCCATTCGTCGAGATGAGTTTAACAGAGATGGCAGTAAATCTGCAATCAAAGGTGTTTTCCATTGCCATTTTAGGGATGATAAATAGATTTTACATAGAAAATCAAGCAAAAATCAACAGATATTCTTTCTGGGATGCAGTTAAGTGTTAGATATATTTTGATAAGTCTAACACTCTGCAAAATAAAAAGTTTCATCCCGTTGTCATTTGATTGTGCGTCACCCTTACGAGCATACTGTTTATACTCCATACGGAGCATAAACAGTGCAATCGTTAGGAACAAGTTCCTAAAACCTTTTAGAAAAATACTTCCTTACGTGGTGCACCCAAATCCGCTGTGTTTTTTGCTGTATTAGGGGAGTAGGATCAGTTCACAGGTACATTCCTGATACTTTTCTTTGGTCAGCTTCTTTACGCTGCCCAGTGCATCTTTATAATCCTGAATGGGGAGATCGGCTCCGGAAATCCGAAAATAGACATCAATCCAAAGATGCCGTCCGGTGCGGGTTACATCGCAGTAAGCCGGCTCAAAATTGTACTGTGCCAGAATGGGGGAGACAAATTCCTTGATTTCCTCCACAAGTGCTTCGTCCGGGGCAAAGAGAACGATATCCTTGAGTGCGGCCCAAAGAATCTTGATGCTCTCCGGGAGCATACCCACCATCACAAGCACGGCGATTATCTGATCGAAATAGGGAGCAATAAAAGCAAAGGGAGTATTCTCCAAAAAGAGAGAGCCGAAAAAGGCTACTGCCATGCCAAAACTGTATCCGATATCCAGCTTCCAGCCCACCAGCTCAGCATGGACGGTGGGAGAGCAGATGTTCCTGTTCATCCGCTTCATGATCATGAAAATGACGACGCTGCCGGCACCTAACACCAGCTGAAAGAAACCAACTGCCAGACTGTTGACGGGATTACCGCCGGAAATAGCGGATCCGATGACCTGTGCGGCGATACCAAAGGTAACGGACAGCATCATAACGCCTTTGATGATGACAAAGATGGATTCCAGCTGAAAATATCCGTAGGGATGCTCCTCAGATATGGGCTTATGAAACAGGGGAGTCAGGTATATAAGCAGAGCAATGAATACCAACTCGGAAGCGTCATATACTGCATCCGTCAGAGCGGATTGGGAGTGGCTGTATATGGAAAATATAAACTCCACCATTGCGAAGGCAAGTCCTGAGAATAGGGAGATCATCAGAATCTTCTTTTCTCTCGCTTCGCTTTTCATATATTTCACCTTCTTCATACGCTTTCCGATATTATACTAAATTCTATTGAGGATGTACAGATAAAAAAAGCGGTTTTCAGACTTTTACACAGCACACAGGCGTGAGGTTCAGGGAGAAAAAGAAAAACCGCATTTCACAGTTCAATTAAGGCAGCCTCCTGCATAGGCTTGTGCGGGGGGTGTTTTTGTGTGTAGGAAGAATCAGCTGTGCGGGTGTACTCTGGCGGCCTTTGGCTTTGGACTGCTGATAGGAACCTGTCTGGAGTCCACATTTTTCTGCTGCTGTCTCGGCCTCGGGATTATGGGAATGGGTTTTTGGTGCTGCGGCAAAAAATAATCGGCATAAACTTGTCCCTGGACGAATACACTTCAGTATAGGAATGTAAAATTGAGGAGTGATCTGCATGGAAGTTCAGTTTACCAAGCATCCAATTTCGTGCCTGAAAACGGTGATTTGCCAGACTCAGACCCAGGAGCTGACCCAGGAGGTTCGTATTCCGGATAATATGCCGGAGGTGGGGAGGATTCTGGGTTGCTGGGGGCAGGCTATGGTTCGGGGAAAAGAATGGCGGGGAACCGGAATGAGTGTTTCCGGCGGTGTTATGGCATGGGTGCTCTATGCTCCGGAGGACGGCTCTGCTCCCTGCAGCGTAGAGGCATGGATTCCTTTCCAGATGAAATGGGATTTTACGGAAAACCTGCCCGACGGCATGATCTGCGCTACAGCATCCCTTGCAGGGCTGGACGGCAGAAGTACATCTGCAAGAAAATTGATGCTTCGGGCCACGGTGGCGGTTCTTGGAGAGGCACAGCAGGCCATAAAACCGGAGATTCCATATCCCGAAAACTGCCCGGAGGATGTTGCTCTGCTCAAGAAGACATACCCCTTGGATCTTCCTACGGAGTCTGGGGAAAAGCTGGCGCAGCTGGATGAAACGCTGACGGTTACCGGCGGGGCGCAGATCGACAAGATCCTCAGCTATAGCCTTTGTCCGGAGATTACAGAGGAGAAAATCATGGCAAACCGTCTGGTTTACCGGGGAAAAGGGCTTTTTCATCTGCTCTACGCTGACGACAACGGACAGCTTCACAGCTGGGATGCGGAAGTGCCTTTTTCCCAGTATGCGGATCTGGAATCGGATCACAGCAGTATGGCAACGGCTGCAATTTTCCCGGTGCTTACAGCATTGGAAGTGGATCTGACGGAAGATATGCACCTTATGCTGAAGGCAAATGTGGCTACGCAGTACACGGTGTACGATCAAATCATGGCAGAGGTTCTTGAGGATGCATACAGCCCCAGAAGAAAGGTATCGCTTCATATGGAGAAAATGGAGCTTCCTGTACTCCTCGAAAGCCGGGACATGGTGATCACCGTACAGGGAATCCTGGGGGAGGAAGCAGAGAAAGTTGTGGATATGGTTTCCTTTGCCGATTATCCTGTGGTCACGGCTTGGGAGGATGGATTCAAGGCTTCTGTTTCCGGCCACTGCACGGTTCTTTACTATGACCGTGAGGGAAATCTGCAATCCCAGACGGTTCGCTGCGAGGGAGAAGAGACGCTGCCCTCTGCGGAGGAAAACACCGTGAAATCTTATATGCGCAGCGTCGGAAAACCGCAGATCACATACAGCGGAGAGGGCTTGACCCTCATGCAGCCATTCACCCTTCAAAATCATGTGCTTTCCGGTGTTCCCCTCTCGGTGGCAGATCAGCTGGAAGCCGGAGAGATGGAGGAAGCAGATCCCAACCGTCCGTCACTGATCCTTTGCAGAGTGGGAGAAGATGGACTTTGGGGACTTGCTAAGCAGTGCGGCTCTACGGTGGAGGCCATTCAGTCGGCAAACCGCCTGACCGATGAACCGCCCATGGAAAAACTGCTGATTGTTCCGGTTTCATAAACTTAAAATGACCGCCGTCCCGTGGGAGAAACGGGACGGCGGCGGTGGGCTGTCGCAGCTGGGGATTTGCCCGCCTGAATATAGGATAATCCATGTTGACGGCAGATACAATCGTATCGTGTCGAATCTTCATGGATTTTCGCCTTGTATTTCATTTGCTTAGGTGGTATAATGTTAGGGAAATTCTCATATAAGGAAGGGAACCCCTATGACGAAAATAGACATTTATTCCGGTTTTTTGGGAGCCGGCAAGACCACTTTGATTAAGAAACTCATCAGCGAAGTTTATAAGGGAAAAAATATCGTCCTTATTGAAAACGAATTCGGCCAGATCGGCATCGACGGCGGTTTTTTGCAGGATTCCGGCATTAATATTACCGAAATGAATTCCGGCTGTATCTGCTGCAGCCTTGTTGGCGACTTTGGCAAAGCACTTAAAGATGTAATCGAAAAGTTCCACCCTGACCGCATTATCATTGAGCCCTCCGGCGTTGGCAAGCTCTCCGATGTAATTGGTGCTGTTAATAAGGTTACCAATGACGAAGTTACTCTGGGCTACACCGTGGCCGTTGCGGATGCGGGCAAGGTCAAGGTATATATGAAGAACTTCGGCGAGTTCTACAACAATCAGATTGAAACAGCCTCCACCATCATCCTTTCCCGGACGGATTCCGTGATGCAGGCCAAGATGGATGCTGCTATTGAGCTGATTCGTGAGCATAACGACAAGGCTACCATTGTCACGACTCCCTGGGCGGAGCTTACCGGTCAGCAGATTATTGATGCTATGGAAGGCAAGACATCTCTGGCAGCAGAACTGGCACGGATGGAGCAGGAGCGTCTGGCTGCTGAAGATCATCACGATGATGAGTGCGGCTGCCACGGCCACGGGCATCATCACCACGATGACGAATGCGGCTGCCACGACCACGAACATCACCACCACGATGACGAGTGCTGCTGCCACGGCCACGAGCATCACCACCATGATGACGAATGCGGCTGCCACGACCACGAGCATCACCACCATGATGACGAGTGCGGCTGCCACGACCACGAACATCACCACCATCATGCCGATGAGGTGTTCACTTCCTGGGGCGTGGAGACTGCCAAGAAGTTTGAGCGTCAGCAGATCGTAAATGCTTTGCATGAACTGGATACCGGCAAATACGGCATGGTTCTGCGGGCTAAGGGCATCCTTCCCGCTGTGGACGGCACTTGGATCCATTTTGATATGGTTCCCGAGGAAGCCGATATCCGTACCGGCAGCGCCGATGTCAGCGGCAAGCTCTGTGTCATCGGCTCTAAGCTGGATGAAGAAGCCTTTGCCAAGCTCTTTGGAATTTAAGGAGTAGACTATGCAGCAGATTCCCGTTTATGCATTTACCGGCTTTTTGGATTCCGGTAAGACAAAATTTATTCAAGAAACTTTGGAAGATCCCCGATTCAATGCCGGAGAGCGCACACTGCTTCTGGTATTTGAGGAAGGGGAGGAGGAATATGATTTTTCCCTCTATCCCCATCAGAATGTATTTCTGGAGATTTTAGATCAGGAAAATGTCACCACCAAGGAGCTGCAGGCCCTTGCAAAAAAGTACAAGGCAGAGCGGGTTGTTGCGGAGCTCAACGGTATGCAGCTTGTGGGTGACCTCTACCAGCGCTTCCCGGAAAACTGGGTGGTGGCGCAGGAAGTCATGTTTGCGGATACCACCACATTCCTTGCGTATCATGCCAATATGCGCAATCTGGTAATGGACAAGCTCATGGGCGCGCAAATGCTGGTATTCAACCGGGTCGTAAAGGGCTCCGATACCATGCCGTTCCATAAGCTCGCTCGTGCGGCCAACCGCAATATCGACATTCTCTACGATTACACGGACGGAACTACCGCTTTTGATGATGTGGTAGATCCGCTGCCCTTTGACATCAACGCTCCCATCATCGAGGTAAAGGACGAGGATTACGCTCTTTGGTATCGGGATGTGAACGAAGAGGTGGACAAGTACGATGGCAAGAGCGTCCGGTTCAAGGGACAGGTTGCCATGCTTCGCCGGAACAAGGAGGGGATGTTTGCGCCCGGTCGTTTTGTTATGACCTGCTGCGAGGCAGATATTGAGTTCTGCGGCATCCCCTGCCGGTATGAACAGGCCGGGAGCCTTGCATCACGGTCCTGGGTTACGGTGACGGCAAAGATCACTGCTGAGAAACATCCTCTTTATCAGGGGGATGTAGGCCCCATTCTGACTGCCATTGCGGTAAGCCCTGCAGAGCCTGCCGAGCAGGAAGTAGCATCCTTTTAAAGTGATTTGTAACTTTAGTAAGTAGAGAAGAAACCCGATTGCCGATACTTTCCCATTCTCTTGATTGGCGAAAGAACAGAAAATAGAGAAAGTTGGTATTCCGCATGACAATGTATATCTTCAAAATTGTGTCCCTTTTAGGTGGCCTTGCACTGTTTCTGTTTGGAATGGACGTTATGGGAAAGTCTCTGGAACGACTTGCCGGAGGAAAACTGCAAACCATTCTGGCAAAAATGAGTTCCACTGTTTTCAGGGGATTTTTTCTGGGTCTTGCCGTTACAGCTGTGATCCAGTCCTCATCGGCAACTACCGTTATGGTGGTGGGCTTTGTAAACTCCGGCATTATGACCTTGCGGCAGGCCATCGGTGTCATCATGGGTTCCAATGTAGGAACCACAGTGACATCGTGGATCCTGTCTTTGACTGCGCTGGAGGGCGACAGCCTGCTGGTTCAGATCTTTAAGCCTACCACGCTGGCTCCGCTGCTTGGTACTGTCGGAATTGTTCTCTATATGTTTACAAAATCCGATAAGCATCGGGAAATTGGCTCTATTTTTCTGGGATTTATGGCGCTCATGACCGGCATGGACCTGATGAGCGGTTCCATGGAATTCCTGAAGGAAGAAGCATGGTTTGCCAGATTGATGGTTTCTTTCTCTAATCCCTTGCTGGGTATCCTTGTAGGTATGGTGCTGACGGGAATTATCCAGTCTTCTTCTGCATCTGTCGGTATTTTACAGGGCCTTTGTTCTACAGGCGCGGTAACCTTCGGTACGGCTATCCCTATCATTCTGGGTCAAAATATTGGCACCTGTGCCACAGCCATGATGTCCACTGTTGGAGCGAACCGTAATGCACGGCGGACGGCACTGGTACATCTCTACTTCAACGTAGTTGGTGTCCTGCTGTTTGTGCTGGTGTTTTACGGCATCGGAGCGTTCCATCCGTGGAGTTTTCTGGGTCAGACTACCAACCCCAAGGATATTGCAATTGTCCACACGGTATTCAATCTCTCTGCTACGCTGATTTTGCTGCCCATGAACCGGCTGCTGGAAAAACTGGCATATTTGACGGTGCCTGCCGAAGAGGTTCATCAAAAGCCGGTGCTTTTGGACGAGAGATTGCTGGCAACTCCTTCAGTGGCTATTCAGAGAGCACAGGAAATTGCAGGCCGCATGGCCAAGACCTCCGCAGAAGCTATGAAACTGGCAGTACAGCTCACCAAAGAGTATGACTCCGAAGTTATGTGGAAGGTTCGGGCTCTGGAAGACGAGACGGATGTTTACGAGGATGCTCTCGGCAGCTACCTTGTTAAGCTTACCGGCACACATCTGTCGGTTCGGGATAATTGCATCCTCAATATCCTGCTTTACAGCCTCAGCGACTTGGAGCGGATTGCAGACCACGCGGTAGATGTTGCCAAGGCCTGTGAGGAAATGAACCGCAAGAACATCCAATTCTCGGCACCTGCCCGGCAAGAGCTTTCCGTTCTTGAAGACGCGGTCATGGATATTATTGATCACACCACATCGGCCTTTGTTAACAGCGACCTGACCCTTGCGGCTCAGGTGGAGCCCAAGGAACAGGTGGTGGATGCTCTGGTGAAGGAAGTTAAGTCCCGCCATGTTCGGCGGCTCAGAAACGGCCTTTGCTCTGTGGAATATGGCTTTATTCTGGAAGACCTGCTGACCTCTTTTGAGCGCAGTGCAGACCACTGCTCCAATGTGGCTATTGAGATCTTGCAGGTTTCCGAAGGAAAACTGGAAGCCCACGAGTATCTCAATGCTCTGAAGTCCGGTGCTTTGCAGGAAAGCGAGCAGTATTCCGAAAAGTTCCGGATGTACAAGGAAAAATATGTTTTCCCTGATGAAAAAGGAGAAAAATAATGTAAAAAATCACCCCGCAGACATTACCGTCTGCGGGGTGAAACTATATTGCTTTACTTTCCGGTCTTGGCAGGATTGAAGCTGTCCTTCAGGCTTACAGAACGGTTGAACACCAGATGCTCCGGTGTACTGTCCTTGGAATCCGGGCAGAAATAGCCCAGACGCATGAACTGATAGGAGGAGGGTGCCTTGGCATCATGCAGGGATGCTTCCACCTTGCAGTTTTCAAGCACCTGCAGAGAATCAGGGTTCAGGCAGGCGATGAAATCCTTGCCGGATGCATCGGGATCGGGATCGCTGAACAGGTTGGAGTACTGACGAACCTCAGCATCGCAGCAGTTGTTGGCATCTACCCAATGGATGGTAGCACCCTTGACTTTCCGACCGTCAGCAGGATTGCCGCCCTGAGATTCGGGGTCGTATGTGGCGAGAACTTCGGTGACCTTGCCGTTTTCGTCGGTGACACAGCCGGTGCAGGTGATCAGGTAAGCACCTTTCAGCCGGCACTCCGGTCCGTTGGGATAGAGACGCTTATACTTGGGGACGGGGGTCTCCAGGAAATCATCGGCTTCAATCCAGAGATTTCTGGAGAAGGTGACTTCACGGGTACCGTCCTCGGGCTTGTTGGGGTTGTTTTCCACCTGGAAGCTTTCGGACTGTCCTTCCGGATAGTTGGTGATCGTAAGCTTTACGGGATTTACTACAGCCATAACACGCTGGGCAGTTTCGTTGAGGTCTTCCCGCAGGCAATGCTCCAGGAAGCCGAAGTCGATGGTGTTGGGGGACTTGGCAACGCCCACACGCTCACAGAAATTGCGGATGGACTTGGGAGTATAGCCACGGCGGCGCAGGCCGCAGAGAGTGGGCATTCTGGGATCGTCCCAACCGGAGACACGGTTTTCCTCGATCAGCTGGCGCAGCTTTCGCTTGGAAAGCACGGTGTGGTCGATGCCCAGACGGGCAAACTCAATCTGACGGGGGTGATGGGGAACGGAGACGTTTTCCACTACCCAGTTATAGAGGGGACGATGATTCTCAAATTCCAGAGAGCACAGGGAGTGGGTAATTCCCTCCAGCGCATCCTGAATGGGGTGTGCAAAGTCGTACATTGGATAGATGCACCACTTATCACCCTGACGGTGATGATGCATATGACGAATCCGGTAGATAACCGGGTCGCGCATATTGAAGTTTCCGGAGGTCAGATCAATTTTTGCCCGAAGAGTCATGGCATTGTCCTCAAACTCACCGGCACGCATCCGGCGGAAGAGATCCAGACTTTCCTCAATGGGGCGGTCCCGGTAAGGGGAGACAGCGGGGTGTGTCAGATCGCCACGGTAATCCTTAAACTGTTCCGGGGTCAGCTCACAGACATAGGCGAGCCCCTTCTGAATCAGCTCTACGGCAAACTCATAATCCTTTTCAAAGTAGTCGGAGCCATAGAAGAAACGGTCACCCCAGTCAAAGCCCAGCCAGTGAATATCTTCCTGAATGGCTTCTACGAATTCTACATCTTCCTTGGTGGGGTTGGTATCGTCCATGCGCAGGTTGCAGATACCGCCGAACTTTTCCGCAGTACCGAAGTCAATGGTCAACGCCTTGCAGTGACCGATGTGCAGGTAACCGTTGGGCTCCGGCGGAAACCGGGTGTGGACGGTCATACCCTCAAAGCGACCGCCTTCGGCGATGTCTTCTTCGATAAAAGCCTGGATGAAGTTTTTACTTTCAGTAATTTCAGCCATCTTTAATATTCCTCTCTTTGGTAAAATCCAATTTAGGCCATTATAACCGATTTATGCGTTTTTTGCAATATAAAATAGCAGGGAATGGAAAAGCAATTGTTCAGGCAGCCCGTATGCCTTAGAAATTGTAAAAAATTAGAGAACATTTCACCAAAAATGTAAATTGTGGGTTGTCAATTCGGCTTCTATCATATAAAATAGGATACGATAAATTAGAAGGAGGAGTTTGCATTGACTCAGGTTAAATACAAGCGCATCTTGCTTAAGGTCAGCGGTGAGGCCCTGGCCGGAGATGCCCACCGTGGACTTGACTTTACCGTAATCAACTCTGTCTGTCAGGTGATCAAGGATTGTACGGATCGCGGGGTACAGGTTGGCCTCGTAATCGGCGGAGGCAATTTCTGGCGGGGGGTAAAGGACGGTGCGGATAAAATGCAGCGATCTCACGGCGATGCCATGGGTATGCTGGCTACCGTGATGAATTCCATTGCCGTTGCCGATGCCCTCGAAAAGCACGGCGTACCTGCCCGTGTGCTGAGCGCTGTGGAAATGAATAAGTTTGCCGAGTACTTCACCCGGGATACGGCTGACCGTTATCTCAATGAGGGAAAGGTTGTTATCTTTGCAGGCGGCACCGGAAACCCCTATTTCTCCACCGACACCGGCGCAGTGCTCCGTGGCGTGGAGATTGAGGCAGACGCCATTTTAATGGCAAAGAATATCGACGGTATCTATTCAGCAGACCCCAATGTGGATCCCACTGCCGTAAAGTTTGACGAGCTGACCTACGACGAAGTCCTTGCCCGCCATCTGAAGGCTACAGATACCACGGCCATGACTCTGGCAATGGACAACCACATGACACTGATTTGCTTTGCTCTGAAAGATCCGCAGAATATCCTTCGTGTTGTCTGCGGCGAAAAAATCGGAACGACTGTTAAGGAGGACTAACCGTGAGCGTAGATTTTAATGATTACAGCAGAAAGATGGACAAGACGCTGTCCGTGCTTTCTGATAATTTTGATGCGGTCCGAGCAGGCCGTGCCAATGCAAAGGTTCTGGATCGAATTACGGTTGAATATTATGGCAGTGAGACCCCCCTGGCAGGTGTGGCTACCATTTCTTCTCCCGATGCCCGTACACTGGTCATCCAGCCCTGGGATACCAAGCTTCTGAAGGACATTCAGAAGGCAATTCAGATTTCCGATCTGGGTATTAATCCCCAGAATGACGGCCGCGTGATTCGTTTGGTATTCCCTCAGCTGACTGAGGAGCGCCGTAAGGAGCTTGCCAAGCAGGTTAAGAAGTATGCCGAAGAGGCCAAGGTTGCCATGCGCAATATCCGCCGGGAGGGTATGGACTTTGTGAAGGCTCTCAAGAAGAAGTCTGAGATTACCGAAGACGAGCAGAAGAAGGCAGAAAAGGATCTGCAGGATCTTCTGGATAAATATATCAAGAAGGTTGACGATGCCCTTGCCGCCAAGGAAAAGGAACTGATGGCTATCTGATGCCGAAACATCATTGGGGGCGTGTATCGCCCCCAATGCGCTATTAAAAAGAAAGAGGTGCTTCACTATGGCACTCGAGGACACGAATAATAAATTACTTCCGCCGAAGCACATTGCCATTATTATGGACGGCAACGGCCGCTGGGCAAAGAAGCGGGGCCTGCCTCGGACTGCGGGGCACGCAGCCGGCGGCGAGACCTTCCGTACCATCGCCAATTACTGCCGTTCTATTGGTGTGAAATATCTTACCGTATATGCCTTCTCTACGGAAAACTGGAAGCGGTCCGAAGAGGAAATTTCCGGACTGATGAAACTGCTGGCCAAATATCTCAGAGAAGGTCTGCGGGATATGGAAAAGAACCATGTCCGTTTCCGATTCTTTGGCGACCTGAGCCGTTTAAGCCCGGAGCTTAGAAAGCTCTGCGAGGATGCCCAGAGCCGCTCGGCTCAGTACCACGAGGTAACGGTCAATTTCTGCCTGAATTATGGCGGGCGGGATGAGATCGTCCGGGCTGCGAGAAGCTTTGCTGAGGATGTGGCAGCGGGGAAGGCAAAGCCGGAAATGCTCACTGAGCAGCTTTTCGGCACTTATCTGGATTCCGAAGGAGTACCGGATCCGGAACTGGTGATTCGTCCTTCCGGGGAAATGCGGATCAGCAATTTCCTGCCGTGGCAGACTGCTTACTCCGAATTTGTATTTATGAATGTACTGTGGCCCGACTTCACTCCTGCGGATCTGGATGCGGCCATTGAAGAATATCATCGGCGCAATCGCCGGTTTGGGGGCGCCTGAGTTATGAAAAAGAGAGTGCTTTCCGCCGTGATTCTCCTGCCGCTGCTGCTGGCTGTGGTGCTGGCGGCACCGAAGATCATGACGGCTGTCCTGTTGGGATTTATGTGTGCCATTTCCGCCTATGAGCTTCTGGCGGGCACCGGATTGGTGCGAAATCCGAAACTGGTGATCTGCACCATGACGGCAGCAGCTTTGGTGCCTTTTTGGTGCTATTACGGCATGCATCCTACGTGGGGACTGCTGGGGGTATATGTTTTCTTCAGCCTGCTGGTGGTCGCCATGATGCTGTCTCATATTAAAATCCGCTTTGAAAAAATTGCCGTCTGTCTTGCAGGCGGACTGCTGCTGCCGTACCTGCTTTCGAGCCTTGTACGGCTGCTTGCGGACGGTAACGGCCGGTTCTATGTGCTGATTCCCTTTGTGATTGCATTTTCTTCCGATACCGGCGCCTATTTCATTGGCAGAAAGTTCGGCCATCATAAGCTGGCACCGGTTATCAGCCCCAAAAAAAGTGTTGAGGGTCTGGTAGGCGGTTTGGTCGCCGCTGTTGTGGGCATGATGATCTATGGACTCGTTCTGGATCATGCTTTTGATTTTCGGATTAATTACCTTAACACAGCTTTTTACGGAGTGATAGGCAGCTTTGCCGGTGTGTTTGGCGATTTGACGTTCTCTGTCATTAAGCGCCAGACAGGAATTAAGGATTACGGAAATTTGATTCCCGGTCATGGCGGAATTCTGGACCGTTTTGATTCTGTGATGCTGGTAGCTCCTCTGGTGGAGGTGCTGTTGGCATTGCTGCCTATGGTGGTGAAATAAAATGATAAAATGCGTCAGTATTTTGGGAAGTACCGGCTCCATCGGTCGGCAGACTTTGGATATTATAAGCCGGCTGCCCATTCGGGTTGCGGCGCTGACCGCCGGCACCAGCGTGGAGCGGATGGCAGAACAATGCCGCGAATTTTCCCCTAAGCTGGCAGTTATGGCAACGGAAGAAGCTGCCCAGAAGCTCAGGGAGCAGCTGGGTAATCTGCCCATCGAGATTGCATGGGGAGAAGAAGGTCTGATCCGTGCGGCAACCGTTCCGGAAGCAGACTGCGTGATTACCGCCGTAGTCGGTATGGTGGGGCTTAAGCCTACGCTGGCCGCTATTCGGGAACAGAAGCGCATCGGCCTTGCCAACAAGGAAACGCTGGTCTGTGCCGGTGAACTGGTGATGGCTGAGGCTAAAAAGTATAACGCAGAGATCATCCCGGTGGATTCCGAGCATTCTGCTATTTTCCAGTGCCTTATGGGTGTTAAAGACAAGCGGGAAATTAAGCGCCTGCTGCTGACCTGCTCCGGAGGACCTTTCTATGGCATGACCAGAGAGCAGCTGCGGTCCGTCACCAAGGCGGATGCACTTAAGCATCCAAACTGGAAGATGGGTGCCAAAATTACCATCGACTGTGCCACCCTTATGAACAAGGGGCTGGAGGTCATCGAAGCTATGCGGCTTTACGGCCTGCCGCTGGAACAGGTGGATGTACTGATCCACCGTCAGAGCATTGTCCACAGCCTGGTGGAATGTACTGACGGTGCGGTGATGGCACAGCTGGGCAGCCCCGATATGCGGCTCCCCATTCAGCTGGCGCTGACCTATCCGCATCGTCAGGAGTGCCCTGTGGAGCCTTTGGATCTTACGGCCTGCGGTGCGCTTACCTTTGCAAAGCCGGATCTGGACGCATTTCCCTGTTTGGCTCTTGCTATGCGGTGCGCCAAGCAGGGCGGCACGGCCTGCCCGGTCATGAACGGTGCCAATGAGGCTGCGGTCGCTTTGTATCTTGAGGATCGGATCGGATTCTATGATATTTACGATCTGGTGAGCGGTGCAGTGGACTCCGTTCCTTTTATCGAGGAACCAACTTTGGAGCAGGTTCTGGAATCTGACCGGCTTGCCCGGGAATATGTTGCTGCCCAGTGCAGCGCCGGAAACGAGGATAAGGAATGAACATTATTTTTGCTGTTTTGATTTTCAGCTTTTTGATTTTTATTCACGAACTGGGACACTTTATAGCGGCAAAGGCTTCTGGAGTACAGGTCAATGAGTTTTCCATATTTATGGGACCGGCTATTTTTAAGAAGCAGGTAGGGGAGACACTCTATTCTATCCGCTGCATTCCCTTCGGTGGCTATTGTGCCATGGAAGGTGAGAGCGAGGAATCTGACAGCCCCCATTCTTTTCAGAAAGCGGCCTGGTGGAAGCGGCTGATTATCTTGGCAGCCGGCGCGGCAATGAACTTCGTTACAGGCGTTATTATTATGATTATCGTGTTTGCGCCTGCGAAGCAGTTTGTCATGCCGGTAATAGACCATTTTGAAGAAGGCTCCGCACTTCACTACGACGGCGGATTGCAGCCCGGGGACCGATTCCTGAAAGTCGATGGCGAAAGAATTTATGTTCAGTCCGATTTTTCTACCATGCTCTCTCTCAACCCCGGTGATGTTCACGATCTTGTGGTGGAGCGTGACGGTGAGAAAGTATATCTTGACAATTTCCAAATGGAAAAACGGGAATTTCCCAATCCGGACGGCACCAAAAGCGAGCGATTCGGTTTTTCATTCCGTGTTGAAGAAGCAACCCTTACCAATAAGCTCAGCTACGCCTGGAATAATGTACTGAATTCTTCACGAATTGTGCGGCTCAGTCTTCATATGCTGTTTTCCGGACAGGTGGGGGTATCGGATATGACGGGGCCGGTGGGCATTGTGGATCAGATGAACGCGATGGCGCAGGCATCTCCCACATGGGTGGATGCGCTGCTGAATATGCTGGCCTTCGGCGGCTTTATTGCCATTAACCTTGCGATCATGAACCTGCTGCCCATTCCCGCACTGGATGGCGGTCATATTCTGACTCTGCTTATTACCACGGCATATGAGAAAATTACCGGAAGGACGCTGAATCCCAAGTATGAGGCCTATATCCACGGATTTGGTATGCTGCTCCTGCTGGGATTGATGGCGTTTATTATGTTTAAAGACATTTTTGCGATCGTCAGGAGGTAACCTAAAATGACAAGACAGATCAATGTAGGCGGTGTTCTGATTGGCGGCGGCGCAGATGTTGTGATCCAGTCTATGCTCAATACCAAAACTACCGATGTGGAAGCTTCGCTGGCACAGATTCATCAGCTGAAAGCGGCCGGATGCCAGATTGCAAGACTTTCCGTTCAAAATATGGAGGCAGCTCGTGGTTTTGCAGACATCTGCGCAGAAAGTGAACTGCCGCTGGTTGCGGATATCCATTTCGACTATAAGCTGGCTATTGCTGCGGCAGAAGCCGGCGCTTCTAAAATTCGTATCAACCCCGGCAATATCGGCGGGGAGGATCGGGTAAAGGCTGTTGTGGATGTGTGTAAGGATAAGCATATCCCTATCCGAATTGGCGTCAATGGCGGCAGTTTGGATAAGCGTCTGCTGGATAAGTACGGTCATCCCACGGCGGAGGCTCTGGTGGAAAGCGCATTTGAGCATTTGGAGCTTCTCGAAAAATATGGTTTCTATGATACCTGCCTTTCTATGAAATCTTCAGCAGTTCCCACTATGGTTGCTGCGGCCAGACTGTTCCGCAGTAAGTGCGATTATCCTCTCCATATCGGTGTAACGGAAACCGGTCCCGTGCGAATGGGGATGATCAAGTCCGCCATGGGTATTGGCGCTCTGCTGATGGACGGTATCGGCGATACCATTCGGGTAAGCCTTACCGACGATCCCGTGCAGGAAGTCTATGCGGCCAAGGATATTTTGAAGGCAGCGGGACTGCGCAAAGAGGGCGTGAACATTATTTCCTGCCCCACCTGCGGGAGAACCCGGATTGACCTCATCAGCCTTGTGAATCAGGTGGATGAAGCCCTTAAGGACTGCAAAAAGCCGCTGACCGTTGCGGTCATGGGCTGCGTGGTAAATGGACCCGGTGAAGCCCGAGAGGCGGACATCGGCATCGCCGGCGGCGACGGCTGGGGTATGCTCTTTGAAAAGGGTGAGCAGGTGGCAAAGCTGCCCTACGACCAGCTTCTCGATACGCTGGTAAAGCGTGTAAACGAAATGTAAGGAGAAAAATGGAACAGAAAACCTATTTTTTGAATATGTTTTCCGACTATGAGCCGCCTGAGGTGCTAAAAGCTGCACTTTCTCAGGCGGCCATTGTTGCTGCGGATCTGGATCCGCGCCAAAGATCTATTGAGGTTGCCGTCTACAGCGAGGAATACATTCCGCAGCGGCTTCTGAATCAAGCTGCGGAAAATCTGTGCGAAATCTACGGCCTGCGCAAAATCTTAATCACATCTGCGCATCCTGCGGATCAGATTTCTAAAATGGAACCGGAGGAATTGATGGATTTATTTGTTCAGCAAAATTCCATGACGCGCGGATCTTTGGCGGGAGCAAAATGGGAGTGGGAGGGAACGGATCTTACCATCTCTCTCAGAGCCAACGGAAAAAATACGCTGGAGGACTGTATTCCTCAGGTGAAAACGGCGTTGCAGGAGCGTTTCTCTACTCCGGTGAATATCAAAGTTGAAGCCGGAAAGGCACTTGCCGGCAAGGACCTTTTTGACGCTATGGAGAAAATGCGCTCGGATATGATCGAAGAGATGCCCGCTGTGGTACAGGTGCAGAAAAAAGAAGCGGCTGCCCAGCACAGCGATGCGATTTACGGTAAAGCGTTCCGGGGAACTGCTGTGGATATGGGCAAGCTGAACCTGGATATGGGTAATGTGATCGTTGAGGGCAAGGTTTTTGCCGTGGATCATAAGGAACTCAAGAAACGAAATGCATGGGTCATAAACTTTGATATGACTGACTACACGGGTTCGATCCGTATTAACCGTTTTATGGAGGCGGCAGAGGCCAAGACCATTCTGGATAAGGTGCAGGTGGGATCTGTTCTGCGGGTGCAGGGCAAACTGGATGTAAACCGTTTTGATAACGAAACCATTCTGAAGCCATATTCCATCATGCCCGGATTTATGGCAAAGCGTGTTGATAAGGCCGAGGGCGAAAAGCGTGTGGAGCTGCATTTGCACACTACCATGAGCAACATGGATGCGCTGACCAATACAGCGGAAGCTGTTAAACAGGCGGCTGCGTGGGGCCACAAGGCCATTGCCATTACCGATCACGGTGTGGTGCAGTCCTTCCCGGATGCCATGAAGGCGGCGGCTAAGGCAAAGGTGGCAGGCACCGACCAAAACATCAAGATCCTCTACGGCATAGAGGGCTACTATGTAAACGATGTGGATGATCGCATTGTTGTCCACGGTAATCAGGATATGGCCTTTGATGAGGAATTTGTTGCCTTCGACCTGGAAACCACGGGCCTTTCCTCCAATACGGACCGGATCATTGAAATCGGTGCCGTCATCATGAAAAATGGGGAAGAGCTGGACCGTTTTCAGACTTTTGTAGATCCCGGGCGGGTGCTGGATAAGAAAATCGTTGAGCTTACCGGCATTACGGATGCTATGCTGGTGGGAGCACCGAAAATCCAGCAGGTGCTGCCGGAATTTTTGAAATTTGTTGGGGGGCGTGTGCTGGTCGCCCACAATTCAGATTTTGATACGGGATTTATCCGGGCAGAATGCCAGCGGCAGGGCTTGAAATTTAACCTGACAGCGGCAGATACTTTGATCTTTGCGCAGAATATGCTGCCGCATTTGAGCAAATTCAAGCTGGACATCGTTGCCAATGCCCTGAGTCTACCGGAATTCAACCACCACAGGGCGGCGGATGATGCCGTTACCTGCGGCCTCATTATGGCACGGCTCATGGAAAAGCTGGCGCAGGAGCATGGCGTTCATTCCTTGCAGGGAGTGAATCCGGTGATGATGAAGCTCCGCTCCAAGGGCAAGATCTCTGACCGCCATGCCCGCCATATCATCATTTTTGCGAAGAATCAGGTAGGACTGCGGAATCTGTACCATTTGATTTCCGATTCTAACCTTAAGTACTTTAAGCGTGTGCCTCGCATCCCAAAGTCCGAGTTGATGGAAATGCGGGAGGGACTGATCATCGGTTCTGCCTGTGAAGCGGGCGAACTGTTTCAGGCGATTCTTGCAAACAAGAGCGATGATGAGATCGAGCGTATTGCTTCTTTCTATGACTATCTTGAGGTGCAGCCTCTGGCAAACAATCGCTTTATGATTGCCAAGGGAATAGCGAAGGATGACGAACAGCTCCGGGAATACAACCGCATAATTGTCCGGCTCGGCGAAAAACTGGGCAAGCCTGTGATCGCCACCGGCGATGTACACTTCCTGAACCCCCAGGACGAAATTTTTCGTCATATCCTTTTGGCTACCAAGGGCTTTGATGATTGCGACAGGGATAATCCGCTGTATTTGCGTACAACAGATGATATGCTGGACGAGTTTTCCTATTTGGGCAAGGAGAAAGCCTATGAGATCGTGGTGAAAAACTCCAATCTCATTGCGGATATGTGTGAAACGCTCAGACCGGTTCCTCATAACCTGTTTGCGCCCAAGATTGAAAACTCTGTGGAGGATCTTAAGTCTCTGGTTTATGGAAAATTCCATCGACTCTATGGTGAGAACCCCCCGGAACTTATGGTAAAGCGTGTTGAAACCGAGCTTCACGACATTATTTCCTGTCATTACGATGTGATTTATATGTCTGCACAGAAGTTGGTGCAGAACTCTCTGGAGCATGGCTATCTGGTGGGTTCCCGAGGCTCTGTTGGCTCATCTATTGTGGCTTATATGTCCGGTATCACCGAAGTAAACAGCTTCCCGCCCCACTACCGTTGTCCGAATCCGGAGTGCAAGTACACCACCTTTGATGTACCGAAGGGCTACGGCTGCGGTGCTGACCTGCCGGATGCCATTTGCCCCAAGTGTGGAGCCAAATTTGAAAAAGACGGCTTCAACATCCCTTTCGAGACCTTCCTTGGCTTCGGCGGTGACAAGGTCCCCGATATTGACCTGAACTTTTCCGGTGAATATCAGGCCAATGCGCACGCTTACTGTACGGAGCTGTTCGGTAAGACCCATGTGTTTCGAGCGGGAACCATCGGTACCGTTGCAGAAAAAACCGCTTTTGGCTATGTAAAGAAATACTTACAGGAGCGGGGCCTGACCGCATCCCGGGCGGAGGAAAATCGCCTCGCTACCGGCTGTGTCGGCGTACGCCGTACCACGGGCCAGCACCCCGGCGGTCTGGTTGTTATTCCCCAGGAGAATGAAATCTGGGATTTCTGCCCGGTGCAGCACCCGGCGGATGACCCTAATTCTGACCAGATCACGACGCATTTTGAATACCACTGCATGGAGGAAAACCTTCTGAAGCTGGATATGCTGGGTCACGATGACCCTACTATGATCCGTATGATGGAGATTGAGACCGGGGTGGACGCCAAGACCATTCCTTTGGATGATAAGGACACCATGTCCATCTTTACCTCCTCCAAGGTGCTTGGCTATGAAAACGATGAGCTTCTTGGCCCTACCGGTGCTGTGGCAATTCCGGAGTTCAATACACGTTTTACCCGTGGAATGCTGATGGATACCATGCCAACCCGGTTTGATACACTTCTGCGGCTTTCCGGCTTTTCCCACGGTACGGATGTGTGGCTGGGCAACGCAAAAGACCTCATTACCTCAAAAACGGCCACCGTTGATGAGGCCATCGGCTGCCGTGACGATATCATGCTGTATCTGATTTCCTGCGGTATGCCGGAAAAGAGATCCTTTAAGATCATGGAATCTGTCCGTAAGGGCAGGGGACTGCCGGAAGGGGCTGAGGAAGAGATGATTGCCGCTGGCGTTCCGGACTGGTATATTGCCTCCTGTAAGAAGATCAAATACCTGTTCCCCAAGGCCCACGCTGTGGCGTATGTTATGATGGCGTTCCGTATTGCGTGGTTTAAGGTTCACTATCCGCTGGCGTTCTATGCGGCGTATTTCTACCGCCGCAGCCAGAAGGGCGGATTTGATGCGCTTATGATGACCAACGGTATGGAAACGGTGCTTTCACACATCCATGCTATTGATGGCAACGAGGATGCCAGCGATAAGGACGAGGATCTGCTGACCACCATGGAAGTCGTTTACGAATTCTACCTGCGAGGATTTGAATTCCTGCCTATCGACATTTATAAAAGTGCAGCGACCAAGTTTATTGTGGAAGACGGTAAAATCCGCCCGCCCTTCGTATCTATCTCCGGACTTGGCGAAAATGCAGCATGGGATCTGGAACGGGGCAGAGAGGGCAAACAGTTTATCTCCATCGAGGAAGTAACGGCGGCCTGCCCCAAGGTTTCCAAAACGCACATACAGATGCTGAAGGATGCAGGCGCATTCGGAAATCTTCCGGATACCAGTCAGGTTAGTCTTTTTTAACAAAATTTGTTTGCAGACTTGCAAATATATGTGTAATGTGATATAATCAATCCACTATTTTTTTGAAGGTGAGTGTACATGCAAGAAACAGAATTACAGTTTCATATTCATTGCAAACAGGGCGATGTAGGTCGTTATTGCTTCCTGCCCGGTGATCCGGGAAGGTGCGAAGCAATCGCTTCCTACTTTGATAACCCTGTCCATATCGGCATGAACCGGGAGTATAACATTTATACAGGCACTTTGTTGGGTGAGAAAGTTTCCGTGTGCTCCACCGGTATCGGCGGTCCCTCTGCGGTGATTGCTATGGAAGAACTGACAAAGCTGGGTACGGACACTTTTATCCGTGTCGGTACCTGCGGCGGTATTGATCTGTCTGTAAAGCCCGGAGATATTGTTGTTGCTACCGGTGCTATCCGATTTGAACACACTTCTATGGAGTATGCGCCCATTGAGTTCCCTGCCGTTCCTGATTTCGATATCACTGCAGCTTTGAAGGCAGCCGGTGAGGATTTGGGATATGATACCCATACGGGTGTTGTCCAGTGTAAGGATGCCTTCTACGGTCAGCACAGCCCGGAAAAATCTCCTGTCTATTACGAACTCCTGCAAAAGTGGGAGAGCTGGAAGCGTCTGGGTGTTAAGGCCAGCGAAATGGAATCCGCAGCCCTCTTTGTGGTTGCCGATGCTCTGCATGTACGCTGCGGCAGCTGTTTCCATGTTATTTGGAATCAGGAACGTGAGAAGGCCGGTATGTTTATGCCGATGACTGAGGATTCCTCCGGAGCAGTCAAGGTTGGTATTGAGGCCATGAAGCGGCTTATTGCCGCCGATCAGGCAAAAATGGCCCGCTAAATGGATAGCGATAAGCGCTCGGAATTTTTTCCGGGCGCTTATTTGTATGCAACAGAAGAATTGCATTTTGCATTTTACAATGCTATAATCATCACAGAACAAATTTTGAGGAGGTCAATTATGGCAGAAATCAAGAAAATCCCGGAACGCTCTGAGATCCCTGCAGAGGATCAGTGGGCCACCGAAGACATGTACGCAACTGACGAAGCATGGCAGGCAGAGCTTGATACCATTGCTGAGGATCAAAAAAAGGCAGTAACCTTTGCAGGTAAGCTGAGCCGAAGCGCACAGGACCTTTACGAATATCTCCGTGAATCCGAGACTGTATCCGAGAAGATCAGCCTTTTGGCGAACTACTGCATGAGAAAGGCTGATGAGGACACCCGCAACGCCAAGTATCAGGCCATGGTGGGTCAGTTTATGTCTGTTGTGGTGGCATACAGTGCCGCCTGCAGCTTTGAGACCCCGGAAATTATGTCCATTTCCGATGAAAAGCTGGAAAGCTTCTATGCAGAGGAGCCGAAGCTGGAACGCTACCGTCGGTATCTGACGGATCAGCGTCGATTGAAAGAGCATATCCTGTCCCCGGAAGAGGAAAAAATCCTTGCCGCTGCCGGAGAGCTTACCGGTGCTGCACAGAATATTTACAGCACCTTTACCGATGCGGATATTACCTTCCCTGATGCCGTTGATTCTGAGGGTAACAAGCATCCGCTGAATCAGGGAACCTTTGTAGCTTGCGAGGAAAGTACCGACCGGGTGCTGCGCAAGAGTGCTTATGAGAATCTGTACACTACCTTAGGTTCTTACAAGAATACCATTGCGGCCCTGCTGGATGCTGAAAATAAAAATCGGAAGTTCAAAGCCGGCTGCCGGAAATATCCCTCTGCTTTTGAGGCGGCACTCGATGAAACCAATGTTCCCACTTCGGTGTACCTCAACCTCATCGAGGCCGTACACAAGAATCTGGACAAAATGCATCGCTATGTCCGCCTGCGCAAGAAACTGCTGGGCGTTGACGAACTGCATTTTTACGATATTTATACCCCGCTGATGCCGGATGCAGACAAGAAGATCCCCTTTGCCGAGGCAAAGCAGACCGTTTACGATGCACTGGCACCCTTGGGCGAAGATTACCGTGCCATTTTGAAGGAAGGCTTCGACAATCGCTGGATTGATGTTTACCAGAATGTGGGAAAACGGGGCGGCGCCTATTCTGCCGGTGCTTCCGTCCATCCGTATGTGCTGCTGAACTATTCCGGTACGCTGGACAGCCAGTTCACTCTGGCACATGAGATGGGACACGCACTTCATTCCTACCATTCCAACAAGCACCAGAATCCCATTGATGCCGACTATGTGATCTTTGTGGCTGAGGTGGCATCCACCTGCAACGAAGCCCTGCTGATGGAGCATCTTCTGAGCAAGACCACTGACCGCAAGGAACGGGCATACCTCATCAATCACTTCCTGGATCAGTTCAAGGGTACTCTGTACCGCCAGACAATGTTTGCGGAATTCGAGCTCAACATCGGCCGCATGGTTGCCGATGGCAAGACCCTGACCCCGGATGTGCTTTGCGCAGAGTATAAGCGCCTCAATGAGATGTACTACGGCCCTGATCTGGTTGTGGACGACTATATTGCCATGGAGTGGGCACGGATTCCGCACTTCTATTACAATTACTATGTGTTCCAGTATGCTACCGGCTACTCTGCCGCAATCGCTCTGTCCCGCCGAATCCTGCGGGAGGGTGAGAGTGCTGTGAAGGACTACATTGAGTTCCTGTCCGGTGGCTGCTCCAAGAGCCCCATCGACCTGCTGAAGGGTGCCGGTGTGGATATGACCAGCCCCGAACCTGTCGATCAGGCCCTGAAGCTCTTTGGCGAGCTGCTGGATGAGATGGAAGAACTGATGGAAGGCTAAGAAATGGCGGATATCTTTATTCCAACACTGCACACCTTTGCCATGAACAATATTTTCACCGGATCATGGGGAGAATTCCGCTTTCGGGCGGAACCCCATGTGGAAATGCTGACTCCCAAGGAAGTGGACTTCGCAAACAGCAATATCCATGTGGAATATTGGCACGGCCCTTTCTGCTATGAAAAGAGCCAGATGGAAGGGGAGCGTACCTTTCCCATGACGGAGGAAGCCCGGGAAGAAATGATCGGGTGGCTCAATTCGCTGGCAGAAGAAAAGTAAAATTTTGTCTCCGGTGCGGTTCTTTTGAGGGCCGCACCGCCTTTTTTCAGAGTGAAGACGGGGAAAAGAAAGGCAGAAATATTGACTTTTGCGGAATTTGTGGTAGAATGACATTAATATGCAAAGACAGTGCGGAAACCAATCAGTTACCGATGCTTCAGCGAAAGGGGAATGGTGTGAGCCCCTTGTATTCGGAACTGTGTGCCACTTCCAAGTCGCCCGGGATGACCGGGACGGGAGCTCCCGTTACAGAGCATCTAAGATGCCGCTTTTGCGGCGAATTAGGGTGGTACCGCGACAAACGTCGCCCCTATGTGTAGGGGCGGCGTATTTTGTTTTTGCGATTCTTTTGTATTATATTGTGGAGGTAGAATCCAATGGCAACAAAACCTTATGGTGTAAATGAGCTGCGTGAGATGTTCCTGAGCTTCTTTGAAAGCAAGGGTCACCTGCGTCTGCCCAGCTTCTCTCTGATCCCGCAGAATGACCAGTCCCTGCTGCTGATCAACTCCGGCATGGCTCCTATGAAGCCTTACTTTACCGGCGAGGTGGAGCCCCCCAGACACCGTGTATGCACCTGCCAGAAGTGCATCCGCACAGGCGACATTGAAAATATCGGCAAAACTGCCCGTCACGGCACCTATTTTGAAATGCTGGGCAACTTCTCCTTCGGCGATTACTTTAAGCATGAAGCAATTGCGTGGAGCTGGGAGTTCCTCACCAAGGTGGTTGGTCTTGAGGAAGATCGGCTGTATCCTTCCATCTATGAAAACGATGACGAGGCTTTTGAAATCTGGAGCAAGGAGATCGGTGTTCCTGAAGATCACATCTTCCGCTTTGGTAAGGAAGACAATTTCTGGGAGCATGGTTCCGGTCCCTGCGGCCCTTGTTCTGAAATCTACTATGACCGCGGCGAAAAGTATGGCTGCGGCAAGCCGGGCTGCACGGTTGGATGCGAGTGCGATCGCTACATGGAAGTCTGGAACAATGTGTTCTCTCAGTTCAACAACGACGGCAACGGCAACTATACCGAGCTGACCCAGAAAAATATCGATACCGGTATGGGCCTTGAGCGTCTGGCTGTTGTCTGCCAGGATGTGGACAGCCTCTTTGATGTGGATACCGTTATGAACATCACCAACAAGGTGACCCAGATTACCGGTGCATCCTACGGCCAGAGTCAGAAGATGGATGTGTCCCTCCGTGTGATCACCGATCACATTCGGGCTTCCACCTTTATGATTGCTGACGGCGTTCTGCCCAGCAATGAGGGCCGCGGCTATGTGCTGCGTCGTCTGCTGCGCCGTGCTGCCCGTCACGGAAAGCTGCTGGGTGTCAACCGTCCCTTCCTCTATGAGGTGGTTGAGACCGTGGTGCAGGAAAACGAAAATCACTATACCTATCTGCGTGAGCGTGCGGAATATATCACCAAGGTGGTAAAGGTGGAGGAAGAAAACTTTGCCCGCACCATCGACGGCGGTATGCGCATTTTTGCCGAAATGCTGGAAGAGCATAAAGCAAAGGGCGAGAAGTCTTTCTCCGGCGCTGATGCATTCAAGCTCTATGATACCTACGGCTTCCCTGTGGATATGACAGCGGAAATGGTAGAAGACGAGGGCATGACTTTGAATCAGAATGAGTTTGCGGAGCTGATGGAGCAGCAGAAGGTCCGTGCCCGTGAGGCGAGAAAGGCACTGGGCGATTTGGCATGGGCAGGCATTGATTTGGGCCTTGATAATACGCCTACCAAGTTTGTTGGCTATGATGTAAACAGCTGCGAGGCAAAGGTTTTGGCCGTCTGTGTCGGTGAGGAGGTTTCCGGTTCCATTGCCGGCGGCGAGAGTGGTATTCTTGTGCTGGATAAGACCCCCTTCTATGCGGAAATGGGCGGCCAGGTTGCCGACTTCGGTACGATCCTCACAGGTGAGAGCCGTTTTGAGGTCACAAATGTCCAGAAGGACAAGGCCGGTAAGTTCCTGCACTATGGCAAGCTTAACAAGGGTACCATCAAGGTAGACGATGTGGTTTGTGCCTCCATCGACGTGGAGCGCCGTAAGGCCATCATGCGTGCCCACTCCGCAACGCACCTGCTGCAAAAAGCTTTGGTGAGCGTACTGGGTGACCATGTTCATCAGGCTGGTTCCTATGTGGAACCCGACCGTCTCCGTTTTGACTTTACCCACTACTCTGCTATGACCGGCGAGGAAATTGCCAAGGTGGATGCTTTGGTTCAGGCTTCCATTCTGGAAGGCTATCCTGTGGATGTTCAGGAAATGCCCATTGAGGATGCCAAGGAGCTGGGCGCTACTGCGCTGTTCAGCGAAAAATACGGTGACACTGTTCGTGTGGTCAACATGGGCGGTTATTCCATCGAGCTTTGCGGCGGCACGCATCTGGATAATACTGCTAAGGTGGGCCCCTTCCGTATGGAGAGCGAAAGCTCTGTTGCATCCGGCGTCCGCCGAATCGAGGCAATTACCGGTAAGGAGTGCCTTGCACGGATGAATTCTGCCCACAAGCAGCTCTATGAGGCCTGCGCACAGCTGAAGACCAACCCCGCTGAGCTGGCAGAAAAGATTCACTCTCAGATTGATGAGATCCGCAACCTCAAGCACCTGCTGGAAGCCTTTAAGGCAAAGGAAACCAGCGGCGATGTAGAGCGGTTCCTTTTCGGTGCCCGTGATGTCTGCGGAATCCGGGTTCTGACTGCCAGCGTTGCAGATGCAGATACTGCTAAGCTTCGTCAGATGGGTGATATGCTGCGTGACAAGGATCAGAACATCGCCGCAGTCCTTGCAGCCGTAAACGACGGCAAGATTACATTCCTGGCAGCCTGCGGCAAGGAAGCAGTTGCCAAGGGAATCAAGGCCGGTGATCTTGTGAAGCAGGTCTGCAGCTGCTGCGGCGGCAGCGGCGGCGGTAAGCCCGATTCTGCTATGGGCGGCGGCAAGGATGTGACTAAGCTTGACAACGCTCTGGCATTGGTGGATGATTATATCACCGAAAAGCTGGGTAATTAAGTTTTGCAATGCAACAAAGAGCGCAGCTGAATAGCGGCGCTCTTTGTTTTAAGGGGGTGAGCCGTTGAGAAAACTGATGTGGTTTTCAGTGGGATTTGCAGGTGCATGCCTGCTGGGTTCCTGCTTGTTTGGCAGCTGGCTTTTAGGGGCCGCGGCCGTCACATTGGCTATTTCCGGTTTTCTCCTTTTATGGAACAGCGGAAAGAAATTTGTAAATTGCATGATTGGCATCCTGCTGGGGCTGACGATGGGATTTCTGTGGCAGGGAATCTATGACCGTGCGATTTATTCTGCGGCAAGAGAATTGGATGGTGTGTTTGCTCCCACGGTGATTACGGCCACAGATTACAGCTACGATACCGCATACGGATCAGGCGTCAAAGGAAAGGTGACTGTAAACGACCGGGATTATTTGGTGAAACTGTATCTCAGAGGGCACCAAACGCTGAAGCCCGGGGATACCGTATCTGGTAATTTTCAGTTCCGTACTACCTTGGCAGGCGGGGAGAAAAAGCCAAACTATCAGCGCAGCAACGGAATATTTTTGTTTGCCTATCAGCGTGGTGCAGCAAATATTACCTGCTGCGAGAAAATCCCAATTAAGTCGATGCCGACTCAATGGCGCCATGAACTGCTGGGAAGAATCCAGAAGCTGTTCCCCAGTGATACCGCAGGCTTTGCAAAGGCACTGATGCTGGGAGACCGATCCGGTATTGACTATAAAACCAAGACGGATTTCAAGGTCAGCGGCATCAGCCATATCATCGCAGTGTCGGGACTGCATGTGTCCATTTTATTTGCGGTTATTTACACCGTGACAGCACATCGCCGCTTTCTGGCGGGACTTGTTGGAATCCCGGTACTGTTCCTGTTTGCGGCTATGGTCGGTTTTACACCCTCTGTGACACGCGCCTGTATCATGCAGAGTCTCATGCTGATTTCCGTTATGTTGGATCGGGAATATGATCCGCCGACATCCCTTGCCTTTGCGGTGCTTTGCATTCTGCTTTGTAATCCGCTGGAAGCGCTGTCAGTCAGTTTCCAATTGTCAGTATGCAGTATGGTGGGAATTTTCTTGTTTTCCGGGAAAATCCATGATTATTTGGAACATACGCGCCTGTTTGCAAAGGCGAAAGGAAAGTCTTTCTCAGCGAGAGCAAAACGCTGGGGCATGACCTCCGTTTCGGTTACGATCAGTGCAAATATTATGACAACGCCGTTAGTGGCCTACTATTTCGGCACGGTCAGTCTGATTGGCATTGTTACGAATCTTCTGACGCTCTGGGCCATCGGCTTTATCTTTTACGGTATCATGGCCTGCATTCTTTTGAGCACCCTGAATATGAAAATTGCCGCAGCCGGGGCATGGATGGTGAGCTTGCTGATCCGTTATGTAACGGGCGTCGGAGGATTCCTGACCAAGGTGCCGCTGGCAGCAGTCTATACTACCAGTATTTATATTGTAATCTGGCTTGCGGGTGCCTATTGTCTGGTTGGTGTGTTCCTTATTTTTCGAAAAAAGCATCCTGCGGCGCTTGTATGCGGAATATGCCTCTGCCTGATTTTTGCGGTATCGCTTTCGTGGCTTGAGCCGCTGACAAGTGAATGCCGACTAACTGTATTGAATGTGGGGCAGGGGCAGTCCGTGCTTTTGCAAAGCGGCGGGAAATCTTTCCTTGTGGACTGCGGCGGCGATACCGACGAAAAGGCGGCAGATATTGCTGCGGAAACCCTGCTGGCCCAGGGGATCAGCCGTTTGGACGGCATCATTTTGACCCACTATGATGAGGACCATCTGGGCGGTGTCTGTAATTTGCTTACAAGAATCAGCACGGATTTCATTCTGCTGCCGGATATTGAGGATGAAAAAGGAATTGTGGGGCAGCTTCTGGCTGTGGCACCGGAAAATATATTCTTGCTGCAGGAGGACCTGACATTTACTTACGGCGACACCACAATGACAGTGGCCGGCCCGGAACCCGGCATGAATGGTAACGAAAGCAGTCTTTGCGTCTTGTTCCAAACGGGAAATTGTGATATTCTGATAACGGGCGATCGGGGAGCAGCGGGAGAGGCAGCGCTGCTGCGATCCGTAAAGATTCCGAAAGTGGATGTTCTGGTTGCGGGGCACCATGGTTCCGCTACATCTACCTCGGAAGCATTCCTCTCCGCAGTAGATCCGGATATTGTCATGATTTCCGCAGGATTGGACAATCGTTTTGGACATCCGTCGAAAGCTGTCCTCCAAAGGCTGGAGGAGCACAGCTGCATCGTATATAGGACAGATCTCTGGGGGACCATAACTTTTAGGAGGTAACACCATGGCAAAAAAACAGCCTGCTCATGAGGAGCTTCAGCAGCTCAAGGCAGAAATCAAGAACAAAGCGCCGGGACGACTGTATATTTTCCATGGGGAAGAGATGTTTTTGCTGGAGCATTACCTTCTGCAGCTGCGGAAACTGCTTCTGGACCCTCTGACGGAATCCTTCAATTTCCATAAGCTGAACTATGAAACCTTTGATGTTCAGGACTTTGCCAATGCGGTGGAAAATATGCCTATGATGGCAGAGCATACCTTTGTGCAGGTGGATGATATTGACCTGTTTAAGCTGCCGGAGACTGAACGGAATAAAATGGCGGAGATCCTTTCGGACATTCCCGAATACTGTACGGTGGTTTTTACCTATGAAAGCCAGCCATGGAAGCCGGACAAGCGGCTTAAAAAGCTGTGGGAGGCCGTCAGCCAAAATGGGCTTATCGTGGAATTTGCAAAACAGAATCAGCGGGAACTTATCAGCTGGGTCACACGGCATTTTGCCGCCAACAAAAAGCACATTTCCCCGGAGCTGTGTACCTATCTTATTGACATTACCGGCGGCACCATGACGGTTCTGGCAGGGGAAATCAGCAAGATTTCGGCCTATTCCGAAGCAGATGAAATCTGCAAGGCGGACATTGATGCGGTGACAGAGCCGGTGATGGATGCAGTCGTTTTTCAGATGACGGATCTGATGGGAGAGGGAAAGTACGGTCTGGCTCTTCAGAAATTGCAGCAGCTTCTGAAAATGCAACAGGAGCCCATTACCATTTTAGGCGCTGTCGGCAGCCATTTCCGCCGAATCGGAACGGCAAGAACGCTGCTGGACAATGGCAGAAATTCTTCGGAGCTAATGCGTCTTTGCGGCATTGCAGACTATCCTGCCCGAAAACTCATGGATGCAGCGCGCCGTTTCAGTCCTGCTTTCTGCAAAAAGGCGTCAGAGCTGATTATTGAGACGGACTATCGTATGAAAACTTCCTATGACGACCCCAAGCGGCTGCTGGAAGTGCTGATTTTGCAGCTGGCACAGGAGGCACGCAATGATCAAAATTAAAGAGGCCATTGTGGTGGAAGGACGCTACGATAAAAATACCCTGTCCCAGATCGTGGATGCTCCGATTTTGGAGACCTCCGGCTTTGGCATTTTTAAAGACAAGCAGCAGCTGGCGCTGCTGCGTCAGGTGGCAGAAAAGCGGGGGCTGATTGTTTTTACAGACTCCGATGGTGCCGGATTTGTGATCCGAAACCATATCAAAAGCGCCATTGACGGTAAATACCTGAAACACGCCTATATTCCGGACATATACGGCAAAGAGCGGCGCAAAGCCACAGCCGGCAAAGAAGGAAAACTGGGTGTAGAAGGGATGCGCCCGGAGGTGATTGTGGAAGCCCTGCGAAGGGCAGGCGCCACCATAGAAGGTGAGAGCCACGGCATCCCCCGGGGAATCACCAAGCAGGATCTTGTGGAACTGGGGCTGTCGGGGGGGAAAGATAGTTCAGCCCTGCGGCTGAAGCTCCTCAAAAAATTGAACATGCCTCAACGCATGAGCGCCAACGCCATGCTGCAGGCATTGAATCTTTTGTACACAAAAGAGAATGTCGTTGAGATCATAGAATCTCTGGAGTGAATATCATGGTAGATATATCGGTTAAAAACTTAACAAAATTCTTCGTCATCGGCGAAAACCTTCTGGATGGCCTTAGCTTTGAAATTCAGGAAGGGGAGCGGGTGGCAATTCTGGGACGAAACGGCTGCGGTAAAACCACGCTGTTCAAGATCCTCACAGGGGAAATGGACTATGATGAGGGCGAAATTTTTGTAAATCCCGGAAAACGGGTGGGTCTCATCTCTCAGATTCCTGTTTTCCCGCAGGGATATACCGTGAATGATGTTCTGCGTTCGGCATTTGACGAGCTGCTCCGTGTGCGCAGGAAGATGGAAAAGCTGGAAAACGAAATGGTGAGCGGCACTACAGACGCTTTGCTGCGGGAATATGATGCTCTCGAGAATCGATTTCAATCCGGCGGCGGCTACGAGATGGATGTTGAGCTGGACAAGGTCTGCAACGGCCTTGGCATCACCCCGGAGCAGCGTGTGCAGAATTTCGACAGCCTTTCCGGCGGCGAGAAGACAAGAATGAACCTTGCCCGGCTGCTGCTGCAAAAGACGGATATTTTATTGCTGGATGAACCGACCAACCATCTTGATCTGCGGAGTGTGGAGTGGCTGGAAAACTATATTCTGAGCTTTAAAGGAACGGTGCTGGCCATTTCCCATGACCGTTATTTTCTGGATGTGGTGGCTCAGCGATGCATTGAGATCACTGAGGGACATGCAGAATTCTATTCCGGCAACTATTCTTTCTATATGGACGAAAAGCAGGCCCGCTTTGACTTGCAGCTTAAGCAATACGAACAGGAGCAGGCAAAGCTTAAGCAGCTGGGTTACACGGTGGAGCGCATGAAGGGCTGGGGCATCAACAACCGCACCCTTTACCGCCGTGCCATGTCCATCCAGCACCGTATGGAGCGGATTCAAAAGACCGGCAAACCCAAGACCCAGAAAACACTGAAGGCAGGCTTCGGCGAAAAGGATTTCTCTGGCGATGTGGTTTTTAAAATGAAAAATGTTTCCAAGGCATTTGGTGATCGGCAGTTGTTTTCCAATGTGGAGCTGAATGTCACCGGCGGTGAGCGTATCGCACTGCTGGGGGACAATGGCACCGGAAAATCCACCTTTATCAAGTGCCTTCTGGGTGAGGAAGATTTTGGCGGCAAGATTCAGTTTGGCCCTACGGTAAAATGGGGATACTTGCCGCAGATTATCCATTTTGCGCATCCGGAGCGGACGCTCTATGATACCATGCTCTATGAGCTCAACTGCTCACCACAGACGGCCAGAGACCGACTGGGACAGTTCCTTTTCCAGGGAGAGGATGTTTTTAAGACCGTAGGCAGCCTTTCCGGCGGCGAACAGTCCCGGCTGCGGTTGTGTATGCTGATGGATGAAAAAATCAATCTGCTCATTCTGGATGAGCCTACGAACCATCTGGACATTGCGTCCCGTGAATGGATCGAGGCGGCTATCGAAGAATTTGAAGGCACTCTGCTGTTTGTCTCCCACGACCGCTATTTCATTGAAAAATTTGCGGAGCGAATCTGGCAGCTGGGGGAGGGCGGTATTCGGGATTTTGACTGCGGTTATGCAAAATACCGTTCCATTTTGGAACATGAGGCGGCAGGCAGGCAGCCTGCTGCGGCAGTGCCCAAGCCCAAAAAAGAAAAGCCTAAGGGTGGTACCAAGGAAACGGATAAGCTGATTCGCCGTCTGGAGCGGGAAATCGAAAAGCAGGAGCAGGTGGTTGCATCCTTTGACGCATCCATTGAAGCGGCGGCTGCAGACTATGTGGAGCTGACCCGCCTGCTGGGAGAAAAAGAAGAAGCGGAAGCGGTGCTTCTGGAACTCATGGAGCGATGGGAAAACGCACAGCAGGAATAATGTGCGGGAAATGCAGCCAAAGAAATCGTGGTTTTTGCCGCTTTTTGATTGACACATGTCTGTAATAGGCCTATAATATGGAAAGATAATTGATAAGGAGCGAATATACATGAGTTCATGTAACGGTAATTGCGCATCTTGCGGCAGTTCTGACTGCTCAGATCGCAAAAAGAAGAGCCTGCTGGAATCTCTGAACCCCAAATCCAGCGTAAAAAAAGTCATCGCTGTTGTTTCCGGCAAGGGTGGTGTCGGTAAGTCCACCATTACCTCTACTTTGGCGGTGGCTATGGCTCGGCGGGGTAAGCGTGTCGGCATTCTGGATGCCGATATTACCGGCCCTTCTATTCCCAAAGCCTTTGGCGTTACCGAGTGCCAGGGCGCTGACGATCACGGTCTCTATCCGGCGCTCACCAGATCCGGTATTCAGGTCATGTCTATCAACCTTCTTCTGGATAACCCCGGTGACCCGGTGGTTTGGCGCGGTCCTGTGATTGCCGGTGCCGTTAAGCAGTTCTGGACGGATGTCATCTGGGAAGATGTGGATTATATGTTTGTGGATATGCCTCCCGGAACCGGTGATGTACCTTTGACTGTGTTTCAGAGTCTGCCTGTGGATGGCATTGTTATTGTTACCAGCCCTCAGGATCTGGTTTCCATGATTGTTTCCAAGGCTGTAAAGATGGCAAATATGATGCACATTCCGGTCCTCGGTCTGGTAGAAAACTACAGTTATCTTACCTGCCCGGACTGCGGAAAAAAGATTGAAGTCTTCGGAAAGAGCCATTTGGATCAGATTTCTCAAGAATTTGATCTTCCCATTTTGGCAAGACTGCCCATCGATCCCCATGTTGCCGAGTGCTACGACAGCGGCATGATGGAGAGCATTGACACGGATAGCGTTTCCGATGTCGTGAAGGCCGTAGAAAATCTCGACTGAATAAAAGTGCCGAAGAACTTCGGCTGCGCCCCGTAAGATATTTTTATAAAGAAACCGGCACAGGATCCTAACTGGACTGTGCCGGTTTTGATATTATGAGAAAACGATAGTAAAAGGAACGGAATGTATTGAAAGGGATACACTCCGTTCCTTTTTGCTTTCTGAGTTTCTGCTTTTTGGGGCGAATTCCGTTTCTGCCTATCCTCTCACTTTCGGACGGTAGATGATTTTGTTGACATTGTAAATAGTCACAAAGGCGTCTGTATCTGTCTTTTCAAGGAAGCGCATAAGCTTTTGGTATTCGTTTTTGTCCAAAATCGTGATAATTTCCCGGCGGGGTTCCATATTAAAAGCTCCGATGCTTTCGTAGATGGTAGCACCGCTGTGGAGGTTTTGCAAAATAAACTGCCGGATCTCGGTCTCCTTTTGGGAAATGATGCAAACTCGCTTTTTCACGGTAAAGCCGAATATAAAATGATCCAGTACGATGCCGTTGAGATATGTACCGAGGATGCTCAGTATGACGGTTTTGAGATCATAGAAAAAGAACGCAGAAAGGGCCACTGCCATACCGGAAAGACTCATGGCTGTTCCCATTTCCATGCCCAGATATTTGTTCAGAAGCTTCGTGACAATATCCAGGCCGCCGGAAGATGCATTGCAGTTGAACAGAATGGCCAGACCGATGCTGACAATAAACAGATAGCACACCATGTCTACAAAAGGATCGCCCATAATAGAAGTGGTATCCGGAAAAGCCCACTCCAAAACACGGAGACAGCAGGGCATCAAAATGGAAGTATAGACTGTTTTTCCGCCGAATTCCTTGCCGATAAAGATAAATCCCACAACGAGCAGCAATAGGTTTAAAACCATAGTGATCATAGAAACCGGCAGGGGAATAAGGTTAGCCAGCACCACCGCAAGTCCGGAGATGCTGCCGATGGAAAGATGACTCGGTATTAAAAAGAAAAATACCGCAGATGCTACAATGGCTGTCCCGATGGTAATCAGAAAAAACTCCTTCAGGCTTTTTATGCTTTTCTTCTTATTCATAATATCCTCTTAAAGATTCAGTACTTATTTGAGAAGGCTCAGTTCAGATTTCCAATGCAGAACACGCGCTACAGCCCGGTTCAGCGTGGCTTCCGGTATTCTTCCGCTTCGGACAGCAGACAAAACGGCTTCGTATTGCTGGTTGTATTCAGTGGAGCAAAGCAAATCATTTCCTGCCAGCACTGCCAATACTGCGGCTTCATCGGCACCGTAGGTGTCGGTGATCGCCTTCATGGACAGATCATCGGTTATGATGACACCGTTAAAGTGCATGGTATTGCGCAGGTATTCATGTACTGCAGGGGATAGTGTCGCAGGCATTTGGGAATCCAGCGCATTTATATACACATGGCTTATCATAATCGCATGGCATCCTTCGCTAATTCCGGCAGAAAAGGGAACAAGGTCTTCTTTTTCCAGTGTTTCCAGAGGACGGTTGTCTACGGCAATTGCGGTGTGGGTGTCAGTATTATTGCCGTATCCCGGGAAATGCTTCAATACAGCGCCTACATTGTGCTGTGACATGATTTTTACAACGGTCTGGACATATTGAGCGGTGATGGCTGGCGATTGCCCCAAAGAACGATTGTACATAAAAGCGGCAGGGTTTGTGGTAATATCGCATACCGGTGCCAGATTTACATTGATGCCGAGCAAATTCAGCAGCTGAGCCTTTTCTGTTTCTATGGTTCGTATTGCGTCCAGCCCGCCTTTTTCATATAGGAATCTGGAAGATGGGAAAGGCTTCGGACGGAAAGCCGGGTATTTGCTGATTCGATTCACTTGGCCGCCTTCCTCGTCCACAGCGAAAAGCAGAGGAATTCTGGAGACAGACTGGAGTGCAGAAAGCTCCTGACCGATGGAATCCTTGGTTTCATTTTGAAAATCTTTGGCAAAGAGGACAAAGCCGCCCAGATGGTATTTTGTGATATCGTCTTTGGCAGACGAATCCGGGAAACGTGCTATAAAAAGCTGCCCGACTTTTTCCTCCAAAGACATTTGCTCCAACAGCGTTACAAAACTCTCAGGCGGATCTGTGGATGGTACAGTTGGGGGTTCTGTCATTTGAGAAGGCAGGGGAGCGGAAGCGACTGTTTCCGCAGGAGATGTGTGTTCTTTCCCGGTTCCGCCAAAACAGCCTGACAGCAGCATTGGCAGGATAAAAAACAAAAGCAATTGCTTCATGAGATCACCTCTCGGATATTCTACCACAAAATCCTAAAAAAGAAATCATTCATTTGAAAAATATCCATAGTGGTATTATTTAAGGTTGATGTGCTTATGGTAACATCTTCCGCGCCGGGTGCAGAAAAGAGTGTAACGGCTGTAAATTTGTCCGTTTTTCTGGCGGAGGCAGGAAAGCGGACTCTTGCGATCGACTGTGATATCCGCAAGCCTAAGGTGCATTGTTGGTGGTTCGTTCCGGTGCTGCGGAACGAAGCGCTGTGGTGATACCGGTATTTGCGTATTTGGAGCGATGCATTGATGAAAATATCCGTGAGATTCTCATGGATGACCTTTGTAACGTATAAAAACCGTCTGCTTTAAAAGCAGACGGTTTTTGGCGTCCCTGGGGCGATTCGAACGCCCGACCTTTCGCTTAGGAGGCGAATGCTCTATCCTGCTGAGCTACAGAGACAAATAAGTAGATATATTGTAGCGGATATTTTACCTGCTGTCAATGAAATATCGGCTCATTTTCTGTCAATTATAATCAATGACGGTAAAACGCTGTGGTATGGCGGTACAAATACAAAACAATTGTACCCAAATCTGTGAATATTTTTTGAAACTCTTTACATATTCTTACTTTTCGGATATAATAAATCAAAATGCTGATACAAGAGGAAATGAGAGTAGCTACATGAATATTGAATTTGATAATTATAAGCAGAAATTAAACGACATGAAGCCCAGTCTGGATGGCCTGTCAGAATCCCTGAATCTGGAAGGATTGAAGGACGAACTGGAACGGCTCCACGCTATGCAGGAAGCGCCCGGCTTTTGGGATGATCCTGAGAAGAGCCAGAAGATCGTGGTGAAAACCCGGATTACCGAGAGCAAGATTGAGCGCTACCACAAAATGCTGAGTGCTTGGGAAGATATGATTACCATTTGTGAGATGGCTGCGGAAGAGGATGACGACTCCATGCTGTCCGAACTCAAAGAGGGCTTTGAAAATCTTGCTGAGGAAATGGAGCAGTGCCGTCTGGAGACGCTTCTGACCGGTCATTACGATAAGAATAATGCTCTGATGAGCTTCCACGCCGGCGCAGGCGGCACCGAAGCGCAGGACTGGTGCCAGATGTTGTACCGTATGTATACACGCTGGGCCGAACGGCATGGTTTCACCTACAAGATCATGGACTATCAGGAAGGCGATGAAGCGGGACTCAAGTCGGCGGATATCCTGATCGAGGGCGAGAATGCCTACGGCTTCCTGAAAGGCGAAAATGGTGTGCACCGTTTGGTTCGTGTTTCTCCTTTTGACGCCAATGCCCGCCGCCAGACCTCTTTCTCTGCGATCGAGGTGATTCCCGATATTGAAAATGACAGCAATGATGTAGAAATCCGTCCCGAGGATTATGAAATGCAGGTGTTCCGTTCTTCCGGTGCCGGCGGTCAGCACATCAACAAGACTTCTTCTGCTGTTCGTCTGATCCACAAGGCTACCGGTATTGTGGTTTCCTGTCAGACTGAGCGCAGCCAGTTCCAGAACAAGGAAACCTGTCTTCGTATGCTTCGCAGTAAATTGGTAGAGATCAAGGAAAGGGAGCATCTGGATAAGATTTCCGATATCAAGGGTGTCCAGCAGAAGATCGAGTGGGGCAGCCAGATCCGAAACTACGTCTTTATGCCTTACACACTGGTGAAGGATACCCGCACCGGTTGCGAAAGCTCCAACGTGAATGCTGTTATGGACGGTGCATTGGATCCCTTTATCGAAGCGTATCTTAACTGTTTGTCTTCTGGCAACTGGGTGCAGAAGTAAAAAACAAAAAAGTTGTGATTTTGCTTGCAATTTGTATTCCTGTATGGTATAATGTCATAGATTATGTAACACCCGTTGGAGGGAGGTTTGAGAAATGGATACTTTGAAGATTGTCTTGACCGTTTTTGAGGTCATCGCCAGCGTTGCTCTGATTCTTGTCGTTCTGTTCCAGTCCGGCAAAGAGGCTGGTCTGTCCGGCGCTATCGCAGGCGGCAATGCAGATACTTACCTCAGCAAGAGCAAGCGTGGCAGCCTCGACAAGATGCTGGCTTCTGCAACCAAGTGGATTGCTTTGGCTTGGGCTCTCCTGACTCTGTCTCTAAGCTTCTTCTAATCTATAAAGAGATAACCACAGGGCGTTGCTCTGTGGTTATTTTTATGGACATTCCCACTTCTCTGTGGTAGAATACTAGAAAAACAATGATAAGGAGTGTTACTATGGATGCTGTAAAGCTGGCAGGTCTGGAGCCTGCTTCTGTTTTTGCGTATTTTGAAAAAATCTGTTCCATTCCTCATGGTTCCCGGAATACAAAGATGATCAGTGACTATCTGGTTTCCTTTGCAAAAGAGCATGGAATCCGCTATGTACAGGACGAACTCAATAATGTCGTCATGTTCCAGGAGGGTACCTGCGGCTATGAAGATCACGAGCCGGTCATTTTGCAGGGACACATGGATATGGTCTGCGCAACGGATGAGCGGTGCCGAATCAACATGGAGACGGACGGCCTGGAAATCGACCATGATAATGAGTATGTTTTTGCCAACGGTACCACTTTGGGCGGTGATGACGGCATTGCTGTTGCCTACTGCTTGGCACTTCTGGCAGATAAGTCCATTCCGCATCCCCCTCTGGAAATCATCCTTACAGTGGATGAGGAAATCGGAATGGAGGGCGCTACCGGTGTAGATCTTTCTGCGTTCCGGGGCAGAACCCTTATCAATCTGGATTCTGAGGATGAGGGCGTATTTACGGTTTCCTGCGCCGGCGGTGCAAGGGGTACGATTCATTTGCCTGCAGAGCGCCGTGTTGTCTATGGCCCCTGTGTCCGGTTGACAGTGGAAGGACTCACAGGCGGTCACTCCGGTGCGGAAATCCATAAGAACCGTGCCAACGCCAACAAGGTTATGGGCGAATTCCTGAGCCGTGTTCAGAAGCTGATGCCCCTGTGTATCACGCAGCTTTCCGGCGGTGAGCAGGATAACGCCATCCCCAGATCCTGTACGGTGAGCTTTGTGGCTTTGGGTATCAATCTGGAGCGAATCAATGACATTGCTCAGCAGCTTCAGAAGGAGATCCGGGAGCAGTACGACGAGCCCAATGCGGTGGTTCGGGGTGACGATGTGGATGCCATGGGCGGCAATGCGCTTACTACCGAGTGCAGCGCCAAGGTGGTTGCAGTGCTGAATGCGGTTCCCAACGGGATCCAGGCATGGAGCAAGGATATTAAGGGCCTGGTGCAGACCAGCCTGAATCTTGGCGTTCTGCGGCTGAACGATGAGGAAACGACCCTTACCTTTGCCGTGCGTAGCAGCGTCAATCGTGAAAAGTGCGACCTCCTTGGAAAACTGAGGGAGCTTGCCCAGTTCTATGATGGTGCTTATACCCAGATGGGCGATTATCCCGCCTGGGAGTACAAGAAGGATTCCCGCCTGCGGGATCTGATGGTGGAAACCTTCACACGAATGTATGGCAGGGAGCCGCAGGTGGTTGCCATACATGCTGGCCTTGAGTGTGGCCTGCTGGGTGAGAAGCTGCCCGGTATCGACTGTGTATCCATTGGACCCAACATGAAGGATATCCACACCAGCCGCGAAAAGCTGGACATTGCTTCTACCGAAAGAACATGGAAGCTGCTGCTGGAAACGCTAAAGGCTCTTTAATTGAAATTCCATAAATGAAAAGTCCGGGAAATACCCGGACTTTTTGCATATCTGGATGCATTTTATGAGGCTTCCGTTCGCTTTATGAGACCCTTGAGCCAGATAAAGTCCTCCCGTCTGATTACTTGCAGAAGAATCAGCAGGCAAAAGAGAATAATCAGAAATGCGGCTGCTTTTGCACCTGTCACGGAAAGCAATGATGCTATCCAGACGGCGAAAGCCCCAGAGGGAAGTGCCAGCAGGGGAGTGATGATGTTTGATATTTTTCCGCTGATTTTCAGCAATCTGCGAATACTTAAACAGAAATTCAGCATATGGGTGATAACAAAGCTGACACAGTAACCGCCGATACCGTACACCGGGAGAAGAAGATAGAGTAAAAATACATCCAGAGAGTTTGTAAGGATGTTATACCGCACCGAGGCTTTTTGCTGGCCCAGCCCTTTGATCATGGCATCGGTGACGGTATCGCAGTATAGCATGACCGCCAGAGGCGCAAAAGCTTTGAGATACCGGGCGGCAAGTTCACTCTGAAAGAGAATGCGGCACAGGTCATCGGCACACAGGTAGAGAAGCCCGCTGCAGATAAGACCGTAAAAAAGTGTGACCCGCAGACTCTTCTGCACCAAATAAGAGATTCGTTTGGTGCTGCCGGATGCCTTGCATCGGGCGAGCTCAGGCACCAGCAGCTCCGTTAGTCCGTAAAGGATTGCAACCGGGAACATAAGCAGAGGGAAAACCATGCCATATATTGTGCCGAAGGCCGCCAGTGGTGAGAGGAGCGCCGGGTACAGTGCCAGCCGTTTGGGAACCATGATCTGCTCCAGTGTGGAGATGCCGGTGCGGAGATCATCTGCCAGCGCCAGAGGAACGGCGGCCTGCAAAATCCGATTGGTTACCGGTATGCGGGGGGACGGCTCCGGCTTTTCGGCAATCCGCAGGATCATCAGGCTCACGAGGGTAACGCAGGCACCCAAACCGCTGCCTAAAACCACAGAAAGGCAGGCTCGCTCAGGAATACTGCCTGCCCACAGTCCAAGCAGAGCAGTGGTGCAAATCATGCTGCAAATTTGTTCGGCAACCTCAACGGCTGCCAGAGTCCCGATTCGGTTAGCTCCGGTAAAATATCCGGAGAGAACACCGCACAGACAGTTTACCGGAAGAAAGGCTGCATATAATCGGACGGACTCAACGATTTGCGCATTACCAATCCAGTTTGTTGCAATGTATGGTGCAAATATGTATATGCCCCCGCCAACGGCAGCGCTGGAAAGAATGCTGTAAAAACTGCATCCGGAAAGAAGCCAATAGGTGCCGCCTTTGTGCTTTGCTCCGTATTCTTCAGCGGTCAGATAGATGGTTGCCGTGCGGATGCCGGCCATGCCTCCTACCATGGCGAAGGAACCGACACTCATCACCAACTGCAGCAGACCGATGCCCTCAGCGCCGATCCTGCCGGACAGATATACTTGAAAACAGGTACCCACAAGCCGCAGCAGCAGGTTTACCACTGTCAGCAGCATGGCACTGTAGAAAATAGGCAGCTTTTTGTGCAAAAGAAATCCCTCCCCGCATTTATCCTATGCCTGCGGGGAGGGAAGTATGTACTTATGCCTGATTGATTTCGCCGCAATGGACAGCCAGGGGACATTCTGCGCATTTGGGATTTCTGGCGGTGCAGATTTCACGGCCGAAAAGGACAATACGGTGGCAGAAATCGGAGCTTTCCGCAGGGGGAAGAATTTGACGCAGCTGCATTTCTACCTTTTCCGGCTCCTTGCCGTGGCTCAGCCCCAGCCGTCCGCAGATGCGGATGCAATGGGTGTCACAGACCACGCTGCCGGGAACACGATAGAGGTCTCCCAGCAGGAGATTTGCGGTTTTACGCCCCACACCGGGAATTTTCAGCAGCTCCTCCATGGTACCGGGGACTTTTCCGCCATAATCATTCAGAAGCATCTGGCAGCCCAGCACAATGTCTCTTGCTTTGTGCTTATAGAAGCCGCAGGAATGAACCAGCTCCTCAATGTGACCGATGTCCGCTTCTGCCATGGCTTCCAGTGTGGGATATGTTTCAAAGAGCTTGGGGGTGACCAGATTCACCCGGGCGTCCGTGCATTGGGCAGACAGACGGACGGCGATCATCAGCTCGTAATCCTTGGTATAGTGCAGGGCACACAGGGGATTCGGATAACGATTTTTTAGAATATCGATAATAGATTGAACTTTTTCTTTCATAGCAAAGCACCTCATGGCATGATTCTACCACAAAGTTTCGAAAATTGGAAGATTGATCTGCACACTTTTGTTTTTTGCGGCTATGATGGTACTAAAAAGATGGGAGGATTGATTATGGAACGAAAACTTTCCCAAGTACCCAATGATGTAAAAGGCTCCGTAACGGCTATGGACTGTGGAGAAAGCCTTATAAAACGCCTTCACGCCTTCGGATTTGTGCCGGGGACGGAGGTGACATGCCGATACCGAAGCCCTGACGGCGGCGTTGCAGCGGTGGAGCTTCGGCAGACCATGATAGCCATGCGAACCCGGGATTTAGAAAATATCCGGGTTCGCATTCTGTGAAGCAGACTGAGCCGCAAAAGATGACCATAGCATTGGCGGGGAACCCCAATGTTGGAAAATCCACCCTGTTTAACGCGCTTACAGGTATGCACCAGCACACGGGAAACTGGCCCGGAAAAACCGTAAGCGTGGCCCGAGGCAGACACCGACAGGGAAACCAAATTTATGAATTTGTAGACCTGCCGGGAACATACGCTCTTTCCGGCGGCGGTGAAGACGAGCAAATTGCGGCAGAGTATATATCGTCCGGCCAAGCGGACTGTACCGTGGTGATCTGCGACGGAACCAGCCTGGAACGATCGCTGATATTGGCGTTGGAAATCCGAAAAATAACAAAGAAAATGATACTCTGTGTCAATCTTATGGACGAAGCCAAGCGAAAAGGCATCCGTATTGATGCAAAGACGCTGTCGGAAAACTTCGGTGCACAGGTAATTCTGGCAGCTGCCGGTAAGAAGCAGGGACTGGATCGCTTAATTGCTCTTTTGGAGCAAAGGAATTATGCAGTCTCGGAAACCATCAATCCGGAAGTGGATGTCATTTCAGAAGCCGAACGGATTGCCGGACTCTGTGTAAAAACCGAAAAGAACAAAGATGAGCTGCGGCTGAAAGTAGATAAGATTTTGGTAAGCCGTCGCTACGGTATCCCCATATTGCTGGGGCTGCTGTTTTTACTGGTATGGATTACCATTTGGGGCGCCAATGTTCCGTCAGAGATGCTGCACACGCTGTTTGACAAGGGCTATACATCTTTGCGTCAGCTTTGCCGTGGATTTCCTGAGTGGCTTCAGGGCATGCTGATTGACGGGGCTTATGCAACTTCTGCGCAGGTGATTTCTGTTATGCTGCCGCCTATGGCAATCTTTTTCCCGCTTTTTACACTGCTTGAGGATGTGGGGTATCTGCCCCGAATGGCTTTTCTGCTGGATGGCGGGATGCGCCGCTGCGGAGGCTGCGGAAAACAGGCACTTACCATGTGTATGGGTTTGGGCTGCAATGTGGTAGGCGTCACGGGCTGCCGGATTATTGCTTCCCCAAGGGAGCGACTGATTGCCATCCTCACAAATGCCATGATCCCCTGCAACGGGCGATTTCCCACGCTGATCCTTTTGGCAGGACTTTTCTTCCACGGAGGCGTTGCGGCGCTGCTGGTAGCAGGTTTTTTGATTCTCGGGGTTCTGGGAGCCATGGCGGTTTCCGGGGTCCTCAGCAAAACGGTGCTGCGCCACAGGGAAAGCACATTTCTTATGGAAATGCCGCCTTTCCGCAGACCTCGGGTGATGCAGGTGCTGGTGCGCTCCGTATTTGACAGAACAGTTAAAATCGGCTGGCGGGCACTGAAAATTGCGGCGCCTGCCGGAATCATCCTTTGGCTGGTGGCGCACACGCAGCTGATGGGCATAGCAACAGGATTTTTAGACCCATTTGCCCGGAAGCTGGGCATGAACGGCATAATTTTGCTGGCGTTTATCCTTGCTATGCCGGCAAATGAGCTGGTAGTACCTGTGATTCTCATGGGACTTTCCGGCCTTGGAAGCCTTCATGCAATCACAGGCATGGAGGAGGAGCTGATCCTTGCTGCCGGATGGTCAGCGAAAACTGCCATCTGTACCATGGTGTTTACGCTGTTCCACTGGCCCTGCGGAACCACGCTGGTGACGATTTACAAGGAGACCGGAAGCCTGAAAAAAACAGCGGCGGCATTTGTCCTGCCCACCGCTGTCGGTATGCTTGTTTGCTTTTTCTTAAATTGGATCCTCGGATATTTCTGCTGAGAGAGCAGAAATTTCATAGGCGGTCCGTTCTTCGGTACCCTCCGGAGTCAGCTTTGTGTAAGTACGGCTTTGAAGCCTGCCGCTGATGTGGATGTGATCCCGTGTGTGACATAGAGATACCTCGCTGGCAGTCCGCCCCCATAGAATGCACGGCAGATAGTCCGCCCGCTTAAAGGCTCTGGGGACGGCCAGCATCACATCGCAGATTTCCCGCCCCAGGGGAGTGCGGCGATAGATGGGCTCCTTGCACAGCGGCCCTTCCACGGAAACATCGTTGATCGGTTCCCCGTCCTCACAGAGGATGCTGTTTGCAAATACAAAAATGAGAAGATGCCTTGCACCGCCCTGACGGTAGTTGTGGGAGCGGATCTGACCGGTTACCGTGAGCATTTCGCCGCCGGTAAGATCCATGCTGCAAAGCACCTGTTCCTCAGCGATGACCGGCAAAGTGTCCACATTCCCGGAAAGCCGGGGAACTACAAGGGTAAAACGGTAAAATTTCTTCCCGTGATTTTCGTGGGAGAAAATGGGCAGTTGTTCCAGTTCTCCCCGCAGTGTGATTTTATTAGCCGAATTTTCCATAGTACCACCTCAATTTCAGATGTATGGAACATCCTATGGGAAAATGCACCCGCACAGAACAGATTTTTAAAAATGTGTCCAACGGAAAAGCAGCACCCTCTGAAACAGGGTGCTGCTGACGGTTATCTTCTCTTTTTGCCTTTTGCGGCTGGGGCTTTGGGCGGTGCTTTTTTAGGTGCCGGACGGCTTTGACGGGAAGCACCCTTAGGCTTGCTGCTGCCCTTTCCGGGAGCTGCATACTTTTTAGGGGGCGCAGAATAAGAACCTGCCTTTGGCGGCACGGCGCGAATCAGGCATTTGGGACCGGAGCCGATGAGATCTTCCCGATGGGCCTTCAGAAGCGCTTCCTTTACAAGATAGTAGTTTTTGGGATTGCGGTACTGGATCAGGGCTCGCTGCATGGCCTTTTCGTGGGGATCTGTGGGGACATAGACCTTTTCCATGGTTCTGGGGTCCAGACCGGTATAATACATCACCGTGGATAGGGTGGAGGGGGTGGGGTAGAAGTCCTGCACCTGCTCGGGATTGTAGCCCATATCCCGGATGTATTCTGCCAGTTCCACGGCCTCTTTCATGGTGGAGCCGGGATGACTGGACATGAGGTAGGGAACCAGATACTGGTTCATGCCATACTGCTTGTTGAGGGCAAAATATTTGTCAACAAAGCGATTATAAACTGCATTTCTGGGCTTTCCCATGCGGCAGAGAACAGCATCGGCAACATGCTCCGGAGCAACCTTCAGCTGACCGGAAATATGATACTGCACCAGTTCCTTGAAGAAAGTATCCTTACGGTCTGCCAGCAGATAGTCAAAACGGATGCCGCTTCGGACAAAGACTTTTTTAACGCCCGGGATCTTCCGCAGCTTCCGCAGGAGCGCCACATAGTCGGAGTGATCCGCATTTATGTTTTTGCAGGGAGTGGGGTAGAGACACTGGCGATGGGGACAGGCTCCCTTGCTCATCTGCTTTTCGCAGGCGGGATGGCGGAAATTGGCGGTAGGGCCACCTACATCGTGGATGTATCCCTTAAAATCCGGGTCTTTCACCATTCGCTCTGCTTCCTTGAGAATGGATTCATGACTGCGAACCTGCACGATTCGCCCCTGATGGAAAGTAAGCGCGCAGAAAGAACAGGCACCAAAGCATCCCCGGTTGCTTACAAGGCTGAATTTCACCTCTTCGATTGCGGGCACGCCCCCCAGTTTTTCATAGCTGGGATGATAGTTGCGGCAGTAGGGCAAATCGTAGACCGCATCCATTTCTTCCGTAGTAAGCGGCTTCTGGGGCGGGTTCTGCACAACAAATTCCTTGCCATAAGGCTCAGCCAGACGTTTTGCAGTGAAGGGATCACAGTTTCCGTATTGCACCCGGAAGGACTCTGCATAGATACGGCGGTTGTCCTTCAGTGCATCGTAAGAGGGAAGCACGATGGTAGGCAGGCTGTCGTCCAGCTCATGCGTTTTGAATACCGTACCGTCAATATAGGTGATGTCCTTCACGTCCAGACCTGAATTGAGGGCATCTGCCACCTCTACAATGCTCTTTTCACCCATGCCGTAGAGCAGAAGATCCGCTTGAGAATCCAGAAGAATGGAACGCTTGAGGCTGTCGGACATATAATCATAGTGCGCCAGCCGGCGAAGACTGGCTTCGATGCCGCCAATGAGAATGGGGACATCCTTGTAGGTCTGCCGAATCAGATTACAGTAGACAACAGTGGTATTGTCAGGGCGCTTGCCGATGACACCGCCTGGGGTATAGGCATCGGTTTTGCGGCGGTGCTTGCTGACGGAATAGTGGTTTACCATGGGGTCAATGTTGCCGCCGGTAACCAAAAAGCCAAGACGGGGCCTTCCGTAAATATTGATAGAGGCAGGATCCCTCCAGTTAGGCTGAGAAATAATGCCGACGGTATAACCGTGGCTTTCCAGAATCCGACTGATAATGGCGTGGCCAAAGGAGGGGTGATCCACATAGGCATCGCCGATCACATATACAAAATCACACTGCTCCCAGCCGCGATCCAGCATATCCCGCCTGCAAATAGGTAAAAACTCCATGAAATAACCCCCATTTGGTATTTTGTACAGTATAGCATTTTTTGAGAGAAAAGGGAAGTGTTTTTGCAGATCGGAGGAGTTTTCGTGGTGGATCCTTTTGAAGTGCGGTTTGATGGCCGTAAAGTGGATGCAGAAGGGCTATCCTTGTATGCTTTCCTGCAAGGAATAGAAACTTTCAGGAACCGACAAAAAGTTGTTGACAAATGGCAGATTGCGTGGTATCATATTCAAGCGTTGAGCGAGAGCTCACGGCTGAAATTGAAAATGGGCGAGTGGTGGAATTGGTAGACTCGCTAGATTCAGGTTCTAGTGTTCACTG